>CAYYIS010000047.1:0-38389 GCA_964470965.1 uncultured Gemmatimonadota bacterium | reverse complement strand
CATGGTGCCACAGCGGATCGAATCGGCGCCAGGGGCATTCCAAGGTTAAAATCATTCGCGATCCGCTCAGAACCACTCAAATCATCATACAGGCCTTGATGTATTACAATCCCATAAAGGCGGTTCTGCCGATGGTTTTCGGGTTGGGGGTAGGTTCGCTGGTATGCCTCGGGTGGTACCTGACCCATATCGAGAGTATCATGTCGGGTATCTGGTCCATGCTTTTGTTTGTCGGATCGGTCGTTATTTTCGTGATAAGTCTTATCGCGGACCTCATGACTGCGCAACACCGGGATCGGGAGTTTGAGAAGGCCAAGGGTGGGCCCGGTGTTTAGATATCACCTAACTTGTTCAGCAATTCCTGCGCCCGTTTCTGGCGGGCGGGATCGTTACCGCGATTAACGACACGTTCCAGCACGCCGCGCGTACTCGGATCACCGGTTTCAGCGAGTTCCAGAGCCATCCTGTCGCGCATTTCATTGTAGCTGCCGTCGTATTCGGCCACCTGCAGGTCCCATTTCTTCCAATAGTACTTCAGCGGATGGTCTTCCGGCCAACCCGCATAAAATTCCTCCCAATCCAGGCCGTTGCTGTGCGGGCCTAAAGAGCCGGGTGCTACCGGATCGGAAACGCGCTGGAACCGGGCGTCGATAGACAAACGGAGGCGATCGCTGGTGTTGGCCATGCCCCTGTGGACGGTCAGACTGTGGAAAAACAGCACGTCCCCTTGTGCCTGCGGGGAATACACCCATTGATCCTCATCGAGCGGATCGGTGATCTCCGTACCGCCGGCGCCCAGAGCGGGTTTGAAGTTGTAGATTCCACCGTGGTGCGAGCCCGCGTTGAGCTGTAGGCCGCCCATCTCCTTGGGGACATCTGAAATACCGATCCATGCGGTGATGGTTTCTTCACACCCCTGAATAGGAATCCAGTCCTGGTGCGCGGGCGTGGTGTATTCGGTTCGCTTTGGGAAAATGGTCCGTCCGATGATACGGGCATGGGGTAGTATCGTATCGCCCAGCATACCCTCCAGCATATGGATGAGGCGGGGATGGTGCTGGATGGCGTGGAACTCCGGGACTTCCCTGTACAGCCTGTACATCACCTCCATGTAGGGCGGCTGCGGCTCGGCGCAGAAGCCAGAAAGATCGGCAATGCCCTGCTCCAGTGGTGTCCTGCGGTCCACCCACCCCGCGTCACGGGCGATTTCGAGCCATTTGATACGTACCGGCTCCAACACGGCCGGCGGTATCAGTCCGCGGACGAACAGATACCCGTCCCGGCACATGCGCCGATACAGTTTGTCCCCATCGGCCAGTGCATCCGAAGAATCGAGAAAAGGGCGCATTCAGGTTCCTCAAAGTGTCGTCGTGAGGATTTCCCTCAAGGCGGTTATGAACGTCTCGGACTCTTCCTTCGTGCCGACAGACACGCGCATCCAGCCCTTCATGTCCCAGCGGCGTTCCGCGTCTGAAACCGATATCTTGCGCTGCTGCAGCGCCCGCCCTATGGGACGGGCATCCCGCTTGAGGTTTACCAGCATAAAGCAGCTTTCACTCCTTATATATTCCAACCCCATGGCTTCGAATTCCTCTTCGAAATACTGCTTCATGTCGATGGCGAGCTGGCGGGAATTGCGCTGATGAGAATAGTCTGTAAGCGCTGCTTCAGCGGCTACTTTTCCGTACAGGCTGATTCCGTTGTTATAGTGGTACTTGGACAATTTCTCATTGACGTCCGGATGCGCGATGGCATACCCGATCCGAATTCCGGCCAGTCCGAAGATCTTTGAGAATGTACGCACGGAAATCACATTCTCACGGGTGGCGGCCAGGCCGATGGAGGTCTGGTAGTTGTCGTCCGCGACGAATTCTACATACGCTTCGTCCACCACCACCAGGACACTTTTGGGCACCGCGTCTATGAATGCTTCGAGATCTTTGTAGGGGACGATCGTACCGGTCGGGTTGTTCGGATTGCAGATTGAAACGATCTTGGTACCTGCATGCACCTTCTTGAGCATGCCGTCCAGATCGTGGGTGTAGTTTTTAAGAGGTACCCTGTGAACCACACCTCCGTAGGCCTCCCAGGACCGTTCGATCGAACCGTAGGACGGGACGGCGGCCACCATCTCATCACCGGCATTCTCAAAATATGCCAAACCGAGAGAATGCAGCACCTGGCCTGACCCTGCGGCCAGAAGGATCATGCCGACCTCTGTTGGCTGTCCGGATACGCGCCGCGGGGGAGTGTAATCGAGTCCGAAGGCTTCCGCTATGGCCACTTCGAGTGTAGGGGAACGGTAATATCTGTTACTCGAACCCATTACTCTAAGTACCGCTTCGATGGCCCGCGGTGAGGCGCCCAGCGGGTTTTCGTTGCTGCTGATCTGGACCACGCCCGGTGCGACGCCCACACCGCGAATCGTGCGGTTGACGGCTCTGCCGGCGACCTGGGCTTCGGCTACCCGCCAGGCGGGCGTCAACATGAGGGCGGCGCCTCCGGCGAGGGTTGTTTTCATGAAGTTGCGGCGCGACTGGTTCGACATGGTGCACTCCTCGGAATTAGCGCGAATATGCGCTACGGAAATTGCAGTGCGAAACGGTTTTCGTTCAAGGAACACTGGTGTTGTGAATATGGACTATAATTGCATATTGAATTCAAAAGTCAACCTAATTGTGAGGATATTTCATTAATTGTTTATGATGGATGCACCGGTATTTACAAGGATGTATCCGCATTGATCCTGGGGTTTCGACCGCATCGTGAAAGATCATCCGTTTTTTTTGCAGCGTGAATTATTGTATTCTAAGTAATTTCTGCTCGAGCCACCGGACCATCGGACCAGGCGCGGGATCGCACACTTCCACCATATGTCCCGGCAAGGGTTGGCCGATAACAGCTTCCACATCGGTGCGACGTCTCGACACCACATCCGGATGATTTGAGGCAACATTATGCACTTCATTCGGGTCATTGATAATATCAAAGAGTTCATCGCCCGCATCATCATTGTAGCCCACCGCGGTGCAGAAGTTCCATCGGTCGTCCCGCACACTGGCACGCCCGACGCCGTTTCCGGTGACAAATCCGGCCCATCCGGTCACAATCCGATCACGTATCGATGATTTTTCACCGGTCACCAAAGGCCAGAGGTCTTCTCCGTCGGTCCAGTCGCAGGGCACACCCAGCCGATGCAGCAACGTCGGCATGAGATCGTGATTCTGCACAAAGGCATCCACATCCACATTCGACGGCCCATCTGGTACACGCATCATCAGGTTCAATTGTGTGTTAAACGGGTGTAGCTCATCAGGTCCCTTGCCGAATTTGCCTTGATCCAATAGCTGGGTGCCATGATCCGATAGGATAACCACCATCGTTTCATCGCCGATTTTCAGATTTTCAACTGTGTTTAAGAACCGGCCGACGCATTCGTCCACAAACGTGACTTCGCCTAAGTACAACGCTTCGGAGCGGCGACGTTCATCATCCGTAGGTCCCTCCCCTTCATGGGCCGCATTAGGCACAATAAAATCCGGGCCGTCATAGTCCGGGAAATAACGATCCGCATACGCCTTTGGCGGATCCCATGGTTCATGTGGGTCAAAGCTATCAACCCATAAGAAAAAAGGTCCGGCCGTATAATTGTCCTTGAGCCATTCCGAAGCAGCGCTGAACACACGGGCACACTGGTAATCATCCTTCGACTGGCGGTGCCGCTGGTTGAGGAGATAATTAACCAATCCCGTATGTCGTGGCCAGTTGAGGGGCGAGCGAACATGTTTTTTTAGCTGTTCTTCTATCAACCGGGGATCACCGCTCTTCCAGTTGTCGGATTCCTGGCCGCGGATAAAATCCAGGTGTGCGAAACCCCGTGAGAAATTCATGGTCGGTTTGAACATATGATAGGTGTCCGATACCATCGCCGAGAGGTATCCCCGCTCCAGTAACACCTCCGCGATTGTATCTTGATTCGGCGGAATTTTGTGCCACCCCGGTGCATGGTGCCAATGGCCCCGGCGATCGAAGTTGTAACGCCAGGGGAAACTCCGCATGCCGGTAAAGAGTCCACGACGAACCTGCAAGGTTGGTTGCCCCTCACCGAAGGCACGATTAAAACGAATGCAGTCTCGATGGAACGCATCCAGATTGGGTGTTTCGACATGACTGTATTTTTTTCCCTCACCTAAGATGTCGGCCCGGAAGGTGTCGAGGCAGACGCATATGATATTCATAGCGGTGGTTGCTCCTTCTGTTTTTTTCCCGCCCTGCTTCCAACAATTTAGTATCCGGCGGCTGCCGGTGGGATCTTTCCGGACTGAAGCGCAAGTCTCGATCGATGATGTTTTTGATGTCGAGGCAGTCCGCGCAGTGCCGGACACAACCGAGCGGGATTACCTGACCTATCATGTTTATGTTGAACATGGCCATGGGTAAATCCCAGGGCCCAAATCAGGGATTTTTGGTCGGACCGGATCGCATTCCCTATAGGGCTTTAGTCCTGCTAATCTCAGTGGCGACATGCCGCAGGCGGAAAACCTGCTGATCACACGGCACGGCATCTTAAACCATCGGTTTCCCAGCTGATTTACGGATTTCCTGAAAGGGCGCCCAGACGAGGAACCGTCAGGCCACGGCGGGTGTCAGTCGTGTTGGTAATGCCTGGCGCAGGCTTATGGAATCAGGAAGGGGCCGATTAAAGAGATACATTTTATTGTTCCGTTGTTGTAAATAACGGTAAGGTAATACAACCTGTTCCCATGTGCAGAACATGTCAAGATATTATACGTCGCCCTGAGGGGATTCGATGATGCTCGGGTGAAGTTCATCCTTGTCAGGTGAAAGGAGAGCTCACATCAAATTTTTAAAAGATAGGCAGTACCTACCGCATAAGGGTGTCAAGGACCAGGACGCCTGCCTGAGAACTGGTTGTTGGACGTTCTGAAGTCGGAGGTGTCTGTCTGTCAAAGCGTTCGAAAAACAGGTATGGGATTATCGGCAGGAGGTATTAAAAAGCTGTGTCTCTAAACACGTGATATGGAAAATGCCTGTTCGCTCCGGATGTGGCATGTGAGTAAGTGGTTTCGGTGATAGTCAGGTGACTGAAATTGCAGCAACAGGCGATAGTTCACTCTCGTAAATCTGACCGTTAACTGTGGTGATTGTGTGGAGAGAGACAGTTGCTGCCAAGTAGTTATTGATATTCGGTATGATCACCGATATATTTAAAACCACAACATTTCCACATTGTTATACCACACAAAAAGTGCGTACGCCATGAATATACTTGTAACAGGTGCGGCAGGATTCATCGGTTCTCATCTTTCAGAACGTCTCGTTGACCTGGGCCATTTTGTGCGCGGCATTGACAGCCTGACGGATTATTATTCCCGGGCGATGAAAGAACGCAACGCCGAAACGCTTCAGGCCAAGGGCATTCCCCTGCTACCTCTGGATTTGGCTGTGGATGATCTGAATGAGGCGTTTCGGGGTATAGATGTGGTTTGCCATCTCGCGGCCCAACCGGGGATTGCCGCCTCGACCCCCTTTGAAGCCTATGTTAGAAACAACATCCAGGCAACCTATCGGCTCGTGCAAACGGCCAGGCAGTTGCCTTCTTTGCGGGGATTCATCAATGTAGCGACGTCGTCCATCTACGGCGCCGATGCCTCGGGAGATGAAACGTCGGAACCGAAACCGATCTCTTCTTACGGCATCACCAAGCTGGCTGCGGAACAGCTTGTACTTTCATATGGCCGAGACCAGGGATTTCCTGCCTGTTCACTCCGTTTATTCTCAGTGTACGGTCCACGGGAGCGTGCGGAAAAACTGTATCCTCAGTTGATCCGGAGCGTTCTGGAAGACAGAGCATTTACCCTGTTTGAGGGTAGCGAAAACCATTTGAGAAGTTATACCTATGTCGGTGATATCGTAGACGGTTTCGTAGCCGTGTTGAATAACTTGGACACATGCATTGGTGAAATTTTCAATATTGGCTCGGACACTACGATTTCCACTGGCGAAGGTATCCGCATCATCGAGGAGTTAACCGGAAAGGTCGCACAATTTATCCGAAAACCCAAACGGCCCGGAGATCAGGGGAAGACCCATGCCAACATCGAGAAGGCACGGCGGATGCTGTCTTACAACCCTCGAACGACGCCGGAAGAAGGGCTGGCGATGACCGTAGACTGGTACAGGAAAAACATCCTTGGCAAGATAGACTTTTGAGTAACGAGTGCTCACCTGTGGAAGTTTACGGACTGGATCTCGGGCCACGTGCCATGCCCCACGGCGACGAGGATAATGTGGGGATTTTTACAGGGAAGTGCTTGGTTTCCAAGAGGAGGCCGGACCGCTTCATTCTTCCGGTCGTTTAAATTGTGAAAGGCATGTCATTTCGGTGCCTCAATGGTTCGTCTCCCCGGCGAAGGCCGGGCTCCGCCGCCTACGGTTTTTTTCGTTGCTTGCAATGCCACTGTCTAAACTACCCCGTTTAAAAACTGATTCCGGATTCCGCCGCAGTTTCCGTCATGACCCCATATAATTCTCCAAGAGCGCTCCGACTGCCTCACTCGAAGGGACGGTGTGCCGGGCCCACTCCAGTGCGGTTGCATCGAAGCGAGGATCCCGGACACTTGGGTCGGCGCCGTGCTCGAGGAGAAATTGTATGATAGGGAGCAGGCGTTTTTCGGTCGCCTTGAATCCGATGGAGTCCACATCGCCCGAGGCGTCGCCGTCAAACAGGCTGAGGCGATGCAGTATCGGTGCCTCGATATCAAGTCCGGGTACCACGGCATTGATATCTTTTACGTGATCCATGAGAAATACAACAGTTTCCAAACGGGCGTGTTTGCAGGCAAAATACATGGCCTGAAGGAGAATGTTCTGCGGGGTTCTTTCCGCCTGTACCACGTTCTTTCCCTCCCGTTTCATCTCATGGCCGTACGGGTCCGCCAGTTCCCTCGAATCCGGTTTAACGGTTCCGTCCTCATTGAAGAATGATTTGACCAAGCCGAGTTTCCCCAGACCCGCCGCAAATCTGAGATCCAGTGTAGCGCCCCGTTCGGCAAGATACTCGGCTATATCCGTTCTTCCGAAATGAAGCGGATAAGCCATCGGCAGGCCATCTCCGTCTACACCGTCTACCGCAGCTCCGCCGTCGAGTAGGGCCTCTACCACGCGCAGGGCGCCATAGCTGACCGCGGAACTCATGGGCAGGCCATCGTGGAAATCAGGATCCGCGCCGGCATCAAGCAAACACTTTGCAATTCTGTAGGATGTGCCGCTGTCGATCAACCTGGCGCCATATGCCTGTGACACTCGGTGGAGAGGTGCCGAATCGTTCGGATAAATATAGCCTCCTACAGGAACATAACCTGCTAGCCATGTGGGATTGGCTGCCCCGGGTTCTTCACGGAGAATTTTCTCTATAGTCTTCTCATCGCCCAGGTCGATGGCTTCTATTAGATCGACGACCGGGGGCAAAAGATGAAGGTAGCTTTCGAATTTCGTCCAGACCGCGAACCCGCGTTTGTTGGCGATCAGAAGCCGGGCATCCGCTTCGGAAATAGTTTCCGCGGCCGGGTCGTAATTCTCGAATCGGTCCGGTGTGTGTGCGGCTTCCAACAGAAGGCGTCTGGCATCTGTGCCACTGGAGGCGAAGGCGTCCTGGAATTCAGCTATTTCTTTTCCCACCTCCTCGATCCGCTCGGCAATCTGGCGTGCAAAGCGTTTGTCTTTCGAGGACCGGTGCTGTTCGGATAGTTTCTTTTTCACGTTTGTTATCCTTTTTGCAAACCTTTCTCAATCTGCTTTGCCTGCCTTACCGGGAAAGATGATATAACGCGTTCACACCCTCAATTCTGCTATATGAACGATCGTCCCACGGTGTCTTTACAATGGATCTCATGGTCTGTAATTGGCAATAATCATCAGAGAATATACATTGGATATATTGTTTGCGAATTGAGATGTCATAACTATACTGTTTATTTTGAAACCGGCAAAAATGCCCGGAGGAGATAGGGACTGATGCTATTGTGGGATGACAGTCGCGCGCCTGGGAGGTCTGTTCATGTCTAACACAAAGGCTAACTTTAAAGCGATACCGATAATCGATGTGGGATCGCTCGTAAAGCCGGGGGCACCGGATTCTGAACGGAGGAAGACAGCTCAGTTGATCGGTGAGGCCTGCCGTTACGTGGGGTTTTTCTACATCAAGAATCATGGTGTTCCGGAAGAGCATCGTGAAATGATGTTCAAAGAGATGAAGCGGTTCTTCGATCTGCCGGAAGACCGAAAAATGAAGCTCTATATCGGTAATTCGGATCAGTACACCGGCTACATACCATTGGGCGGCGAGGTGACGGAGTGGAAGAAAGACTGGCATGCCTGCCTCGATTTCCATGCAGGATTCCAAAACAGACGCCCTGATGGTCACACGCTGAACGACGCCAGTCAGTTTCCAACGGATATGCCTGAATTCAAGGCACTGATCATGAAAAACTGGGACCTGATGCTCCCCCTCTGTGCGACGATCACGGAAGGACTGGCACTAAGCCTGGGGCTGGATGCGGACTACTTCAAACGATATACAAACAAAAGTCTCAGTACGCTACGCCTGTCGTTCTATCCCCCCTTCGAAAAACCTTATGTCGGTGATGAGGTAGATGCAGGGATCGGCGCGCACTGCGATTACGGGTTTCTGACCGTCCTGGCCCAGGATCAATCCGGCGGGTTGGAGGTAAAAAATGCCGCGGGCGAATGGATTTCCGCACCTTATGTACCCGGCACATTCATCGTCAACATCGGGCAGATGACCCAGCAGTGGACCAACGACAATTACCGCGCCACCTGGCACCGGGTGCTGCTGTCGGAATCGAGAGAGCGATTTTCCATCCCGTTTTTCTTCGAACCGGATTACGACGCCATCGTCGAACCGTTACCATCATGCTGTGACGCACAAAATCCACCGAAGTACGAGCCCTGTCACTTCGGCGAATTCATCATATCGAAGTACTCCAGAAGCTATGCAGAGCATTATGACGGGTAAGGGAACTAAGCCTGTACCTGCTCCCACCGCTCGGATTCCCAGGAGCGCATCGCCGCCGCTAGAACTTCGGAGACCCGAAGCGCATCTCGGAAACCGGGCTCTCCCTGGGTCCCTGCGACGATGGATGCAAGGAATCTGTGTGCCTCGATTGCCTTCAGGTCATCGTAGCCGAGACCCAATCCCGGACCGGGGGCGAACCGTGCATGGTCGGGATGAGAGGGACCGGCGATGATAGTGGTGTAGCCGTCGCGGGTGAGATCATCATCGACCAGGAATAACTGTATCTCGTTCATCCGCTCAAAATCCCAACGCAGGGCGCCTCGGGTGCCGTGGATTTCAAAGGCATGCTGGTTTTTCGGCCCCTGGATCACCCGACAGACTTCGAACGTCCCATGGGCGCCGTTTTCGAATTGCACGAGCGCGCCGGAATAGTCCTCGTTGGTCACCGGTCCCTTGGGGCCGTCTCCGCCGATAGAGAAATGGGTGCCTTCGCCGGGTGTTGGCAGGGGACGTTCCGGGATGATGGTCTGGCGCTGTCCGATTACCTGCTTAATGGGACCGGCCAGAGAGTGAGCCATATCGGTGACATGCGACATGAGGTCGCCCAGGGAACCGAGCCCCGCGTCCTCTTCCTTAAAACGCCACGAAAGGACACCCTCCGGGTTGCTGGCATATCCCGCTAGGAATCGGCCTCGGTAGTGCGTCAACCGCCCGAGTCTGCCTTCGACAATTAACTGTCGGGCATACTGCACCACCGGTGCCCAGCGATAGTTGTAACCCACCCAGGTCAGGATGCCGGCATCCTGCGCCGCTTTAGCGATTATCGCGGTCTCCTCCGGATATCGTCCCACAGGTTTCTCACAGAATATGTGCTTCCCTGCCGCCGCCGCCGCTTCGACCATCTCCACATGCCGGTCGTTGGGTGTGGTGATATTGACCACCTGGACCTCGGGATGAGCGATCACTTCACGCCAGTCGGTAGTCACGTGTTCGAATCCCAGGGACACTTTTGATGCTTCAACCCGTGCGGCCACATCATCCGCGCAGATCACCAGTCGGGGTGAGATATCGCATTCCGGGTACCGTAGGGGCGTCTGAAGGTAGGCGCGGCTGTGAACCGTTCCCATCCAGCCCATTCCTATGACACCTATACCAATATCGCGACTCATATTTTCCTGTCCAGACACGTTGTTCCGGTGAAAAAAACTAATTCAACATTCTTATAATTTGTGTGATACTTAAATACAGAAATAGAAGCAATGCCAGAATCAGCAGGCTGTTTGTCAGCCTGCCGTTTTTGAGTGCGCCTACCCATTTCTCTTTTGAGTTCATGTACAACAAAGTCGCCGCCAGGAAAGGCATGAACAGGGCACCCACAACGGTGTACAGCAGAACGATCGCAACGGGACGATCGAATAACAGCAACAGCATCGGGGGAAACGTCAGGAATAGCAGGAAGGCACGGTAGTAAGGAGAATGGGGCTGGACAAGTTCCGTGCGTTGTTCCGGGCTGAGTCGTTTGACCAGCGCCATGAAATCCGCGAACAGGTACGGTATGCCCTGCCAGACACCGAGGACCGAGGTAATCACCGCCGCCCAGAAGCCCAGGTACAGCGACCATCGCCCCAAAGGCCCCAGCGCGACTTCAAGACGGTCCGCCATCGCCAGGACTATATTGGCGCTGTTTGCCGCATCCGGTTTGATCTGCGCACCCAGAATCATGACTGCCACTGCAAAGAAGCCGGTCAGAACATACGCGGTGCCCACGTCGATCCTTATCCCCGTTATCCAACCTGCGCCTTCACGTCCCGCCTCACGGATCCAGTAGCCGTAGCACAGCACCGTCAAACTTCCTCCCACACCACCGAGGACGCTCAGTACCGTTGTCACCGAACCGGACGGCAATGTCGGCCAGGCGATGCCGCTCATGATATCTCCGAATGTTGGTTTCAGAGCCCAGGCACTGAACAGGAAGGAGACGAACATGAAGCCAATGAACACCTTCATGACTTTTTCAAAGACACTGTACCGTCCCAGGAGCACCAATCCGGCGCCAAACAGCGAATGAATCACGCCCCAGGCGCCCACAGAGATGGACGGAAAAATCGCATTTCCCGCCAGGCCACAGGCGCTAAGCAGTCCACCTCCAACTATGAAGGACCACAGGATCAAGTAGATCAGAAACACATACTGTATCCAGCGACCCAACTGTTGGACCCAGCCTTCGAGCAATGTGGTTCCGGTCGCCAGTTGCCATCGGGCCACACCTTCCGTGAGTACATATTTGAGGACCGCTCCGTAAACCGCTGTCCACAACAGGATCGTCCCGAAAGTGACGCCTGCGTTTGTACTGGCGATCATATCACCCGCCCCAACGCCGGTTGCAGCGACTGCGATACCGGGGCCCATCACTGCGAATATACCCGGGCTTGGCCGGTTAAGGGTAGGAGGGGCGTTTCGACTCATGCATGTTCTTCCCGTCTAAAGGTTTTTCGGGGTCGATATTCCGGTTAAGATAGCCTTTGAAACAGAATGTTCTGCGGCATTTTTCCGGACGAACATGATATTAGGATTAGGGGTGAAATACAACCTGCACCTAAAACCTAGGCTTTCATGGCTATATGTCATTTCAGAAACGTAGTACAGACTATTTTCCGGTTCCCGTTGCTCCAGGTAAGACTGGCCAGGCCAGGAAGGCGCCGTCACAGTAGTCAGGCGCACTTTTCGGTACCTCACGCACCGAGATACGTATTGACGATTTCACGCACCAGTTCCACATCCTGTCGGGCACCGGTGCCGTCTGTGATCGGAATTTTTCCATTCACGATGCAGTCGTGGAAATGGACCAGTTCCAGCTTGAATGAATTCTGGGTGTTGACGATCAGTTCCTTTGTCCACGGCATACTTCCGTCCTCCATGCCCTGCACGGTCACCGGAGAGGGTTTGCCGCGGTCGAAGCCGGTCGGAAACCGGATGCTGACCCGCTTTGAGTCACCGAACACCTCCAGCGTCTCCCGGAAGTCCCAAAGGTCGGGCAGGTCGGTCCATGTGGCCACGCACCGCTTGTCGCCCTCGTAGGACAGCACCGTGGTAAAGCACCTGCCGCCTCGCCATATCTCGGCGCTCACCACTTCCGTCGGTGGTCCGAACATACCCCGCAGGCTGCTGATGTCGTGTATCATGCTGCCGGAGAGCATGAAGAACGTACTGTTCACATGATCCGGCTGCACTCCGATCGCCTCCTGAATGGCTGCGGCGCGTAGGTTGCGACTGTGCTCGATGGCATCGGCCGGGATATCGTCGAACTGGTAAAGCGTAAATTCTTTAATATGAAGGTCATTGTGGGGATGGAGGTGATTCACCTGGATGAACCGGATATCCGGAATCTGCGCCACCTGTTTCTTGGCATATTGATAACCCGGGTCATGCTGCTTCATGTACCCGACCATCAGGGCCGCGCCGGATGTTTCTTGGGCCTTCAGAATACGATCCGCCTCCTGGAGAGAGTAGCACATGGGTTTTTCTATAAAAGTATGCTTGTTTGCCTTCAGCGCCGCGACTGCTACCTCGGTCTTCGGATCCATAAAGCACAGCAGGACCGCATCCAGATCCACCGCCAGAAGATCTCTGTAGTCAGTAAACCGGTGCGGAACCTGATACATTTCTCCGATGAAATTCACCAGTTGCCGGGAAACGTCGCAGATCGCGACCAGGTCGAAGAGGTCGCGGAGCTCTTTGATGTGGGGTATGTGCTGGATCTGTGCGATGGCACCGCACCCTACGACACCAATGCGTAATCGGGACATGGGTATCCTTTCGGGAGGGTTACAGAAAGAGAATCACGCGCCCGGGAGAATTCGAACCCCCGACCTACTGATCCGAGATTGATTTTCCGAGTATAGCTTGTCTTATCTCTATCCGTAACACTTTGTCTCGTATAGAGATATGAACAATGTTCTTTTCGTGCTATTCCGTCTTGTTTTACGTCGTTTTGTCTACCATCGGTAGACAAATGGTAGACAAGCTATGGTTATTCTATAAATGTATTTGATGAGGTAATATTGTCAAGATTCATCCGCTGTGACATGCGTATAACGGCCGATAAAAATTACCACAAATCCGGTTAGCGAACTTTGACGGTTCGTGCTATATTGTGCTCCCAAGTTTTTCCTTGAAACCGAACATTGTTTCATCCATCCGTGCTGCAGCCTCCCTGCTCGCACCCGGGAATAGATGCCCGTATCAGTCAAACGTCATATGGATAAATGCGTGACGAACTTGACTTTGAAAATACTTCGGACTTTCCCCCTGATTGATAAGAATCGACGCACAAGTATGCCTTAGATCGTGAAAGCGTATGCGACGCAATCCCGCCGCTTTCAACAGGCATCTGTGAGCTGGCTTATTCGAAGGTGTGAAAAGATTCCAGAGTTTACAAGGTGGAGATAGCCTTAAACAGGTTTTTTGCACAGAATAAAAAGCCCGGAGGCGACCTCATGGGCGCGCGAGTTTTTTAAAAGGATATAGTCCAGATATTTGACTGGCCATAACAGGATTAATGGCACCAGCCGGAAAAGGTTGTTTACGGATCGGTTATTCGAAAAGGAAAAGAGTTCGAACCAATCTGCTGCTAGAGCTGTAATGGCGCTACTAGGGCCCACACACACACCAATTTCAATAATTTTGAACGCCTGGAATAGCGTCTTGAGTCCCTCTATTGTATACCGCTGAAAATCATTGGGATAGGCATGGTAGTGCTGTAAGAAAGGGACTTCCACATAAACATAGCCTTCCGGTTTCAAAACGCGAAATATCTCTTCCACCATACGGTTCGGACCTCTAACGTGTTCCAACACCGCTGAGCTGCGAATCAGGGTAAAGGTCTCATCGGCGAATGGAATATCCAGTGCCGAAGCCACCACATTCACGTTTACAAATCGGTCGATGTCCAAATTCACCTTATTGGCAGAACTCGTCTGAGTACCGGATCCGATTTCGAGTTCTAATTCATCTTTATGAGAGGTCCAGATGTTTTCGACTGACTGATTGATAGGCATATGCAAAGTACTGCCGATGAGCCTTTTCGTCAGACGTTTGACTGTATTCTTACTCTTAAATTCCTGACACATCAGATCTGCTGTACCCAGGTATCCCACCAGTCTATTTTGCTCTTTCGGTGTAAGCAATTCCGGCACACCATCAACAATGGGATAGACATGTTGAGAGTTGGTACAGACCAAGGTTTCGAATTCGAGATGCAGTTCACTTCGGCATTGTGGGCATTGAAGATAACGTTGAAAGGATTCCAGCTGCATATTACATCTCCGATCTAGATCAATAACCAATCGCCAACAGATGTCGCATATCCGGAGAATCAAACTTATTGTGATAATTTTCCGCTGCCAATGACCTCAGGAAATGAATCATTGTTTTCGACAAGGTCATTCTAATTTTAACGGACGTCTATTCATTGTCAATAGGCAGCTAAGAGAATATCATCTACTCCTCCCATAGCCAAGCTACCCCAACCACGTACCACCACTCCTTACCGGTTGAGCGATAAGGAGTCGCAATATTGTTGCACGCGCGTACCCTCATCATTCAATCTCGTAATAAAGAGCCATATCCGGACAAAATCATACCTAGGCACGAAGTTAAATTCGTTTACGAATTCGGGGTGGGGAAGTTGAAGCTCTCAATTTTGGTTACGGTGTTTCATCCTAGAGAGTTGAAAAACCACAAGTCGCAGGTTAGCGTAAGACTATATTGGGCGCGATCATTATTCTGGGACATACGATAACTGCAATCAACCTATTCGCAATGATGTGGGGCCAGTTCTACCTCGCCATGTTGATTCCTACTTCCTTGCCGATGCGATGTTTGCACGTTGATGAACCGTATAATTCAAATAAAGCGTGATCAGAAATACAGCTGTATCTACCGTAAGGTCGAGTACATCAACTGAAGGTCGACTCTAATGTGTACAGATTTCTTGACGGCGCTTGTAGGCAAATTGCAGCCAAAACGAGACACACGAGCAGCCGGTCCAAAAAAAGGTAAGTCGTACAAATAGAGGCGCTTACTGAAATGGAAGGGCGGGGTCTGAACTTCGACTTTCTTCTCCCAAAGCTCACAATTTTCCGGCTTTTTCCCTCGGGTGGCAGACAAGTGGAAGATAAAACACAACAACGAACAAGTGGTCCAGGATTCCAGATACCGGAAGTCCTTATGTCCGTTAAAGTTATATAAGTGCGCCCGGGAGGATTCGAACCCCCGACCTACTGATCCGAAGTCAGTTGCTCTATCCAGCTGAGCTACGGACGCACATGTTTTGTGATGATTACATCTACCGGATACCCCAGATAGGATTCGAACCTATGACCTACGGCTTAGAAGGCCGTTGCTCTATCCAGCTGAGCTACTGGGGCCCAGATGCCTACACCTAATATAAAAATGCGATGCATTCTGTCAACTGCGGAAATGGCGCGTCATTTTGGGAAATATTGCATTTACCTGCGAGATTCCGATTCATTCCCCGACTGTGGTAGAGGAATGGCAGTGCTTCCCGTTTCGATTGAAAAAGGGATATGGGCCGACCTCTCGTTTTTATTCTCATTATCACTTTTCTCCTGCAGCCACGCACCGGCCGTGCCGCTTTCAAGACGATACCACTGGGCGTCCGTCCGGCGGGGCTGGCCGGAGCGTTCGTGGCATTGGCGAATGATGCCAATGCCGTGCTTCTGAATCCGGCAGGGATCTCCTTGCTCGACGGAACGGAGCTGACGACTTTTCATACGCGATTGTATGGCATCGATGATCTGCGGCGTATGATGGCGGCAGTGGCCATCCCGACACCGGTCGGGGGTGTCGGGGTCTTTATGCACAGCTTAGGAGGTGACCTTTATCGCGAATCCGTATTCGGTATATCCTATAGCCGGGCGTTGTCCCAACGGCTGTTTCTGGGAACAACCATTAGGATGCTGATGCTGGCAATCAACAGCTACGGCGCCACACACGGAACGGCCTGGGACGCCGGGGTACTGATACTTCTGCCGTCAGGTGTGCAGGCAGGGTTAAAGATGGAGGGAATACGTCGGTCGTCAATCGCAGGGAGGTCGGATACGATTCCCCGGTCAGTACGTCTGGGGCTCAGCCGGACTGGCGGCGGGATAACGATCGCCGTACAGTTTGATTTGGAGCAGGGGCGGCCGGTTGCTGCACGGATCGGTCAGGAATTCCGGGTAATGGCGCCGGTGATTATTCGTACCGGTTTACTGACCAGCCCGTCGGTTTTTTTCGCAGGGCTCGGTATTGAAATCTCCCGCCTCGAAGCATCCTATACGGCATCGTCGCACCCGATACTCGGCGCAACACATCGTGTGGGATTATCAGTGAGGTTCAGGGGATGATCGGCTTTTCGCGCATCCTCATCGTGTGTCTGCCCTGTCTCTGTACCAGTGTTTTTGCTCAGGAAATGGACCCCATAATCGAGAATCTTGTGGATTCAGAAGATGGCATGACGGATATAGAAGACCTTGGGCGCCTCGAGGTCTTGCTTCAAAATCCGCTGGACCTCAACAGGGCGGGATCGGTCGAGTTGGAACAGTTGCCTTGGATAACCGGTGATATCGCTCAGAGTATCATTCGCCACCGAAAGGAGAATGGTGCATTTTACGACATCGATGGCCTGAGAAAAGTAGACGCCATAAACGACTATCTGCTGGACAGGATCCGTCCGTTCCTCGTCGTAATGAAGACAAAGCCGGAGGCCACCGGCCGATGGCGGACAACCCGGAATCAACACGTCAGACATTCAGGAGAGCGATCATCCCGAACAGGGGTTCAGACAGATTTCACGATTGGTAAACGATTGAACTGGGGCGCACGATTGGAACGCCCGTCTTCTGACGCGATAGCCGGACGGGTATCCGGCTACCTGGAATTGCGCCAAATGCCCGTTTTCAGTCTGGTCGTCCTTGGGAATTATACACTGGAATACGGCCAGGGGCTGCTCTTCGGTTCCACCCGGCTTCGCCGGATCGACGGCTTATCTTCCAGGGTGAAGTGGCGTCCCCGCGGGGTGGTTCCCGCAAAGTCACAACGCTGGAACGGTCAGTTTACGGGTTTCGCCGTTACGACACGGGCGCGGGCATTGGACGTCACAGCGTTCTCGGCACGTATGGGAGAAGGCAGGCACTTGCATGGGACACGCGTCGGGTGGCAGAGCGGCGTTTCAACGTTAGGTGCGACTGCGGCAATGGTGGCGATCGATGGTATGACTGCAGTCCCTCATCTGGGTGTGGATTTAGATATCTACGCCAATCAGGTGAATATATTCGGGGAAGCAGTTTTTAGAGGTGAAAGTCAAACCGATATGATTATCGGACTGCACTGGTCACAGGGTTCGCTTGACGGCGGTGCCCGACTCAAATACTCGGGCGCCGTGAATCGTGCGGTAGCCTCAAGGATCCGATACAGACCGGATGCACGCACCATAGCGGTATTCACAATCGATATACGTCCTACGGGTAGGGGAGTGTTTTCGACACTGTCCCGGTCTCACACGTTGAGGATTCGCCGCAGGCTGGCACGCACCTTGACACTTTCAGGCATGGCGCGGCGAGAAACGGACCCGCTGTCAGAACATCGGGAAACACGCAGCAGAATGAGGGGACAGGTAGACTGGAATATTTCGCAGCATCTTAGACTGAGGGCAAGGTCAGAGAGACGTGCGCGAAGGGAGCCGTCTCATAATCTCAGGGAAAGTGAGCACATTGGGCTGGCTGAACTGCGGTACCGGTCCCGAGACGGTCTGATACTCACCGGCCGATGGGCTGTTGCCTCGGGAGGGCGCGCAGACCTTTTACCGAAAAAACAAGGGGAGGCGCAAGAAGACACCGGCTTTCGAAGGAAATGGACCGTATTCATAAGAAGCCCGATCGTTTCCCGCACGGAAATCTCCATTCGCTACGCGCAAGAGTGGCGTCAGATATTGGACGGTCGCCGCCGATCGGATGTAGTCTGGACGCTCTGGGTGAGCGGCAGATGGTGACGGGACTTGCCCTGCTTGGCGGGATCCTGCGGGTCGGCAGCGTATGTGAAGAGCCGCCGACCCGCAGGACAAAAGAATTCATACAGCGGCTGGAACCCATAGATCTGTTGTCAAACGGCCGCAGCGCCGGATTGCCCGATGGTGTATTCACCTCATGGATGGTTAAAGCTGTTGGGAAAATTGCTGCTATGCCGTATGAGAACTCTTTTTTCGGAAACGTCTGGGCAGATAGATCAGCATGGAGCCGAATACGATACTCCAGACGGAGCCTGCGACAAACGTTATGGCGCTGATGCCCAGTCCGGAAAGTATTCTGTCGATAGCTGAAATTTCAATCTCCACTGACCGTGCAGCGGAAAACCTTCCAAATTCCCATCCCATGAACTGTGCCGTCGTATAGGTGATCACGTTCGGAATGAACCAGACGAAAAAGGCGACCACCACCATGGCAATGGCCAGACGGGACCATGAGAGGTGATCCATTTTGCCGGTCAGCCCGTAATACAGGTAGACAAGCGGCATTCCATAGTAGACGCCGAAATACATCGAAATTTCCGGCGCGGAGAGATCCAGGACTAACCGAATTGCCGCGATAATCCAGCCAAAAATGATCAAGCCTTTCACCGTGACTATGGTCTGTTTCAGATCGAGTGCCATTGGGTACCTCTTGGTATAGGTGTGTAATGTAAGGCGGACATGGGAGAAAATGAAAAAGCTTAACCCGCGCTCCATATTTGGCTATGCGAACCCGGCGCGGTTTCCCGTTTGATTCATCCTTCGTATTGATACTGGTTTGCCCGCTCGTCCGCCAGCCATTCTCCAAGCGTCTGGCCGTCCCTGTCCTTGTCCGACATGTTGGGATCGGCAGAAATGAGAGCGTCGAATTTTTCTTTGAGTTGTGGATCGCACAAAGACCAGTCGATGTCCGGGGCAACCGGTGAGATGCCTGACTCCGTAGTCGGGCTGTATTCCGCGCTACAAAAATATTCGATGGTGGTTGGTTCCGTGAAGAAGTTACCGTGCGCGAACCCGGGGGGCACCCAGATCCATTCGCTGTAATCGGCGTCCAGGGAATCGGGCATGTCATAAGCGATGATTTTTCCCATAGTGGGGGATCCCTTGCGAATGTCCAGCACCAGATCGACCATATGCCCCCGGATGGTTCTGACGAACTTGCCCATTTTGGGATTCCACTGAAAATGCAACCCTCTCACAACTCCCGCGACGGAGTAACTCTCGTTCTGTTGCAGAAAGGTCACGCCATGCAAAAAATCCGTCATGGGATTCTTGTGCAGATCACTTGACCGATACGGTTCTGTAAAATAACCACGCTGGTCCATAAAACGACCGAAACGGACCACCATGATTTCGGGTATCGCAAGTGATTTCGCTGCCATTAATTTCATGGATTCCTCCGGAGATGGCTCATTACTTCTGCTTGGTGGACAAACTAAAGGTTTGTGCCCGATTTGGCAACAGGAAGTAGGGCGTTGAACCGATTATATCGTTTCGGCCGTTTCCTGTATAAGTTGCCAGGCATGTTCTACGTGGTGCTGCTGGGTTTGCCATTGGCCCACGCTGAAACGGAGGGTAACCTGATCGTGTATGCGGGAATGCGTGATGAACAATTCGCCGCTTGCATTCAACCGGTCCATCAGGATCTGATTCTCCTCATCGCCTCCTCGATGGCGGAAGCAGACCAGGCTGAGCACCGGCGGCACGACCAGCTCGAACCGGTCGTCTGCTTCAACCCACGCTGCAAATTCCTGTGCCTGTCTGACATGATTCCGTATATGATATCGCATGCCCTCCGCACCATATTGACGAATAACGAACCAGAGTTTCAGGGCCCGGAACCGGCGTCCCAGAGAGACCTGCCAGTCCCGATAATCGATCACGGTGCCGGAATCCGTGGCCTGATTGCGCAGATATTCCGGGAGGATGCTCAGGGTTTTAATCAGCGGATGCCGGTCTTTTATATACAGACAGTCGCAGTCGAAGTTGGTGAACATCCACTTGTGGGGATTGAAGCAATAACTGTCCGCCAATTCAACGCCATCATTGATGTACCGGTACTCCGGGCAGAGGGCCGCAGTACCTGCGTGGGCGGCGTCGACGTGCAGCCAGATATCGAATTGTTTACAGATAAGGCCTATGGCAGGAACCGGATCAATTGCGCAGGAGGAGGTAGTTCCTATGGTGGCGCAGACAATGCATGGAATCAGCCCGTTCGCCACGTCCTCCCGTATCATCTTCTCCAATACATCCGGACGCATGGCCAGATGTGAATCCACAGGCACCAGGCGAAGCTGGTCACTGCCCAGTCCGGCGATCTTTACGGCTTTCTCAATGGACGAATGCCCCTGCGTAGAAGTATAGGCTACGAGCTTCCCGTCGGTTCCGCGCGCGTTCGCCGCGAAACCGGACGCCCGCTCCCTGGCGGTGAGTACGGCGCAGAGCGTCGCACTGGACGCGCTGTCCTGGATCACCCCGCCGCCAGCCGTGTCTGATTTGAATCCTTCCGGCAGATCAAGCAAATCCACAATCCAGTCCAGGATGTGGGTTTCCACCTCGGTGCATGCCGGACTTGTGGCCCAGAGCATACCCTGAACGCCCAATCCGGAGGACAGCAGATCACCCAGCACGGAAGGAGGTGAGGCGTTAGCTGGAAAAAAGCCGAAAAAATTGGGTGACTGCCAGTGAGTGATGCCGGGCATGATAATTCGTTCCACATCCTCCATTATGGCCTCGAACGGCTCGCTCTGTTCAGGTGGATCTTCCGGCATCATTGCCCGGACTTCCCCTGGTTTCACTCGCGAAAGCACAGGGAGGGATTCAACCCGCTCGTAGTAGTTCGCGATCCAGTCAATCAGTGCGTGCCCATTGCGGCGAAATTGCTCCGGCGTCATGGTGTGGTTATTTGTTTCCGACAAAGTACCTCCGATAGATTTGTTAGGATTTTAAGGAGTACTGCATCTTGACATAATGATACTACCATCATAAACTGGTAGCAACAATAATTCATATTCCAAATCCACGAGGGCTTTTGCGATGAAAACACCCACGGAAGCACAGACACGGCAGTGGCTGGATGATGGCTATCTCGTGTTTGAACACGCTATCCAAGGGGCGGAGTTGAAGCGGATGCAGACCGCCTTCGATCGATGGGCGGAAGCCTGCAAGGAAGACTGGATGGCCGCCATCGACCGAGGTGAATCGGCCGCCACTTTTTTTGATATTCCTAATCCCCTGGAAAAAGAGACGTTGTTTATTGACCTGATTGATCATCCCAGTTATTACGGCTGCCTGAAGGCGTTCACGGAAGACGAATTGATCCTGCTCGGCCCCCAGTTCCGCACGGTACCTCCGTGGCCACTCAGTTACACCGGTTGGCATCCGGACGTACCACATGACAATCCACTGCACATAAAAGTGCAGATCTATGTCAACGACGTTGAACCGGGGGCAGGTGAATTTGCCTACATTCCGGGCAGCCACAAACCGGATGCGGGACCGTACGCGCGGGTACGGGAGCTGGACGCGATGCCGGGGCATAAGCGGTTTCCAGGGAAAGCGGGGACGGCCATCATGTTCAATTCTTACGGATGGCATGTGGCAATGGACAATCATACCGGCGTACCCCGAAAAAGCATCATTCTAATCTATGAAAAGCACACGCCTGATCGTGTTAAACCGGAGGCGTTCGCCTCCATCGCCGAACATCTGAATACGCATGAACGGCGGCGTCTTTTCAGCCGGGAGGTATAATGGCACGCATAGACGCACATTTACACGTCTTTACGAAAGCCTCGCGGGAATTTCCCCGCGAGGTGAGCGATCGTATGCCCGCGGAACGGGATGAGTCGGTCGAAAAGCTGATGGAGCACATGGCGGCATATGACATCGATCAGGCGGTACTGGTCCAGATCGGCGGTACTACGTATGAGACCCACGCCTACCTCCTGGATTGCCTGAAGCGGTACCCGGACAAATTCCGGGGGATTGGCTTGATTCCTGCAGATATCGACACCCCGGAAGATCACATGGACCGCCTGGTGGACGGTACCGGTGTGATCGGATTCCGGCTTAACAGCATCGGCGGTCCGAAGGATCCCTTTGCGCCGATAGATATTCGCACGTTCGATGCCTATCCCATCTGGAAGCATGCGGCGGAAAAGGATTATGTTCTATGGGTCTATCTCAAAGCCCGAGACGCCCACCTGCTGGCCTATATGGCCGATGCGTTTCCCCAGGTCAGGACCGTAGTGAACCACCTGGGGGTCTGTCCCGGTGAAGGCAGGTTCTGGTGGGACGAACTCGGGCGTCCCCAGTGCGAGATACCCGGTTATCCCCCGGCATACCATACAACACATCGGCTGTCAAAATACGAGAATCTGTCCATCCATCTGTCCGGCCATTACGCGTTCAGCAGAAATGAGTATCCCTATAACGAGTTTGCGCATTGGCACCAGAGCCTTCTCGGCACCTTCGGATCTCAACGACTCATGTGGGCGACTGACTTTCCCTGGATTCTGGAGAAACCGGGTTACGGACCGCTCACGAAAATCATCCGGGAGCTGAATCCTGATATTACGGACGACCAATACACAGATGTGATGGGCAATTCCGCAGCACGGATTCTAAGGTTCCCGGAGTTGGGGGTGTGAAATTCGGTTTCGTTTTTCCTCAAAATAATCCTACCGTCGAGAGGCTTCAATATGTGAAACATCTCGGTATCCGATGGGGCATGGTACGTTCGGTCATGCCGGCGGGTTTTTTGGCAATCGGCAATGTGATGATGACCGTGAGCGGCCAGGTGTTTTATAAGGTTCCGGCCAATCCGCACGATACCATTCAACATGGGCAATTCAATATGTGCAATCTTTAATCGTTCACAGGAGACACGCATGAAGCTGGAAACAATTTTGGTACGTGCCGGGGCGGAGCCCGATCCCGCCACCGGTGGTTTGTCACCGCCGATCCATCTTTCCACAACGTACGAGCACACCCCTGATGGCAGTCCCACCCACGAACATATCTACATTAGAGAAAGCAACCCAACCCAGACCCGCCTGGAAATGGCGCTGACCGCGATCGAATGCGGCACGGAGGCGGTCGCGTTCGCATCGGGCATGGCGGCCGTTTCCGCTTATATGCAGAGCCTGCCTGCGGGCAGTCACGTATTGCGCCACGAGGACGTTTACACCCACACAAGAGTACTGGGCAACGACTTCCTGCCACGATGGGGGTGCGAGGCCAGCCATGTGGATATGACGAAGGCGGACAGTATCAAATCCGCCATGCGCCCTGAGACGAAGTTGCTCTGGATGGAATCCCCCTCCAATCCGGGTATGGACATCATCGATATCGCCGCAGCGGTTGAGATCGCACACAGCGGAGGGGCGCTGCTGGTGGTAGACAGCACTTTCGCGACGCCTGTTTTGCAGCAGCCGCTCACGCTTGGGGCCGATGCGGTAATGCATTCCATGACCAAGTACATGGGCGGCCACAGCGATGTACAGGGGGGAGCATTGATTTTCAGGGAAAACAATCGTACGCTCGGACAGGTAAAGCAAATTCGTAATGTGACCGGCGGAGTGCTGTCTCCGTTCAATGCCTGGCAGATCCTGCGTGGCCTGCGGTCGTTGTCGTGCCGTGTAGAACGGCACACCGAGAATGCGCTCAAGATCGCACAGCGACTGGAAGGCCATCCAAAGGTAGAACGGGTTCACTATCCCGGCCTTTCGTCCCATCCGGGTCATGAAATAGCGAAACGGCAGATGAAAGGATTTGGCGGGATGCTTTCGTTCCGGGTAAAAGGTGGTGCCAATGAAGCCTTGGCCGTCGCCTCGAAACTAAACCTGTTCATCAATGCCACGAGCCTGGGAGGCGTGGAAAGCTTGATTGAGCACCGTTATTCCATAGAAGGTCCCGGATCCGTCACTCCATCGAACCTGCTGCGCCTCTCAGTAGGGCTCGAGGCGGTCGAGGACCTGGTCGAAGATCTGGAACAGGCGCTGGAATGACTGTACGTACCGACCCCGCTCTCTACTCCACCCGCTGTCTCGGGTGGAGTATCCTCTTCTTCCTCAGTATTACTACCTTTTCCTGCTATATCGCATCCGTACCGTTTATCCAGGCGGAGTGGTCCCTATCAAACGTGGGCACCAGTGTGGTGTTTTCAAGTTATCTGTTTGGGTATGCCATGTCGTCTCTGGTATGCGTGCCGCTCAGCGATCGGTATACGCCCGGCATGATGTTTCTGGCCGGAATAAGTGCTATTTGCCTGCCGAATGTGTTGTTTCCGCTGATTGCCGAAGGTTTCTGGAGTGCGTCGTTTCTCCGCTTTGTATCCGGCGCGGGTCAGGTGGTGGCCTACACCACTGGGATACGGCTCGTGGCCCACCATTATGCTGACCGCCGCGGCATAGCGGTCAGCATTTTTGTGGCGCTCGCCTACTTAGGCACGACGCTCTCTTATGTGATTATGGGAATGTTACTGGATAGATATGCCGACTGGCGGGTGTCCTATCTTATCCTGTCCGCAACTGCATCTCTCAGCATCGTTCTGTGCGTGATATTTCTTATCGGCAGCCGTAGGGGGACCCGGCTGACTAAAGCGCAAGTCCCACGTAAGTCCGGACGGCTCGAACCTCGGCTTCTGAAGGATGCTTCGATCGCGAAGGTAATCGCCGCCTATGCGATTCATACGGCCGATCTTTATGTGGTGCGCCTTTGGTTGCCGTTGCTACTTGGGGCGGCGTTCTCGTATCAGGGCATGGGCACTTCGGAAGCGGCGGCGCAGGCCAGTACCTGGTCAGGCCTGATGTTCATGCCTGGCGCCGGAAGCGTGCTTTTAGGAGGATGGCTGTCCGACCGATGGGGTCGGCGTAGCAGTGCGATTCTGATCTTGACGCTCAGCGCCCTGTGTTCGGGCCTTATCGGATGGCTGGCTGCAGCACCGGTCTTTTACGTGCTTGCGATCGGGTGCTTCATTGGTCTGCTGACCGCTGCGGATTCCGCGATATACTCCACTACTCTGATAGAACTGTCTCCGGAAGGTAAAACCGGATCCATCCAGGCATTGCAGTCGTTCATAGGATTTGCGGCCGGCGCCGTTATTCCGGTGGCCGTCGGTTCCTTGATCGATCTGGCAGATGACCAGATAAAGTGGGGCATGGCATTCACGTTAAATGCACTGCTTTCTGTGGTGGCGATTCTGTTTCTTATGACTCTGACGAGAGCCGAAAAGAATGAGGGAGGGTCTAAAACCTGCCCAGCCTAGGATCGAGCCGGTCCCTGAGGTGATCTCCTAGGAGGTTAAAGCCCATGACCATGATCATAATGCAAAGGCCCGGGGCCACGGCCAGCCACGGGGCGCTGCGCACGTACATGCGGCCCCGACTGAGCATGGCGCCCCACTCCGGCGTGGGCGGTTGCACCCCCAGGCCCAGGAAGCTGAGGCCGGCCGCCACCAGGATGCCGGTGGCGATCCGCAGACTGGCCTGTACGATCAGTGGCGCCAGGCAGTTCGGCAGGACGTGCCTCAGGAGGATGCGGGCGGTGCTGCCACCGGAGGCGATGGCTGCTTCCACATACGTGAATTCCTTGATTGAGATCACCGTGCCGTGTGCAATGCGGGCGAAAGTGGGCATGGAGAACAGTCCTACTGCAACGATCACATTCAGGGTTCCGGTACCTAAAACGCTGATGATGGCCAGTGCAAGGAGGATCCCCGGAAACGCCAGGAATATATCAACTACGCGCATGAGGACGGTCTCCACACGCCCCCTGTGATAACCTGCCAGCATCCCCCAGGGTACACCACCCAGCAAGCCCATTATCGTTCCGACCACTCCGATCGTTAACGCGTAACGGGAACCATAAATCAATCGGCTGAATACATCCCGTCCCAGTTCGTCCGTCCCCACCCAGTGAGTACCGTTGGGTGACTGCAAAGCGGCTTCAAGGTTATTTTTTAACGGATCATAGGGAGCCAGTAACGGCGCCAGCAACGCCACGAAAAGGCAGATGCCTACTACCACACCGCCAATCCATCCTAAAAGGTGTTTTCGCAAATCATTCATACCTTACGCGGGGATCAATCACACCATAGATAAGGTCCACTGCCAGGTTAACCAGCACAAACGTCAACGCCAGAAGGAGGACCGCACCCTGTACGACCGGAAGATCCCGGATACCGATGGCATACACGATCAGGCGGCCCAGGCCGGGCCAGGCAAATACCATTTCGGTGAGCACCGCGCCACCGAGCAGGGAACCGAAACTCAGGCCGACGACCGTGGTCGTGGGAATCATGGCATTGCGTAACGCGTGTTTGGAAATCACGACCATCTCGCGCAGTCCTTTCGCCCGGGCGGTATTCACATAGTCCTGGCGCAGCACTTCCAGGAGACTGGAGCGCGTCATCCGTGCGACGATGGCCATCGCGCCGGTGCCCAGTGTAAACGCCGGTAGCACCAGATGGGCCGGGGTTCGATAACCTGCCGAAGGCAGCCAGCCGAGTTGTACCGAGAAAATCATCATCAGCATGAACCCGAGCCAGAATGCCGGAGCCGATATGCCGAGTAGCGCGAATATCATGCTTCCGTGATCCACCAGCGTCCGCGACCTGATGGCCGCCACCACGCCGACGGGTACCCCCAGTAGTACGGCCACACCGACGCCGGCTATGGCGAGAATCACGGTGTTGGGAAACCGGTCCATCAGTTCGTCCAGAACAGGCCTTCCGGTGCTCATGGACCTGCCCATGTCTCCCTGGAACAGCCCGGTCAGGTAATCCAGATACTGCACCATGAGGGGTTTATTCAACCCCATGGCCTCTCGCATGGCCGCGACATCCGCGGCCGATGCATCCGGTCCCGCCAGAATCTGTGCCGGATCACCGGGAATCAGGTGCAGGAGAGAGAAGGTGATCAGCGTGACCCCTAACAGGACGGGGACGACATGGAGTAGCCTGCGCAGAAGGTATTTCACTCCTCACTCCAGTATGCTTCGTGTGCGAAGACCAAACCGAGGGGTGAGATTGTGAGATTGTTGAGCCCTCTGCTGTAAGCGATGATCTGGTGTGGTTCGTATAGCATAATGACCGGCGCGTCTTCCACAAGGGTGCGCTGCAGATCTCCGTAAACGTTTTTACGTTGGGCCTGGTCCGCCGTCACCATGCCCTGCTCAATCAAACGGTCTACCTTCGGATTTGCGTAGAAGTACCGGTTGTTTCCTGGCTTACCGGATTCCGGCCATTCTTTAGAGTAATACATGGGACGGATGCCCCAGTCCGCATCACCCGTCGACGGCGCGTGTGCTATATAGAACATCTCCCGCCCCGTTTCTTCCAGCGGATCGCTGATTACGTCGATATAGGTGCCCCACTCAAACGTTTGGAAATCTACGTTCAGTCCGATGTCCCTTAAATATCCTGTGATGGCCTCACACACCGGTACTACCGCTGTGTAGCGTCCGGAAGGCGCCCAGAGTTTCACGGTGAACCCTTCTGGAATACCGACCTCTCTGAGCAATGCTTTTGCTTTTTCCGGATCGTAGGGGTAGGAAAAGATACCCTTATATCCCCAGTTAGCCGGGGCCAGCAGGGAGTCCGAGACGCGGCCAAATCCCTTGAACAGCACCCGGACGAGCATCTCCTTGTCGACCGCATAATTCAAAGCCTGGCGGAACCTGAGGTCATTGTACGGCGGCTTCTGGTTGTTGATGCCGATGTAGTACCACCCGTTGGCGGGACGGTTGCTCACCTCGACCTCGGGATGGGCCTGCAACGTACTCACATCGTTGGGTTCGATATTCAGAGCCACGTGTGCCTCACGGTTTTCAAGCATGATCATGCGACTGGAGGTTTCCGGTACCGTCATGAATTCGATACGCCGGATTTTCGGCTTCTTGCCCCAGTAATCCTCATTGCGCTCCAGAACCACCCGATCACCGGCGGTCCAGGAGACGAATTCATACGCACCAGTGCCCACCGGATTGCGGCCGAACTGGTCGCCGGATTGTTTGTGGGCGGTGGGACTGATTATCGCGCCCGCAGCATGTGCCATGTGTCCCAGCATCGGTCCGAACGGTTTTTCCGATATGATCTCGATGGTAAACTCGTCTGTTACCTCCACCCGATCGATGAATGGCTCGTAAAGCGACGTGCGACGCGTGGGGTTTTCCGTATCCATCATTCTGTCGAGCGTGTACTTGACTGCACCTGCATCGAACGGCGTCCCATCGTGGAACGTCACGCCCTGTCGCAGATGAAACGTCCAGGTGAGTCCGTCTTCACTAACTTCCCAGGAGGTAGCCAGGCCGGGTATGTGATTCAGCTCGTCATCGAACTCCACAAGGTTGTTGAAGATGTGACGCACGACATCTTCTGTGGTGTTGTCTGTCTGATTGGGTGGATCCAGTCGGTCGGGCTCGTTATGGATGGCGAAAATAAGCGTATCCCCGTCGTTTACCGTGTCACCGCCACCGCAGGATAATATGCCGAGAGACAGCACGACAAGCATCACCGCCATGCAGAAATATTGTAAGTACCTTGTCACAGGCATCCTCCTTGACTTAGCCACAGTCGATATAGGGTTAAATTGATCCTAAGCAAGTCTATCGGCTAACCGGGGCTCTGTCAAGTGAAAGCCGGAAAAGGGTTGACTTCATTTCGTTATAAATATAACTCTTACATTCCACCTCAAAATTTGCCTCAAACCAGCAGACAGGAGAACGCTGCATGAGTACTGTGTCGCACCGTCCCCACGGTGGTTACCACTCCATACTCCAAGAAGATCACCCCTATATTTTTATCGATGCCTGCATGCAGCTCTGGCCCGACGCTGACTTTGCCAACATGCACCGGTACGGGGTGACCACATATGCGGTTACCTGCTGGCGTCCCCATACGGACCTGGATGGGGCGCTGCAGGACTGCATGTACTGGCACCTTGTTGCCCGGCGGAACGATAACATACTCGTTGTCGAGAAGGCCGAAGACATCCGCCGGGCTAAACGCGAAGGCAAAACCAGTCTCTTGCTCCACGCCCAGGGTGGCGACTGGATCGACTATAGCCTTCATCGCATCGAAGCCATGTACAAACTAGGCCTCCGGGTGATGTTGCCGGCCTACAATCGCAGCAACAAAATCTGCGACGGTGGCCTGGACCGGACCGGCAGCGGTCTGACCCGGTTCGGTGAGTTGGTAGTCGATGAATGCAACCGCGTGGGTGTTGTGTTGGACATGACACACATTGGTAAACAGGCCTCTTTGGAGATCATTGAACGCAGTTCTAAACCGTGTATTTTCAGTCATACCAATGTTACAAAATTCGTTCCTACCTCCCGTAATGCGGACGACGAACAGATCAAATACCTGGCTGCAAAAGGCGGTGTAATAGGCCTGGTGGCATGGGGGCCGTTGACCATGTCTCTTGACGATCCACACTGGCCCACGGTGGATGAATTTCTGGACATCGTCGACTACGTGGCGGATCTGACCGGCAGCACCGATCATATAGGCCTCAGCACCGACATGTCGGTCGGCACCTACCCGGATCACTGGCACGATCCCTGGGGGGAAGCGGACTATCCGAATTTTGCGGAGGCTTATAACCGACACGTATGTAGCGATGTTCGCTCCCATATGCGTTCACTGGACGGGTTCTCCGACTATGCGGAGATCGTGAATATGATCGACCGGATGCTAACCCGCGGATACAGCGATGAGGATGTGAGGAAGATCCTGGGTGAAAATTTCATGAGGGTGTACCAAGAAGTGTGGACCTGATCGTGTCTGGATTCAAGACGCTTCCACACACTTTTTCCAAGTTAGACGTGTAAGCAAAATCACTTTGAATTATCTCATTATTTTACAGTTTTGCCTGCCACGCGCAATTTGTCAAATGCCAGTTTCTGTGCAATTGGGGTCAGTTTGGAACGGGCGGGAGTGACGGACAAAGCAGTAGTGATCGAAATCTTAAAAGGGACCGTGCAGACCTTTAGGAGTAATGGCCAATGGACCTGGGTTTAAAAGACAAACGGGCGATTGTTACCGGGGGAAACCGTGGTATCGGTCGTTGTTGCGCGCTGGCGCTGGCCAGAGAAAACGCCAGGGTGTGCATCACTGCGCGTAATCCGGAGTTGCTGGATCAGACGGTGATGGAGATACACCGCGCCGGCGGTGAAGGACACTCTATTTCCGCCGATTTGACCGATCCCGATGGCTGTGAGCAGGTCGTCCAAGACGCCGCAGGCGCGTTTGGAGGCATTGATATCCTTATCAACTGCGCGGGTGCGGCCGGCAGCGGTGATGTCCTTACCCTTTCTACCGAAGCCATCGGCCGCGGGCTGGGCCTAAAGAGCTTTGGCTACCTGCGAATGGCTCAGCTTGTAATACCGTATATGAAGCAAAATCGGTGGGGTCGGATAGTCAACATAGCAGGCAGTGCGGGGACGAGTCCGGCCCGCAACAACATGCCTACCAGCCTTGCCAACATCACGATCCTGAATATGACTCGCGCCCTATCCGACGCGGTATCCGAACATGGTATCACGGTGAACACGATCTGTCCCGGCCTTACGAATACGCAGCGTGCCCGTGACATGCAGCAGGCCCGTGCCGCTAAGGAGGGCCGTGATGTGGAGGAAGTGATTGGAGAACTCGGTCGCAGTCTCCCTGCCGGCCGGATCGCCGAACCCGAAGAAGTTGCCGATGTTGCGGCCTTCTTGGCCTCGGAAACATGTTCTTACGTATTCGGGAGCTCAATTTACATGGATGGTGGGGAGAGACGCGGTACTCCGTGAAATCCTTATTTCCGGAAGCCGGTACCTTCCAATCCTATCACAAAAAGGGGAAATGTCATGTCTGCCCAAAAAGCCTTTGCCTCGCACGCCAGGGATGCACAATGGGTTACGGGGCTTCGGCCTTATTTCAAGTATCGTGACCTGGGGATAAAAGACGCCACGGACGGTAATGTTCTGGTCCACGTCATCAAAGCCAATAAAGAATGCGACGGTCCCATGGGGTATCACTCTCATGAACTCATTTTTCAGATGACCTATATGCTTAAAGGTTCGGCACTTATCGATTTTGAAGAGGTTGGCCAGGTCAGAGTGGAGGCTGGTGATGCCTGGTACCAACCGCCAGGCGTGAAGCATGAAGTGCTCGAGTATTCGGATGACTTTGAAGTCATCGAGATCGCCATGCCTGCGGAGTTCCCTACGATAGATGAAGAACGATAGGGGGATTCAGACGCATGCCTGAAAAAATGAAGATCGGTTTCATTGGACTGGGGCATATGGGCTGTCCCATGGCTGGCTGCATTCTGAAAGCCGGTTACGAACTGACCGTCTATGACATCCGCATTGAAACCGCCCAGACGCTTGAAGCGCAAGGGGCTGTGAGGGCGGGTAGCCCCAGAGAGGTTGCCATTCGTTCGGAAGTGGTCCTGACATCATTGCCGGGACCCGAGGAAGTCAAAACTGTCGTACTAGGTGAGGACGGTGTTTTCGCCGGTTTGAACGAGGGCGGGGGATACATCGACACCAGTACCAATGCCCCGGCCACCATGCGAAAAATCAGCGAAATCGGTGCATCACGCGGTTTTCATGTTCTGGATGCCCCGGTGAGCGGCGGGATCTTCGGTGCGAAAGACGGTACACTGTCCGTGTTCGTGGGGGGACGACAGGAAGACTACGATCAGTACCTCGGGCTGCTACGGACGATCGGGGACACGGTAGTCCACATGGGACCCGCGGGAAGCGGCAACGTCACGAAATTGGTGAATAACACCATCATGTTCATCAATTTCCTGGGCGCCTGCGAGGGGATGGCCATGGGATTCAAAGCCGGCATCGACCCCCAGACTTTGCTCAGCGTTATAAAACCGAGCATGGGCCAGAGCATCATACTGGAACGGGTAATCGGTCTGTGGCTCGAAGGGAGAGAGATGGCTTCCACAGCCGACCTCGCGGTGAAGGACATGCAACTGGGCGTAGCGCTGGGCCATGAGCTGGGCATTCCGATGGAACTCGGTCCATTGGTGCAATCGATGATCGAGCGATTCGAAGACAACGGCAACAGGAGCAAGGAAGACATGATCGCTTATGTGGAAGACGCGATGGAGCGGGCCGGCGTTGAAGGGGTCGGCGCATGGTGAGACAAGGTCGGTCCTTGGCCGAAATTGTCCGGCTCATCGGCCCCGGTATCCTGTACGCCGCCGCGGCTGTTGGCGTTTCGCATCTGGTGCAGGCCACGCGGACAGGGGCGGTCTACGGATTCTCCCTGACGCTGGTGATCGCTTTCGCCTGCCTTGTCAAATACCCCGGTCTCCGGTTCGGTACAGATTATGCCGTGGCGACCGGCACGAGCCTGATCACCGGCTATATCAAGCAGGGCCGTCTCGCTACGCGTCTATACCTGATAAATCTCATCTTCACATTCCTGTTCGTTCCCGCTGCCATTGTGTTGGTCACTTCCGGATTGATCAAGGGGGTCTCGGGGATCGAGATGGGCGATGTTTCCATGGCCGCTGTCGTGTTTCTTAGTTCGGCGGTCATCCTCATCACCGGACACTACCGTGTGCTCGAGCGGATCACCAAGGCTCTGGTCGGTATTTTTACGGTTCTTATTGTGGTTGCGGTCATCGTGATCTTCGGTAAAATTGAGTGGTCCGCAGGGCAATTTATTCCACCGGTGATTGATCGGGCTACGCTCATTTTTATTGTGGCTATCACCGGATTTATGCCATCGCCAATGACGGCGGGTGTCATGAGTTCCATGTGGATTTGTGCCAAGGCGCAGAATACCGGACACCTGCCCACATTGGAGGATGCCAAATTCGATTTCAATCTGGGATTCGCCACCACGCTGCTCCTGGCGCTCTGCTTCATGCTTCTGGGGGCAGGGACCATGTTCGGCTCAGGTGCAGAATTCGCACCAAGTTCAGGGGGATTCGCGAATCAGCTTATCCAGCTGTTTACGCAGACCATCGGCGGCTGGTCGTTCTGGGTTATCGGTATCGCTGCGATAGCTGTTGTGTATTCTTCCGTGCTCACCGTGATCGACGGCAATGCCCGGTTCATACAGATTTCTCTCGATCATTTTAAACCGGACATACATAAAAAATTTGGCATCGACAGATTCCGCGTGTTCGATCTCGCGGTGCTGCTGATATGCGCCGGCGGGCTTTTGGTGCTCACGTTCCTGCTCGAGTCCTTCCGGACGTTCATCGACCTGGTCTCGGTGATCACAGCCATCATCGCGCCTATCCTGGCGACTATGAACCACAGGGCGGTACACAGCGACGATGTTCCGGAGGCATCCCGCCCCACCACATTCATGTATGTGTGGAGTATCATCGGTATCGTCGTTATGACGGTGGCGGCAGTATTTTATCTATATTTTCGATTTGTTGCGTAAAGGAACCGATCTATGAGCGTTTACCTGGTGTGCATGGTCCGTGTTGACGATCCGGAAACCTACAAGAATTATACTGCCCATTCCCCTGATGTCATAAACAGATACGGTGGCCGGTTTATCGTTCGGGGAGGCCCGGTGGAGGCTATAGAAGGCGCACCTTACAATGACCGGCTGGTAATCGTGGAATTTCCTTCAAAAGAAGTGGCCAAGGCATTTTACAAATCAAAAGACTATCAAAAAATCATCGGGTTCCGGCATCAAGCCTCGGAGTCGAGATTCCTGCTGGCGGAGGGGGTCGGGCCCGGTGTGGTCGCCCCGGATGCACAGGTGGTGAAGTCGGACTGACAGAATTCAGATTACGGCACCTTTGACTTCGCTGTTGGGATGACTGTTTTTGGGTGTTTCCCATCAGGTTTCGTTGGATGTTTTAGGGTGTACTCGAGATCATGCCAGAAAAATTCTCTCTGATGTTTCCGTTGACGGACCGAAGTTCTGGTGGTCCCGAGCGCGGGACAGGGATAGCCGAGTGTAATGGCGGTGGAATGCTGGTGCGGTTAATTCAAAGATGACTTGTATTAAGGAGTAATAAGATGAGAAAAGGAACAGGTATTTGGTATACCTTAATGTTACCGCTGCTGTTTGTATTGACACCGGTTGTCTGTGTGGCGCAGGGAGCGGATCGCGTATACGTCAATGCAAACGTGTATACGGTAGATGACGCTTTCAGCAAGGCGACCGCTTTCGCAGTGAAAGACGGTGCATTCACTTATGTTGGTGACGAAGACGGTGCCCAGAGTCATATCGGTCCCCTTACCTTCACCGTGGATCTGGACGGCAGGACCGTCATCCCCGGGTTGCACGATTCCCACGCGCATATCAGGTACGGCGAGCGGGTACTTTATCCGCGGACTCCGGACATCAGGGCGAATATCGGTGATTGGGCTTCTGTAGAGCGCATGCAGGAAGTGATTAAGCGCTGCCTGGCCACCGGGGAAGGCATGCGGCCGGGGCCTGAACCGAGGTGGCTGGTATTGAGTGGCTGGATGTCCGACGTCTGGGATCCGCCTGTATTCAACAAAGAACTGATCGATGAGGTGGCTCCGAATAATCCGGTTTATATCAGCAGATACACCCATGGCAGCGGCGCCAACAGCAAGGCTCTGGAGCTTGCGGGCATCACGGCTGATACTCCCGATCCCGAAGGTGGGCATATTAAGAAGGACGAGAACGGGGAGCCTACCGGTGAATTCGTAGAACGGGCGCCACCCCAATTGATGCGGCTTATACCCCGGTTACCATCCATGACCGACTATGAACGCAGCCGGAACCTGGTAGAAGGGACCCAGCTGGCTGTGGCCAGCGGACTCACGACCATTCACGGTGCCAGCAGGACCGGATATGAGGAGATGCAGAGACGCATAAAACTTTACGAGGTGGGACTCCTCAGGGTTCGGATCAATGAGATGGTGAACGAGGACGCGGCTAAAAAACTGGGCAAACCGTTAAATCATGACAACAAATATTGGGTCCAGTCGGTAAAGTCATTTGCGGACGGGGCATTGGGATCGCGCGGGGCTCATTTTTTAGAGGAGTACAGCGATTATCCGGGATTTTTCGGAGAACGCAGACAAGACGAAGACCGGTTTGCCCAGGCCGCGATCGAGTTGCTTAATATCGGTTTCAACATGAGGATACATGCCATCGGAGACGGAGGTAACCGGGTCGTGATCAACGCCTTTGAAAGGGCCCTGAATGCCACCGGGAAAGACGGCAAAGATGTCAGGTTCGCGCTTGAGCACTGCCAAGTGTTGACCGCAGATGACATTCCCCGACTTGCCGAACTGGGCATCATAGCTTCCATGCAACCCCTGCACGCCACGGAAGACATGCACTTTGCGGAAGCCAGGCTGGGGACAGAACGGATCAAGTACGCCTATATCTGGAGACAGCTGCTCGATCTCGGCGTCGTGGTCGCCACCGGGACGGACTATTCTGTGTCCCCCTACAATCCCTTCTACACCCTGCACGCTGCGGTAACCAGGCAGGACCGGGAAAACAATCCTCCGGGCGGTTGGTACCCCGGCCAGTCTATGACCAGGGAAGAGGCATTGCGGGCCGCCACCATGGCCGGTGCCTACGCCATGAAGGCGGAAGACGTCCTTGGCTCCATCGAGACAGGTAAACTGGCTGATTTTGTGGTCATTCCTGTCGATTACATGACCGTTCCGGTAGAGGATATCTGGAAAATCGAACCGGATATGACGGTAATAGGCGGCGATGTCGTATACACGAAACCCGTGCGGGCACGGTAACGATAGGCTCTGGTTGCAGCCATACCATTGCGGTGTGGGATTTCAAGAGACCTGGAAAACTGCCATAAATCCTATGAATACACACGATATTCTCAATCATATGATCTCGAACAGCCCGTGGGTAAATCCGGCAAAAACGGTGGATACGGTCAAATGCGGTGACGGGTATAAGCCAATAGAAAAGGTTGCCGTCTGCTGGTATCCTTCGATCAGGACGATTCAGTCAGCCATTGATGGAGGAAGCGATCTTCTGATTACTCATGAGCCCACCTGGTGGGATCATTTCGACAGGCCCGGCGGATGGAGAGCCAAAGGGCCGGGATTGAAGAAAACGCAAATGCTCGAAGCATCCGGACTCGTTGTGGCCAGACTGCACGATACCTGGGACAACTGGCCCGGGATAGGTATTCGGGATTCCCTGGCCAGAGGCCTTGGCCTGGATCGCTTCATTGCAGAAGATAAAACACGATGGCACGGGATGTATGAAATTCAGGAGCAGACCCTGGCTGCATTCGCGAAGTACGTGGCCCGAAAAGTCGAGCCGTTAGGGGAAGATGCCGTACAGGTTATTGGCAATCCGGATATGATTGTCCGCCGTCCCTCGATCGGGGTCGGGTGCGGAGGTCCTCATGAAGATATGATCGAACTTGGCAGCGATGTTCTGATTATGTGTTTCGATGGGGCTACATACTGGAGTGCAAGGGATCGATTTGCAGAACAAGGAGTCGGCGTCATAACACTGGAGCACGGTACCACGGAAATGTGGGGCATGGAATCGATGGTTGATTATATTCAAACCACCTGGCCCGAGTTGCAGTTACAGTATCTTGACAACCACTGGAAGGCCTGGCACGCGCAGGCTGATTGATGCATGCATTCCGGTACGTGGGGGATGCATAGGTCTAACTTAAAGCGTTAAGCAGGGGCGCATTAGCTCGGCGGTTTACCTGTCCTGCCGATGCGAAATTTTGCAGGTGGTTATCCGTCAGAGACGGACGTGAATTTCCAATTTCCCCCGGTGGCTGTTTGTTACGGACACTTGCAAGAAATAGCGGTGATTTAAATAGGCGCCGTCAAAATTTCACCGTCAGCTTATCGTTTCACCCCTCTACTCCTTACAAACGAATCCTGCGTTTACCCAGTTTGCGAGATCTTCACGATTACTGTCGCCGTGGTCCATAGCAACCAGACGCAACCCCCGGCTCTCTTCCGGGATCGTGACGTCAAACCGCCATGGCTCCTCCAGGATGCGCATTACCGGGCTTTCAGCCATCAGTTTTCCGTCGATAAACACCCGGAACCGGATACTTGGGTGCATCGCCAGATTCGATCCCATTTCCTGACCGACAATATTTTCGTCTACACCAGCCAGTGCCACGAAGCGGGCATACACCGGTTTAAGCTCATATGTCAGGGCACAAGGTGCGTGCATTCCGATACCTCGAACGTACGTCTTCCCCCGCAGCCGCAGTTGCCCCATTCGATTGTTCCGGTCCTTCTGCGGTGGGTTGATGCCGGGTGTCCATCGGATGTGACCGTTGTGCGTGTGCCCCGGTCCGGACGCTTTGAGCGGTAAATTGGAGAGGTGGACGTCCGGTGAGGGAGGGCGCTGACTCAGCCGGGCGAAATATCCTTCGGACGGCAGGCAGACAGGCTGTTCGCTATCGAACGCCGAGGCCCTCAGATGCGTTGTTTCGGTCACTGTCATCGGACCGGAGTACAGTTTTGAGGCTGGCGTCGGCTCGCGTCCATCGGTCGTGTATCGGATCGCCGCACCTGCCTGCCAGGGTGCGGTGAGCGCAACCGTGAGTGACTCCTCGAACAGATGTGGACGGGACGGGACGCCCCATGGGGTAATCCGCACAGGATCCACGACCCACGCATCGTCCCAGAGGCCGGCGACTCGCCAGGTGTCGGCGAGGTTGAGGGAAGGGCACAGATACCTTTCGAAATGAGCCACGATACCCTCTGTGAAATCGTCCGGTGTGATCCCATTGATTGGGTCGTACATGCCGTGAGCGTCTGTGAGATCCCGGGCCAGCGTACATGGCATCCCCGCCTTCAGCATGCCGAGCATACCGATGGATTTTCCCAGCAGACAAGCCTGTGTGTGGACCCCCATGTAGAGAAGGCGGGTGAGTCCTCGCTCGAGACAGAGGGAATAAAGCAGTTGCCGGTCGTCGACGATGAAGTCACGATCGTCTATAACCAGATCCGGATTCATGCCGTCCCACCCGAAATTGACCTGGCACCTACCACTCTCATCAGTCCCACAGGTGCAACCGCCTCCGTCTGCCGGTTGCGGGTACACAGGGTCGGGTAGATCCGGCACCGGATGACGCTTTCCGGCGAGCGGCACTTCGAACTGCCGGGTGCCGACGTAGTTGTCCGCCACATCCGTGGGGCACAGGTAAACCGGCATCCCCAGGGACCGGGCGATCGACAGGCACTTGTTCATGCGGGGTATCAGGCTACCAACCCGTTCGGAAGACGTTTTACACCAGTGGAAATTCCAGGGATCCACGACAACGATCCCC
>CAYYIS010000046.1:0-39668 GCA_964470965.1 uncultured Gemmatimonadota bacterium | reverse complement strand
CAGTAGGGCCACACCCTACGACAGCATGTCCTTAAACGCTCCCGGCGGGACCGCCGCATGCTGTCCCTGCAACCAATGCCACATTTCCGTCCTCAGTTCCCACTCTTTGTAATAGTCTGAGGAATATCCCTGGGGACTGACGTGTTCCCGGATACGGCGCTGAGCCACTTCATCGACCGTATCCGGGGCATGGTTCCAGGTCGGTGCGCCGGGTTCCGACTGCCGATCGAACAGGAATTTCAACATATACCGTTGCCGATCGGAGCGGTTAAGCGTGGCAGCATGCCAGAGGTCATAGTGGGCGATGACTACGGTGCCGGCGTTCACGGTCAGAGGGACCTGGCCTTTTATGTTGGCGTACGTCTGGAGTCGGTCGGAGGGCGCGTTTCGGAAATGGGTGCCCGGCATGACGACTGTGGGCCCCTGTTCCGCCGGCACATCATGCGGGTAGTACATGGCCAGTACACACCAGATCTGATGGTGACGCACATTGGTCCCGTCCTGGTGCCAGCCCTGGCTGCGGGATCCCGGTTCGTTGGAATGCAGGTGCCGGTGGCCGTTCATTACATAATCTTCTCCCAGCAGGCTGATCAGCGCGCCTCGGACCTGCGGGTGATCGAATACCTCTTCCAGCATCGGTACGGCGTCCAGGATGCCGTTGCCCGTGTTGCCTCCGGCCCGGCCGAGCTGTTCGCAGACGGACTCATTAAATTTTGCGGGGAATTCCGGTTCCACCAGGTGATATCCGTGCGCGATGAATTTCAGAACCTGGTCGTCCGACAAGAGGTCCGGGGAACGTGCGCTCAATTCAGTCATGGTAGTTCTCCAGTTTCTCGAGGATAAATTCGTAGCCTATCACGTCTATCTCCCGATCATCGAAAAACGCTTGCTGGCTTGGAAAGTGAATCACCCGCCACCCGTCGACTATGGCGGCATGAACGGTTTCGTAGGGCAAATCGGGGGCCATGGGGTCAATTTCGGTAATTGAACCGGCGACCGGCTCATGCAAGGCAGCCGCTACCACGTTGGAGTAGATACTCGGACTGCCGGCATGCAGGTACAGCAGGCGTTGGCGCGTTCTGTTGTAAAGGGATACCATCCGGTCGAGATCTGGTGGGCCAAAAGTTCCTTCTTCAACTTTCCGGCGTGCTTCAGTCACCCATGTTTCGACGGTTTCGGCTTCGGATTCAGGTGTCCTGTCTGACATCGCAGTTACTCCGGAGAATATGCTTCGGTTTCGATATCTGTTTTCCAAGCAGATCATAGTGGTGCCGGGTGTTGATGTCAAGTGTAGAAAGGCATTTCCTGATCTTTAGGGGACAGAAAAACCGTCTAAACGCGGATTCACTCAAATCAAACCTCGTGCGTTTCACTTCGGGAACCGATCGAAATTTTGTGGAGTGGATTAATACTTGATATTTTCGTCAGGCTTTGTATTTTTAGTTGATGATGCGTTCGACTTGCAGATAGTACAGTGTACAACAATTGGTGGCAGCACTAACCATAACCGACAGGAGATATTCATGGGAATCCCAATGTGGCAGCAGCCTACCTACGATCCGGCGGCCGTACAGCCGATGCGTGATGCATTAACCTCTGCCGGGTTTCAGGAGATGATCACCCCGGACGATGTTGAAGCGGCGTTGGGCAACGAAAATGACGAAACGGTGTTGGTTATGATCAATTCCGTGTGCGGGTGTGCCGCCGGCAGCGCAAGACCGGGTGTAACGTTGGCACTGCAGAATGGGATCATTCCGGATCGCCTGACAACCGTCTTTGCCGGTCAGGATAAAGCGGCGGTAGACCACTTGCGGCGGGAATATCTCAGTGAGTTACCCCCGTCATCTCCCTTTGTCGCTCTGTTAAAAAACAAGGAAGTTCTTTTCACCCTGCACCGGCATGACATCGAGGGCAGGATGCCCGAGGACATCGCGGGGAGGCTGGTGCCGGCTTTTGATGAAAATTGCGGCGCGGATGGTCCTTCCATAAGCCCTGAAGATTTTCAAGAACTGTCACACGCCATATCATGCGGATCCAAGATACCCGCATTCCGGGGGTAGGTCTACCGGACTTTACAATCCGTCGATCTGCTGCATCTCCTCATCGGTCAGCGTCCACGAGAAGATATCCATGTTGTCTCGCAGGTGGGCCTCGGTGCTGGCTTTAGGGATAGCAACAATCCGCCGTTGCACAAGCCATCTTAAGGCGACCTGCACGGCGGATTTTTTGTGTGTTAACCCTATATCAGCCAGTGTGGCGTCCTGGGTAACAGCCCCCACTGCCAGGGGACGATGGGCGGTGACTATAACACCTTTCTCCGTGTTGTGGCGCCACAGGGATTCCTCGAATCTTCCCGGATGAAATTCAACCTGGTTCGTGCAGATCGGGGCACCAGCCAGCGCGATCGCTTCGTCCACCTGTTTACTGGAAAAATTGCTCACACCGATGTGGCGGGTTCTCCCGGACGTATGGATCGCGTCGAACGCCGCGAGCGTCTCCTTGAACGGCACCGCTTCGCTGGGCCAGTGGATAAGCAGCAGGTCGACATAATCGAGCTCCAACTGATCCAGGCAACTCTGAAACTGAGTCAGTACCTGTTCATGCCGGAGGGCGTCATGCCATATCTTCGTGGTGACGAACAATTCTTCTCTAGGAACACCGCTCTGCATGATTCCCAGCCCGACCGCCTCTTGGTTCCGGTACATGTAGGCTGTATCGATATGCCTGTATCCCAGACCCAATGCCCGTTCCACCACCTCGGCACACTTGTCGCCCCGTAACTCCCAGGTACCCAGTCCCAAAAGCGGCATGGACAATCCTGATGCGAGTTTCACCGATGTCATCGTAATCCTTTGCGTTTATAATCAAACATTCAAATCGTGTTACATCGCAGTTTCGACCGTTTTAACCTCTGTGGACCAGTCCCGCCAGAGATCTCCCTCCGGATCACGTTTTACCACCGCGTCAGGCACAGACTCCGGTGTTTTGGCGAACGCGTATATGGCCGCCTGACGTATCACATCGTTCCGGGTGTTCTGTCCGGCCGTATGAAGCAGATTCGCATGCCACAGCACCACGGAGCCGGCCGGCCCGTGGGTCTCCACGGGTTCCGTGTCTGATTTGATCTCCGCGAGGGGCGGCGCCTTATAACCGTCCCATTTCACGGTGCCTTCGGGCACATCGGGAGGTGGGTTGTCCCGGTGAACTTTTGTCCAGTGATCCCATATCCGCCGGTGGCTTCCGGGCCACAGCGTCAGCCCGCCTCCATCCGGAGGCAGGTCATCGGTATAGGCCGCGATCTGGAGACGCCAATAGGTGTCGTACATGGCCTCGGAGTGGGCACTCTGAAAGTTGCCGGTCGGCGGTGGGCTGTGGGGCAGGGTGCAGTAGAGACCCCGGGCCCCCTGTGCGGTGGACCATACCGGACCAGTTTTCGGCAGCCGCAGCTGCTCGGGTCTGCCCGTGGGAGGGCCCACCCACCTGTCGATCTCAGATTCCAGATGGGGCTTCATGCCGTTTCTCGTGCCTTCCGTCAAGAGGCAGGGCCCGACCGTGGTATCGGATTCGTCCAAGCCAGCTGGCCACACGACCTCTCCTGTCCCGAGCAGCTGTTCGGCAACCTTCCAAACAGGGCGCACGGTGGTGTTCAGTAGTAATTCCTCGGCCCCGTTTCGGATGTAAAGCCGGTGACCCGAACCGAAGAAATACGGATCTCCTCCGTCCTGCGATCTTGGAAAACGCCCGGCTTCTTCCTTCGTGAATGGTAGCCACGTAGAAGGATCGTTGCGCTTCATGGCCGGCCTGTGTTCCCTGATCACTTCCCACATCTGGTCCCGGGTCTGCCTGCAAAGGTCAGGGTCGAGCACGCCGGGAAGTACGAGCAATCCATCCCGCTTGAATCGTGCGATCTGGCGTTCGGTAAGCAGAGGTATCTGTTGGGTTTCCGTTCTATTGTTTGACACGGCGGTCATGGTCAAGCTCCTAAATATAATAGGGTCCCGAAGAAGATTTCCGCATTGACAGGAATCGTCTAGCGGGGATGGACCGGAAGCATACAGTCAAAATTGGCCAAATGCCGAAGGCCGAAAAATTAAAGGTTAAGCAAACACTGCTAACGGAATGGATTGACATGGCGGAATGTCCTCTACCAGGAAGTTTCCGGTGGTTTCTGCTACCTGATGCTGAGTGCTGATGGGCGTCTCCTTCAAATATGACAGTTGGTGAAGGCGTTACAACGGCCCTGAAAAACTGTTTGGGAAAACCCGCCGGCCGGTCACGGACCCTCTCCGGAGTTACCGGAAGAAAAAGCGCATGGCCGTACCACCCAGGAGGTCATCTTTTTCTGATGGGCTGAGGAATCCGGCGTGATCACGGATAGCCGCTATGGCCGCCGGGTAGTCGGTCAACGGGTCTTCCATCTCAATCGGCCCCCCACTGTCGGATTCCCACATACATCGATGGGCTCCGTAGGCTTCGACTACCCGTTGGATCAACGGTAGTGTGTCGAGATAGGGGGCACGTCGGGAGCAAAGAGCCTGAAGCGGACCGATTTTCACCATTACGTTCTCGTGTCTGGCAAAGCGCAATAGCGTATCAAGGTCATCATTACTGTAGCTGGCGTCCCGAATGCCCACGTGACAAACATGGTCAAGGATGACCGGTGTGTCAGGGAATCTGGTACACAGCCGGTCCAGGCCGGGCAGCAGATCAACGTTCATATTGAAGCTGAGCGCGAGATTATGTGCGGCGCCCGTTCCGAATATTTTTTCATAAGCAGGATGCTCAAGTTCGGAGGGCGGTTCCCGAAAGGCATAACATCCTCGTTTTGATAACTCCACCATGGTGCCGCCCGGTTCAGGATCTTCGAGACTGATCATTCCGGTGCCGGCATACCTTTCCGGATCGCCGGCGATTAGATCGAGAATGTAGCTGTGGTCGTAACCGTACCAGATCATCTGGACCAGATTTATGCGTACCTCCCCGACTGCCCGGCTGTAACTGAAGTATTCTTCGGGCGTGAAAGTGGGATGCCAGAGGTCCCCTTCCCGGACCGAAGGGGCCAGGGGGTACCGGGTGAAATCATCGGTCCAGACATGTATGTGTGCATCCACGATCGGTTGAAAATTCATACTATAAATCCATTTGTGCCGGGATCCAGTTTTTTTTCCTGCGTACCGTGTGTTTACGTCATGGACAAGTTGCGCCACTGCCCATGCGTCCGGACGGTATGCCCGGGATGGGTTCGGCTTCGCACGAGATGCCCCTGCAGGTCGATCAGGGTGGGTTGCCTGGCATCCTGGTAACGAAAGTCGATGCTCCAGCGTACCTTGCCGGAACGATTGTCCTGCCCTTGATGGAATAACAGGGTGTTAAACAGCACCGCATCTCCCGGATCCAGTGCGACATCCACCACCGGTCCCGATTGAAGGACCGGATCCAATACCTTGTGATCGATTTGAAGATAGTTGTGTGGTGGCTGGGGTATATGGTCCGCCATTCCGTTCCGGTGGGTACCGGGGATGAATTGCATACAACCGTTTTGTCGGTTTACCGGTACGATCGGTGTCCAGACATTCATAGTACGAATTCTGTCGAAATCGGTTCGTTTGAAGCACCGGTTACCCAGGAACAGGTATGCAGCATCCTGATGCCACATGCTTCGGAAACGATCGTCCGAAAAGGCTTTCGGCCGTAAAAAGTAACCGGGTGCTATACGAATTTCGTGTCCAAGTACCGCCTCTGCCAGATTTAGCAGCGGTGGATAAAACAGCACATCGAAGAAATCATCCGTATGCAATTCGTTGGAGAACTCCGTAGGGGCGGTGTTCTGATTCTCTTCATAGATTTTTATGAAGCGTGATTCCAGCGGCTCATTTTCAAACGCTTCAGAAGTTCTATCTGTCTGGAGCCGTCGCCGTGCCAGTTTGTCCACGATACGGGAAGCCCCCTGTTTCATGCCAGAGACCAGAGACGGCGGGAAAAAATGCTTGAGTACTACATACCCATCCGTGTCAAACTGCTGTATGACTGTACCGCTGTCCATGACGTTAGGCTTCTGTCAATCCGAAAAAACGGGGGTTCGTTGACGGTGCAATCCCCTGTTCAGCATGGTTCTAGACTCAAAGTGATTTATCAGGTCGGTATTGAGAGAAATCGCTTAGTTAGAGCCGACCGCCTGAATCTGGGGTTGATATTCGCGTCTGCGCAGGAATCGCTCACCCACGTCGTAATCCGGTTGGTCGGATACGTAACGCCACAGCTCCACCCGCTTCATGAGTTCGTAGCGCTGGTCGTCTCCTTCCCATCCATGGTGCGTGGACAGAATGCGGCCGATCTCCGGATCGTCGATGTCCGACGTGTCAAAATGTCGGATCTGAGGTTGGGACGGATTGAGACGAAGCTTAAACATGTACCGATCCAGATCCGTACGGTTGCTCCGTGCTCCGTGCCACACCCGGGTGTTCCACACGTAAATGGTACCCGCCGGACAGGTCGCCCATATTTTACCCACTACATGCTGGTAACCACGAATCTCACCCGTTCTCACATTCCGAAAATGGGAACCCGGCACGAGAAACGTACCGCCCATTTCATCCGGAGTGTCAACGGGGAAAAACGAGAGTTGAATATCGAAATAATTGTGGCGGAAATCGATCACTGAATCCTGGTGCATATCCGGGCCACGGGTAGTGTGGGCCTTGACGAGATGGGCCGCGTGGTGATCGTAGAGGGGGGCGGGCCCGACCAGCGAGTGAATCAATCCTTTGACCTTCGGCAGTCGAAAGGCTTCACCGAGGGCCGTATCCTTTGGCCATGTCTCCTCAAAAGGGGTGCCGACCGCGAGATATCCACCGAAGTCTTCCATCTCTTTCCTGCAGGCATTTCTCAGGTCTTCGGGTACCATATCCTCGTACTTCAAGTATCCTGATGCTACGAAACGCGCCATATCCTTAGACGAAATCAGATGTTCCATCGGTTAAATCCTCTATTTTTCTGGTTGCATCTCACTGAATCGTGACAAAACCGTTTGATAGGGAAATGGTCCTAATTCATAACCGTCTTCTTCTGTCCTGTGTTTATATTCGCTCATTTGTATAACCCGCCATCCATCCCGCATGGCGGCCAGGGCGTTTGTATATGGAGGCGTGTCCTCTTCTATCAAATCCTCTATACCCGTTCCCTTGGAAGCTTCATATCGTGCCCACGCAACCGGCGTCACGTCGAGTGCCGGACTCGTTTGATACAATACGAGTATGTCTTGAACCTGCGCCATAAAACGCCGTCTCCCTGGATGTATTAAATATAAAAAAACAAGTTGGCTCTACGATAATTCAAAATTTTGGTTTGTCAAGCACATCTGCACTCAACACTCCCCAAGTCGTTTTCATCTTTAGAAACCCTCTCTGATTTGCGGGTTTCCAGCCATAACGCCGCGCGTGGCGCATTGTACTTGACGGAAGACCCCGTTCATGGTAGTGTCTGCTTCAGCTTTTCATCGATGACACTGGGACGCACGGGAAAATAATCGGTTCAAAGAGAAGGGCATTGTGGCCGGGATACGCCCAGTGACCGCAGTTTGACCCCCAATTCGGATAAAATTATGTTGAGTGCTGTTTTGAGAGACTTTAACGACCTGGTTCTCGAGGACATACCCGTTCCCGATCCGGGCCCGGGCGACGTGCTGATCAAGATCATGGCGTGCGGATTCTGTGCCACGGATTATAAAGCGATAAAGGGCATTCGCCGAAACGTTTCGTTCCCGCTCGTTCCCGGTCATGAACCGGCCGGTGTTGTCGCCGCCATAGGCCGGAATGTATCCCATGTCAAACCAGGTGACGCGGTGATTGTTCAACCCAGCGGTTTCTGCGGCATCTGCCGGTTCTGTCGCACCGGATTTACTCATTATTGTGATCACGCGTACACCACCGGCGGCGACGGCCCCGATGATGTCCGGCCCGGCAGTTTCGCCGAATTCATGCTCACGGAAGCCAATACGGTATACCTCAAGCCGCCGAATGTCAGCTTCGATGCGGCCTGCCAATCCGAACCGGTAAGCGGAGCATGGAAAGGGATCATACGTCATTCCGAGATGCAGGTGGGCGACGACGTCGTCGTGATAGGCACTGGCGGTATCGGGATGTACTGCCTGTTAATGGCAAAAGCGGCAGGGGCGGGTCGGCTCATCTCAATAGACCACAGTCCCTATGCATTAGACACCGCAAAGCGCCTGGGGGCCACCCACGTCATTAACCCCGAAGACCAGGATCCGTATGAGACGGTGTACAATATCCTCCCTGAAGGTCCGGACCTTGTGGTTGAAGCGGCAGGCCCCATAGAGGCTGTACGCCTGATGGTCCGTTTACTCCGTCGTGGCACACGATGGAACGTTTTCGGTATCACGACTCCGGAAACATTTGAGCTGGATGGCGGCCTGGCACACTTTCTCGAAGCAAGGATGGACGCCAGTTTCGGGACCAATCCCGAGGCCATGGAGAAAGCCATCAGATTAATCGCAAGGGGAGTGCTCGATCCGGAACAGGTGGTTTCCCACCGCTTTGCCCTGACGGATATTCACGAAGCCATCGATGTCATGGGGTCGCCAGAACGGAACAAAGTCATCATACATCCGAACGGCCCCTGTTAGTGAAGCCGGGCAATATCTGGAGCACGGCTTGATTGGGTAGCACTCAGGATGGCATGCTCCCAAAAAATCCGGGTGGCATCACTGGTTTCGGTGGGGGTCCTGTCGCTTTGCCGGGAATGACCGCAGGCATATGGCTCTGGCGGGTGTTTGGGAGCAGAGCCCACGTGATGCGCCTCAACCGATCCAGTAATTAAATACCTGCGCATGCCGCCGCGCAACGTTGGGTTAGGGCGGACAGATACGTTTTCTTGTTCCGGAGCACGTGTTCGCGAGGCGCAATTGTCGCTATGGTGGGAATCTGCATTGCTGGCTGTCAGAGGTTTAACAGATAGGAAAATTTCGCCACAACAGCCTGGGAGGCAGGGCGCAGGGCACGTTGGCCGCGCAGATTGAATGCGTCGTCGGTAAGCTGGTTGTACGCCAGGAAGAAAGTGTGTCCCTGCGGCATGGTGTACGCGAAGAGGAAGTTGCTCACCAGCGCATTGATGTTCAATTCGTCACCCGGCGCCGTCCGTCTGGTGTTCATCTGCGCGAACAGACTGATGAACATATCCGGTGAAAATGAAAAGTTAAACCGGAACCTCGGTATCCACCGTTCGTCGAACCAGGACTGTTCCTCTGTCTGCGGTCTTTCCAGCCGGTTGTAAGTCAGGTCCACACCGATCCGCACGCGGCTTGCGGGTTTCCACGTAGTTTCGGCCTCGATGGTACGCCTGGCTCCATCGTAGAATTCGCCCTGCGTGTATGCCCCTTCAATGGAAATTGGCTTACCCTTGTCCGTGGATATCTCGGCTGTATAGGAATCGAACGTATACCCTCCGGAGGGAAAATCAACCCCGGCAATCGTGGTCAGCTGGCTGATCCGGTCGAAATTCCGCTCCCAGCCGAAACGGAGATTCATCCCGTTTTCGAATTCGATACCGGGCTTTGCCGCGATGATCCAGGACTCCACCTGTCCCCTGTCGAAAAAGCCGCCCCGATGGTTGGTGATCCACCTTCCGCTGATTAGACTCCCTCTACCCCTGGCGGACGAGCCGATACTCCTGATGCCCCATTTGCGCACCAGGAGGTTCATGCCCAGTGCGGATTGCCCCTGCCGGATGTCCCGTCGCGGGATAAAACCCATATCTGAAAAAAATCCACCGCGGATATCGGTGTAAGAAGACGTCGTGTTGATCCAGGATGTCCGCCACGAGTGGGTAATGGCGCCGGCCCATGCCAGCGCGTTTTGATCTAGAAGCGTGCTGTCGTTATCTGCCAGTACCCGCCGGCGTAATTCTGCCTCGTGGAGCCAGCTTCGGGCCACGAGCACGTTGAAAAGATGTTCCGTACTGTTGAACTGCAGCCTCAGATCACCGCCGACTACCCGGTTGTATTGCGTATCGGACAGCTGTAAGCCGGGCAGGTCTGTTTTGCCGTCCGGCGTATCCTCCGGTTCTTTCATAAGGCCGATCACGCCCAGGGTGGAACGGCTGAAAAGATTTTGCCTCAGGCGAAATACATTCCAGTTGGTCTCAGGTTCAGTAAACGGAAAACGAGACACGGAAAGCGTGTCCCGCTGGCTAACCTGTACTCCGCCGCCTGTTTCCGTGGTATCCGATACCGTGGTCATACTGGATTCTGTCAACACCCAGGGCGTCTCCCGGGTGTGCACGTTCAACATTCCGAAGCTGGTCCCGCCCGTTTTGCCGGAAATTTTTTCACCGTGCAGGATCTGCACCGTGGATCCGTCGAACAACTGCGTGCCTATGCGGCGGCTGAAGAAGATCGGTAGCGGAGAAAAGAAACTGTCACCGAATTCAAAAATGGTCACTCCTTCCAGGAAAAAGGGGCGTCTCTCGTCGAAGCGGAACTCGAATCGGCTGAGGTTGACGACCTCACGGTCCGCCTCGATCTGGGCGAAGTCCGGGTTCGCGGTTATATCCGCCGTGATGTTCGGTGTCATACCCCATTTCAGATCCAGACCCGCATTCCGGCGCATCCCGAAGTTCATTTTTTCGCCTGTAGGCAGGGCGTTGCGATCTCCGATCGAACCCATAACGGAGTAGGGTAAAACCTCCAGCGCCCGCCCCGGTTTGATCCCGTCCAGCCCTACGAGCCGCCCGCCTTTATCATAGGCTCTGGTGGCGACGGCGTCCGTCCGGCTCACCGGCACCCAGAATGCGCCCGCACGGGTTCGCTGAACGAACCGCCCGAAGTTGATGGCCCAGCCCTGCTTTGCCTCCGGGTCGAAACGGAACGCTTTGAAGGGAATAACAAATTCCACGGACCATCCCATGCTATGTCTTTTCGTATAGCACTGCCAGGTGGCATCCCAGTCGGTGTTGTAGCTGTTTCCGCTGGAGCCCATGAGGATATCACCGCGGGCGCCCAGGGGATTGGTGGTGAAGAAGTAGGTGTCGCCGGTCTCTCCCAGTGGGGCGATGTAAATTTCGATAACGTCGTCGTCGTTCATATCTGAAACTTCGTCGCGGCGCATTTCGGTGGCGACCACTTTTCCGGGTGATCTGTCGTAACACATGAAGCCGAAATACAGGTTCTCCTCATCGTAGAGAACCCGTACTTCGGTGTTCTCGGTGTCCAGATACCCCTCCGACGGATTACGCTGACGGAATCCGCCAGCAACCGGCGACTCACGCCAGATCGGGTCGTCGAGAAATCCGTCGAGTTTCGGCGGCGCGTTAATCCGAAAGGGCTCCAGCATGTACCGGTTAAAATCGATATTCCGGGTATCGATGACTTCGGGTTCCATGGGGGTGCCCACATACCTTGTGGTGGCCGGATCAAACCATGTTTCGGGAACGGAAGAGTTAGGAGATGATACCGCGGCGATTGTCGGAACCGCAATTTTGGCTGGATTGACCAGGGACGTATGGTTTGTTGCAGGCCGGACCGAATCCGTGCGTGAACCGGGACTGACGGCCGCGGTCGTGTCGGAACGCAGGTCGAAGAGTTTCGCTGCCTGTATGAAAGCATCCAGCGCCGCCGCCTTGAGGGCTTCGCCTATGGCGTCCGCCGGTTTCAGAACGGCCGTACCGTACTGCTGCCTCGTACCGCCGCCGCCGCTCAATTCACCCAGGACAATGACCAAATCCTCATAGAATCGCTGTTCGATGATTTTGAACTGCCATCGGCCTTCGAAGACTTTGTCCAGTTGCCTGATCAGCGTGTCCGGAGCATCCTTGTGCAGCATCCCGCTGATAGAGTCGGCTACCGCCTGAACTGGAGCACCGGCTGCCCCGTGACCGGAAGATATGCCGGTATCACGTTCCTGAGCACCCGCGGCCGTTGTAATGAAAATCAGCGCCAGAGAGGTTAGGATAAACCAGGTCTTTTCCCATACTGGGACGTTCATGATGGGGTCGCCGAACGAGAAATTGGAAAGGATCGGATGCCGGGATAATAAGCTCGCAGCATCGGGATGTCAATCGAAAACACAACTGGGAAGTTCCAGCGGTTCAATCCTGAAGGAACCGGCTCTGGATCTCCGGCTGCAACTTAACGAAGTCATGCTGATTTCGGCAGGTTATTTTGAATTTTTTTCGAGGGTTGCGACAAACCCCATTTCGGCCCACGTGAATACGATTGCCAGGAAAGCCACTGTTCAGGAGGCCGGGCCCGCCCTCTGGTTTCGGCCTTATGTAATGTCTCATCCACAATAACAACCCGGACTTCGCGTAAGCATGATGATACCAAAAAGAATGGGTTATGCAGTCGACATAACCCATTCTTATTCTTTCGCCTGCGTGATGTCAGCATCTGTCACCAAAATACCCGGCGGGGACTACATCAATCCCCCGGAAAAATGTCCGCACTGATGACAATTGTATCTACGGTGCCCTTGTTCTCAGCCCAATGGGTGATGGATTTTCCGCCGGAAAAACTTTCGCCCGCTTTCAACTCCATAGAACTGCCATCCTCGGCGTGCAGTGTTATCGCCCCCTGCAATACGTGCATAACGAAAGGGCGGTCTTTGTGGCTGTGTAATGTGGTTTTCCCGCCAGGTTCCGTCGTTATACGCTGCATCCGGAGTCTGCGGCCGTCCACACCGTCGATCTCCGAACCAAGATCAATGCCCGTAAGCACCTCGGCCGTCCTACCCATGTTTTCCTCTGGCGGCCCCTGCTGGCCGTTGACAGACCAAAAACCAATGGCAACGACCAGAACAACAACACTACCTATAATTCGTTTCGCATTCACAATGTGCCTCCTTGATAAATGACTTTGGCAGGTCCATCGACCTGTCAAAAAAGAGTAAACCAACCGTGGTTTACTGTCTCGGGTGCCGCTGGCAGACCCACTTGGATTCGTTCAGGGCTATGGTTTCCGCGAGGTAGTTGGCAAGACCACCGACATCACCGAATTGGCTGGCCAGAACACAGATCAATCGCGGTGACTCCCTATATTAAACTTTTGGTCGCTCTTGGTAAATCGATTTCTCGTGTGTAAAGGTGAAATAACAATTCACCGGGATGCCATGAACCCGTTAAGGCTCCAATATGGCGCATTAATCCCATCTTTTCATATCACCCGGTTTGTTGACGGTAGCGTATGTCACACTCGAAGGCACCCCGTTCACGGGCGTTGACATGGTTGTGTTACCTTTCATTCTTTAATTTCTGAGGTAGTAATCGAGCCCTTTTGAAACAATACCCCAGATTCCTTCTACGACAATACAGATAGAACCAACTACTAATATCAGTTTGATTGTTAGACTCGTATAGATAGCGTGACTAGTGTCCGGTGGGATGAGAGCCCCGCAATGACTGCAATAGTATGTCTCAAGGGTCCTATCAATGGGACTTTTTTTGTGACATGTTGGGCATATTACCTTTTCAGCCAACCGCCCCTCCAGTTTGTGCCCTCATGCATGCGCATGCGGTTTAATGTTAAAAGAGCTTGACCATCAATTAATGGCCACATTGCCGGCCTGCCGACCGCAACCCGGGTTTTAACACTTGTTATCCTGATCCAAGCTGGCCTTCCCTTTAATTTTTTATGAACCTTTCCATTTCTGGCTGAAAATTCGCAGTATATGTTTTTCCCGTGGTTCCAAATACAGGTCCGGGATCTGATTGAGCAATTAATGCATTCTCAGTCACGGTCTGGCGGTTGCAATACCACTTCTATGATCACCTGTTCCGTCGCAGTCATAATCATGACGGATTTGATGGTGCGTTGACGGCGCCCGGTGGTTTTTCGTTCACTAAGTCGCTGTCCAATCGATATAAATTTGTTGGCAGGGGCGTTCTACCCACCACCGAAAATGGCATGACATCCTGAACATGATGAGGTTGCTAAGCCCAGTAAAAAGAGAACAAGGAGGAAATGTCGCATTGTTTCACCTGTCCCGACCGGTAATTTCAGCAACGTCGTGTGTTTAATCTCACCATACACCCTGCGATCCCTATAAAGTGTTTTTGTGTCGGTTTATTTAGCCGATGTAACAGGACCTATGATGATTACAGTGATTTGAAATTTGATTGCCGGTTGCAGGATAATTTTTCGTCATTATATAATGATTTCATAAATTATTTATGTCAACATGCTTGTGATCCCTGACTCTCAGCTATCCCGAATAAACAAAATTAGGAATACATCACGCCGCGCTTGAATGTCCTGTTGCCACACAAGTGCATAACGGAGGGCATGTGCTTTAATCAGTGGAAATGCCGTCGGTCACCGACACAAGGGTCTGGTACAAACGGATCAAGCAGGGTATTCCTATGGAGGGGCACTCTGCACGCCCTGGCGGATTGCGGGGCACAAAGGGCTTGTCCGCAGTGTGTACGTTCTACGTTCTAATTTAATCACCGGACCACCCGCTTGTCTCCCTCGCCGGCACGGACTACATCCAACGTGAGCACTGCTGTCGGCTATATAGCCCAGTATTTCCAAAGGTCTTCAGGAACCTCATAGCGGAAAGCCCTGTCATATCTATCCTCATGATCAAAACGGGCGATCATGGCGACGCGAGGTGAGGGTCTTACGTTGAGGGAGCCGTTATGGAAGAGAAAGGCATGCCAGAGGAGCAGGTCCCCTGCTTTTGCCGTAAACTCCGTGCCGCCCGAGGTGGGATCGTCACAGAACACATCCCAGTCGAATCCTTCCTCCTGGAGAAAACTGCCGTCCAGGTGCGAAGGGTGTTCCAGGAAATAACGGTGGGCCGCATGATGACTGTCCGGCCAGTAAGTAAACGCGCCTCCGCGGGGTTCTACATCGTACAGATAAGCCGTTGCCCCGAGCATGAGCGGAAGCCAGCGGCCGCCGTACCCGTCGATGTGGCCCGTCCGGGGCATTTCCCAGGTTTTATTCGGTTCAGGCCATCTGATTTTGGGTGTTCCATGGCCATAAACAAACGCGCCTCCGCCTAACTGTTCCACAATGGCGTGCAGGGAAGGATGTCGCCAAAATGCCGACTCAGGAGGGTCGTACTCATAACGATGAATACTGCTGTCGTCCCCGGGCCAGGTCTCTGGTGTCTCGTAGCTTGACCCCATTTTGCCCCATAATTGCTTTCGCCAATCTTCGAGCGATGCCTCATCGAACAGGTTCTTCAGGATTATATATCCGTGTGTTTTGAAATGTTCGATCTGTACATCCGAAACCAGAGATGGTGAATCCACCGAATATTCTCCCTTACTTTAAAAAGTTGCGGAACAAACTAACCTGCGGTCCAGATTAATGACCATTCGATCACCCCCGGTCTTACACAAATACCGAGGAACAGTGTGAAGTCGAAACCGGATATAAATAATCAACTATAATTTTAACCGTTTGTCTAATATAAACATCATTACGGTTCGATTTATTTCAAACGGTTGATAACCGATGTTTCACAAGATTCCAGCCTCGAACATAGTGTGATATCCGGCGTAATCTGGTGTTGACTTATTAAGTTCGGGTAAATGAAACAGGCACCATCAATGGAAACGCCCCGGATTCGTGAGACTTAGTTTACAGGAAGCGTGTTTTCACGAGGCCAACCCGGGGCCAATCCGGCAGAACGTGCTTAACGCTGTAGACACCCCGGGAGGGATAGGGCGGCATGGCCTCCATGGTTATTCAACGAACAGAGATTTTGCCCGCATTATGGGTCCGTTATTTGCGGATTGGTCCTTCTGCTGTCCCAATGAAGATCAATCGAATTAAGCAGGCCGGCAACAGGCGTCACGGAATTATTGCCATGACTTCTATGGAACCTTCAGTATTTCGCATGGCCCTGGGCGACTTGGAATATACGCGTCCGTTTTCAATTCTGGCATATAAGATAATTTTGTTGCGATCCGATTTTCAGCGTGATTTATTGTTGATTTTGCCCATCGTGTATCGGGTTCATCAGACTTGAAAGGCCGGGACTTGAAACCATGGTAGAACAATCCTCTGTTACTCGTAGAATTCGCATTGGTATTTCCTCATGTATTCTGGGAGAAAAAGTACGGTTTGACGGGGGACACAAGCTGGATCGGTTCTTGGCGAATGTATTTGGCAAATATGTGGAATGGGTAACGGTGTGCCCGGAGGTAGAGATTGGCATGGGGGTCCCCAGGCCAACCGTCCGCCTGGTGCAGAAAGGAAATAACGTCCAAATGATTTCCACGAAGGGGACCGATCTTACGGATGCCATGCAGCAGTGCACCGCATCACGAACGCTGGCACTGGCTCAGGAACGTCTGGACGGTTACATTTTAAAAAGCGGCTCTCCCTCCTGTGGAATGGAACGAGTCCGCTACTATGACACCGAAGGGACTCCCAGGCAACGGGGTAGCGGAATTTATGCGGGTGGACTCATGAGGGCATTCCCTTTTATGCCGATCGAAGACGAAGGGCGCCTTAAGGATTCCCGTATCCGGGAGAACTTTGTATCAAGGGTGTTTGCATATCATCGCTGGCAACAACTTAAAGCCGATGGACTGACACGCAGTAGGCTTTTTACATTCCATCAATCGCACAAATACCTTCTGATGGCTCATAACTAAGAGGGAGTCCGCCGGTTAGGCCGCCTTATCGCGCAACCCGAAGGCGGGTGTTCCATCGAAGAGGTGGGCAAAGAGTACTTCAAGGAATTTATGACGATCATGAAGCGGACACCAAGCCGTGAAAGTCACACGAATGTCCTGCAGCATATGGCGGGATATGTGTCCAAACATTTAGATACGGACGATCGCAGCGAACTGACCGAAATGATAAATCAATATCGTTTGGAGCACTTACCCTTGATTGTTCCTTTAACAATGCTGCGCCATCACGCAAGAAAACTGAAGGCAGAATATTTGATAGACCAGGTGTACCTCGATCCGCATCCCGATGAACTTATGCTGCTCAATCAGTTATAGGTGCACTACTTGGGAGGCAGACCTTGGGCTGGATGACGGCAATGTCGTCTCGAGCAGTATTAACACAACTCCGTCCCGAAATTGTTTGCCAGGTCTGTTTCATAAGAACACTTCCTTTTGCCTTGCCGAACAGGCGGATACCTATGCGTTGTAGTCTTCAGTTCCCATATCCGATAGGCTATGCCTGTTTATTGGATTGAGGACGCCAGTGCCGCCTCATGTTGCTTGGTACATAGGAGATGGGGAGGCTGGGGGGAGTTTCTGATAATTCCAGAATCTCTGGTTTCCGCTGTTCCCATGTCCCTCACAGACCAGGCGGTTAATCTCGGGCGCTTGCGTTTTTCCTGTCCCAGCGGTTCCCGCTTTAAAATATTGGACAAGGCTTTCACTGCCGTGCCCTCTACTACGATTACAGATCCCGTTTCTATAGTCTCGGAATACGCAACGAGTTTGGTACGACCGTCTACAAAGGATATGGTGGCCTTAGTATCTGGAACATCCGCCGAAATGATGGCTCACAGCACGGTTCCATCCTTCATCGTAGTTATTTCGATCCGCCGAATAGCCACGCCTGCCCGGGCAGGCCCGATGATAACCGTCCGGGCTTCCATGATTGATGCCCTCAGTCCCCCTTCCGTGCCTTCGGCGGCCTCCATCGTGTGGCCATCAGACACGGCGGCTCCTCGATAAAATCCTGCTGGTAGTATACGGTGAGTACGGAGGCATCATCCATTTCTACCGATGCAGGATAGCCCAAATCGTCACTGGGAGCATCATCACGAATAACTATTTCTCGCTCGTAGTCCCAGGTGCGTCCCCCGTCTTGACTCAGGCAGGCCCGCTGTCCGTAAGGGACGCGCCTGTGTCCGAAAGTGCACAGCAGCCGCCCGTCACGCAGTACGAGGAGGTGCGGGGGCAGGCCCCAGATCTCCGTGACGCGCGGGGAAGACCAAGAGTAACCTCCATCTTCGCTCTCCATCTGCCACAGGTAGTGATCAGGCCCGATATCGTACCGAATCATGGCGACCACTCGGCCATCCTGCAGTTCGGCCTGGTGCAGCTCGCAGAGAGGCCTTTCTTCGGCCGTCGATTCCTTATGCCAAACCAGTTGCCACGTCCTGCCGTCGTCATTCGACTCGGACGCTCCGAGAATCGGCTTGTCGTCCAGCACGCCCCGCCCCAGGTAAAGCAGTCGCCCATCGCTCAGCTGGGTCGGTCCGTGGGGCGAGCCCACGTGGCTGTCCGACCACCCATCCCAGGTCCTGCCGCCGTCCTCGGAGCGCCGTGTCCAGCATCCCAGCAACTGCCTTTCCTGCGGCGTAATCCTGGCGCTGTGAGGCCTCCAGCTTTCGAACAGCTCGTCTGCCCGCGGGTGAACCTGCCGCATCCATGTCAACCGAGATTCATTCTCGAAGGCCACAGAAGTGAACCAGTTGACCAGCAGAGCCCCGGACCGGAGAGCGTGGATGCCTGCATCGCGGTCGTCGAGGGGACTGTCCGTCACGGTCTCCGGGTCGCTCCATGTCGCGCCATCATCTCGGCTGCGAATCAGCTGTGTTTTTCCGAAGGGGCATACGTGCCACTCGCGGTCGCCTGAAAACGTGACGAGGAGTTCTCCCGACGCGGTCCGGGCAATGGTTGGCCAGCCCATGTAGCGGCCTGACTGCTTACAGATCACAGCGGATCGAAGTTCCAGGGGGGATGAGGAAGTGCCCATTTTTCTCTCCAGGTTGTTTGAGGTGTTATCCCCGGTGTTCGGCGTGTTGTCCTGCAGGTCCCGCAAGTGGATCACCGGCGGCAACGGGCCTTCGGCAATCTCCAGGCTGGCCTTCCCCGGCGGGCTGGTTCCCGTGCCGTGGCAGATGGAGCCGCCGGGCGTAGGACTCCAGGAACAGCCGGTGCAGCGGCGATTGGTCAGGGTGGGAGGCCTTCAGTTCATCGATGCCCTTACGGCGGACGTCGTCCAATTCAGATTCATAAGCCCCCCCCAACGCCTGTAAGCTTCTTGCAGTTGAATTGCTATTGTTTCATCATCGCCTATATCGTCGATCGTAGTACATATATAGCAACGATACCCAAGTGTAGACTTATAGGCTCATTATTTATGCGGTTTTCAGCCCTATATCACTTACAGGACAGGTGGTTTAAAGGGAAACCACTCGTTGCAGTATTTCATCTTTACTATGCCTGCCCCTGGGTTAAAATACAGCGGAAGGAAAAGGTAACGCGATGTATTTTTGTCGTGCATATCCGGTATCCACCACTGACCGCTGAGGGCTAAAACGGCATCTGGCCCCTCCAGATAAACAAGGTCAGAGACCTGGGGATTCCAGGTATTCTTCTCGCTTAAATCATCTTGCTTAACATAGGTCCCCAGCGGTGAACCGGCGATTGCGCATACAGTCTCTGATCCAGCCCTGCCATGTACGCCGGAACCAACCACGATGTTTTTTCACTTATACTTGATGATGGCAGGTGCCTCCACACCTTTCTGGAATACATAGATACCCTCTTTATTACTCGTCAGGTAATCATCGCCCAGGCTGTCGATTCGTATGGCATAGCGCCCGTTAAGATGCTCCGTAAATCTCGTTGCCTCGGATTCATGAGCGCAGTAGATCACTAAAACCTAAACTTCATCATCCTGAAAACCACCCATATCGGATGCGAATCCATTGGAGCTTGGCATCTCTCGCGGCCTTAAGATGGTAAAAGGTCCTTCCGGATTATGCGCTATTGACACCATGAGGAAATAGGCAGGCATGTGCAAGTACCAGCGGTACCACATCACATTTTTCTTGGTCGCCCCGTTGTACAGAACATGAAAATGTTCTGTCGCACCAAGCTCACCCCATCCCTTCTCCGGGCGAGATAGAACGACGCCTCTGGATTCCCAATTTCTGCGATCGGTGGGTCGGCAGGCCTGCACACCATTCTATACGGGGCCGTCCGCTCGTCTTTCATCGTACTAAGAAAGCGGATCGCTCAGCGTGCGCCCCCCTTGATCTCCCCTCCCAGGCGTTCTAAAGAGTATACTGCGGAATCTTCATCAGCTCGCCGTCGTTGAGAGCCGACTGATGCGCGACGATGCCGCTGACCGTCATGTTGAGGGATTGGGCCACATCCACGAGCGGTTTCCGGTTCAGCAGAATCGCTTCGACGAATTCACACATCAGGTATCCGTGCGAGCCGCCATGGCCTCCGGTTGCGACTCCCGGAGGAAGCGGGGGACGGGCAATTACCGGCCCCGGCGCGTTCTCATTGCCGCTCTGGAACTTGCCGTGGAACGCGCCTTTCTCCGTGCGGATCCGTCCCCTCTCTCCTCCCTCACCCGGTGTGTCCCAACTCACTGCCATCCGGGCCATACCGCCCTCGCTGGTGCGGAACAGCGCGATTTCGGTGCCGAACGGATTCCCGAACGGATTGTTCGCCGGCTGCAGATGCTCGACCGTGCTGCGCATGCCCATACAGGAGACCTCGGTAAAGCTCCCGCCCGTCACACCCACATAGTAGGCGTTGGAGTGCGTGGGATACCACTGCGGGGGCAGGCCGGTACGCCATCCTTCGTGCGCGGCCAATGGCGTACCGAAGTAGTGCCAGTATTCGCCCTCGGAATAGATGACCTTGCCCAGATCTCCGGCTCGATACATCTCCCGCATGCAATAGAGGTCTTCATGGAAGTAGGAAGTCTCGAACATCATGTACATGCGGCCGCTGGCCTTAACGGCTTCAAAGAGCAGGTCGGCTTCCTCCAGTGATCCGAAGACAGCCGGGACGGCGGAGGCGACATGCTTGCCGGCATTGAGCGACGCGATGGCGAGCCGTGCGTGGCTCGGCGCGTCGGTGGCCACGAAGATGGCATCGAGCGAGTCGTCTCTGATTAGCGCTTCGCACGATGGATACATCGTCTCGCAACCGCATCTCGTGGCCAGTTCGGCGCATTTGTCGGGGTCCAGGTCCGCAACTGCGGCGACGGTCACGTTCGGGTGGTCCTGAAAATGGAACGCGGCGCCGAAGCCACACACGCCATATCCCGCTATCCCCACCCGGATCTTCCGATCGGAAACGGGCCGCCAGTTCTTCGCTGCTTCCTCATCGGTGGCCGCCTGTTCAAACCCCTGGATCGTGTCTGTGCCGGTCGTGGCCTCCATGGTTCCCTCGGTTCCAACGCCCTCGCGTTTGATCGGCGTCATCCTATTCCTCCTGTTAGTTGCCTTCAGTATGTCACAAATGCTTCCAAGTTGCTTACGTCCGCTACCATGGCCGACAAAAAAGTATCCGATGGAGTAGGTCTCCGTCGGACATTTCGTTCCGACACGGTTTGTTGCGTGGCGATCCAGTTAATCCGGAACCACTTCAGTAACGTCATCCACCTGTTCCCCGTTTACCCGCTGCCGCTGGTGATGCGGTGCAGTTATAGGAGGCTGGGCATACCGCCCGTGATGTTCGTTCCGTTCCACTGACGCACCTTCCGCGAACTTGGTTTTCCGTCCCATTTCAATTTCTTTCGCCGTTCTTCTTCGGGGCCGCCAGATTTTTCCTAATCCTGCGAATCCACATTATGGCTAGGATTATTACAACGGGAATGACGCCGATACCCAAAAAATCTTCATCAAGTAGGCTGACTGTTGCGATGTGATTAAGAAATGCATAACACCAAAGCAACCAACATATGCAGCTCCCGACAACTATTTTCTCTTTGACGCTCAAATTCATCTCATGCCTCCGGCGTAATTCTCATGCGTGCGAACGATGACGACATCCTTGCAATTAACGTGCCCTCTGGCCCATTTATCGGCCTGTCTGCCTTGTTCCAGGTCTCACGGCCCTCTCAACGGCTACCACCCCGCTGCCGTATCCGCCGGCATACAACGTCACCATGTCTACCCTGTCTTGTTGGAGATACGCAGTTTTCCGCCGGTATCAGGCACCTCCACCGTCAGCTGGTCCTCGTGGCACCTTCTCTGTGCGACCACGACATCATCCGCGTTGAATTTCCCAGGCTTGGTTCAAATCAGACCATCTTCAATTTAATCTTTTGAGAACCTCCTTAATGAGTTTAAGCAATTCCAGACTCCCAAAATCCTCTCCCTTTTCAAAATCACCTTCTTGTTGAGCCATGGTGTTTGTTAAGTGCGCAAAACAAATGACTTCTTTATGTTTTGCTTGAGCGAAGGCATATAACGCAGAAGCTTCCATTTCTACACAGGTTACATTGTTTTCCTTCATCGCATTGATTGCAGACTGTGTTTCTCTGTAGGGAGCATCGGTTGTCCAACTTTTCGCTTCAAACCAAAGGCTGGCATGCTCTAACTTCTTGATTAGCTTTGGGGAAATTGCGGAAATTGCATCTTTAGGAAGATAATGATAGCTGGTCCCCTCATCCCTGATAGATTCAGTAATTAAAGCAAATTGTTTGTCAATATGTGCATCCGTAATAATGCCGGCCGAAGTAATGCTTATTAAAAGCTCACAGCCTGATACAAAAAGTTGTTCAGCTATTAACACCGCATACGAAGCCCCCACTGCACGCGGAATTATTCCAACGGACAATCCATTAATGTTAAATGTGTACAAGTCGGAATGGTAGCAAGCCCAATATTTATTTGTAACCAAATTATTCTTGGTGTGAAGGTAATCTACCAAATTACCATCAGGATCAAGAATGCAAATACTTGGAATTTCTCCTTTGGGTATGTCATTCTGCCTTCTGGACTCACGCAAAAGATTTTCGGGTTGGAAGAGTGAAGGCTCCAGGAGATTCTTGTGGTTTAAAATATCCGGTGAATGATATTTGGTTTCGGCATCACTCATCAATCATCCTTTTGAGCTTTAATAATTCAGTTCAATCCCCCACTTTTTGAAGGGGGGAAAGGCAGAACAAAATAAAGCACACTTTAAATGCCGCCTTGTGCTATTGCGGGCTTGTTGGTTGATTTAGTGACAGGATCATGGCATAATTTTAAGCCGGAACAAATGGAAGTTCACTCTACAGATTCAGGTTCGGTTTACGGGCCGGTTAATATAGAATTTGAACCGCAAGGTATCAACATCGGCAGGGACATGAGAAGCCCGGTCGATGGATTTAATCCTTGGTCCCAGCATCCGGGCTTCCTGCCGTGTCTTGCCCTTGAGTTTTTACAACAAACTCAGATTATCGCCAATTCAGGTTCTGGATTAATGGAAGACCTTGTCGAAATGATCATTTCCTGCTCATCTGCCGACAACCGTTTAAAACGTGCTCCCGAATCCAAAACTTTCCGCAGAAGTGTGATCTCTCCGCAGCTAGGTGCCGTGTGTATTTCCTGTGACAGCTGCCACCACAAAGCCTCGTCTATTTCTTTCTGGTTTCTGTAAGGATCATACCACGTTCCACAATCCTTCTCTATATCTCCCCATCCACCCCTTGCTATCATTTTAATGGTCTGAATACCTATGTCATTCTGATGACAGGTATGAATTAAGTTTTCCGAATCTCGCCTGTAAACAGCATTTCTGTACATGGAAACATTGACTGGAAACATCACGGTGTCAAAGTCAAATCTTCTGAGAGCTTCTAAATGTGTGGCGGGGGCTGCTGGGCCGTGACCGGTAATCCCTAACCATTTAGTTATCCCTTGTTCCCTCATCTCTGTCAACGTCTCCAGGGCGCCGCCCCTGCCTGTGACTAAATTTAAAGATTCAATGTCTATAACGGCATGTAATTGAAACAGATCAAATGAATCCACGTTCATACGCACCATGATGTCTTCCACGTCACGCCAGGCTTCATCCCTTGTTCTCATACGAGTCTTGCAACCCAGAAACATCTTTGAACGGAGTTCCGGCATCCATGGCGCAACACGCTCCATGGATTCAAAATACCCAGGCGCTATATCTATATGATTGACTCCGCAGTCCAAACACAGTTCTATTGCAGCGTCGGCATCTGCCTGGCTTGATTTTCCAATCGAGTAGGCTCCAAAGGAAACTACGGTGCTGTTGTGATTAGTCCTTCCCAGGCGGCGTTTCTCCACGGCAAATCCTTTTTGGATGTCAATTTCTAAACTTAGCTTACATGAGTATACTTATGAAAATCGATGATTGATCGCTTCCACACAAGAATAATGTGCTGAGTAAAATCATATACTGATGGCCTTTCCTGTCACTCCGGGAAAGCGACAGGGACGAATCGGTCATCGTCTGTCCCAGGTGGCTGAAGAAGGGATATTCATACCTATGGATCATCAGGATTCGGTGCCTGCTGGATCCGGGAGAGCTGCGGTCCGTGGCCATGGAGCATGTGTCCCGGTATCCGGATGCAATAGAGGCCATCGGACTTCTCACAGCACTGCGTTTAATTCAGCTATGGCCTGTCTTTGTCTGGATGCCAGTGTGTGGCGGCCACATGTGTGACCGCATCAGAGGTGGTTATATAGTAGACGGTCAGGATCGTACCGTCGTTCAGCTCTGCCGATATAGGATACCCCACATCCGCGCCCCCCATCCGGACGCGCTTCTTTGGCGGCCAGGCATCCGATATGTAATCGGCATCATCGCGCAGGATGTATTCATGGTCTGTATCCCAGGTGCGTCCGCCGTCTTCGCTGATCAGGGCCCGAATGCCCATAGGCGCACGGCGGTATCCGAAGGTACACAGAATCCGTCCGTCCCGCAACCGGAGCAGGTGGTTCGGAAAACCCTCAAATGAAGTCTCTACGGGGCAGTCCCAGGTTTTTCCGCCATCTTCGGACCAAGTTTCCAGGGTGTAGAACCGGTCCTTACCCGTCCCCCAGGAATACGCCGACCGGATATGGCCGAGAACACGCCCAGGCGCGGCCTCTACCAGTGCCCATTCGCTGCCTATGCGCGGCGCGGCCTCATGGAGATGCCACGTTTCTCCACCGTCGCCTGACCGGAAGATCAGGCAGTCCCGCATGCCGTCAGTTCGTGTGGTGTATATGGGAAAGAGCCAGGTGCCGTCCTCCAACACGGTACCCCTCGGAAAGCCAATGACGGCCTTATATCCCGGCACGTTCCAAGTGCGGCGGTCCCAGGACAGCCCCCCGTCTCGCGAACGGATCGCCGACAGTCGATACCCCAGTATGATCAGTTTATCGGGAAACAGGGCTGTGTACGCCTCATCCTCGATATAACCCAAGCCCCGGGCACCGGCTTCCTCCCGGCGGTCCGATGCCCAGAACTCCCGTCCCACCGATCCCACGGCCATAAAGGACCCGTCCGGTAAAATGCCGGAGAGCCTGTCGTACCGTTCCCGCGGCGATGTACCGGGCCAGTTGGGCGGCAGCGTCGAATCGTCAGACTGTGTCCATGTCTCACCGTGATCTGTGGACACGAACGTCAGCCAATCCGCCAGGCCGTAGTGATCCCCGAAGGGTGAGGAGATACAGCCGATGGTCAGCCTCCCGTCCGGGAGATGATGCAATACGGGAAACGCGGTGTAGCGCCCCTCTTCCTTCAAAACGATACGGTGTCGCATAATTAATGCTCCCTTGGGACAAATAGTAAAATTACTCTGATTAGGCCAGCACCGGTCACCTTCTGTTCCGTGAGTTCGTCGGTCGCCCAGCCAGTCTGCTCAAGTGGGTCGGAATTTACGAGAACAAAACCTATCGTTTGGCACACCTGCAGCTTGGTGTCGGCACACCCTGTCTTGTCGGTTGGTTGCCACCTGGATTTTGCGTTCTCCACATCGCGAACGATTTCCTTAACGCCGATGGTACCGCCAACCCTGCTGTCTGATATGGGATTCTTGCAGGAAGGGGTGACGAAACGGCAGATCAGAAAACAGATGCCGACAAGAATCCCATTCAAGATTGCCCCCGAATCATCATCCAGGTAAAATCCTTTATTTGCATTCCCGCATTTCGTCTTCCATCCACGTTATATATCTAATCATTTCAGCAGCGTCATCCGTTTCGTCTCGGTATAGCCTGTGCCGCAGTTGATAGGGTACGGGTATACGCCACAGGCCCTACCGGCGCCCGTGATGTTGGTTCCGCTCCGCAACGCCTTGTTGCGTCCTTCAGCCTTTACCTGGTTTACCAGCCGTACTAACGCCAGGCCGAGAAGGTTATACCCCTTTCAGAGCCACCTGTCTGTTGACCGGTGTAGTGGCACCATCGCGGGTAACGTCGAGATCGTAGGCGCTGCGGTCCTCCGGTTTGACGTCCGTCGGCGTGAGGATCAAACGATCGGGCTCCTAACCTGCAATGGATACAGGGAGGAAGAAGGAAGGCGAAGAGGCCGCCATCAGACCTTCACCCGGGGTGCGGGCTGTAGCAACCTGCGTGCACACCCGGTCTCATGATGATTTGATTAGATTCCCTTCTTTAGCGCCTGCATCACTCGTGATCTGCCGCGCCGATGGAAAGAGGCGGAATTGCCGCCAGGAGCGGCATATTGTCAGCCATCCCTTATTTCTTCAACGCCACGGCTCCCTGCTCCCTCTTTTGTGTATGGAAAAACCCTGATGACACCCGCCTGAGAATTATCTAATAACCAATGACTTGTTACATTACACCGGTTTAAATAATTGAACCATTTTTCATACAATAAATCAATCCCACCACACTTGTACACCTTGCGCCTATTCCATAACCGACGAATCTTTTTCCATCCTATTCTGGTTTGATTTCCATGGGGGGGATGATCTTCTGTTCTTCTCACACCAAAAAAACAGCATAAAAACTCAAGAAGTCTTGAATTGATACGCTTCACCAATAGTGAGTGTGGCACCTTCAGCGTTACAATAACGATCCTGTCGGCGTTATTTATTAATTCGTAAATAAGCTTAAATTCATTTTCTTTTGGTCGGCTTTTATAATTTCGGTGACCGATTTGAAGATCGTAATGAACGACCAGTCTCTCCACAACAGGTTTATGTATCCCCTCTAATCCTATGTAATCGACATAGCGCCACGATGACGGATTGTGCATACCGAGCCGTCCACACAAACGGGAACAATTACCTTGTTGCATTTTTTTTATCAAGGAGGATTTTCCTATACAGGACGGTCCTCCGATTATGATTAATTGATTTGTATGGAACATTATAGGAACCATGAAAAACAGATAGTCAAGGTCTCAAGGTTTTAGGAGCCGTCTCATAAGACAGTGACACCTGAAGGATCTGGACCGCTTTATGGGGCAGAGGATCGTGGCGTGCCCATTAATTTTAACAGTGAATCATATTGGTCTTTTTCTGCTTGTCAGCTCTTTCAAATATCCAGGGTAACCGATTCAAGCTGATTTTCTGGCATGTGAGGTTGGGGCGAGAACTTCATATGTGAAGAACAAATCATACAGCACAACTCGGGGCATAAAGCCAGCTGGATCATGCGGCAATTGGTTGAGACCACATTACGGAACCCACTTTGAATCTGAAGCATGCCTCAAAAGTGTCAACGACCTATGGTGATCTCTTAATGTGGGAGAATTCTGTTTTCACATTGTCATTATCCACGGGACGCTTACTTCAGCTGCGTGATCCTTTCCGTCCCGGTATACCGCCTGCCGATGGTGATGGGGGACGGGCATATCAAACTGCTTGCCGGACGAGCTCCCTATTGCGGTTAGGAAGAGATTCTGCCAGGCTTTACATAGAAATTGTATGTATGTCGGTTTCGAGTCTTCGTCAAATACTCTGATGTCGATAATGGTGGAAAAACGTAATGGTTAAAAACACGCAAAGCATGGCAGTCCTTCAGGGGGAAGGGCCGACGTTTTGGAACATCGTTCCACCCGAGAACAAAAACCCCTCCTTCGCGCAGACATCCAAAGCAATTTTGGAACGCCCTTTCCACGCATGATTTAGCATTTAAACCCCATCCAAAGACGCCATTGCAGATGATTAAATCCAACTCATTTTCATCAAAGTAAAGAGGTACATCTTCAATAGACGCAGCGATGTGGTTTTCCGCACCATACTTGCTTCGACTCGGGTTTATTTCCAGTGTCCAATAGTCCTTGTGCTGAAATATCTCATTATATCGGCTGGTATACCATTTGCATCCAATAAAGAGGATTTTGGAGACCGCATGATCTTGGACAAAATATGGGAATATAATCGTATCCAACACCCGTCGGTCATCTCTATATCTATGGATAAGATCAATGAGCTTCCGTGGAATTTTTTGGCCTACCCATTTCAAATCCCGTCACCGTCCTTTGGAGGGTCTCCTGTCAGGATGTTCTCGGGTCATATATTTGCCAGTATGGTGAATCTGATCCCTATTTAAAACCTGCGGGATGACATAACCAACCTCTTTATGCACCCCCCATTTTAAATCCGATTATAAATCTGTTCACGGCCACAATGGATCTGTATAATTACAATCTGGCTTGTCCCACGACCGCATATCATAATCGCAATTGGTAATATGGATACAGACTCGGAAAAGACCACAGAATCCCTTTCTAAACCGATCCTGATGCGAACCGTCCTGATCGGCCTACTATTCTCCGTGATCGTGAGTCTGTGGGGACAGTATGCGTCCGCACAGTTGAACTATAGTTATATCACTCGGACACAGATCCCGCTTTGTCTGCTGGCACCGTTTATCTTGCTCATCCTCTTTCCGAACCTGCTGCTACGAATCAGAAACGCATCGGATTCGCTGACCACACCAGAGTTGGTTACCATTTTTTGTATGGGGCTGATTTCATCCACGGTGCCGGATTGGGGCATGGTCCGATATCTGGTCAGCCTCATCGCGGCTCCCAATTATTTCGCCAGCCCGGAAAACCAGTGGGCGGAACGATTCTATGAATTCCTGCCGCAATGGTTGGTTCTGTCCAACGAAAACGGTGAGGTCTCAGATTTCTTCGGTGGTCTGCCCTCCGATCGATCCATTCCCTGGCACGCCTGGATGTTGCCACTTTTCTGGTGGCTGTCGGCGATGGGCGTGCTCCTGTTTGTCGGGGCCTGCATAATTGTCATGCTCAGAAAGCAATGGGTGGAACATGAGCGTCTGCGTTTTCCCATGGGAGAAGTGGTGCTGCGGCTGATAGAGACCGATGATAACGGTTCAAGCGTACCCTGTTTATACCGCAACCGTATTTTCCAAACTGGTTTTGCGATCACATTTTCTATCATGATATGGAACTGTATCGCTTTCTGGGAAATTCTTCCACGTATTCCCATCAATCCCACGTTGAGCCTGATCATCGATCCCAATTTTCCGCCTGTAAATATCCGCCTGGCTCCCTATGTGCTCTGCTTTTCGTTTTTCGTTAATCTTGAAATTCTCTTCAGTGTCTGGTTCTTTCAGCTTTTCCGTATTATTCAGACCGGTATGCTCAACCAGTTCGGGGTCACGGCCCCTGCTACTTCCATCGTGCCCGGAGGGCTTGTTTCGATACAATTCAGCGGAGGATTGATTATGTTCGTTCTCTGGGGATTCTGGATGGCGCGAGATCATTTGAAACAGGTCGTCCGCCATGCCTTCGGCCGGGAGACCCAACTCCGGGATGCGGATGAGCTCTTTTCTTACCGTAGTGCGGTCTTCGGTCTGATCGCTGGGCTTGTTTATTTGACTGTCTGGCTGCATGCGGTCGGATTCACCCTGCCCATCGCGGTTCTGTTTCTGTTTTTCCTGTACGTTTTTTATATCGGCCTCGCCAGGGTCCTGGCGGAGTCGGGACTGGTCAACCTGGATCTTCCAATCAATGCGAACACCTTTACCGTCGGTATGGTCGGCTCCGCCAATATGACTGGTTCGACTCTGACAGGTCTCGGATTGACCAATGCGTTCGCCCGCAACTGGCGTACCTTTACGATGGTCGGACTTGCTCATGTGGCCTGCCTGCGCGAATATATCTGGCCGAACCGCCGCATGCTGGTGCTGTGGCTCAGCATGGCTTTTATGATCAGCGTCGCCACCTCCATCATGTATGTCATATACTCCGGATACACGCAGGGGGCGGACAACCTGCATATCAACCTCACCAATACGGGTAATCTCTTCTACAATCTCATCATTAATTGGATGCGTAATGCCACTCGCATCACCGAATTGGAAATTATTTTCCTGGTAATCGGGGCAGCAATCAATATGCTGCTCCTGGCAGGACGGGTTTTTTTCTACTGGTGGCCCTTCAACCCAATCGGCTTCGTGGTCGGAGCGGCTGCTCCCATTCAGAATTTTATGTTTAGTATTTTCCTGGCGTGGTTGATCAAGCTCCTTGTGATGCGATTCGGCGGCGTAAATCTGTACAGAAAGACACAACCGTTGTTTCTCGGGATTCTCGTAGGCTATGTGCTGGGTGTAGCCGTGGCGTATACTGTCGATTCAGCCTGGTTCCCGGATAGACCGCACGTGACAGAGATTTTTTAATTCAATTAGAGCTTTGATGCCCTTAAAGAATATCCGGTTTCTCCTGTTTTCCTTCCGGTACTCCGCCCAGGCTGTGATTGTCGGGGCCGGGCCAGCTTACCGGATAGGACTTACTGCGCTCACGCTTGTATCCCCCATGCCAGTATGTGCTGCTTGCCAGCCATGCCAGTAGATGCTGCTGCAGGTGTGTTTTTATCTCTGTATATTTTGGATCGGACCACCGGTTCCATAATTCATCCGGATCTTCGACCAGGTCGTAGAGTTCCCCTTCCTCCTGCCCGATGTAATAAACCATCTTGTGCGTTTTGCTTCGCATCATAATTTCGTAATTGTCTTCACAGTAAACGTATTCCCGGGGGGACACCTGGGATGCAGATGGTTCCTGGCCGTACGGCAGCAGGGAACGGCCTTCCATGTACGTGGGTGTTTCAATGCCCGCCGCTTCCAGAATGGTGGGGCCCAGGTCGATTAACGATACGAGGTCCTGTACCTGTTGTCCCCGCCTCGCCTGCTCCGGATACCGGATAATCAGCGGAATATGTGTGACCGGATCGTACATCAGCCATTTGTATGCCAGCGAATGGTCTCCCAGCAGTTCGCCGTGGTCCGAGCAAAATATCAAGAGACTGTTTTCGAGGTAGCCTTGCTCCTCGAGTGCCTCCAGAATCTGGCCCAGTTTCTCGTCCACCGTCGTAATCTTGGCGTAATAGTGCCGCCGCATATGCTCAATACGCTCGTCATTGGCCAAATACATGTTGATGCCTGATTCGTGTTTAGCGTTCGCAAGTCTCTGCTTAAAGGCCTCCTGCTGCTTCGGTTTCCCTTCCAGTTCGTTCGGACGAGATACAGGTTCGGGAATCGTTCTGTCCTTGTACATATCCAGGTGTCGAGGCAGCGGATCCCAGGGTTCGTGAGGGCCGGTAAAGCCGATCTCCAGAAATACCGGTTTTGTTTGACGGTGATTTCTGATCCAATTGAGTGCGGCATTGCCGATAAATACATCGCTGTGGAACCGTTCCTCTTCATGCCAGGCTACGCCCTGCAGTTTGTGCCACCAGTCCGGGTCGGTCAGGTGCCGGTCGTAGGGGCGGTCCACGCCGTGGAACGTCATATACCGTCCCCAATCGTCATCCGCCCCGCCGTTTACGAGGGTTCCGCCGGTCGGATTTTCAACGATGATACGCTCATGGAACCCGCCGTCTATATCACGAGGTTGGAAATGCATTTTTCCGATGTTCGCGCACCAGTACCCATGGTCTGCGAGATCCTGCACCCAGTTACGGTGAGCGCCCCAGTTCTGAAAACTGTAAACACCGGAATTATGGGGATACATTCCAGTGAAGATCGCCGCTCGCGAAGCTACGCATGTCGCCCCCGGGCAATAAGCCTCACGGAAGGACACCCCCTCCCTCACTAGGCGGTCCTGGGCAGGGGTTATCATATGGTCATTTCCCCAGGCTTGGATGGTATCCCACCGTTGCTGATCGGTCATGATAAGAATGATATTCGGTTGTTGGGACGACATCAGAACTCCTTAATCGTGTCAACGCTGTACATTGTTGCCGATGTAAATATCATATAAATTCCGGAATGGGTATTCTCCGATTTTATTCTGCTTAAACCCCTTCAACCAGGGTTTTCGTAAAGACGCCTCTTTATTAAAAAACAGAAAGACCCCTCCCACATCTTCGACCAATATGCGCTGGGCGTCTGCGTACATCTGCATCCGTTTTTCCGAATTCATTTCTCTCGCCGCGTCATCTACCAGTTTATCGAAGGCGTCGTTTTTCCAGGATTGCCGTCCGAAGGGTTTGGGCTGAGACCGCCAAACGGTAGCGAGCATGTTGTTGGGATCGGGGTAGTCCTGAGAAAAACTGCCCAGGCTTATGGGTAACTCCCACTGGTAGAGGGCGGTGCTGTAGGCGCGGGCTTCCAGGATCTTGATCGGCAAGTCGATGTTGAGGTTGTCCTTGATCATCTGCTGGATGGCTTCGGCCGATTGTTTCATATCTGTGCCGCGTAGCACCAGCTCTTTTCGCGGGAAACCACGGCCATCGGGGTACCCCGCCTCCGCGAGAAGCTTCCGGCCGGCTTCCGGGTCGAAACGCTGGATATCATTCAGCGTATTTTCCGCGTCCCCGGGATAACCGGGCGGCAGCATAGAATAGGCGGGTGTGGCGGTTTTCTGCAACACCACATTGGCCAACATCTCACGATCGACGGCATGGCTGATGGCCTGTCGAACCCTGCGGTCATTAAACGGCGCGACTTCCGAATTGAAAATCAGAAAATAGGTGTCGAAGGCGCCGTAAACATGCAGATCATTGCCCATTACAGGATGGTTTCGTAATCCCGGTACTTCTCTTGCCAGAACCCGCTGAAAGTCCACTTCATTATTTTCATAGGGCAGACTTCCGGCGGCCGTTTCCGCGCCGATGAATATTCCGATCAGTCGTTCCAGATATGCCTTCTGAGGACCGTTATAAAATGGATTGAGTACGAATTCAAACGACAGACCATGGTTCCATTTATCGAGTGTCAATGTCGAATTCGTCACAACATTTTCCGGTTCGGTCCATTTCTGTTTGTATTTTTCAACCTGCCATGACGGTACGGCCCCGGAGCCCGTAAAGGCGGTTATCTGGGGAAGATAGGGGCAGGGCCCTTCTGTTTCGATAACCAGGGTATGGTCATCAACGGCTTTTACTCCAACGGTAGATTTGTCCTTGGTTTTGCCCTGATTAAACGCCCTTGCACCTTTAATCGGATAGTAGAAAAAGGCGTATACATTAGCGCTGGCGGGATCGACCGCCCTGATGAATGTGTATACGAAATCATGGGCGGTGACCGGTCGTCCATCGCTCCATCTTGCATCTTGGCGCAGGTAAAAGGTCCAGCTAGTTCCATCCTCGGAAGCCTCCCAACGCTCCGCCGCCCCCGGCACCAATTCGTAATCGTGATTCAGCCAGGCCAGCCCTTCAAACACAAATACCCCGCTTTGGGCCTGATATATGGCCACATTGGCATCCAGCGTCGTCGGCTCGATGAGTAGCCAGCGATAGATTTGCTGATCCAGAGGCGCCGCATCCGCAGGCATCATTTTACCCACGGTGTTAAGCCCCGGAGATACCGACGGAGTCGTGGCAACCGCCGGTTGACTGCTGTCCTGACTCCCCTGGCAACCTACCAGGATGAATATAACCAAACATGTATATGTGACATTCAAACGGTAATGCATTAATTCGCCTCTCAATCAGGATTAAGGGATTTCTGTCAGTTAAGACTCTGGTATAAAATGTGTGCTCCCTGCATGGGGATATTACGGTGCGGATGGTACGGAAAATAGATGAGTTATAAACACATGGGGTAACCGGAGGATCCCGCTTGATTTCCTTCGAAACAGAGTGTCCTCGACACCAAATGAATTCCGCTTTGATTTCGGCTCCTGGTACTGGCATGAATCTCTGTCGGTCTCTCGCAGAAACAAACGTGAGTCTGTTGCTATGAAGATGGGGATCATAACCTAATAACCTACGTCTGTCAACGGTTCTGTGATTTGTGCCCTGTGGATATGCCGAACCCATAAGCGCTGATAGAGGTGGAGACCGGAAGGATCGGATTACCATAGTTGATTCTGGCTGCCCGGGCAATCGGTACTCAGATCACGTTTCCAAAATGTGACCGGCCGTGCTGAATGAAGTGAGTTAGGCGGATGAAATATCGGTTATTGGAAAAGACGCCGAATGATATCCTGGTATAGAATGCATCCGGATGCCTGCTGTTCCCAATATACGGCTACTTCGCGTGCACGGGACTAGTAGAACAAGAATTGACAATTCTGCCATAAATGACTTGATATTATAATGTTATTTCTGGATTCGTGATTGCAGATTGGTGATTGAAAAAATAGTTCCATATGTATTTTAACTTGCCAATTGCAGCTTGTTTGCCATCCTGATTCCAGAGACGTTGTCGGGTAGCATAACACTGTTCTTTGCCGTCCCGGTGCTCCGCAGGAGCAGAGAGCAGAGGGAAAAACACATCGCCAAATCCATTACTGACTCCGGAATGAAAAATCCCCGACGCCATTGGCACGACACCCGGTGCCCATCCTGTATTTTGATCCATCGCCAAGGGGTGTTGACCCGGGCCCCGGTCACGGACGAACTTTTCGAGAACCCCGCAGGAGTTGTTGACAGGATGCTGCCGCTTGGGGCATGAGAAGTATTAAGGAGATTCTTCGGGGGACCGCACTGCAGAGATCGATCACTCACCGCGTCTCAATTCGCCGCGCTAATCCAGGCGATGGACCGCTTTTTGTCGATCGCTGAAGCGGTTACATGCATCACCAAGGCTGACAGGGCCTTAAAATTGTCTTGGATAAGACCCGAGCAACCTCACGCTGCTAAATTCGGTTAAGAAACCAGCGAGCGGCATCTCTTTTGAGTGACCTTCCACGTCGAAAACATAATAATGCTCTTCGAGCGCCACCTTACTTGGGCGCTCGAATATTCCGATGATTTTAATTCTGTGTTTTGAGAACCAGCCTAAAATATCATTAAACTCGCTATCGACCGCGCGGACAACCAGTGTGGTCTTGTCATTCCCTGTTGGATTCGGCATGTCTCGCCCCAATATACAGAAGCGTGTTACATTGTGTGGGCCCTCTTCGATACCGGCAGCAAGTACTTCTAAATCATAGATTTCAGCATTGACTTCCGGACCTAACACTGCACTATCCAGTGAATTCCCTTCACTCAACTGCTTTGCGGCGGCACCAGTAGATAGGGCGGTTTTCCGAAGGACGCCGGGCATATATTCATCAAGCCATGGTTTCGCTTCCTCTAAGGCTACCGGATGGGAAACAACGGTCTTTATGCGCCCGATCTCTGCGCCTCTTTTTGACAGTAGACTGTAGACGATTGGTTTAGGATACTCGCCTATTATTGTAACTTGATCAAGTTTCAGGATTTCATCGATATACCGGCCGACCAACCCGACAACAGAAGTCGTCATCGGAACACACAGATTTGTTATTTCATTGTTTTTATAAGCCGCGAACATTTCATCGTATTTCATCGGAATCAGCTCTTCATTTGGAAAATGCTCCTCAAAATACTCCATGGCCGCTTCACTGGTAAATGAACCAAGCGGGCCCAGATAAGCTGATTTTCCGTAAGACGCTGACGCTGTAATCATGTAAAAAAAACAGAGTGCCAAAATGATAAAAACATATTTTGATTCCATCATCAATCATCCCCCACTTTGACATTCATTTATTGCACTCCGGTGGAGATCCGGGTCCCATGACATCTATTTTTTCAGATTCTGTATTTTCAGCGGCTGTCGTTCGAACGGTTGATTCGGAGGAATTGAATCAACGCGGTTCCCATAACCGCACTAATGTTCTGAAAGCTAATGAACCGCGCGAAATCCTTTAGGTAGCCGACAGGGGCCTCAATCTCGCAACTGAAAACCTTCCAACGATCGAGAAAGATCCCGGCAGGCAGCGTTATATTGTAATCTTGAGATTGGGAATATTTGAGCGGTGCACCGTGCTGAAGCCCAGCGTACCTCTCCGGGTACGGGCGCCGAGGGCGGCCTGCGGTCTTCTTTTAAAAACAGCAGCTATTAGTCTTCGGTCGATATTCAATGTTTCACCGGCAGGAATAAACAACGCCTGGCGAAGTCAGCCTCCTCTGAGTCTTTCCTGATGATATTGTTTCTTGCGGGGTGCGCCGAATAATAGACTTAGTATCGCTATGCCTGCTACAGTTAAAAAGATGGACTGAATCCCCTTACCCTATGGCTGCGCGGTTGCCCTTTGCTGTTTTCTTCCAGCGTCGGGACCTCGTGGATGGCTGAAAGAGGATGCCCTTCACGGTATCTGAACTTGGCCAGGGGGGAATCCGCGAGCCGCCTACTGTGTTTTGTATAGATTGGAACCTTTGTCCGGTCGCCGGTAGTGCGGCGCCGTGATCACCGCTTTCTGTGCGTCTGTCAGATCATCATAGAAAGGCGGAGGCGTATACGTGCCTGTTACCGACTCGCCCATGGTTCCCGCGTTATATCGCATAAGAATGGTGCGCCGCTGATGGCTGGCCGTCCAGGGGAGCGCGCCGTGCATCAGCGATTCCGTAAAGATAATGGCGTCCCCTGCCTGGGCTGTGATTTGCACGATCCGCTCCTGATGGGCTTCATACAGCCGAATGTCATCCGGGCAGGGAAAATTTGCTTTATGGCTGCCAGGAAGACAGGCAAATCCCCCATCACCAGGCCCCACGTCGGCAAGCTGGACGGCAACGTTGGTCATGCCGCAGTACATTTGCCCATTTCTGTAGAGGTAGGCCCGGGACGGATCTATGGGCTCGCCGCCTTCGTGAAACCAGAAGCCGCCAGCTCCCTTGTCCATGGTGATTCCACCGAGTCCTTCCAGGCGGAATCCCTTGCCGACAACTGTTTCCAGACGGGACATGAATGAGGGATGGACCATCATGTCCCTGATCACGTCTACGTATGGCCTGTCCCACAGAAGGAGATTTCCCATGTCGCCGCGCCCAAAGGTCCCGGTTAACGTGGCAGATCGATTTGCCAGGTCGGTCCCTCGGGAAGGCATCTGGTCGGCATAATGGTCCACAGCCGCATTTGCAGCTGCTATTTCTTCAGCGGAGAGGGCGCCTTTTACGACGATATAGCCGTGCACGTCAAATAGATACTTCTCTGTTTCTGTCACGATAGGGTCCTTATTCTGTTAGGCCGATAACCGTTCCGCTTAAAATAGGCGGCACGGCTTACCGTACGACACACCTCGATGATCCAAAAATATGCCCGAGGACGTATGGGATTTAAACCGTTTCCGGGATATGGTTTATAAGTTGCTGCAAATGGCGCAGACGATCAGGCGTTGCCGTCGCCAGTAAGGGGCCGTCGGGTACGCCGAACACCTCCCGCTTGGTGTACCCATGCTGGCGCACGTTCTGCTGAAAAGCCTTCAGAGCATCTGCATCGGTGGACTCGCCGGTAAACACAAGGGTAAACATACGCCTTCTCCCGTTGCCTCCCCAGGCGCTGTGCTTGGTCGAGTGGTTAAAGACCACCAGGTCACCCGGATTAGTCTCAAGCGCAACGGCCGGCACCTGGCTGCCGTGCATACCGCCCCAGAGCTCCTTGCTTCTCGAAATCTGATCATGAATCATTTCTGCATATTCATCACCGAACCGATGGCTGCCGGGGATCACTCGCAGCGCGCCGGTATCCTTAGTCATGGGGTCCAGGTAGATCGCCATTTTGTAAAATCGAAGGGGCTCCGGCCATAGGGTGTCGGAGTGCCACCCTGTGTCGCCGACATAATAGTTGCCGTCGCTGTTCCAGTACTGGTATTCGTCGCCCAGGAGACTGGTGGCGATGCCATGAATGCGGGGGTCATCCAGCAGGGTACACAGGTAGCCGCAGTGGTTGATGCAGGGTGCCATGCAGAACCGTTCCCGGCCGTCGTGATTTTGACCCCCATGCTTTGATATCAGCTTCTCAAATGCATCATCAATATTGTTGATGATATCATTCAGGAGCCCCGGCAAATGCAGATACCCGAAGGTTTCCATGAAATTGACATGATGTGATCCAAGTTGGAACATTGATACACCTCCTGTCGGCAGCTCTGATCAACAGAAGCAAAGATTACTTCCAGTAAACTTATTGTCAAACTGTATTACGGAACGGACCACAACATATAATAGGGGGGGCTTAAATCGGAAGTATGGATATTTGTGTAAGCCTGGTGCTGTTAAAAAGAGGATGGCGGCCTTGCTGGTATCGTAGTCGGGCATCCGGATTCCCTGGTCATTCTGCCACCGCAGCATCGCTGTGATGAAAGATTTGCCACCAGTTCCTGAGATGCCTGCACAAAGTCCCCCAAAGTCACACGCTTCGGCTCGATCGATCAGTAAATTAAAAAAAGTGAAACGCAATCCATCATCTGTTTTTTATCTATTTCGAACAGCGATATCGGTTTCGGACGTTATCCCAAGCGTTCTTGTACCGCCGGGCAGCAGATCCTGTAATTCTGTCGGCATTGACGCATCAGGCGAATCCCTTCTCGCCAACATATCTGAAGAAATCGACTGGGCGAAGGCTGGAAGAGAGAAGGTTGTTAACACCGCCAGCAGCGCACAGGCGGATGTCAACCGATACTGGATATGCATCAGGCTGTTTCGGGAGAACATGAATACATCCTTAATAAACTTTCAATCAGGGATCTTGAGAACCGTGAAATAGAAAATACAGGGGAGATCGCCGTGGGATTCGGCGAAAAATCAGGCCATAGCCGGTAGATTTCCAACGAACTTTTCATCGCAGCACTGCAAAGGGGTATAAAACAGTTGACGGAGAGATTACATCTAAATAACATTCTGACCGTTAACTTTATCGCCAGACCTTTTCCACCATAAAGACAGACCGGTGACATCATGCCTTCTTCTCCCCTCAGTCCGGCTCAGATCGACGCTTTCAAGACAGACGGCCACCTGATCCTGCCCGCTGTACTCGACGATGACCTTCTCGCTACCTGGCGGGATCAGTTCTGGAACTACGTGGGCTGCCGTCCGGACGAACCGGAGAGCTGGCCCGACCAGACCGACGGGTTCAAACCCGATCCCCTGTTCGGCGATTTGCCTCAGATGCAGGCTATCAGCCGTCAGCTGGGGGGCGACCGTTTCCAGGGCGGCGGCTGTGGCGTGATCGTCCGCTGGCCGGAAGAGGGCCAGGATTGGACTATCCCGGAGACGGGCCACATCGACGGCTATCCCGGCGAAGGCTGCCAGGCGGTGCTGATGGTGGGTGCCACCACTTACCTGTACGATGTGGAAGAGGGGGGTGGCCCCTTTATCTACTGGTCGGGCAGCCACTCCCCTACCCACCGGTATTTTCTACAACACCCCGATCAGATCGAAGGCACCTTCCGCGAGACGCAGTCCTTTGAAGAACGGGGCTGGGGCATTTTCTCCGACCCCTCTCCCCATCCTCCGCGCCCGTTTGCGGCCAGCGCCGGGGACGTAATCCTCTGGCACGGCTGGGTCAGTCACTGTGGTTCGAGCAACGTTAACGACCTGCCCCGCGTCGGCCTGTTCGCCCGCTGGACTCATAAGGACGAGCCCCAAATAAAGGCTGCCATCCCCGATGACCTGTGGCATTATTGGGCGATTTAGAGCCCATCTCTAAATTACCTAAAGGCGCAAAGAGGGTATAAATTCATCTCAACAGTAACGCCCATTCCCTTACGGTCAAATGCGCCTGCCAACCGGTGGCCTTATACGTCTGTATACACCATCACTTGCCTGTCAAAATCATTCTTTC
>CAYYIS010000045.1:0-39824 GCA_964470965.1 uncultured Gemmatimonadota bacterium | reverse complement strand
TATTTCTCCCATGGCACCATAAGTCATAGCCATACCCGACATGGTCTGATTGGACATGTTTTCGGTCCCCACGGAATAAAATGTAAATACTTGAGCAATCATGGGTCCCCGCACGAAAGCCACGCCGCTTTCAGCAATAATCCGAGCGGTACCGATATAAATAATGAAAACCATGGCGAGGAACACACACGCGACAGGAAGGCTGATTCCCAGTTGCGTTAGGAACGTCAGGCTGTAAACGGCGCCGATCATTAATCCGTAAATGGCTGTTCGGTAGGAGAGGAATTCATCCGAATCATCCAGTTCATCGCTGCGCCTGAAGGTGTGTTTCAGCACTGCAAAAATATGATGGCGGGCACGCCAGAGTACCCAGGCCACCAGAAGGCAGAAAGCGCCCATGTTCTGCCAACCGACAGCAGAGTGTTCCGAGCTGTAATTATCGTAACCCGGACTCGTGATACCGAACTCGTTAAACAGGCCGATCTGAAGAATTCCGACAAGATAAAAGAACCAAAGACCGGCGAGTATATCAAGATTTACGAAATAGGCTATGGCAACGATCGATGGATAAAATTGAACAATCACCGCGGGATAGCCGCGAATCAAAGAAATGTTGGCTCCGGCGCCGAGATATGGAAACTGCGGCAATACAGTTGAGAAATAACCTCCGATATTCCAGGCAAGAATGCCGAATGGAATCAAAAACCCAACCCAGAACATTTTCCCCTTTAACCAGCGGGGGTAATGTGGTGCCTCCGCCGCCCCCTGGATAAAAGCCAGTGGGACCTGCATCAGGGGAAACACGAGTCGTTCGTTCTCAACCCATTGTTTTCTCAAGATGGTCATAATGCACAGCGACATAAACACCAGTGTGCCCGCCATGGTGAACCACCAGAACAGGGGCAACACCCACGCCCGCCATGGAATGGATTCCCCATCCGGCAATCCTTCTCGATACCATGTAAGCGCATTATCGGTGTCATGAACGGCGGCCCAGGCCGGAATATGATCATAAAAGAATTCAGCCCAGCGATTCTCAGGTGTTGCATTTAAATACGGCGACGTAATCACTGACAGAAACGGTGCGGTGAATCCGTTTGTAGCGAATCCGGCACCTACCATGCCCATTATGAAAATGACCACCAGCTCCTGTGGTGTAAGCGCCATCGCTACCCTGAACGTTCGCAGAATTACGTTAAACAGTATGAACATTGCGAAGAAAAGGACCGCGACCGCCATTGAAAAATGGTCTGCCGTCATGATAGACGCGCGCATTACCGCCTGTGAGTAGGGAGAGACCGTCGCCACAGTCACTACGATCAACAGTCCTAACAACACGGACCGAAGTGTAACCCCTGAAGACCGTTTACCGTTTTCAGCGGAATGGGCGTGGTGAGATTTCTCGACACCGGGAGGAACGTTATTCGTTTTGAATTGGGAAGACATACTCAATTAAATCGATCTACATGCAGTGCACTGATTTCGATCATCGGCTGTTCACCCGCTATCAGCTGAGATACCAATTTACCGGTAACAGGGCTTAGTGACACACCGATCATGGCATGTCCCGCAGCGAGTACGAGATTTTCATATGATGAAGGACGCCCCAGAAAGGGAAGGCCGTCCGGTGTACAGGGACGCAGACCACGCCACACCTCGACAGTTTCCAGGGCGGACACATCCACATCCGGTAGATACCGCGGGACCGCGTTTCGAATCGCATCGACACGCCTCTGGTTAATCGATTCATCGAAGCCAGCCAGTTCCAGCGTTCCGGCAAACCGCAGACTATCCATCATCGGAGTAACAGCCACTTTAGCCTCAGCCAGAACCATGGGCATCTCCGGCCAATTGTCCGGTCTTTCAACAGTAACACTGTATCCTTTGGCTGGCTGAATTGGAAGCGAAAGATTTAGCATAGCACCCATATGAAAAGACCATGAACCGGCCGTCAGAACGATCTCTTTCGGATGGAAGGTCCCTTTTGTGGTTTTCACGGCGTTGATCGATGTCCCCCGGGATTCGAAGCCGACCACCTCAGTATGTTCCCGCACATCCACACCGTTGCGTTTCAGTTGTTGGGAAATATCAGCCACGAACTTTTGAGGTTTGAGATGGCCGTCACGTTTATGATGGACGGCACCCGTAGTGTTCAACTCCAAACCGGGAACCAAATCCTTCACCTGGTCGGGGGTGAGGATATCTACAGCCAACCCGTTTTTTACCAATAATTCGGCATCGATACAGGCTGCATCCAACCCGGCCTGGGTGTAAAAAACATCCAGCATACCTTTTCTGTGCAGACCAAAGTCCGCCCCTTCCAGTTTTGACAGATCATCGAAAAGTTGCTGGCTTGCATAACTCATATCTCGAATCAACGGGATCCCTTTTCTCATCTTTCCTTCGGAACTGCACAACCAGAAGCGCCAGAGCCATGAGATAAGGTCGAGATCGAGCCGCGGTTTTATGTAAAAGGGACTTTCAGGATCAAACATCCACTTGATGCCCTGTGCCACGACCCCGGGGGCAGCGAGCGGAATGCTGTGGCTGGGAACAATCAGACCAGCATTACCGTGTGAACTGCCGGAACAAATCTGCCTTCGCTCTAGAAGCGTTACATCGTATCCCGCTTCATTAAGATAATAGGCAGAACACACACCGACGGCTCCTCCACCTATAACAACAACATCCATTTTCTGGGCCACTGGAATTATCTATCCGCAAAAGGTTTCAATGGTCTCTGCCAACACCTTGGAACACGCCAGAAGAGATTTGCGGTCCGCATACTCTACTGCTGCGTGAAACCCGTCCCCTCCGGGGCCGAAGATTACCGTCGGAATACCCGATTTACACAAAATCCCGGAATCCATCCAACCGGCGCTTCCATTGTATTCAGGTATTTCACCGGTTACATCAGCTACGTGATGGTGTAAAGTCCGAACTATCTCCTCATCACGATCGATTTCCAAGGATTCGCGGTAGAAGAAGATGTCAGATACTGCCTTGAATTCCCCATTGTCAGACTGACAATCCAGAAGGATACTGTCAATTTCTGCGGCTACAGACTCCCGTGATTCACCTGGTACGGTCCGACGTTCCACCTGCAGTCTGCAGGAATCGGGATAGGTGCTCAACTCTTTACCACCGTCGATCACCGACGCATGGAGCGATGGGGGACTGAGGATCGGATGGGATCTGTTCCTAAGAACGTTCTGATCAAACGATCGTAATTTCTGAAGCACATCCGCCATCATCATGATGGCGTCGACCCCTTCTGCAGGATCACTCCCATGGGCAGCATGTCCCGATGTATTGATGTCAATCCATGCAAACCCTTTATGAGCGACCGTAATATTCAAGTCCGTAGGCTCGGTTACAATGGCAGCGTCAGCCGTGAATTCCTTGACGAGGGCTTCCGTGCCAATACTCGCATATTCCTCGTCGACCACCGCAGCAACGATCAGGTCCCCCCGTAACGGGACACCGGAATTGGCAACAGCCTTAGCCGCGGATAACATCGCGGCAACACCGGATTTCATATCCGCTGCCCCCCTGCCGAAAATCCGGCCGTCCTGTTCAACAGGATCGAACGGAGGGATTTCCATTTTCCCGCTTCCCACGGTATCGGTGTGACCGTTGAGCATCAAGGAATGCCCGTTAACCGGATCGTTTCCGCGGAGAATTCCAATGACATTGGGCCTTCCTGGCACCGCCTGTTGAACATGTACTTCCAGTCCGGCTTCAACCATGAATTCCTGGATAAACGCCGCAATTTCCGCTTCACCCGGTCCACCCGGCATCAATTCAGGATTGACGGAGTCGATGCGAATCAGCGATTTCAACAAATCGACGGTGTCTTGTTCATCGATATAAATCATGGTTGTTGGTTGCCGATGTATACACTTGGGAAATTGACGGTCTGTATGGATATGAGGGGAACATCTTCACCCTTTGAGCTTTTCTTCAAACCTTTGAGATATGGCTTTCTAAGCTCTATATTGATGGGATGGAACAGGAAGACCGCTCCCACATCTTCCGCCAGCACCTGTTCAGCCTGCGCATATAACTCGTATCTCCGAGTAGGATTCATTTCCGTATTGGCCTCGTCAACAAGTTCGTCAAACATTGAATTCTGCCAATCATGTCGTCCGTATTTTTTAGGCTGCGAACGCCACAGAAGGGCCAACATGTTAGAAGGGTCCGGGTAGTCATATGCGAAGGCGAGCATACCGATGGGAATGGTCCACTGGTACAAATTGTCGTTGTACACCGTCCGCTGTTGATATCGCACCTTCACCTTGATCCCGAGGGTCTCCCTCAGCATGGCCTCGATCGCTTCGCCGGCGATCTTGTTGATATTTGTATCCGCCACACGAAGCCAGAACTCAGATTCGGGAAATCCTTTTCCCCCCGGATACCCGGCTTCGGCGAGTAACTGCTTTGCGATCTCGGGATCGTAATTCTGTATACCTTTTAATTCGTCACCGGCATATCCCGGAAAACCGGGCGGCAGCATGGTATATGCGGGGATCGCCAGGTCGTTCAGCACACGTTGACACAGAAGATCACGGTCGATAGCGCGTGCGATGGCCTGCCTGACCCGAAGATCGCTATAGGGTTTCTCCCGCGTATTGAAAAACAGATACCATGTGGTAAACTCCTGATACCTGTGAACTTCATCCATGAGATTGGGGTCGCGCGCAACAGACGCGTAATCCAGAGGGTCCAGCCTGTAAGCATCCACCTCACCGTTTTCATAGGTCAGGGTTCCAGGCCTTTGACTACCGATAAATTTAACGATGATCTTTTCAAGAAATGCCGCATGGGGACCGTTGTAATTTCTATCTAGAGCGAATGTCATGTCGGAACCGTGGTTCCATTCAACCATTTTATAGGTGAAGTTACTCACTATGTTTTCTGGCTCTGTCCACTTTTTTCCATATTTCTCCACTTGCCACTTTGGCACCGGAGATGATGTTATAAACGAAACGATATACGGCAGGTAGGGACAGGGACCTTCCGTGTCAATAATAAAGGTCGAATCATTGGGAGCACTAACGCCCAGGATTTCAGGATTGGTGCCATCACCCTGGTTAAAATCCCTTCCACCTTTGATGTCGTAGTACAGAAAAGCATATGTGTTTCCACTGGCGGGATCGAGCATTCGCCGGAATGAATATTCGAAGTCTTGGGCGGTAACCGGACGCCCGTCACTCCATTTAGCCCCGGATCGCAGGTGAAAGGTCCATGTTTTACCGTCTGGTGAGGATTCCCATCTGTCGGCTGCTCCCGGTACGAGAATGTTGTTCTCATCGAGCAGCAGCAGGCGTTCAAACGCGAAAAATGTTCCATCCGCTTCATAAGTAGCAACACTGATGTCGAGGGTTGTCGGTTCCCGGAACATATACCTGAAGACCTGTTGTTCAACAGGAACTGCATCTGGCGGGAGCTCTCTCCCGATCGAATTAACTACCGTTTCCTGAACCTGATCGGCCGGATCGCACGCCAGCATGATACTGAACAGGAACAGCAGTAACATCGGTCTATACAGTCTGATTGTAATGCACATGATTGGGAAACTCCCGGGTGTCAGTTTAATCCTTCCCCATTTCTAGGTATAACGTTGTCACCGATATATATATCCATGTAGGACGAATTGTTGTGATAAAACGGATAATAGCCTTGCTTGTCCTTGAGATAGCCTTTCATCCACGGTTTCCGAACCCTTGTAGCAAAGCTGTGAAACAGGAACACACCTCCCACATCCGTAGCTAGAATCCGTTCCGCCTCGTCGTATATAACCATCCTATCCTTCGTGTTCATCGTCCGCCCCGCCTGATCGATCAAGGCATCGAAGTAGGAATTGGTCCAATCGTGCCGTCCGACACCCTGGGGCCTTGAACGCCACACCATACCGAGCAGGCTGTGGGGGTCCGGAAAATCGAAATCGAAGGTGGAGATGCTTAAAGGCAGATCCCAGTTAAACATGGCTTCCCGATAGGAACGGCTTTCCGAAATTCGGATTTTTATATCCGTTCCGAGCGTTTGATTTATCATACCCTGAACCGCCTGGGACACGGTATTCGTAGGGATTCTCTGTGAATTCACTATCCACATTTCCAATTTTGGAAATCCGCGTCCCTTTGGATAACCGGCCTCGGCCATCAGTTTGCGTGCCCGTTTGGGATCATGTTTCTGAATATCATCATATCTGTCCCCGACGTATCCCGGAAAACCAGGCGGAAGCATCGTGTACGCAGGCACAGCTATTTCCTGTAATACCACCTTCGCCAATTGTTTACGGTCAATGGCGTGACTGAACGCCTGCCTGACCCTTTTATCATCAAAGGGCTTCTCCCGGGTCCGGAAAAACAGATAGGTTGTCATATAGCGTGGAAACTTAACGAGTTCATCCTTCAATTCAGGATCGGCCAGTATGCGACTAATATCTGTCGGATGTACTTCGGCCATATCTATTTCGTGATTTTCATAGGGCAGCAATCCTATATCGCCTGCAGACCTCCCCGATTCAGTAAAGACCCGCACGATTCGTTCCAGGTATCCTTTAAGCGGCCCCTCATAATACGGGTTCGGCACGAACGACATGGACTGCCCGGTACGCCAGGTCTCAAGCTGATAGCTAGAATTACCAACCCAGTTTCCGGGGAGCGTCCATTTATTTCCATATTTCTCAACCTGCCACCGCGGGGCCGGCGCTGACGTTGGATAAGCGAGCAGATAGGGCAGATAGGCACACGGGGTTTCGGTTTCGATTTTCAGAGTGTGGTCGTCCAGGGCGTTTACCCCGATGGAGCCGGGATCCATATTCTCACGCTGAACATGGGCTTTTGCCCCTTTGATATCGTAATAGAACGAGGCATAAACATTCCCACTGCCGGGGTGGATAAACCTTTTAAAGCTCCACTCGAAATCATGGGCCGTAACCGGTCGCCCGTCGCTCCACCTTGCTGTCTTTCGAAGATAGAATGTCCAGGTCAATCCGTCCGCTGACACCTCCCACCTATCAGCAGCGCCCGGTACAAGCTCATTCTTATAGTTCAACATACAGAGCCGGTCATACATGAATTCGCTCTCACTTGACTGATACAAGGTCACGCCGATGTCAAGGCTGACCGGTTCGAAGCTGAGGTAACGGTATACCTGGTCTGAAAGCGGCGCTGCATTCCCGGGCATCCTCCTACCGGCCGTATTCACATCGTCATTCTGCGCCACCAAAACATCTACCGGCAATAAAACCAGGGATAACAACACGGCGCGGATCATCTTAAACCTACCTGTAAGGTAATAGTAAGCCTGAATAATAACCGACTGTAAAGGTATTATATACCGTGTTATGGTTAAGATCAATGAATTATAAAGTACCAATACACCGTGATTTAAACAGAAAATTAAAAAAGTTTGCGATTGTTCGATTATTAGTATAGATTTAGCGTCGTAAAAACTTCGTTTGCCAGCTGTTTTCACTCGAACCGGAATTTTACCGTTTTGCTTGCCTCTGTCCTCATTGAACCGGGACGAATTGAACTCCGGGAAATCGACCCACCTGAAATTTCAGATGGGGAAATACTCATTCAGATCAAGGCTGCCCTGACGTGCGGGACGGATTTGAAGGCGTTTCGCAGAGGTCATCCGCTGATGCCCATGCCCACCGTGTTCGGGCATGAATTCGCCGGTGAAGTAGCAGAAGTCGGAAAGGATGTAACCAGGTTCTCTCCCGGGGATTCCGTTATGGCGGTCCACACAGCCCCGTGCGGAGCGTGTATATATTGTTCACGGCAGCTCGAGAATCTATGCCCCACCATGATGGAAACGAAGGTACTGGGCGCCTATGCGGAATACCTCAAGTTACCCGCAGAAATCGTACGGAGGAACACGTTCCACAAGCCGGACCACCTGAGTTTCAGGGAGGCGGCAATACTTGAGCCCTTGTCCTGTGTGGTTTACGGTATGGAATCCGTCGCCCTGCAACCGCAGTCCACTGTAGTGATAATCGGCGCCGGTGCTATCGGCCTTTTACATATCATGGTAGCAAAGGCTATGGGGGCCGGGAAAATTATCGTGTCCGGCCACCATTCCTTTCGGCTGGACCTGGCGCGCATGGTAGGCGCGGACGTTACAATCGACAGTCAACGCGAGGACCCGGTCTCTCGCATTACGGCGGAAACTGATGGTATGGGTGCCCCGCTCGTAATTGAATGCACGGGGCTGCCAGCCGTTTGGGAGCAGGCCACGGAGATGGTTTCCAGGGGTGGCAACGTGATACTTTTTGGGGGTTGTCCCTCGGGCACCACTGCTACATTTGACACCGCACGTCTCCATTACGACCAGATCACCCTCAAGGGTGTATTTCATTTCAACCCGGCCGCTGTAAAAAAGTCCTGCGATTATCTCTGCAACCGGGAAATAAATGTATCTCCGCTAATATCCGCTGACCGTACACTGCAAGATCTACAGGAGGTATTCGAGAGTCTCATCACGGGAAGTTCTATAAAATATGCGATCATTCCGTGATGCGTATTCGGTTTTATGAAAGCAATAAAAGTTTACGATATAGATGACATCAGACTGGAAGATATGCCGGTCCCGGAACCGGGTCCAAGAGATGCCCTGGTTCACATGAGACGGTGCGGTATCTGCAGTGGTGATGTAACGCCTTGGTACATAAGAAGGAAAGCCCCGATCGTCATTGGACACGAACCGTCGGGGGTAATAGAAGCGGTGGGCGCAGAAGTCGATATGTACAAACCGGGAGACAGGGTATTTATTCATCACCATGCTCCCTGTTTCCGGTGCCGACTTTGCCAACGTGGGAACTATACCATGTGTCCGACCTGGAAAGGTTCTCAGCTGGACCCGGGCGCAATCGCAGAATACGTGCGCATTCCCGAGATCAACCTGCGCAACGATACCTTAGTAATCCCCGATGCGATGTCCTTCGACGATGCGGCGCTAATCGAACCGGTTGCATGTTCCGTTAAGGCTGTCAGGCGGGCTCAAATCCGTCCGGGTGATATTGTGTTGATCATCGGTCTCGGATTCATGGGACTATTAAACGGCATCATCGCACGACACTATGGTGCTAAACAGATAATCGGTGCCGACATGGTTCCGTACCGGTTAGAGAAGGGGCTGGAACTCGGCATGGATGCGGTCGTTCATGCCGGAGAGAGGAATCTGGAGGAAGCAGTTCATGAATTAACAGACGGAATTATGGCAGACGTGGTGATCGTGGGACCGGGCAGCATACCCGCCATGAAGTCGGGCATAGCGTGCGCCGGCAAGGGTGGCACGGTGTTATTTTTTATGTCCACACCGGAGAAAGATGTACTTGACCTTAAACCTTTTGACCTGTATTTCAATGAAATCAGCCTGGTAAGCAGTTATTCATGCGGTCCCGACGACACGCGTGCCGCGATGGATATCATCGAAATGGGCTTGGTCACGGCGGACATGGTGGTCACCCATAGGTTTCCCATAGAAAAAACGGAGGTTGGCTTCCGACTCACAGCGCAAGCGGGCGATTCCCTAAAATCTTTGATCTGCATTGCGGACGATGCCTGAGTAAATCAATTTTTCATTCACATTCACAATCTTGGAGGTTAAGATGTCAGAGTTCAATGAACAGTTGCCGAATATACAAACGGGAAAAATCTTAAAAATAGGTTTGATAGTAGGAATGGTGCTCTTAGCAATGAGTGCCTTCGAAACGGTTGGCCCCGGTGAACGAGGGGTTGTGTTCAGTAGGTTCGGCGGTGTCCAGGAGGGAATTTTGGGGGAAGGGCTCCAGTTTAAAATACCCTTCGTGGAAGACATAATCACGGTTGATGTTAAGATACAGAAGAGCGAAACATCAGCGACAGGGGCATCGAAGGACCTTCAGACCGTATCTTCTACCATCGCAGTCAATTACCATGTGGATCCGAACGCTGTGAACACCCTGTACCAGGACATCGGTCTGTCATTCAAAGGACGGGTAATCGACCCTGCTGTTCAGGAAGCGATGAAAGCCGTAACGGCCCAGTTTACAGCAGAAGAATTAATCACACGCCGTTCCGAAGTGTCAGCGACATCTAAAGAACTATTGACCGAACGATTACGTAATTTCAGTATCATGGTCGATGAATTCAATATCATCGACTTCTCATTTTCACAGACGTTCAACGATGCCATCGAAGCGAAACAAACAGCGGAACAGGCTGCCCTGAAGGCATCGAGAGATCTCGACCGCATTCGCGTCGAGGCGGAACAAACAATCACGCAGGCCCAGGCGCAGGCAGAATCCCAGAGGTTACAACGTATGACCATTACCCCCACTTTGCTACAGCTTCGTGCCATCGAAAAATGGGATGGGCATTTCCCTCAGGTCATCGGTGACGCCATGCCGTTTATAGATTTGCGTACTCTGAACGCCCAGCGGTAGAAGGTTCGGTTTAACCGTCAGGCGTCGTAGGGCGGAGCATGCAAAGGTACTGATACCGATTCATCTTTATTTTTCATCAAGACAACAGGTCAGTTTCAGGACAAATATTTGTATCCTGCTGGCCTGTTGTGCTGTTTAACCAGGGAGCAAACAGCATGATTCCTGCAATTGGGTTGAGCTCGCCGGATTTATTGAGAGAAATCACCAGGGAATGGACCGGTGACCGGTTTGAAGACGGCAGACCGCGGGTATCCGATGATATTCTGGAACGTATGAAGGCCGTTACCATAGAAGAAGCCTGGGGGACCATTGGAGGCAAAGGGTACAAACATCAATTCGCCGGAGACTGGATGATGCTTCATCCTGATAGAACCCTGGTGGGTCGCGCGGTTACCGGTGCCTTTATTCCCGTCAGGCCGGACCTGCAGAATGTAATACAGGAGCAGGGGAATCAGCAGGGATGTATAGGGGGTCAGAATTCCTGGGTCATTGATACCATGGAACAGAACGACACCATCGTAATTGACCTGTTTGGAAAAGTAAAAGACGGCACGTTTGCCGGTGATAATCTCGGAAATTCGATCTTCGCGAAAACCGGAACAGGAATGGTGATCGACGGCGGGATCCGGGACCTCCAGAGGTTACAAGAGATTCCGATGGCCACCTATGTACGAGGTGTGGATCCCACAGCAATCAACGACGTCACATTGACAGGTATCAACATTCCCATCAAAATAGGGGATGCCACTGTTATTCCGGGCGATGTGGTGCTTGGCACCCGGGCGGGAGTTATCTTTGTCCCCGCACACCTCGCTGAAGAAGTGGTGGTGCAATCAGAGGATACAAGAACCCGGGATGCCTGGGGCCATCAGATGTTGAGGGAAGAAAAATATACCCCGGGCGAAATAGATCGTGAGTGGACGCCGGAAATGGAAGCTGAATTTAAAGTTTGGTGTAGCAACCAGTAAGCGATACAGGAGAGAAGAATGCGCCCCAACAAATTGCGGCAAATACTGAAAGACGGTAAGCCTTCCATCGCTACTCACATACATAGCGTATGGCCCTCAATCGTGGAGGCTGTCGGCCACACCGGTTTATATGATTACGTGGAATTTGTAGGCGAATATACCCCGTATCATCTTCATGATCTGGATCACCTGTGCCGGGCGGGGGAAATACACGATCTCGGCATGATGATAAAGGTTGATGCGGAGTCTCGCGGTTTTCTCGCCCAACGGGCAATCGGTTCCGGTTTTCAGAGTGTACTGTTCGCAGATTGTAAAACGGCTGATGAGTTCAGAGAATGCGTCCGCCTCTGTCGTCCAGATACCCCCGATACAGACGGATCATACGGTGTTGCCACTCGGAGGTTTTCCTACATGGGTTACGGTGGCGGCGCTGAATATGTACAGGCTTTAAATGAAATTGTCGTGGCAGTCATGATCGAAAAGAAGGCCGCCGTAGAAATTCTGGAAGAAATTCTTGAAATGGATGGTATAGATATGATCCAATGGGGACCGGCTGATTATTCCGTAAACACCGGAATGGCAGGTAATATGGGTGCCCCCGAGGTTAAAGAAACGGAGCGTCGGGTCATTGAAATGGCGCTTAAGGCAGGGGTGCAGCCCCGGGCGGAAATAGGAACCCCGGACCAGGCCAGGTACTACCTCGACATGGGGGTACGCCATTTTAACATAGGTACGGATATCAGCATCCTGCATTCCTGGTGGAAAGACAATGGAAACGACCTTCGCAAAGCCGTCGAGGGAGCGTAGTGCTTAATGGACCGTCCAAATGTAGTCTTCATATTTGACGACCAGCACCGGTACTCAGCGATGGGAACGAGCGACAATCCCGTTATAGAGACACCGAACCTGGATCTTCTCGCAAGTCAGGGGATCGTACTGGACCAGGTGTACTCCAGCTGTCCGATCTGTTCGCCCTATCGTGGTCAACTGATGACCGGGCGGTATTCTCATTGCAACGGGGTCCTTGATAATGAATACAGCCTGCATCCCAACCAGGCCGTCCTTCCAGATGTTTTGAAACGAGCGGGGTACACGACTGGTTATGTTGGAAAATGGCATCTTGGATATCCCCCCTATACCCAGGATAACAGATCCGGTTTCGACTATATGGCCGCTTACGACTGCCGGCACAGCTACTACAAGACGGATTATTTCGAGAACGAAACAGGGCCCATTTCCATGGACGGCTGGGCGCCGGAAATCGAAACGGACCTGGCCATTAGATTCATGGAATCATCCACAGATCCCTTCTGTCTGATCATGAGTTGGGGACCGCCGCACTGGCCTTATGACGAATATCCGGATGCCTATGATATCTACGATCCTGAGAAAGTGGATCTGCCGCCTAACGTACCGGACCAGATGGCTGCTTTCGCCCGGAAGGAAATAGCTGATTATTACGGTAACATAACTGGTCTCGACGCGCAATTCGGCAGGGTTGTTGAGGCTATGGAGCGGCTGGGTATTTCAGACGATACCATCCTGATTTTCACATCCGACCACGGTGATCATCTCAGCAGCCATGGTTACGGCAAACCCATGGACCGCTGGATGCATCACTCGTTTCGGGCATCAAAAGCTACCCCGTACGAGGAGTCGATCCACGTGCCATTCGTTGCCCGATGGCCGGGGCACATCCCTGCAGGTGTACGCTCAGACGCTCTCGTAAGCAGCGTGGATCTCATGCCGACTATTCTCAGTCTATGTGATGCAAAGATTCCCGATTCCGTACAGGGCGTCGACCAGTCGCATCACCTGCTTGGTGCTGACGGCCCCCGGTCAGATTCCGTTTACTTGCAGATATTGGGTCCTGGTTGGCCCCATCGGGGGGAGTGGGTAGGGTTCTGGCGAGGATTACGAACGGACCGTTGGGTATACGCACGATGGTACAAAGATGAATACGGCCCGGTGTTGTTCGACCGGGACAGCGACCCCTATGAATTGAACAATCTGGCCGGATCACCCGATTATATCGATTGTCAGAACGAACAGGAAGCGCGGCTGTCAAGATGGATCGAAGAAACGGGGGATCCGTTCGACACCGGTGTTAGAGATCCCAAAACCGGTATTCTTGAACTTGGACAACAATTTAACAACGAAATGTACAATCAGACCGAATAGTCTATTGCCTCAAACCGACCAACACCATCCCGGGATGTCTTCCATGTATCTGTCCTGTTGTATCTGGGCTCTGAGCGATAAAAACCCACTAAGGGTAAAGACACTTTCTGACATTGGGTTTCGGCACATCGACATACGGGCAATCGATTTTCAGGATCAAACAGAAAAGCCAGAACTGCCTGTATCCTGCGTAGGTCTTTCTTTTGGCATTCCGGAGGGATACAGCCTAGATGATCATGATTCGGAACGGTCCAAGGAGTCGAGAGCGTATCTCCTCAAGGCATTTGAACATGCCATTTGGGCTGACGCAGGATACGCCTACGTCGTGCCGGATTTCGCCAGTGATACCGGAGCCCTGTCACGCTTTGCCGGCCACCTGGCGCATTTAGCTGACAGGGCGTCCGAATTTGATATTAAAGTTTGTATCGAACATTTTCCCGGGCGGTCATTGCCGACTGTCGCAGAAACCCTGTCGTTCATTCAGGACGTCTCACATCCCAATCTGTACCTGCTGCTCGACATTGGGCACGCCCAAATTTCAGGTGAAGATCCATCCGACGCGATCATCCGGGCGGGTGACAGATTGGGATATGTACATTTTGACGATAATGACGGCGTCGACGACCTGCACCTGAGCTTGTGCGACGGTATCCTGACGGATGAAATGATCCGCACCACAATAAACACCCTCCGTGAGACAGGTTACAGGGGTGGCGTCAGCCTCGAACTGAAAGACGCCCTGCCAGATCCGATCGGGGCTATAAAACACAGCCGTGACATCGTGTTAGCGGCAAGTGACAATACACTACAATAGAGGGTTGACCCCATACGCATATTGCTAATGCTTTTTATCGATTCATATTAATAAAGAAAGTATTAAAATCTATCAACCTGTTGGTTCCTAAAAACCTGTAGGCGTGATATGCGTACCGTAATATCCTTTATCCCGTTATTCTTCATCTTCGCCTCCACACTTGCTTTAAGCTGTGATGTTACAACTGCTTATGCGGTTGATTCATTGCAAGACTCCACAAAATCCCTGTATAAAAAAACCATTCAATTTTCGTTCAAACCAGACCAGGCCGTTTACCAGTTGCCGGATCGTTTTGTTGTCCTGCACACGGACCTTGTCTCGACCGATGTCGGTACACCCCTTCTGAGAAATATTGATTACGAAATGGACTATGAGCGGGGACAATTATCATTTTTTCGCACGCAGAGGCCTCATTCAGTAATTCATGTATCCTATGAAATATATCCTATCGCCCTGCAGAATAGCTACATCCACAGGCGCATGGTGATCGAACATGTGCTGCCTGATACCCAATCCCATAAAACAACGCAGACCATCGAAACGCCTTCCGTGCTGCGGAATACATTTTCAGGCATCAATTCAAGTCTCGATGTAACCGGGAGTAAAACCTTCAGTGTTTTGACCGGTTCCCACAGGGATGCATCGTTAGGTCAGTCCCTTCGCATACGGATTACAGGAAAAGCAGCTGAAAATGTTGATATTGTAGCGATATTATCTGACAAGAGCAGCCCGATCCAGCCGGAAGGTAACACTCGGAAACTGCAGGAATTGGACAATGTTTTAGTACAGGTCAAAACCCCCAATATGACAACTACCATGGGTGATTATACATTGAACTTTGACAAGTCAATACTCGGTAGATACAACCGTAAGCTCAAGGGAGTTCAGAGCCACATAAACACGCCCAACGGTTCCTTTCAGTTGGCTGCCGCAGTTTCGGACGGCAAGTACACCACGAACCGCTTTCAGGGCGTAGAAGGTAATCAGGGCCCGTATGAACTCACGGGGGAAACAGGTGATCGGGCCATCCTGGTGGTCGCAGGTACAGAGCGGGTGTGGGTCGATGGTAAACGAATGGTTCGCGGGGAGGACCAGGATTATGCCATAGATTACACCAGTGCTCAAATAACATTTACAAGAAACCGGCTGGTAACAGGTGACTCCAGGATCGTAGTCGATTTTGAAGCCTCCGATCAACAGTACAGACGTAATTTGTATATTGGCCGTGGGGAAATGAAATTGGGGGAACACATTGCGTTCGGGACAACCTTCATTCGGGAATCCGATGATCGCGCAGCCTATCAGAACTTTGGTTTACAGCCCCCGGGTGTATCTCGCAAACCAAATGAAGCAGAACAGGAAACGGTCAATTCCGCGTCTCAGCTCCCTCTTCCCACCTCCCAATCCCTTCTTGCCTTCGACGTGCGTTCCACTCCCATAAATGGGGTGTCCGTGACCGGTGAGTTTGCTTTCAGCGGATTCGACGAAGATATTCAGTCGAACCGCCCGCAGCAGAGGGCTCGGCACGGCAACGCGTTTCTCATTAAGACAGACATTGCCCCTCGCACTTTGAGTATCGGGCGGACTTCCCTCGGCGATGTGTCTGCAAGCGGTGTTTTTCGAAACGTGCAGCGGTCATTCAATCCCGCAGGCCGCCTGGATCAGGCGGAGTATCATAGAAGATATGGCCAGGATGCTTTACAATCCTGGAGGGGGCAAGTGATGGAGTTTAACGGCAGTCATGCCGTAGGGGAGTATACACGGTTTACAGGTGGGTGGGGCAGGATGTCGCGAGCGGATGGCTTCCTATCGAATCGTCGACAGGTAGGAATGGTTGTTACGCCCGCCCGTTCAATTCAGATAAAATATGATTTCCAGGAATACGGCGCTGGATCCGAGCGACAGACCATCCCCCTTCCCTCTTCCAATTCAGAACAGCGTGCATACATGAATCGTTGGCGCAGAAATCAGTTCCGCGGATCTTTTGATTCAAGATACGTGAAACCCTTTATAGGCGTGCTCGAGGAAAATCAGATTCAGCATGAGAATGGAATCTTGGATGCAGGTCAATATTTCAGGGAAGTCAGCACGGGGTTTGAAAGTGTCCGAATCGGTAATATTTCGTTGCTCAGCTCCGCCGCCTTCAGGACTACATCGGTGGTCGGTCCAACCGGCACGAACACCAGGGATTGGAGGCACGAATCAACCGCACGAACGCTGCAGCAAAGCATCGCGCTACAAGAATGGCGCTCTTTGACCATGTCGGCGCGGATGATCAACAGGAGGAGGTTGTTTAAAGAAGTTGACGGGACAGACAACACCGAAAGCCTGATCGATGGAAGAGTGGCGTATAGCCCTTGGCGCCGGGCGATATCGATGGATATGCGTTATGAAGTCAATAACACGAGCAGCGCGAGGACCAACCGGCGCTATGTCAGGGTCGGGCGAGGCAGAGGAAACCTCAGGTTTGATGATCTCGCGGGTGAGTATATCCCCGATTCCGACGGTGAATACATCGCACAGTACGATAATGTAGGTACTTTCGAACCGGTTACGGGGGTGAAGGCTAGTTTTAGATTTCAATCTCAAATGTATCGCAAAGTAAAATCGCAGACGGGAGCGCTTGGTGCGCTTTTAAGGAATGTGTCCAGCGACACGTATATAGCAGTCGATGAACAATCCAAATCCAACAACCGCAAAACATTGTATCTGTTGAATCTCAATCAGTTTCAGCAGGACAGCACCACGGTTCTAGGTTCGATGAACTTAAGGCATGATATGTTTCTGTTTCCCAAGCATCGAAGGATCTCGGTACGTTTACGGTATCAGCGGTTAAGTACAATGAACAATCAATTGATCACCGGCGGCGAACACAGGTACAAGGCTGAAAGATCTGTCAGGGTCAGGGCCTCGTTGACACCTAAAACGGTTACGGAACTCACATTCGCCAGAGCTTCCAGGCGCAGGACTGATTCAGGACGGGAGCGCTTTCGGATCATATCGAACAATGGATTCGTGACTCTTTCACACCGCCCCACCCAGCCTCTCGAGTTATTCATCAAACTCGTTGGGGGATACGACAAGGATCGTCTTCATCTATTGAATTCATCAATAATCAGTATAGTTCCGAGGGTTACCTACTCATTCCGGGGAAAGGGACGGGCTAGATTGGAGGTCGACTGGGCCAACGTACAGGCATCCCGCAATGCCGCACTTCCCTTCGAAATGGTGAACGGAAGGCGTCGCGGTAATAGCGGGAGATGGCATGGCAGCCTGGACTACCGGATCGGTCAAAACGTCAGTATGCTTATCAACTACGACGGCAGAACAGACCCGCAAAGATCTGTGGTACACACGGCCAGGGCTGAAGTGAGAGCGTTTTTCTGATTATCCGGATTGTCTCCCGGCAGGCATCCATTTCTGATCCATGTTTTTCAGCAGTTGTTTTATTTCCTTGTTGAGCCAGCGTTTTCCTCGGTTTATCCCTTTACAGGTCTTCGCCTCTTCCTCCCATTTTCGCGGAGATTTTACGATATGATTCCAGAATGGATAGGTTCTACACTGGGTGGGGCGTATTTCGTAGATCGTACACCCGTTGTCATAGAAGATGCAAGGCCCTTCAGGTTTTGATATGAGAGATACATATCCATCCATATCGTCCGTGTAGGTATCCAGAAATTCCTCGAAGCTCAAATTCAGATGTTCCGATATTCTCTGGAACTCTTTTTCGGTCGCGAAAACGGTACCGCCGGGGAAAGTGCAACAGTGGCCACATTGATGGCACTCGAAATTCAACCCCTGGTGCCAGGATTTTCCTTTTGACATGGTATCATACCGGTTACAATGGATACATCATTTAAGGACATATTACACATATATACAAAGGACGCCGAGGCTGTGTCAATCAATCATATACATTATGCGGGCGGAAATCTGGACCGGACCGAAAATCTCAGAAAAGATGCTGCATGGGTCGTTGGACAATTTGCAAACCCGTATGCAAGAATTATTCCTGTATGGAAAGATAAAAATCTTGTGGAAGGCAGGGCGGACGGTAACACACCCGCTATCCCTATTTTCTATGAAAGGCGCAGGGCGGACGATCTGGTGGGTGCCTCCGAGGAGTCCGTGTTTCTCGGAATGGATGGCGGCATCCCGGTTTTTGCTGTAGATCTATCTCCGGTAAATGAGCAAAAAGTAACGGAAATGGTACCTGGCGTCTTTCTGGATCTGCGGTTAACGGGGCAGTACATGGCTGCCCGGGATGCTTCCGTTCTTGCTTATGCCAGAGGCATCATGCACTGGCACACATCGCATAAATTCTGCGGTAGGTGCGGTCACCTGGCAGAAAACAGAAATGGAGGGCACATGCGGTTGTGTATGAATCCGGACTGTGGCCGAGAAACATATCCACGTACCGATCCAGCCGTCATTATGCTGGTGGAACATTACCCTCATGGCGGAGGTTCACCAATGTGCCTCATGGCGAGTCACAGACGCCTGCCTCCCAGAGTTTATTCAACACTAGCAGGTTTCGTAGAACCCGGTGAAAGCCTGGAGGAGGCCGTCGCAAGAGAGGTGATGGAGGAGGTTGGTGTGGAAGTCACTGACGTGCGATACGAGGCATCCCAACCCTGGCCATTTCCGGCGTCGATCATGCTCGGATTTTATGCCACGGCCCAAACCACGGAGATCAGGGTTGATGATGAGGAATTGGAAACCGCCCGTTGGTTTACAGCGGATGAAATCCTTGAAGCCGGGGCATGGGAAGATGAATCAGCCGCCGTTCGTCTGCCCCGTAGAGATTCAATCGCCCGGTTTCTGATCAATACCTGGATGTCGCGGCATGGTTGATTGTTCTGCGTTGCATATCCTCTCTTACTGGAGAAACGGTTTATGAATATTCATGGAAAATTCATGTTTGACCTGGAGGGATATCTCCTTGTTAAAAACGTGTTAACCAGGGAAGAAATCGCAGTACTCAACGAGGTTGCAGCCCTAAAATTTAAAACCTATCCCTAAGGAGAAGAAATCGCCGGCAAGGAAACTTCTCTCTTGCCCTGGGGGAAACCGGTGCGGGATCTGATCGATCATCAGGCTGTAATGCCGTATCTTATCGAACTCCTCGGCCCCAAACTGCGCCTCGATCATGACTATGGCATGTTCATGCAAAAGAGAGACGGCCATGGGGGCTTGCATGGAGGTCATGGTGGATCCCACTGGTACCGGTTTCGAAACGGAAGGATGGAGAACGGGTTAACAGTGGTGACCTATTTCCTCACAGACGCCCCTGCCGGGGCCGGAGGATTCTGCTGTGTTCCTGGGAGTCACAAAAGCAACTATTCGGTAACCGAAATCCCCCAGGCTATCAAGCGGTTTGAACAGGATGCACACTATGTTGTGCAGCCCGCTGTTGAAGCCGGTGACGTGTTCATATTTACGGAATCCACCATTCATGGGACGCTGCCCTGGCAGGCAGATCATGAGCGACGGAACATTCTCTTTAAATACAGTCCCGGGTATTCAACATGGGCGCTTAATTACTATGACACGGTAGACCTGGGGGGACTGACCTCTCAGCAAAAAAGAATGATTGTTCCGCCATCAATAGAGAATCATGAAGCGGTGGTAAACGCAGTTTGAAATGGATAATACGGGCGAACAAAAGACCCAATTTTCATAGGGAACTGAATCAATAAGTGATCTTCGCCTGTTTTTACGGAAATCTATTGACGGGTGCTGGTAAAAGGTTCTTTACACGCACTGATATGTAATCGGATATTTACGCAAAGGAAGAGGCCATGACATATTCCGTAACCGTGGGAGTGGTTGCGGGCAAATGATCATGGCCTCAATGATTCTCTTTGCACGTGATGCTGCTGGACCGCTATCCCATAGTGCTCCCGGGCTCATGGCAGACGGCGCAATTGCTTTCCGCTGATTCCCGGAAAGAATTGGATGGGTAGCAGATAAAGGGCACTGGTCAGAACCCCTTCGGTTCCCTTGCCACCGTCGCTTCTGATTCCTGCAGTTTTTTGTGCGCCTTCTTGAACGCAGGGCTCTTATCTTCCTCGATCACCTCCAGGTCCACCTCTCTTTCAAAGCCCGGTAGATTTCCTTTATAGAATTCGGGTTGGTATATGGTCTCATCAGTGAACTCCCACATCCGCTTTTTCTTACCCACACCGGGGGATATCACGCGCAAGATCCTCTTTTTGGCCCGGTATCGCTGCGCCGGCGTGGGTTCATCTCTATCCACCCTATATTTTTCAACTGCCTTGACATCAACCTCAACCCCAAGTCCAGGTTTATCGGACACCTGCATATATCCATTTTCCACGTTGATCGGCTTCATAAGCAAATCATGTTCCCATAATTCATGACAGGTGATATACGGTAGCTGGGCATGCGACAGGACGGAACCAAGATGTGCCGCGAATGCCGTGGTAGGTCCCGCACCCACAAGCTGTAGCCAAAAGGGTTTGTTGAATTCGGCTGCGAGAACAGCCTGCCGCATCGTCGCTGTCACGCCGCCGCCGACAACAAACCCATCACTTGCGTGGGCGTGCAACACCGATTCCTGGAAATGTTCGACAATCGGTTTTCTTACCCTGGTCCGGAGGATTTTTGCCCCCTCTAAATCGTATCGGAGATAGAATGGGCTTTCATACATCCCAACGTTCGGATTTTCATCGAGTTGTTGTAGAAACATCTCCGCTTTGGCAGCGGTGAGCAGGAAACCGTTAAAATCTATGTCAAATTTGTAGTCTCCCGGAACCACACCACTGACCTTATTGGTCTGATTGATGATATCACGCCAGGGCCGGGCTTTCATTTTGAAGCAGGTATAGCCGCGTTTGACCGACTCTTGTGCCTCCTTGACCCAATCCCCCGCCGGCATATCGATGTCCCACCAGGATATCGGACACTTTTCCCTCAATTTTGAGCCTAGAAGAGCATGTATCGGCACGCCGGCGTCCTGACCTATCAAGTCCAGCACCGCGACCTGGGGGCCGAATCCGATGCTGTCGTCTCTCATGATTGCATACGGGTTCTTCCCGATCAAATCATCCACGTTGTCGTGGCCGTGGCCGTCGGTCCAGGAAACCAGCCCATTGTCGGTCTCCAAACGGTAAACCCAGACTCGTTCGGTATGTGTGTTGGCGCGATTCATGGCCCTGGTCACGTGCTCCGCATAAAAGGGGATGTTCAGGGCGATGACTTCAGCGTGGACGATCTTCATATGTTAATCTCCTTACGGGTTTGTGAATCTTTATACTGCCTACTGATTTGATGTTTTCCGCTTCCACACATCGAACTCCGCATTGGTCTTCTCGTTCGGTGGATATACACCGACGATACTGGCTCCCTGTTCGATTTTTCCAAGCAAAAAGGATTCTTTCTCCTCCTGTTCCACAGACCGTATCGCTACTTCTTCCGCATATTCCACAGGTATGACCACGACTCCTTCGTCGTCACCGACGATAATGTCTCCGGGAAACACAGAAACACCGCCGCAAGCGATGGGTTGCTGGAAATCCGCGGGGTGATGGATGGTTTTGTTTGTGTGTGCATTCATCGCGCGGGCATAGGAGGGGATACCGATATCAAGAAAAGCCGGACTGTCGCGATAGGCTCCATCCGTGACGATGCCTGCCGCGCCACGCACGTGCACTCTGGTCGCAAGGATATTACCCATCGTGCCGGCCCGTGTATCGCCCCGGGCGTCGATGACAAGTACCTCACCAGGTCCGATCCGTTCGATCCCTACTCTCTGGACATCAGTCAAATTGTCCAGGGGCACCCGGTCCAGATCCTCCCGGGCAGGGATATAGCGCAGTGTAAACGCGGCACCAACCATTTTCATACCAGGTTTTAGGGGTGATACGTCATGCATGAATGTATGCCAGAGTCCAAGATTGCTGAGCTGTGCGGTTAGAGTGGCGGTACTCGGGATGAGCAGCCGGTCGAGCACATCCTGAGAAATGGTAGGGTTCGTCATGCGATCTCCCATGGGATACCTGATCACTATGAGGATGTAATTGTAATCTTGCCTATACAATAATGTTCCTTTTAATTCAAGCAAGCGCTTTTCAATAATGTCTTTAAAGTTTAAGGAGCCCACACCCAAATGACTGAACTTATCATCGATATCCTGGGATGGCTTGCCACTGCCATGCTTGTTCTCGCGTACATACTCGTGTCGTCGAGAAAGCTACACGGCCAATCCATTCTGTATCAGGCGTTAAACCTGGTCGGAAGCCTCTTGCTGGGTATTAATTCATTTTATCATGGCGCTATGCCGTCGGTGGGCATCAATATTATGTGGATCGCTATCGGTTTATGGGCCCTTTACCATATATTCAAATCCTCGCGGCTTCGTCAATCGTCAGCCTGAGTAATGTCGCTTGACTGCCATAGTTCAGCTACAACATTTCTCCGGTACGACCCGGTATCGACCTCTTCTCTCTTTAGGGACCCGGATGTACAACGTGCTGTTCGCAAAATCAGGCAACCGGAGGCCTAAGGAATCATAGGACCAGATTCTTTGAAGGTTGTACATTCCCGCCGTTATGCTTATTAATGAGGAGCAACCGGAATCGACGGTAATTATTAAAAGGTCCTGTTAGCAAGCTATACCGGGTTTTGGGGCCGCTTCGAACCATGCGCAGAATAAGCTGAATAAACGCCTCGATGAAATGGTCCGGGAATACCTGATTGGGGGTAAACATGTTCAAGGAAATCACAGCCGCGGCCCTATCATTCAAACCTGAAAAGTTCGCTGTTGAAAATAACGCGGGGCGTCTCGAACAGGCGTTCCATGACGCGGCAGACGGAGGAGCTCAACTTGCCGTAGCTCCGGAAGGCATACTGGAAGGGTATGTGGTCAATGAGATAATCTCAGGTGAGGTGCCCGCGGGTAGGATGAATGAAGTCGCATTATCCCTACGCAGTCCTGTCATAGGCCGCTTCCGTTCCCTTGCGCGGGATCGGAAAATCTGCCTGGCCTTCGGTCTTGCGGAAAAAATCAAGGGGGATGTGTACAACTGTGCCATCTTCATCGATCAGGCTGGGCGGATCAGGGGTAAATACCACAAGATGCAGCTTGCGGAGGGATACCATCATACCTGGTGGTTCAACCGGCTCGGCCAAAACAGCCGGGCCTTCGATACCCCTTTTGGAAAAGGTGGTTTCCTCATTTGTAACGACCGGTGGAATGATGATATCGCCCGGATTCCCGTCCTCGATGGTGCCAGGTTCCTGCTCATCCCTTCGTTCGGCGACCGTTCGAAGGCACAGGATAAAGCTGTGTTGTGTCGCGCCAGGGAAAACGGTGTGCCAATCGTGGAGGCCAATGTCGGCGTTACCCTCATCATCAGCAAAGGCGAAGTGGTTTCCGTATCTCGGAAGACCGATGGGATGGTATTTGGTGATATTGCCATACCGGTAGAACCGACCGAAAGGAACCGGGATCAGCATGAGCGTAATTTCCTGAAATGGCGGAAACAGGAGATGCCGAAGCGATACAAAGGAAGGGTCAAGCACGTCAATGCGGCCAGCAAGGCGGGTAAGCCAACCAGTAACACAAAGGTGCGTCACGATTCCAAAGGTCGCCTCGTTGCAGAGATGGATCGGTGAAGGACTTCTCATTATATTTTTATTATAGTTGTATTCTGATTATTATCTCAATCTTTATCAATCCCGATTAGTTTCGATGTTTCGGGTAGGAGTCGCCATGGGTTTACAAGCATTGGTATATGCAGGCACGGTCGGACAAAGTATCTGGAGGAGCTGCGACGGCGGAGATACCTGGTCACGCGCTTCAGGCGGGTCATTGTACATGGAATGTGACGTACGGGCACTGGTCGCCCATCCTCATAACGGAGAAATCCTATACGCGGGTACGGATGAGGGATTTTACAGGACGAACGACGGAGGCGACAAATGGACTCATCTGTCCTCACCCATGGATCAGAAACAGATCTGGTCCCTTGCGATTCATCCTGAGAATCCGGATATCATATTCGCGGGTACACGACCATCCGGCCTCTATCGAACTACCGATGCCGGCGCATCCTGGACCCAGCTACATGCAGGCATAGAGACACACTGCACTCCGATCGTTCACACAAGAGTAACGACCATCCTGACCGACCCCGCCGAGCGCCAGACCATATTCGCAGGGGTGGAAATAGACGGAGTTTATCGGAGCACGGACGGAGGAGAAACCTGGACCAGCCACAAAAAAGGCCTTAACAGTCTCGATGTTCATGGCCTGGCGATCATCCGGAGTGATCCTAAAACGATAATCGCCACTACGAATGCAGGTATTTGTAGAAGCATGGATAACGGTGAGACGTGGTCGGACCTGAACGTTGAGGAGACATTCCCCTGGGGTTATTGCCGGGGCGTTATTACCAGACACGATGATTCTGGGACACTTATAATAGGCAATGGCAATGGCCCTCCCGGGGATTGCGGTTCGATACAGATTTCTGATGATCTCGGAGAATCATGGCGGGAGGGGCCCCTTCCTTGCCGTCCAAACAGCACCATCTGGAATTTTGCCTCATGTCGCCGTGATCCTGAACTTATATTTGCTTTTACCGTGAGTGGTCAGATTTACCGCAGCGAGGACGGTGGTTCAACCTGGAAAAAATTGGATAGAGAGTTCGGTGAGATCAGAGCTATGTTGACAGTATGAATCCGGTATTGAAAATCCCCAACAAAAAGCGGACACTGTGCCGGACCGTGCAGCCGTGCGCTTGGGCGTCCTCTTTAAAAGACAGAGTCCCGCCCACCTGTTGTATTGTTGCACTCGCGGCCAGCGTTGCCCCGGGGCCGCCCGCCACCTCGACCTCATCACCCTCACCGAGCGTCTTGACACCTTTACCCTGGATTGCTGAATGGTGTACGAACATATCTTCACCGGATTCTTGTTCTATGAAACCATCTCCTTCGGAATCGCAGGACCACTTGCCTCCATCATCAGCCATACGTTCTCAACATCTTTTACGTGAAATTCATTTATTCCCATTAAGAACAACAGGCTAATCCCACCTGTCCTCCGGAGGCGGCGCCACATGTTCCAGGCCGTACCGCTCTCTCAATCGTGCCATCTCCGCCAGAAATATCTTATCGTCAGAACCGGGAGAGACTTTCTTTAATAACGCCTCAGACTCTTCAAAAAAGCTGTCGAGACCGGCGGGTGTACACACGTTCAACACACGCGATGACTCGGAGGCCCGATTCCAGAAGGTATGCGGTTTACGACTCGGCACGGTGATGACTGTACCGGGCGCTGCCTCAAATGCTTCTTGATTGAGAAACTGGAACGTCAGTGTGCCATCCAGAATACAGAATACCTCTATGAAAGCATGGCGCGTAAACGGGGGAGGCTGACTGTGAGGTTTTTCAATGAATTCAAACACGGCTAACTTTCCATCCGTGTCTTTCCCGCTTGTCTTGATGCGGACCTGGTGACCAAGCAGCGTTGCCAGCCAAGGTCCCTCGTCGGGAGCCGATGTAAATCTATGAAGATCTCGAATCATGTTGTCTCCGAATACGCTGTGGATCTAAACACGAATAACAATTTACCTGGAAATCCGGAATGATGCACCTGCGTCGTCCGATGATAGCCAGAATCTTCACCTTCTGTTCCAGCCGGACGATATTTCCTCATTTGATTGAGAAGGCATGCCGCGGTATCGGGCCTATCTTGAATAAGCGTATCCAGAACCTGAGGACGTGCACAAGGGTGTCGGATGGAAAAGAAACTGGTCAGATGACGGGCTGATTATCGATCAACATGACGCCACGCTTCGGGTGCATACGGCCAATTGAGTTTCTCACAGACGGCGCGCCACCGATCCGGCATATCAGATGTAAAAAGAAACGGTGCGTAGCCTAATTTGAGGTATATTTTTATGGCCGGCAATCGAAAATCATCCGTATTGAGATGTATCAAGTGGTATCCCGCACCGATTAAACGAGCGGTGACCGCTGCACAGACGGCCGTCCCAAGATTTTTCCCGGAATGTGCAGGATTTCCCGCTACCCAACCCAACTCACCACCGAAGGGGAAAAAATCGGTAGGACCATGCAACGCCATGGCTGTAGCAACGATATCTCCCGTAGCCTTATGAATGATCATGAACCACCCATCGGGTAAAATTTTTCCGAACCAGGGCGCCAATTTTTCATCGTCCCACCCTTCGAATCCAGCCAGATCCATCACGCTACACCAGCCGGTCTCATCTCCGGCCTGGTAGGTGCGAAGGATGTATCCATCCGGTATGGACACGGGGTGTGGCGGGTTACCTGAACGCCTATGATCCCAGGCCATCTGCAGCTGCATTTGGGGAGGGGCATCGCTCATGATGTTTATCCTTTCAAGGAAAATTTCATTTCTCCGTTATAACCCAAACCTAGATCGTATACTTATGATGCCCCATAGTCAAACTGATTAAAGCGGCTCATTTCCCAGTGAGATGGCCGCTACATAAATTAAGGCGGATGGCCGGTCAGTCTATGAGAGGATCTATTCTAGGGACAGGTTAGGGAGAACCGTGGGTTCATGAACTTGGGTGAACCCCGTTCATTACTACCGCAGAGACAGGCAAAACAATGATCGATACTCGCAGCGGAGAAACCGTAACGGATTAACCCTGTGACAGAAACAGGGTCGCAGCCAGGTATACCAGGGCGATTGCAATGGCCGAACTCGAGATAAACAGCCGCTTACTCTCGGCCCTATAGATCAACCCGATTATCGCGATTGTGGTCATCATTGCGGCTGCGATGGCGGTTATCTGGTGAGAGAATGTAACGTTGCTAAGCAATGGACCTTTAGTGTAGAGAAAATCATCAATAGCAAGAATACCTATATTAAACAGGTTGCTGCCCATGAGATTCCCAACCGCCATATCGACTGCACCAATCCGCATCGCGGAGATTGATACCACCATTTCGGGTAAGGACGTGGAAAAAGCGATAAAAAGACTGCCTACGAAGGTTTGGCCCAGGCCTGTAACACGGGCGATCTCTTCGCCGATGTGAGGAAGGTAGGTCGCAGCCGCGATAACGAGCAGTGCATTAAATCCATACAACCAGTATAACTTCGGATTGGAGATTTCATGGGGCGAGTCGTCCGGCATCTCCTCGGCCATTCTGTGTTTTTCAAAGATAAAAATCGTGCGGATGGAAATGATGTAGACGAAGATGAAGGCGAAGCTGTAAACACCTATCCACCAGAGAGATGGCAGCCAGTCAACCATTCCAAAACTTATGCTCACGAGACCGAGCAACAACAAACCGAACCCACCGGTGAGAATCTGTCCTTTGTGGGTGAGCGTCAGTACCGGTTTATCCCGGTTCAGCGCATCGAGGATCGAGATAATCAAGATGTTGAACAGGCAACTTCCCAGAATATCCCCCACGGCAATGTCCGGTACATCAAAGACACGTACTGAGCTGATTCCAGTGATCAGTTCGGGAAGGGACGTTACCGATGCCATCAGGATCACCCCTATCCAGGCACGCCCGAGACCTGTCCTCTCGGCAATCATATCACCGTAAAAAGAGAGTCTCTTTCCAGCGATAAGTATCAAACCCGCACATACGGAAAATTGTATCCAAACCATCATAAATAAGTGTATTTTAATATTTTACGTCGTTTTTATGGCAACAATAGGACTCAAGTAAACGAACCATTATGTAGAGCCATGGCCCCTATGTCAATCAAAAATCCAAAAAATAAGGACTAATAGCGCTTCCGGCGTTGCGACGATCCAGTTCGATAAAACAGACCTTCACCCAATCATTGGCTTCAGAAATGCAATTGGAATCATAAACATCCGGGTGTGTACAATATTGTTTTAAAATTAATCAACAACTGAAAATGCAAGGACAATAAAATTGACGAGTATAATTCACCACACTATATTTGCCGTAGAACCGATCAAAGAACCAGCATCCAGGATAACAGATTTGACCCTTCTAAAACCACCAGTTTTGACAACCGGAGACACGATAGGCGTTATCGCTCCGGCCAGCCGTCCTATCCTGCCCAGTTCTGTGAAGAACGGGATCCGGGCTCTTGAGGAAATGGGGTTTCAAGTTAAATGTGGTCGTCATTTAATGAGCAGCCACGGGTACCTGGCCGGTACCGACTCAGAACGCCTTCAGGACCTGCATGCGATGTTTGATGACGCCGACGTTGATGGTATCGTGTGCGTCAGAGGCGGATACGGTTGCGGCCGGCTGCTTCAGGATATCGATTATGACATTGTCCGGGCGAATCCCAAGGTCCTGGTGGGATATAGCGACATCACGGCGCTCCAAATCGCTTTTCTTAATAAAACACGCCTCGTCACATTCTGGGGTCCGATGGTGGCTTCGGAAATGGGGGGAAATTCATTCGGCGATTACAACCGTGACTGGTTCATCCGAGCGGTATGCCGTAAAGAACCGTTAGGCGAAATTTCACAACCGCCGGATATGCCGCCTGTACAGGTTCTAAACGGCGGAATCGGGTCCGGCCCTCTCATAGGCGGTACCCTTTCTCTTCTCACCGCCAGCCTTGGTACACCGTATGAAATATCGACGGACGGGGCAATACTGTTTTTCGAAGACGTGGGTGAAGAACCACACAAACTGGATCGTATGCTCAACCAGCTCTATCAGTCAGGAAAGCTGAATTCAGTCAATGGTGTTGTCATCGGAGAATGTGCCGGATGCGGTAGCGGTGCGCATAAACCTGCATTTCCCTATGGAAATTTCAGTATCGAAGAGATTTTTCACGATTACTTCAGCCGCCTCCATGTTCCTGTCATCTACGGCCTGTCCATTGGTCACGGAAAACACAAATCCACTCTGCCGATTGGTGTTCAAGCGACCCTGGATGCCGATAGCTGCCTGCTGAGGATTGATGAGGCAGGCGTCCAATGACAAACTTATAAATTTACTGGAAAATCGATGTCCCGGAACGTTCTAATCGATGAACCGATACCCGATTCATTCCTGGAACTGTTAGTTGATAACCTTGTACTCCATCAACTATCAGACCTGTCAACAAGCGACCCGCGGTTTGAACATATGGATGGATTCGTAACGTATGGCCATTACGTGACCGACGCAGAGATGATGGACCGTATGCCGAAACTACGTATCATAAGTAATTTCGGTGTGGGTGTGGACCACATCGACCTCGAAGCGGCGAAATCGCGGGGAATTCCCGTGGGCAACACGCCAAACGTTCTGGACGGGGCTGTAGCAGATATGACATTCGCACTCTTGATGGCAGCGGCCAGGAACATAGTGATCGGGGACAGATATGCCCGGGGACCGGAGTTCATACATTATGATCCCAGTCTTTACCTTGGGAGTGAAATCCATGGCAGCACCCTCGGTATTGTCGGCATGGGGAATATAGGGCGGGAAGTCGCGAGACGCGCACGGGGATTTGATATGCGGATTCTGTATCACAACAGAAACCGCAACCTCGGTGCCGAAGACGAACTGTGTGTATCATATCGGTCGCTCGATGAGATTCTTTCGGAATCTGACTACATCGTCCTGAATGTCCCTCTTACACCTGAAACGCACCATCTGGTCGGCCGCGCTGAATTCCAACGAATAAAGCCCACCGGCATCCTGATCAACATGGCGCGCGGTGGCGTCGTCGATCACGATGCCCTTCTTGAAGCGTTGGAAAACAAGTGGATCGCAGCTGCAGCGCTCGATGTAACGGAGCCGGAACCTCTGCCGCGAGATCATCCTTTACTGCAAATGGAAAATCTCGTCATCGCCCCGCACCTGGGGAGTGCGACCATCCAGACGCGCAGGGCAATGGCACAATTAACGGTAGACAATCTTATGGCAGGTCTTGCTGGCGAGCCGTTAACAAGACGCATCGCATAACACACTTCCGCCGACCATTTGGCATTTGATGCGGTGGCGATGTATCGGACTTTCTTGAAATCACGAAAAAAAACAAATCAACCGAGTCTCTGCTGCTCCGGTTCGGAATGCCTCGGACGGAGAGGAATCCCGAGTGAAGCTGACAGATCAACACAAGAGATTTTTTGACGACTTCGGCTATATTTTCCTGCCTGGATTGATGGCCCAGGAGGTAGACTGGATTATCGAAGAGTACGAGCGGGCATTTGCTGACAGCCGGATCGAGCACGACGGGACCAAACGATCAAGCCTGGGTAAGATCGTTGAAAGAAATGAACGCTTTTTCGACCTCCTGGACAACCCGAAAGTGGTCAGTCTGCTTTCCGGTCTCCTGGGTGATAATTACAATTACCTGGGCAGTGGTGCGGACATGTATGTCGGTGACAGCATGTGGCATCCGGACTGTCATGATGCCCCCGTCGTGCAATTAAAATGGGCCATGTACCTGGATCCCCTGACCAGAGATTCCGGCGCCCTTCGGATAGTACCCGGGTCCCAAAAACAAAGATGGGTAGGGAATCTCGACACGGAAGCCCTGTGGGGAATATCGGATGAAGAGGTACCCTGCACTGCTCCCGACAACATCCCCGGCGATGTGATGGTCTTCAACCAGTCGACTCTCCACAATTCGCTGAAGGGGGGAAACCGGCGGCGTATGCTTAACATAGTGGCCTGTGCCCATTGTGAAACCAATGAGGATATGGAGTTTCTCAGACGTCGTCTTCCCGGCAAAAAAGACGATCTGATGTGGGATCGCCTGGTAGAGACTGCAGGTGATGAACGGATGAAACATCTGAGGCAGCCCCTCTCGGTTATGAACGGAGTGTGACAGTGGCATCCCATGACTTATCTGAAGAGCCACGAGGTATAGACCGGAACCTGACATCATACGGGGATCCGGGGTTCAGTAGATACATCCGAAGGGCATTCCTGGCCTCTTCCGGGTTTGATGGCAAAGATCTGTCCCGCCCTATAATCGGTATCGCCGACACCTCATCGGATTACACCACGTGCCACCGGGATATGCCCGGGGTAATCGAGGCGATTAAACGCGGTGTTTCACAGGCGGGTGGGTTGCCTCTCGTCTTTCCTACCATTTCCCTCGCCGAGATCCTGTTTTCCCCGACAACGATGATGTTCCGAAACCTCCTGGCCATGGACACCGAAGAAATGATCAGGGCGCAACCGATGGATGCAGTTGTACTCGCAGGGGGATGTGACAAGACGGTTCCCGCACAGTTGATGGCTGCCGCATCAGCAGATATTCCGGCTATATCAGTGGTCACAGGTCCGATGCGCACAGGCTCCTGGCAGGGTGATCGCATCGGAGCCTGTACGGATTGCAGGAGATACTGGATGCAGTACCGCGGCGGGGAAACCACCGATAAGGAAATTGCCGGGGTAGAACAATCGCTCTGCCCCACGGGCGGCACCTGTATGGTGATGGGTACGGCGTCGACCATGGCCAGCCTGGTGGAAACCCTCGGCATGATGCTGCCCGGGGGGGCCGCCCCCCCTTCCGGGTCCGGTGACCGGCTGCGCATCGCGGTAGAAAGCGGGAGAATCGCGGTTGAATTGGCGAATTCCGGCCTGAAGCCGTCGACGATCATGACAGGCGCGGCTTTCCGCAACGCCATAGCCGTCCTCGCAGCCCTGAGCGGATCCACGAACGCAGTTATTCATCTGATCGCCATCGCGCGCAGGCTTGGCGTCGATCTATCCCTTGACGATTTCAATGAGATCTCATCCCGGATTCCCCTGCTCGTGAATTGTGAGCCGGCCGGTACCCAGTACATGGAAGATCTCCACAATGCGGGGGGAATACCAGCCTTGTTGAAGGTGTTAGAGCCTCATCTCGATACATCCGCGATCACCGTAACCGGACAGCCACTGGCTGAATTGCTTGATGCAACAAGTCCTCCGGGCGACTGGCAGGATGTTATACATTCCTTGGCGACCCCCTTGGGAGGTACTGGCTCCCTGGCGGTCCTCCGCGGTTCTCTCGCACCGGATGGAGCAATCATAAAACAGGCCGCCGCTTCTCCCCAGTTGCTCAATCATAAGGGTCCTGCAGTTGTTTTCGACTCTCCGGACGATGTGGCGAACCGTATCGACGATCCCTCATTGAACATCACGCCGGACCATGTCCTGATCTTGCGTAATGCAGGTCCGGTGGGATGCGGAATGCCCGAGGCGGGTTACCTGCCGATACCCAAATACCTGGCCGCTGAAGGCGTCAAAGATATGGTGCGTGTGTCCGATGCGCGGATGAGCGGGACGGCATATGGCACTGTAGTGCTTCATTGCTCCCCGGAGGCAGCCGTCGGCGGTCCTATCGGGATCGTAGAGGATGGGGACCTCATCGAATTGAATGTAGACCGACACGTGGTCAATCTCTGCTTGTCCGGGAAAGAAATTGACGCCCGTATGCCATCCGGAAGGACGTCCCCGTTACCCCGGAGAGGTTGGCGCCGTCTCTATGCCGAGCATGTAAACCAGGCTCATTTAGGGGCAGATATGGATTTTCTGGTTTAGACTTTTTGAAAGGGGAAGTTATGTCTGAAGATACTCTCAAACTGGCCCTGCGTCGCCAGGATTTGACTAAGCGGGAAGGCTATACCCTCTGGGAAACGGTGACCAAACAGGTTGAAGTGCCCATCGCCGATACCGCCTTGTTGCTCTGTGACGTGTGGGACCGGCACTGGTGCCGTGGTGCCAGGGAACGGCTCGACAAGATGTTGGACAGGATGAATGACGTGGTCGGATCCTCCAGGGACCGGGGCATCCAGATTATTCACTCGCCCTCTGGTACGATGGAATTCTACACCGGTCATCCGGCCCGTGAGCGCATGGCAGAATACCCGTCTGTAACCCCGCCGGAAAACCTGGAACACGATGATCCGCCATTGCCGGTAGACGCTTCCGACGAAGGCTGTGATACGGAGGAGGAGGAAGCGGTTCAAGTCTGGACGAGACAGCACCCGGCAATCGAGATAGACCAATCCCTGGACATTATCTCCGACAGTGGTGAAGAGATATACAACCTTTTCCAGCATAAGGGAATTGACAAACTGCTCATCATGGGCGTCCATACTAATATGTGTGTATTGCACAGGTCTTTTGGGATAAAACAGATGATTCGTTGGGGAATCCATGCGGCGTTGATAAGGGATCTTACTGACACGATGTACAATCCTGCCAGCCCCCCCTATGTCAGCCACGAGGAAGGCACGAGGCTGGTGATTGAGTTTATCGAAAAATTCTGGTGCCCGACGATCGGGAGTGAAGAATTACTTTAAACAACTTTTCTAACTGCTTGTGTCAGTAGTTATTACCATTTCCTCTTGACTTTCCATGCTATCCGGCCTGGGATCCAGTACAGGATTTTTGCGCGGTGCTCAATTCTGCTCCGACGGCACTGGCCTCACCGCTCGCATCCGCCCCGTCGTCTCTTGAATCTGCTGCCCCGGCCCCCGGTGGAAACCTTTGAAACACCAGCGGCCGAAATTCGATACTGTCCTGCCACTGATTTACCGCTCACAGCATGTGAAACAGCATTAAAGGTACCCGGGTTTACAGCTTGACACCGGCCAATCCGCCATTTATTCTATGCTGGAAATCACAGCCAAATTTATGTTCCTGATTTTGCTCCTATAAATCATTGTCAACCCAAATCCTTCATTGACAAAACCGATCATCGACATACGGGACCTCACCTTTACTTACCGCGAGGCGGATGCCGCTGCGCTGCGGTCGGTAAACTACACCCAAGCGCCAGGTGAATTTATCGCCATAATGGGCGCAACGGGTGTCGGAAAGTCAACCTTGTGCAGGTGCCTTAACGGCCTGATACCATCTTTCACAAAGGGCGACCTAACAGGTGTAATATCACTGTTTGGCGAGGAGATAAACCATCGGCGCGTCTATGAAACCGCCCGTCGCATCGGTCTCGTCTTTCAGGACTTCGAGGCACAGTTGTTCTCTACCAATGTAGAACTGGAAGTCGCGTTCGCCCTTGAAAACTTCGCCGTCCCGAGAGAGGATATGTCTCCGAGAGTTGACGCTGCTCTGGACCGCGTCGGCCTGAGCAGTTTTAAGAACCGGGACCCGTCCACGCTCTCCGGTGGAGAAAAACAGAGGCTGGCAATCGCGTCTGTGCTCGTCAGCAGGCCCACCGTCCTAGTGATGGATGAACCGACAACCGACCTGGATCCCATCGGAAAACGCGAGGTGTTTCAACTGGCGAGGGACCTGTGCGATGAGATCGAGGGGATCATCCTGGTAGACCATGAGACGGACCACGTCCTCACAGCGGATCGACTCGTGATTATGGCTGATGGGAATGTATCTATAGAGGGTAAACCCGCGGATCTTCTGAAAGAACCCAATCTTCTGGAATCTCACGGCATCCGCCCTCTGCAGACCGCCGTATTACTCCAGGCTCTCGAAATACCGATAGACTCTATCCATGAAAAAGATGCGATCTCGAATATTAAATCGGCAGGATGGCGGGTCTCTGAACAGGCCACCGAACGGCTCAAGTCAAACGACCCCGTCCCAGCCCGCGACGAACCTGTGATTAAAGTTAACAACCTGACCCATCGGTATGCCACCGGTCCCGCGGCAGTCGACGAGGTATCATTGGAAATTTATAAGGGTGAATTCATTGCAGTCGTAGGTCAAAATGGTTGTGGCAAAACAACCCTTGTTAAACACTTCAACGGGCTGCACCAGCCTACCGGCGGATCAATAGAAATCCTCGGTAAAATCACGGACGATTGGACGCTGTCGGAGTTGGGTATCCGCGTCGGCTATGTTTTTCAAAATCCTGATCATCAGATTTTCGCGAACACAATAACGGAAGAAGTATCCTTCGGACCCGCTAATTATGGCCTCCCTCCTGAGGAAATCGAAAGGAGGACTGACGAAGCGCTCAATGTGGTGGGTCTGGCAAACCGCGGTGATGACGATCCATTCAGCCTGACCAAAGGGGAACGCCAGCAGCTTGCCGTGGCGTCCGTCCTGGCCACAGATCCTGACATCCTGATCCTGGACGAGCCCACAACGGGCCTGGACTATCATGGCCAGCGTGTGATCCTTGACCTTATCCAGCGTCTGAACCGTTCCGGGCGCACCGTTATTATGGTCACCCATTCCATGTGGGTGGTTGCGGAATATGCGAGTCGATGTATTATGATGTTCGAAGGTAAGGTTATTTCTGACAGTCCCGTGCGGGAGTGCTTCGAGGACAAGGAGTTGCTCTCCTCTATTATGCTGGAAGCTCCGGAGGCAGTCCGATTGGGGCAGGGCTTCGGACTCACGGTCAGGTCGGTCGATGAGTTGATTCAGTGCCTTGAGAAAGCATAACCGATGTTCCTCTATTTACCACAAAACACGACGCTCCACAGGTTACATCCCACGACCAAAATCATCGGATTGATTCTTCTCTTGATCATGACCGTTGCATTTGTATCCCCTTGGCAGCAATTACCGATCCTTCTCGGTGTTCTGTTGCTGGCCTGGCATTCGAAATCGATGAGGAATGTCCGGCGTGTTCTTCCGCTGATTATCACTATCATGGCATTCAGCTGTATTACCTGGTCACTGTTCAAAAAGCTGGGAGTGCCTTTCTGGTCTTTCGGACCATTGTCGTTATCGCGGGAATCGATAGAATACGGACTGGCAATGGGTTTTCGTTTGGATACCATGTTATTGTCCGGCATGGTTTTCGTTTCGAGTACGAAAGTGGAAGAATTTGCATATGGGCTTCGGGCGATAGGACTTCCGTTCCCGGTCAGTTTTGCCCTATCTCTCGCATTCCGATTGGTACCGTTGTTTTTCACCCGAATCGGAATAATCGTTCAGGCACAGCAATCCAGGGGTTTGGATATCCATAGTGGTAATGTGTTACAGAGGGCCCGTAAGTATGTTCCGCTCCTGGTACCAATTTTCGTGTATGCCATCCGGGACACGGATCTTCTCTCCATGGCACTTGAATCTAAAGGATTCGGGATGCAGGGGAGGAGAACGGAATTCCTGTCGTTTTCATTTCGTACTTTAGATGTTTCTATCCTTGTTTTACTCGTATTTGCCAACGTCTTTGCCTGGACGTTATAATCCGCCCGGGAACGATCTACCTTTGTGTTTCCAGAGGGATGAGAGGATATACCCGTGAACAGACCACCTGAAGAATTTCTTACTGTTGATGAACACCGGCTTTTGAATTTTGCCGTTTCATGTTTCGAAAAAGCGGGACTTACTCACGACCATGCCGCTACCATCAGTCGCCTGCTTGTTAATTCAGACTTGAGAGGTGTCCGCACCCACGGGACGCGAGCGGTTAACGGATATTGCCTTGCATTCGAGGAGGGCAAGAGTAACCCGCTGCCGAATATCCGGAAAATTCACGAGTTGCCTACGGGGATAGTACTGGATGGTGATGGTACCCTTGGCTATCTGCCCATGGTGAGCGCAACGGAGACAGCCATTGCCAAAGCCAAGGCATTGGGCCTTGGGATCGGCCTGGTTCGTCATATCGGTCACTATGGTTCCGCCGGTCATTATACACGGATGTGCATGGAGGAAGGCTGTATCGGGTTTTCAGTGCAGGGTTACCGGAACCAGGGAGATGCCAGGAAGGATAAAGGATTCCGGCACCAGAGCGAGGCCCGGAAGGCCAATGTCAGACCGCAGATAGGATATTTCGGTAATCCGCCGCTCAGCTTCGGTATGCCCTCGGGTGAAGAACCACCGGTTGTACAGGACGTGGCCACGCGGATACTGGCCGATTATCAGAAGAGCCCGGAATTTGACGACCTGATGACCAGGATACCCGCGGCTTTTTTTAAAAGTATCGGTTACGGTGCTGTAGCCACCATCCTTGGCGGGGCACTGACGGGATTTTCCTCACCATCCGGCGACGAGATCGAAGACCGGTGGGAAGGGGCGAGGCATGGAGGAATGGTGCTGGCGATACACATCGGGTCTTTCGTGGACGAATCAACATACCGGGAAGAAGTCGACCGTCTGGTACGAGATGTTCGTGACACTTACGCGCCCATGCCTGGTTATGACGAACCGTTGTTCCCCGGCGCAATAGAAGAGCAGAGGTATGCGCTTCACCGTGAAGAGGGGATACGTTACGGTGAGTTGGAACAAAACAGTGCTAAAGAGGTCGGGAAGAGATTAGGGGTCGCCTTACCCTGGGATTGAATTTGAGGAGTTCACAGCCAGTTGGCTAACTGCAGGTTTACCGCAGGGGAAAAGCGAGGTTGTCATGCGGGTGTGCATCGTTGGAGGTACGGGTAATATCAGTATGCCGATTGTGAACCTTCTGGTAGAAATCGGACACGAGGTCACTTGCTACAATCGGGGGGTGAGCGGCGATGTTCCTGAAGGAGTTCGGGTAATTCATGGTGATCGGAATGATCGAGCGGAATTCGAACAGGCGATGCAGCAGGAATCGTTTGATGCGGCAATCGATATGATCTGTTTTGATCGGGAGGATGCCGAAAGCAGCGTCCGGGCATTTCGGGATGTGGGTCATTTCATACACTGTTCCACCGTCTGTACATACGGCGTAGACTATGACTGGCTGCCGGTAACCGAAGATCATCCTCTTCGACCTATCAGCGATTACGGCAGGAAAAAGGTTGCCGCAGACAAAGTGTTTCTGGAGGCCTGCCACGGTGGAGGTTTTCCGGTTACGATCATCAAACCGTCCACCACTTACGGCCCGAAGATGGGATTGTTGCGCCAGATCGCTTTCGACCACAGCTGGATTGACCGGATTCGAAAGGGTAAGCCAATACTCATTTGCGGAGACGGGAAAGCACTGCATCAATTCATGCATGTGGAAGATGCGGCGCTCTGTTTTGCCAACATAGTCGGCAGGCTGGACTGTATCGGCCAAACCTACAACATGGTCAATCGGGGCTTCGTTACGTGGGAAACGCATCATAAGACTGCGATGCAGGTGCTTGGTAACGAAGTGAGTCTTGTAGGTGTTCCACTGCAGGATCTCATGAAGTTTGATATACCGAACAGCGGTATCTGCAGGGATATTTTCGCCCACAATACCCTGTACAGCGCCGAACGCCTGTTCCGTGATGTTCCTGAGTTCCAACCGCGCGTCTCTCTTGCGGAGGGTATGTCACGTGTTATCGGAGCGCTCGACAGGGAGGGACGCATTCCCAACTCCGACGCAATCGATTGGGAGGACAGGATTATAGCAGCCCAGCGGCAGGTCGCCGGGAAAGCCGTACAGGAGAGTCAATGAAAATCCAGAAAATCCAGCTCATCATCCTCGAAGATCCAGATCAGAAAAAAGCGGGCCAGAACATAGTGCGCGTACCAGGACTATTTCGCACTCAGTACACCCACAAGGGAACCCAGGTCAGCGGCCATGCCCGCCAGAATTTCATCAAAGTCATTACTGATGAGGGTATCGAAGGGTTGTGCACCACCACCATGGGGCACGTGCAGATTGACATATTAAGACGCCATGCTATTGGACAGAATCCTCTGCACCGAGAACATCTCTTTCAAATGCTCTACAAAGGAACCCGCTGGGTATATCAGCCGCCAGGGTGGTTTGGTGATTTCGACAATTGCCTCTGGGACATCGCAGGTAAAGCAGCCGGCTTACCGGTTCATGCGCTCATCGGGAGAGTCAGGGACCGCTTCCCGGTTTATTTGACCGGAGGAGATATGCCGCTCGAAGGATACCTGGACCATATCGATGAAGGCAGGCTGAAACTCGGCATATCCGCTTACAAATTTCACAGCTACAAAGGTGGCCAAGCCGATATAAAGATCTTCGAGGCTGTCCGCAACCAGGTAGGAGATGAGTTTGTTTTGATTAACGACCCTGTCTGTTCATATACCCTAGATGAAGCTATTCAGGTCGGTCATGCTATGGAGGACATGGATTTTGTATGGCTTGAGGAACCGATGCATGAACAGAAAATGCACCAGTACCAGAAATTATGCAGTGAGTTAAGAATCCCGGTCATGGCAAACGAGATGCTGATGCATGACATGGGAATCTCGACCCAGTGGCTGATGCACGGCGCAACCGACCGTTTGCGAGCCAACGCCCGAAATGGGACCACTCAGGTTTTGAAAATGGCCCATTTTGCCGAGATGTATGACACCAACATTGAGATGAATGCCCAGGGAGGCCTGTTCGGTCATATCCACGCACATTTGGGATGTTCTATCGACAATACAGATTTCTATGAAACAGGCATCGATGATCCCTACACCATAGGATTGCAATGGGGAATGACCAATGCACCTAAAATATCAGAGGGTTCCCTCGCTCCGAACGATAATCCCGGGTGGGGCGCTGAATGGGACGCCGATAAATTCAGGACATTGACATTAGAGGAGTACTAATATGTCTAAACGTTACCGTGCCGGCGTTATCGGCAGCACGGGCCGGGGCAATTACGGCCAC
>CAYYIS010000044.1:2861-41018 GCA_964470965.1 uncultured Gemmatimonadota bacterium | reverse complement strand
CGCGTCACTTTGCGAATAGAATGGGAGCGGACGCAGCGGGAATTTCTCCAGATTTCGGCCTAAAATCCCGGGGGGGGGGGGGGGGGAGACACCCTCTCATCATGGGCTTTCCCGATCCTGCCGCAGGCAGATTCATCTTGATTCTGGTGCCGGTGCATTTATTTTGTGGTACAGAGTATTATTGTTGACCGAGAAATTGGTGCCGATCTTTCCAACAAGCCGGACATGAACCGTTACACAATCCTATTCATCATTTTTAACTGCATCCCTGGACCCGGCTGTGCTTCAGCTCCCCCTACCAAGAATCTAAACTTGATCCACGCCCTGCCGGTAGAAGGGGCCAGAGAACTCTCAGGTCTGACAAGGCATAACGGTACTTTTTATACGGTATCAGACAAGCAGAGCGATACCATTTACCGGCTTGAGCTGAACGAAGATATCGTGACGCTCATTCCTCATCTGGTGTTCGAGCCGCCAAAGCCGCCGTCCGGTGTTGGCTTGGACCTGGAAGGCATCACCTGTGACGAAGAAGGGAATTTCTACCTGATCAGCGAACGATCCTATCGGGTCGTGTATGTCAGCGCGAATGGTGATTCGGTCGGCTGGTATACCCTGAATATGAAAAAAGCCGGTGAGCGGCAGGGATTGTTCAAAACCCCCAATGCCCATCTGGAGGGTATCACCTGGATAGACGAATCCAGGATGCTTGTGGCAGCCGAACGCCAGCCCAGAGGATTGATAGAGATCGACAGAACCACCGCTCCCTTCACCTACCATGTCTATAATTATGATCGGACATCAGTACCGGTTCCCGATGGGAGAACTATCGACTTTACCGGTCTCTATGCGGAAGGCGAAGACATCTATTCGTTGAATAGAAATGCGGAAACGATCACCAGAATCTCATACGGGGAACCGGATCTGGCAGAACACGAAATCTGGTCCTTCGCCGGCATTGTTAACAGGGACGAATTCCGGTATGAAAATATGGAGTTCGGGATGGGGGAAGGCCTTTGTATGGACGGGGAAAAGATCTACGTGATACTGGATAACAACGGCATCGCCCGCAGGAAGGATGCGGGCGACAGACGTCCCCTCCTATTGATCATGGAACGTCCAGATTAGAGATCTAATATTCAACAGTGCCTTCCCTATTGGCTATGTTAAGCATCAAGCTCTGTTTCTTATTATTTGCGCTGATGTGTACGATGTTGGTCTGCTCTTCGAACAACTCGAAGAGAAGGGTGTTCGACACCGTCATCGTTTGAATGGATGGAACACCCTGAACCTCCAAGTAGCACCAGGCAACGTCCATCTCGACTTCCTTACCCAGATAGCCGAGTGCGACCGATCCACCATCCACCTGAATGACGACGTTCTTTTCTAGGTACCTCCTGATATATTCATCAGCATTTTCCATCTCGCGATCTGTTCCCAGACGCAGTTTACCGACACCCTGATCCTCAAGGGCGGTTTCAAGGTCATCCGTAAATATTTTGAATGTTAACTCAAGCGCCGCGGTATGGGTATTGTGTTCTATCTCACAGATACTGATATACAGCGGATGTTCCTGCTGCCCGAAGGACGTCGTGGCCGGCAACATAAGCAACATCAGAATGCCCGAGAAGGATGATATCGCGGGAATTGATTTCATGAGAGTGAACTCCACATCCTATGCATTGCGATGGATATCATTGTACCTGGTTGCTGTACAAGGTACCACACCGATGGAATGATGTACACGATTTTGTACAAAAACCTTTGCATATTATCCTTTAACCATTAACGTTTCCTAATCACCCAACCACAAAATCCCGATATGGTTATTTTCCTGCCAATAAAACGCGGCCGGTCAAAAAGGAGGATTTAATTATGACTATACGAATGTACTTGATTGCGCTGTGCGTCACGGTCTGGGGACTGGCCCCCGCCGGATTGACCGCCCAGGTCGAGAGTACGAACAAAAATAAGTTTCGGCAGTTGAAGCAGGAATCCACAACGCCTAACGTATACCGATCCGCATCCGGGGCGCCGGGACATGATTACTGGCAGAACCGTGCGGACTATGTGATGCGGATCGAGCTGGACGACAACACGCAGCGGATCCAAGGTACCGAGACCATCACCTACCACAACAATTCCCCCGACGAGCCCACCTATCTCTGGCTGCAACTGGACCAGAACATGCGGGCCCAGGATTCCGACACCCAGAAAATCAGAACGGGCTCCATTACCAACCGCATGTCCTTTCGCGGTCTCCGCCAGTTACACAATGAATTCGACGGCGGCTTCAAGATCGACTGGGTGCGGGATCGGCGGGATCAGCCGTTGCCGCACACCATCAACAAAACGATGATGCGTGTGGATCTACCCGGCCCCCTGAAATCAGGTTCCAGCTTTACTTTCAAGGTGAAGTGGTGGTACAACATCAATGACCGCATGAAAATCGGTGGCCGGTCCGGATATGAGTACTTTGAAGAAGACGACAACTATCTGTATGCCATCGCGCAGTTTTTCCCGCGGATGGCGGTTTACAACGAGGTCGACGGCTGGCAGCACAAGCAGTTCCTGGGACGCGGCGAATTCACACTGGAATTCGGTGATTATGAGGTCAGCCTGACCGTACCGTCGGACCACATCGTAGCCGCTACCGGCGTCCTTCAGAATCCGAAAGAAGTTCTGACTGCCGCACAGCAGAAACGATATACCCGTTCACGGTCCGCCTTGGAACCCGTGGTAATCGTTACCGAGGCAGAAGCGATCGAGAACGAAAAAGAAAAGGCCACGGATACGAAAACATGGACCTTCAAAGGCGATAACGTCCGGGATTTTGCGTTTGCTTCTTCCCGCAAGTTCATCTGGGACGCCATGGGTGTTAAATCAGGCACCGGCGACGTTATGGCCATGTCCTTCTATCCGAAAGAGGGCAATCCCCTATGGGAGAAATACTCCACGCGCGCCGTGGCCCATACCCTGGACGTGTATTCCAAATTCACATTCGACTATCCATACCCCACCGCCATCTCCGTACATACGGACCGGATCGGTATGGAATACCCGATGATCTGCTTTAACGGCGGCCGGCCGGAGCAGGACGGCACCTACAGCGAGCGGACCAAATATGGTATGATAAGCGTGATCATACATGAAGTGGGTCACAACTACTTTCCGATGATCGTCAACTCGGACGAACGTCAGTGGACCTGGATGGATGAAGGACTCAATACCTTCCTTCAGTTCCTGGCTGAGCAGGAATGGGATCGCGAATACCCGTCGCGCCGCGGTCCGGCAGACCGGATTACCGATTACATGAAAGGTGACAAGTCCCGTATCTCCCCGATCATGACCAATTCTGAGTCGGTCTGGCAGCTCGGAAGCAATGCCTATGCCAAGACCGCTACGGCCCTGAACATCCTGAGAGAAACCATCATGGGCCGAGAACTGTTTGATCATGCATTCCGGACCTATGCCCAACGCTGGATGTTCAAACAGCCCATGCCAGAAGATTTCTTCCGCTCATTGGAAGATGCCTCCGCCGTGGATCTGGACTGGTTCTGGCGGGGATGGTTCTACGGCACGGACCATGTGGACATATCCCTCGACGACGTCCAGTGGTTCAAGATCGATAGCCGGGATCCGGATGTAGAGAAACCGATCGCCAAGGCGGACAGGAACGAAGAAAACCCCGGTATAAGCGCCATCCGTAACGCTGAGGACATCAGGGAGACTGTGGTCGAACGGGATCCGATTATGAAGGATTTCTACAACGAATACGATCCTTTCGACATCTCGATCTTAGATAAAGAGGAATACGAACGCTATATCGCGGTACTCGATGACGGGGAAACAGAATTATTGGAGAAGGGGTACAACTATTACGAGCTGACGGTTTCCAATGTCGGCGGCCTTGTCATGCCTTTGATTTTCGAGTTCGAATACGAAGACGGGACCAAGGAACTACACAGGATACCGGCTGAAATCTGGCGTCTTCGCGACGACAGCGTGACGAAGGTCTTTGCCACGGAAAAAGAAATTAAAACCATCACCCTGGACCCGTTCCTGGAGACCGCGGATGTGGACATGAGTAATAATTACTGGCCGCCCCGTGCGAAACCGTCTCGCTTCAAGCTCTTCAAACAACGTATCCCTACCCCGGAAAATCCGATGCAGCGGGACAAACGCGCCAAGGAAAAAGAAAAAGATAAGACGGAAGCTTCGTAGGGCTGCTAAAGACGTTTTGTTTTCAATGAAGTGGTGATAACGTGGGTCAATTTGATGGAAAAATCGCGGTCGTGACGGGGGGCGCGAGCGGCATCGGGAAAGCGGTGGCTTCTCGCCTGGCCGCAGGTGGCGCAAATATCGTGATCGCCGACCGGCAGGACAAAGCAGGCCGGGCGGTAGCCGACGACCCGCGCATCGAGTTTTTAGAAGCCGACCTCAGTCTTCGGAAGGATTGCCGGCGCCTTATCGATTTTACATTTCAAACGTTCGGCGCCCTTCACATCCTGGTCAACAATGCCGGATACCAGCATGTATCGCCGGTAGAATCCTTCCCCGAAGACACCTGGGAGGACATGCTGGCGGTTATGCTTACCGCCCCCTTCCTCCTCACCCGGTATGCCTGGCCTCCCATGCAGGAACAGAAATGGGGGCGGGTGGTCAATATAGCCTCTATTCACGCGCTGGTGGCTTCACCGTACAAAAGCGCCTATGTTTCCGCCAAACACGGACTGCTCGGCCTTACCAGAACATCCGCCCTCGAAGGTGCGGAATACGGAATCACCGTAAATGCCCTGTGCCCGGCATATGTACGGACCCCTCTGGTGGAGCAACAAATCGATGACCAGGCCAAATCCAGAAAAATATCACCGGATCGTGTGATAGAAGAAGTGATGCTGGAACCAGCCGCCATAAAGCGGCTGATGGAACCGGAGGAGGTAGCGGAGACGGTGGCCTATCTGTGCGGAGAAAACGCCGGGGGCATCACTGGTGCCGCCTGGACGATGGATTTGGGCTGGACCGCCAGGTGACGATTTTAACACACATTCCGTGCATCCACCGGTTACACAAATGAGGCGATCTCGTCCAGCGATTTCTTGGTAATAACTGGTACCTTTGCGTCGTCCGCGGGATATCCCGCTACCAGCAATAGAAACGGTCGTTCATGACCGGGGCGTTCCAGTATTTTGTTCAAAAAATTCATGGGACTCGGTGTATGTGTCAGGGTGGCCAGTCCGGAATGATGCAGGGCCGTGATGAGGATGCCCGAGGCTATACCGACGGACTCCAAAGCGTAATAGTGCTTGACGTTGGTCCCGTCGGGCAGGACACCGTGCCGTTGGGCGAAGATGGCGATAAGATACGGAGCGGTCTCCAGGAACGGTTTGTGTTCGTCAGTTCCCAGGGGCGCCAGTGCATCGAGCCATTCCTGGGGCGCTTTGTGATGGTAGAACTCACGCTCTTCATCTTCTGCCGCCTCGCGTATCTGTTTTTTCACGTCAGAATCCGACACCACTACAAAATGCCAGGGTTGCAGGTTTGCGCCTGATGGCGCCGTGCCTGCCGCCATCAGGCAGTTCTCGATCACCTGGCGCGGCACCTCCCGGTCGGAAAACTCCCGGACCGTGCGTCGTCTCCGTATATCACCGTAAAAATCCGCGGCCCGCTGCTGCATCTGATCGACAGAATATTCTCTGTAGGATGAAAGGGGAATGAATTGTGGTTGTGTCATACTGTTCCTCTTTTCAGAGATATAACAAATAATAAATCACATAAAGCCATGAGAAGATGCCGTGTATGATCGCCCACGGCACCGACTGATTCAGCCACCACGAAATTACGATGGCGAGGGCTGTACCGAGGCTTACTCCTTTTTTTATGACTTCATTTCTGACGATCGTTCTTCTGTCGCCATTCATACTGTTTCCCGACGTCTAATTTGAGTGATTAAACCATCGCGGTGCCGTCCTCAGGCTCATAGCCGAGAACAAGGCAGCTGTGCTCTACATCCATCCAGGATCTGCGATGCCTTGAAACACCGTGCACGATGGCAAAGTCAACGTCCTCCACATCGATACAGCGTCCGAAGAGCTGCGCGGTGTCCCTGCGGCTGATGCCCATACTTGGTTTATCAAGGTCTTCCGGCTTCAATGTATCCATACAGAACCGGGGAGAACCAAGACGGACACAAATGCAGGAGAGGTCGTGCTGATCCGAATACACGCGGGCAAGGGCCTCCCCCCAACATTTGGTGGCACCATACACATTTTGGGGAAACACGGGTACATCCCAGTCCGTCGCTGTTTTGCCTCGATAACCGAGTACGGCGTTTACGCTGCTCGCGAACACGATCCTGCGGCAGCCCGCCTCGGCGGCAGCCTGGAATCCATTGTAGCCGCCGATAATGTTGAGCGGAAGCAGCGTTTCATAAAACTCCGCCGCCGGGCTGGGATCCGCGGCAAGATGGACCATCGTATCTATCCCCTCACAAGCCTTAAGCATCTGGCTGTATTCCGATATATCGATCTCCATAAACGTCTCATGATCCGCCAGGTCATCCACCGGTCTACGGTCTGCCAGACGTAATTCAAAGCGATTACCCCACTGGGACCGGAGGATGCCGCCTACAAACCCTGCAGCCCCCGTGACCAGTACCTTTCCGCGCTCAGTCATTTCTTCCCTTCCTGAATTAAGACCCTACAACTTCTTCCAGACGAAGCCGTCCTCACTCCTGTAATACACGGCCACCGCCCTGCCGTAGATTAGATCCTCCTGGATCATCCCGAAAACGCGGCCGTCACGGCTGTTTCCTCGCGCATCACCTATCGTAAGCACAAACCCTTCCGGTATGTGCATAGGCGTCAAATCCGGCCCGCCTCCAAATTTGAGATTCAGTTTGATCCGGCGGTCACCGAACACTTCTACGTCAGCTTTTTTTTTATCGTGGATATATTTCCCGTTCAGATTGATGCGTCCATCACGCAAGGCAACGGTATCACCAGCTACAGCCACCACGCGTTTCACCAGCCGCACATCCTCCACAGGTGAATCGAAAATTACTACTTCACCGCGCCTGACGGGTGCGTCGGTCAGCTTCCAATCGGTAAATGGAATACGAAGTCCATAAACCCGCTTATCCACTATAATACGGTCACCGGGTACCATGGTGTACTCCATGGAGCCGGTCGGTACTTCGTAGTGATCGGCCAAGGACGATCTTGCTGCGAATAACAACAGCGCAAGTATCCCGAGAGATATGGCTTCTTTAACGATGCTACGGAGCTTGTCCCTCATTAATTCTCCTCCGGGAGCGTATGTTATAGTACATCTTCGATTTTAACGACCCAGCCGGACATGGCGTCACAGTATACAAGGTCGTTGCCGAGCCGGGTCATACCGTGCGGCTCAGGGTGTTCAGGGCCGATTTCGATCGTATCCATAACCGTTCCGTCCGACAGGTCCAGCTTACAGATCTTGCGTTCCTGCTTGAACACCATCCAGAGCCCGTCGTCAACGCGAACCATGCCATGGCCGCCGTCGTAGGGCAGGGGGACGACATGTTTTATCGACCAATCGTCTATCACCACCTGACTAATAGTTTTTTCATGCAACGTGCTCAGCCAGATCGTGCCCGGTTCCAGATAGTCACAGTCCAACCCGTGTGTGCCACCGCCTCCGGGCAGTTGCCATCGGGCTTGCGTCGCTCCCGTATTGGGATCCACTCGCAGGATATCACCGCGCACCGCATCCGTGTCCCTTTGTGGGCGCCACCTTTCACCGGGACCGTTTGCCGCCAGCCAGAGTGAGCCGTCGCCATAGCTGACACCGCTGGTTGTGGACGACTCGGTCGGTATTTCGTGCAGGATTTTTGCCACACCATACTCATGCGGTTCACCGGCTTCGACCAGGGCCATCCGGTCGGTCAACTGGTCAACGATCCAAAGACCTTCGTCGGTGGACTGAATACCATTGGGTACCGCATATGGGGCACGCATGTAGTTCGTTATGGTTCCGGTCATAGGTAGTCCTTCTATATGTTGTACGGGAATTTATAGACGGGCATTCTGTAACACGGTCCGACACACATCGAGCGCCCGGTCGACCTGCGCTTCGTTCACGTCAAGGTGGGTCACCGCACGGATCACGCCTCCGGCCTGCGCCAGCATGCGGACACCATGTTCCCCGAACTGTGCTACGGCTTCGTTATGATCCAGTCCGTTCTTCAACCTGAAAAACACCATGTTGGTCCGGACCTCCTCCAGATTGATTTCCACTGAATCGGTTTCTGCAAGCCCTTCCGCCAGTTTTCTGGCGTTGGCGTGGTCTTCCGATAACCGCTTGATGTTGTGTTCCATGGCGTACAGCCCGGCTGCTGCCAGGATACCGGACTGGCGTAACCCACCGCCGAACATCTTCCGGAAGTTACGCGCTTTGTCGATCGTTTCGGCATCGCCTGAAAGGACGCTTCCTACCGGCGCGCCGAGGCCTTTGGACAAACAGACCGTGACCGTATCAACGTGGCTGGCATACTCATGGGCGGGAATTCCCGTAGCAGCAACCGCGTTAAACAGCCGCGCGCCGTCCATATGGGTCCTGATCCCGTTGGAACGGGCAAGGTTCGACACATCAGAAAGCGCTTCGGTGGGCCAGGGGGTGCCGCCGGATTTATTGTGGGTATTTTCGACCGAAATAAGCGCAGTCCGGCCGTAGTGTACATTCTTCGGTTGAATCAACGGCTCGATCTGCTCCGGTGTAATCACGCCGTGGTCACCGGCTAGCAGCCGGGACTGAACCCCGGCAATGGCACCCAGCGCGCCGGCTTCGGCGATAAAAATATGGGATGACTGTTCCGCTATGATCTCATTGCCGTGGTGAGACTGGGCCCGGACGGCCGTTTGGTTACCCTGGGTGCCGCTGGTAACATAGACCGCCGCCTCTTTCCCCATCACCCTGGCCATGGCCTCCTCCAGACGGTTGACGGTGGGATCCTCACCGAAACAATCATCACCCACCTCGGCGTTGGCCATCGCTTCCCGCATACCGGGGGTAGGCTTTGTCATCGTGTCACTGCGTAATTCGACAATATCCATTATTACCTCACATTCACAGGCGGTAAAAAAAAAGCGAAAAGGATTATGCCTCTTCGCTGTATCGATCTTTCATGGTCAGCCTGCTGAATTCATTCCGCCTGGTATTTTTTTACCAGCGTTACTTTTGTCCCCTCACCGCTGATTTCAACACTGACTTCGTCCATAAGCGTCCGTGAGATCAGTAAGCCTCGACCGCTTTCTTTCAGAAGGTTATCCGGTTCAAGCGGATCCGGCACATCACCAGGACTGAAACCCTCGCCACAATCCGTGACACGTATGCGGAATTCAGAGGGCTCGCAGGTGCATATGATGCCTACCAGCTTGCCCCCGTCGCACTTATTGCCGTGGAAAATGGCGTTTTTCACGACTTCGTTGACGGCGACCGCGATATCGCCCCGCATGGTCTCATCGTACCCGGCTTTAGCGGTTAACTCATCAATGATTCTGTCAACGTGCGCTGATTTTTCCGGCAAGCTGGGAATCTCAAGCTCAATGATCATTCCGTTTGAAGACGTAAGTGACTTCTGACCACCCATATTGTGTGCTCCAAATATCCGGGCTCTTCGATCTGGCCGCCGCTGCTCGGCCTCTTCCAGAATGATCAGACACCATAATAAGTGATGATTTCACGATTGTCAAGGAACAGATTTTGCGAGCGGGGCGCATGGAATGTACAGCACCATCCGAGAGACATATCGGGTATTGTTCAGGTCATAATTTCGAAGATCTTGACAAGGGGCAACCTCCGGTGCATACTTCCCTCGAATCCTTGATCTTCAAACCCTCGAACCCGGAGTAAGTCATGCCCTACACGACCCTGTGGTCCTATACATGGGACCTTACCTACGATTCTGCTGCGGACACCATCGCCATGCTCAAACAGGACATCGGGCTGGATGCCATAAGCGTGGCCACCGCCTATCACACTTATGAAATGTTGTGCGCCCACAGGAAAGCGCGCAAGTTCGTTCGGGCCAATGAAGCGGCCGTGTATTTTCAACCTGAAATGGCGCTCTATGAAGACACGCCCATCAAACCCCATGTGAGTCCCACCGCGGTCGACCACGACCCCCTCAGGGAGATCGGGGACGCCTGTGTCGGGCAGGGACTCGGGCTGACGTCCTGGACCGTGTGTCTGCACAATTCTTTTCTGGCCGAGAAATATCCTGAGCATGCGCAGGTGACAGCCTTCGGTGATGTTCTACCCCATGCGCCGTGTCCGGCCAGCCCGGCTGTTCGGAGATATATGACCGCCCTTGTGCGTGATCTGACCTCCAATTATCCGATTACCGCGCTGGAACTGGAGACGCTTAATTACAACGGCTACAGCCAGGGACATTACCATGATAAAACAGGTCTGCCCATCGGCCCTCTCGAGTCCTTCCTTTTCTCACTGTGTTTCTGTGAACACTGTCAGGCAAGAGCCGAGGCCGAAGACATCGACGCGGTGGAACTCAGGGCTTCAGTCTGTGATACACTCAACAGGTTTTGTGAATGTGGTGAGGCGTCCGGGCAATCCATTGAGGATCACGTGAAAGCAAGCGAAGGGATGACCGCATTCGTAAAAATGCGGGCGGAAACGGTGGAATCTCTGACGCGAATGGTCAAAGGTGCGGTGGATGTCCCGGTGTATTACCTGTTGATGGGTAACTACTACGGTAGCGGCATGGATTACCGTGAGATATCAAAAATCGTCAACCGGGTTGAAATCCTGGCCTACAGCCACGACACGGAGCAGGTGCGTGACAGCATACGGAATACCTGCGATCATGGAATAGCGCCGGAGCAGATCCATGCCGGTTTCGGTGCCTACCACCCGGCATCCCCGGACGAAGCGACACTGATCGCCACGACTGAAGCAGCCATGGAAGAAGGCGTCAGTGGGTATTCCTACTATAACTATGGCATCATGCCTGCAAAAAACCTGCGGTGGGTAAAATCCGCGGTGGCAAGGGTAAATGGCGGATAGGAAAAGGAGTCCTTACATAATGGACCGGGTCGCAGTCGTAACAGGCGCAGCGCAGGGAATCGGCTTTGCGATAAGCAGAGCGCTGCTTCAATCCGGATTTACAGTTACCGGGATTGATTTTAACGGTGAGAAACTTGCCGTCGCCGAATCATTACTGACCGGGGACGGTCTGTCCTTTGCCTCTATCACAGCGGATGTTTCGGATTCGGAACACGTAGCCCGCGCTTTTGACGAAATCCGTCAAAATCAGGGCGGTATAGATGTACTGGTCAACAATGCCGGCACATGTTTCGTGACCGATTTTATCCATATAACACCGGATGAATTCCGTCGTCAGATGGCTGTCAATTTCGACAGTGCATTCTACTGTTGTCAGCAGGCGATCCCGCTGATGCTTTCCCGTCCGGGCATCAAGAAGATCATCAACATCTCCTCGAACGGGGCCTACAACTTCGAAGTTTTTGATCCCGCCCATTATCGCGCCAGCAAAGCGGCCATGGATAACCTGACCAAACATATTGCCCGCCGTTACGCTAAAGAGGGCGTCGTCATAAACTCCATCGCTCCGGCGATGACACGGACGGACCTATTTGATATCGTAGAACCGGAAATGCTCGAGAAAGCCATAGCCGAGATGCCCAGGGTAAACCGATGGAACCGGAAGAAATTGCGGCCTGGGTAGCCTTCCTTGCCTCCCCGGCAGGCGATTGCGCCAGTGGCAACGTGATAATCCTGAATCAGGGACGGGATGTCCGTTAACAATAATACTCCGGGGCCTTCCGCAGGGACGGCCACTGTGACGGGTCGTGTCCATAAATAATCATAGCCCCTGCCGCCGCCGCCATCTTCATCAGGCGTTTTGCGCTGACTTCCGCCTGGATAGGATCCCAGGCGCTGCGAAACCCTTCTTCCATCTCTGCGGGTCTAGAAACGGCATCGCATGTGAGAAGGATCTTGCCTTCCTGTTCAAGAGACAGAAGGATTGACAGATGTCCCGGTGAGTGGCCGGGCGTCGTAATGAGCCTCATTCCGGGGACCAGTTCCATATCCTGTTCCACCAGCTGACAGCCCACTCCCTCGGGCCAGGGTATTGGTGACCGATCTTCAAAATAGCGCGGTCTTTCCAATGCCCGTTCCTCCCGCCCTAGAATAAGCTTTGCCTCCGGGAAACGCCCTATTCCTCCCACATGATCGATATCCGTATGGGTCATCACAAGCAGATCGACATCGTCGGATGTTAAACCGATCAGCGCCAGTTGAGATTCCGGCAGGTTTTCACCGGTGAGCTGGAGTATTCGTCCGAAGCGCTCCAGGTCATCTTCAAGCGAAGCTCTCTCCGGATTCTCCGCATACCAGGCCGGAAAGCCGGTGTCTACGAGGATATTCCGATCATCGGTCTGAATCAGATAACCCGGGATCCCGATTATCCGGCCGTTTTCCGCAACCTGAAACAATCCGTAATCGAGAATGTACAGACGTTTGACCGTGCCTGAGAATAGGGAATCCAGTATCATGATGTTTTCCTGTTGATCGTGTTGGCGTCTCAAATGATAGTATTGACTGTGGCCTCGTACTGTAAAGAAAAATCTTCCGTTTGATAATTTATAGACAGTGTATTTGAATCCTCTCTCAAAAAGGGGAGGTCCTAAGCCGTCCTTCGCATCTCAGATAATGATATCCCGATCAACACGGGCATTTTCCAGTATCCACCAGAACATAACCTGACGATATTCTTCTTGTCCGTGAAGTATTTTGTTAGTAGATAGATCGGCCTATGTGTGATATCTTAATGTGATCCCGAGAGTGATCTCCGCGTACCAGCGACAATCAGACGCTCACCGGGTGCCATGTCAAACTGGGTATTTTCCAAGTGTCGTAACATCTGTAAGTCCGGGGAAGAATACCGCCATCGCCCGGTGACAGAAACATATGGTATTAAGGTACCTATGCCCGCCCTTCAAAGCTGCTTCAGTTTATTTTTTGCATCACTGATGGCCCTGACGGAAAGCACCACGTTCCAGGTCCAGCGTCTTCAACCCATCGAAATCACGCTCACTTCTTCCCGGGGCTACTCCCATCCCCTGCTGGATGTCTCTGTCCAGGGCGTATTTACAGAACCAGGGGGCCGCATTATCACGATTAAAGGATTCTGGGACGGCGATAATACCTGGCGGATCCGGTTCGCGCCGCCGGCCGAGGGGATCTGGAGTTACCGAACCGAATCTACGGACAGATTGAACCCCGGATTACACGGAACAAAAGGTGAAATCACGGTGCTTCCGTATAGCGGTGATGATCCATTTTCTAATCAAGGCTGGCTGAAGGCGTCGTCCTCCGGACGATTTCTTACCTATGAGGACGGATCACCATTTTTCTGGCTGGGTGATACGGCCTGGGAAATGACCTGGAAATCTGAACCCGCTGACATGTTAACCTACATGGACGATCGGCAGGGCAAAGGATTCAATGTGATCCAGGTGGTGGCCCTGTCCCATCAGATCCTGACATCCAACGGAGTCGAAAACCGGATGGGTGAATGGTCATTCAATAATGAGGATTTCTACCGGATAAATCCCAGGTATTTTGATTATCTCGATACGATAGTCACCGCAGCCAATGCAAGGGGAATGGCGGTCGCTTTGGTTCCGCTCTGGGCAGCGATGAGTGAAGTTCACAAGAACAGTTACCTGGACGATGCCCTGACAGCAGATCAGTCCTTACATCTGGCGGAGTACATTGGATCCCGGTATGCCGGCTACAATGTGATATGGATCGTAGGTGGCGACAACTCATACCATACCCACGGTCAACAGGTGTTCTGGGACCGGTTTGCCGGTTCACTCCGTGAAGCCAGCGGCGATGTGCATTTGATGACGGTACACCCCAAGGGCTGGTCCGCGTCGTTCGATTACTTCGACAACCATACAGACTGGATAGATTTCCACATGTACCAGTCGTCCCACCTTGCTGATGGGGATTACACGTTCATTGCGGCCCGAGCCGGTTACAGGCAGAAGCCCGCAAAACCTGTCTTGAATGGCGAGGCTGCTTATGAGGATATATATCACAACCTATGGGAACCGGGCGATTCCCGGGAGGTGGCCTCCTTTCGTATCCGGCCGGAGCACATACGCCAGGCGAACTATGAAAGCATCCTCTCGGGCGCCCTTGTCGGCATGACCTACGGCGCTAACGGAGTGTGGCAGTGGTCCACGCAAGAACACACCGGGACCCACTCTCCTCGCGTTTCAGTCGGTCAAGCCATATCATTCCCGGGTTCGTCACAGTTAGCCATTCTGAAGAGTATCATGACCACATACGACTGGCACAGCATGACACCCCAACCCCATTATGTGGTTGCTAAAACGCCGAAAAACAGATACATTCCTGTTGCGCATAACAGAAAACACCTGATTGTATTTTTCCCGAAAGGGACATCGTCTGTCGTTCTCAATGCCGGTGATTTCGTCATTGATGGTACCTACACCTGGATCAATCCGGCGACCGGTGAGGAAACTCGAATATCGGAACCGCCATATGGAAGAGGCCCGCTGGTTCTGAACCCGCCGGATTCAGATGACTGGGTGCTGGTGTTGGCGCGGGCAGAAACGGATTTTTTTCGAAGCACCAGCACGATGCCAAAACAGGTATCGCTGGATCAGAATGTACCGAATCCGTTCAATCCCTCTACCAGAATCCGGTATCACCTTAGGGCGTTATCCCGAGTCAGGCTTACCATTTACAACACTTCAGGTGAGCTCGTTCGGTTACTGGTAAACGACATCCAGTTGCCCGGTACGTATTCCGGCTTGTGGAACGGCCTGACCAGCACAGGCCGACAGGCGCCCTCGGGGGTGTATTTCTACCAGCTGGTTACGGATCGGGGCCGTGAAGGCAAGAAAATGTTGTTGGTGAGATAGCGCCCTTCAGGGAAATAACCATGACTTCAAAACGACTCGCAGCTATCTGTGCACCTGTTCTACTTTTCGCACTGGCAATCGGTACGGGCACGACGTTGGCGCACCGACCGGTGACGTCGAAATATACGTTCCACCAGAATATCCTGCCATTGTTTCAATTTTACTGTGGCGGCTGTCACGCTCCAGGCCGCATCGCCCCCATGTCACTCCTTACGTACGAAGAGGCTTACCCCTGGGCCGAGTCCATTAAAGAGCATCTTCTGGCGGACACCATGCACCCATGGCATGACGACGAGCGCTACGCCACATTCCGCCACAGACAGCGGATGAGTCCCCGAGAACTGGATATGATCGTAGATTGGGCCGGCGGGGGCACTCCGGAAGGCAAAGGCGCGCTGTTCACCTCGAAAACGGAAGACGACCAGCGCTGGCAGCTTGGTGAACCCGATCAGGTTCTGAATATGGATCACGGTGAATCTATCGGCGCCTACGAAACAGAAAGAACCGTCAACCTGTCCCTGACGACTGGCTCGGGGAGAACACAATGGCTGGCTGGCTTTGATATACGCCCCGGCAACCCGGGTATCCTCCATGATGTGGTGTTGTATGTCATTCCGGACGGATACGAAATATCCTCCACGCCCTCTTCTGTAGTCGATCTGCCCGCAGATCAGATTCTTGGTACGTGGATTCCGGGACAGGTAAGATCCTTAGCAGGTCCCGATGCCGCCTATGAAATCCCTGCCGGTGCCCGGCTCGGTGCGCGGCTTCATTACAGGAAAACCTGGCGGGACGAGGGGGTCGAGACTACTGACCAGAGTGAATTGGGTCTGTATTTCATGAAGCGGAAGGTTGAGCAAACGGTGCGGTCCCTGGTTTTTCGCAAGCGTGAAGTTTCTGCGCACGTGCGGCAGGATACCCTATTGGTTTCACAGCCCCTGGCACGCGAGATCACACTGCGCTCCGTTCTTCCCCAGATGAGCAGAATGGGCCGGTCATTAAGAATTTATGTTGAAGATGCACAGGGACTTCGGACCGACCTGCTTCTTGTAGGGCGATTCGATGATGCCTGGCCTATCCGCTACGAATTCGCCGAACCATTGGTCCTCTCCCGGGGCAGTCGCCTGTCTATCTCCGGCCTGTACGAACCTTTGGAAGAAACGTCCGGCGAGCACCAACTCGCAGTTTGGATGGGATACACACCATAATGGACAGAATCATTTAGATGTCTTCCTCCGCGAGTCCTTCTGCGCCACCTGACGGTCTCTCTCCGACTGATCCCCGCCTGACTGTTTCCTCAGGTTTAACGATCCGCGCGGTCCTGCTGGGAATCCTCTTGTCGATCCTGCTCACCATGTGGACCATCCACTCCGGTTATGTGACACACGCCTCTAATATCAGTGTTACGCACCTGCCGGTTGCGGCTATGTTTCCATTCGTGTTTATCGTCCTTATTCTGAACCCGCTGATGAAACTGGCGCGACCGGGCAGCGGTTTAAAACGACAGGAATTAATCGTTGTCTTTTTCCTGATATTCACCGCCTCAGCCATTCCTGGCTGGGCGTTCAGTACGTATGCGTTGTCGATCATCAGTGGACCGCATTATTTCGCCTCCACGGAAAACAGATGGGCGGAGCTGTTCCTAGATTACCTGGCTCCCTGGCTTGTCTTGCCCAACGCTGGCGGCGCCACGCAATGGTTTTTCGAAGGATCGCCCCCTGGCCAGCCGATGCCGTGGCAGGTGTGGGTAATACCCCTGTTCTGGTGGAGCACGTTTTACCTGGCCATATTTATCGTAAGCGCCTCGGTGATGGTGATACTGAGAAAGCAGTGGGTCGAACACGAGCGCCTTACGTTTCCGCTGGCCCGGGTTCCCCTGATGTTAGTGGAAGGCACAACCGATCAACACTGGCTCCCGGGCGTGGCGCAGAACAGGCTGTTCTGGTTCGGTTTCACGATCACGGCATCAGTCCTGGGCTGGAATATCATCAGCTTCTTCGGTGATGTCCCACCGGTGCCCGTGGGCCCCGGTTACTCCCTGCCATTCACAATCGCCAATTCGTTTCCTGCTATAACGCTCAAGCTCAATTTCCTGCTTTTGGGGGTGGCGTACTTCACGCGGGTGGAGGTCCTGCTGAGCATCTGGCTGTTTTTTCTGCTGCGTATTATCGAGGAAGGCGTAATGGCGCGCGTCGGTGTACCGGCCGTGCGCCCTCTGATTCAGGCCCAGCATTTCGCCGGCTTTGCGGTGTACGTGTTGTTCGGAATCTGGCTTGCCCGCAAACACCTGGCGGAGGTCTGGCGGAAGGCAATCGGTAAAGAATCGAATCTCGATGACTCCAGAGAATTTTTCTCCTACCGGACGGCAGTTTTCGGGGCAATCCTCGGCTTGTTGTACATGCTTTTCTGGCTGCTAACCGCAGGTATGTCCCTGATGGTGGGGGTGCTGATGCTTTCTGTGCTCATGCTCCTGTACCTGGGCGTCACCCGCGTCGTAGCCGAAACGGGCCTGGTGTCCCTCGATCTGCCTGCGAGCAGCGCCAACGAGGTCACCGTACAATTTGTCGGTTCCGCGAACATCTCTCCGGAGACGCTGACCACCATGTGGCTGAGTCAGACGTACTCCCGCAACTGGCGTACGTTGGGAATGGTATCCATCGCCCACTGCGCCAAAGTGGGTGATCAGACTGGCGGTGTGGGAAGAGGGGTCTTCGGCGCCATTACCCTGGCACTCGGACTCAGCTTTCTCACTTCTGTAGTTTACACGATGTATCTGGGATACGACGGCGGCGCTTCACAGTTCACGGAACCGGCCTGGACATCAGGCGCTGAAGGATACTGGAACAGCCTGGCCGGACTGATGCAGAACCCCAAAACGATGACGGGAGGAGAAGTGCTGTTCTACGGCGTCGGCGCCGCCGTCTCAGGGTTGCTCATCTTCGGACACTACCGCTTCCCCTGGTGGCCGCTCCATCCCGTAGGATTCGGCATCGTTTTCACACACAGTGCAAACATGGGTGTATTCTCCATCTTCCTCGTCTGGATCGTCAAATCTCTCCTCCTGCGCCTGGGCGGTGTCCAGCTTTACAAAAAGATTCAACCGTCCGTAATCGGCATGCTTTCCGCCTATGCCATCATGGTGTTCATATCGTGGCTGGTAGATGAGATATGGTTCCCGGGGAACGGTCACCTGGTGGACGACTGGTAGGAGTGTTGACGATCACCGCATTGATTCAATGGAAAATCTGATTGCATCCACCGGGCATGGGCTGAGTCTTTCGTCAGATGCTTTTTTTATTGAATCATGGAACCGGCCACCTGCTCCACCACGTCCACCCCTTCCCGATCGCTCCAGGCGGCAATTAAGCGTTCAAACATCGGCCCCGGTTTTCCATCTCCGATGGTCAGTCCGTTGATCTTCGTACAGGGCGCCATACAGTAAGGGGTGGTAGTCAGGAAGGCTTCGTCGGCGTTGACCACATCGTGGACCTGAAGGTCCTGTTCGACAAATGGGATACCGAGATCCCCGCAGATTTCGATAACCACCTGACGGCTGACACCGGGGAGGATGTTGCGCAGCGTGGGTGACAGTACCGCACCATCCCTTACGATTAGAAAGTTAGCACCGCCTGTTTCTGTGATGTTACCGTCCAGATCCAGCAGCAGCGTGATGGCTTTGGGGTCGACCAGGTGCGCTTCCCGGTCTGCCAGGTACCAGTGCATTCGACTGCGGTTCTTCATTTTAGGATCCACACACTGCGGCGGAACATGGCGGATAGAAGGTGTGACTACATGGATACCCGTACGGAAGAAATCGGCCCATAAATGAAAGGGCATCGGAAACGTATGGAGGCAGACTGTAGGCTTCATCTGCTGCTGCCCGGCGGCCGCACCCGCATAGGCCGTAAATTCACCGGGTGTCACGAAATGGATTAAGCCCAGTTCCACATGGGGATCGAGCAATGCAGCATTGTGCGCGGTTATTTCTTCCGAAAGAGCGATCATCTCTCCACGCGCCATGCCAATATCAAGTCCCATGTAGTTCAGGGATCGAAACAACCGATCCACATGGTCTTCGATTCTGAACAGCTTGTGCCCGAAGGTTCGTGTCATCTCCGTTGTGGTGGCGCCCAACACGATGCCGGCATCAAAAACCTTGAGGCCTGCCTTCGATTCAGGGACTCTATCACCGTTGAGATATATTATCGCTTCCGCCATATCAACCTCCGATTAAGGCTTGATGAAACCCCTGCCGAGGTGCCCGTTCGGTTAATGTATCCGGTTTCCTTCTGCATTTACCCTGGGGTCACCACAGGTTTCATTTTTGTCGATCCTTGTGAAGGATTCCCGTCAAGGGCCATGGGTTGGGACTATCGTTTGAACTTGCGATCCAGATCCTGCATAGGCATCCGCACGATTACTGGGCGGCCGCTGGGACTGGAATAAGGCATCTCCGTAGCAAAAAGATCGTTGATGAGCGCATTCATTTCCTGCTGGGAGAGTGAGACGCCGCTTGTAATCCCCGCCCGGCTGGAGAAGGCGGCCGCGATACGTTCTTCCGGTTTGAAATTTGACGCCTGCAGGTTCGACAGTTCGTCCAGGACCTGCTGAAACAGCGTATCACCGCAGTCCTGGCGCGCCAGACTCGGTACCGCATCGATGACGACGGTCTGTCCGCCGAACAGCTTCAGATTGAATCCGAGACGATTGAATAATTCCGTTTGTTCCCTGACCAGATTAAACTGTGACAAGGCCAGATCCAGTGTGATGGGAAAGAGCAACTGCTGTGAAGCACCGGTGGAATTCTTCATGGTGTCCAGCGCCCGGTCATACAGAACCCGCTCGTGGGCAGCATGCTGATCGATGATGACCAGTCCACCTTTGATCTGGGCGAAGATATAGGTATTGTGTAACTGCCAGAGGGAGATAAGGCCTCCGGCGTGCTCCCCGCCATCCGAAGCTTCATCTTGTGCTCCCTGGGCGCGCTCACCCTCACCATCGGAATTCGTCCCGGCCTGCTTTGTTCCCGGTCGATATTCCCAGGGTTCCGTTGCTTCCGGCGCGCGTTTCAATGCATTGAACAGATCGATCTGAGAACGAGGTTTGTCAGAACCGTCGTCGGAGGTCGAACTGATACTCGACACGCCTGCCGCACCTGGCGCCCCGGCCGGTGACATGGCTGCCATCGTAGCCGTGTCCACGGAGAATTCCGGAACCACATCTGACGACTGCAGGGCCAGCCGTACAGCGCGCATCATCCGCTCATATACGAAGGAATCGTTCGAGAACCTGACTTCCCGTTTTGTCGGGTGAACGTTCACATCCACCTGATCGAGGTTGATCGTCATGTACAAAATGGTGAACGGATATCGGTCTTTAGGCAGAATAGAGCCATAGCCTTCGTAAACGGCGTGATTCAGCATACGACTGTTGATGGGGCGGAGGTTGATAAAAAGGTTTTGATTGGTCCGTGCAATCCGGGCGCCGTCCGGACGGCTGATGAACCCGTTGACCTGTATGAAGTTGTCTTCAAAGGTCACGGGCACCATCTGATTCATCAGGGTGTCCCCGATCACTGCCCGGGCACGGGCGTGTGTGTTGGTCACCGCCGGCAGGGACAGTACTTCCCGTCCATCCGAGTTGAAAGTGAACGAGACCTCCGGGTATGCAAGGGCAGCGGTCGTAATGGCGTTGGCGATATGCCGCTGCTCGGTATCGGCGCCTCTGAGGAATTTCCGGCGGGCGGGGACGTTGAAAAACAGGTGCGATACCGAGATGGTGGTGCCAGGACCACGTCCCGTGTCCTCCACACCGTTAACTTTACCGCCCTCTATTCGGATTTTTGTCCCGGCCAACCCATCCGGCGTGTTGGTGGTCAGTTCTACTTTAGCCACAGACGCAATACTGGGTAAAGCCTCGCCGCGAAATCCGAACGTATCGATATGGGACAAATCATCGATGCCATGTATCTTGCTGGTTGCATGACGATTGAACGCGAGCACCGCATCCTCGCGCTCCATACCGTACCCGTTGTCGGTGATTCGGATCAGTTGCTTGCCGCCTGATTTTGCATCCACCGTTATACGGGTACATTCCGCATCGAGCGCATTCTCGATCAGCTCTTTCACCACGGCCGCAGGCCGCTCCACCACCTCGCCGGCCGCAATCTTGTTGGCTATGTCTTCCGAAAGTACGGTGATTCGATTCGGCATATTTTACACGTTGACGGCGGCGTCCATGCCCAGCTGGCCCGCATATTTTTTTCGGATGGGACCGACCACACCTGAGAGGAAATCATCAACCTGGTGGGGTGCACGGCCGCAGAAACGGGCCGGGTCAGTGAACTGATCGAGACGTTCTTTTATGACTGCGAAACCTGGCTCGACTGCTAAACGCGTCAGCAAATCATTGGCACGGCCTTCCTCTTTTACCGCCCGGGAGGCTTCCACGGAATGATGTCGGATGAGTTCATGCAGCTCCTGGCGGTCCCCTCCGGCCTTGACCCCTTCTATGAGTAATTCCTCCGTAACCATAAACGGCAGTTCGTCCATCACGTGACGCCGGATAACCGTGGGGTACACTTCCATACCCGACGCAACATTTAGATAGACATTCAGCAATCCGTCCACTGCCAGGAAGCTCTCCGGCAGTGACAACCGGCGATTTGCGGAATCGTCCAGCGTCCGCTCGAACCACTGTCCCGTCACGGTCAGGGCAGGATTGAGGCCATTGACGATCACGTGCCTGGACAGGGCCGCAATCAACTCGCACCGACGGGGATTACGCTTGTATGCCATGGCGGAAGAGCCCACCTGCTTCGAACCGAAGGGTTCCTCCATCTCTTTGAGATTGTGCAGCAGCCTCAGGTCGTTCGAGAATTTGTAGGCAGACTGTGCGATACCGGACATCACGTCGAGCACCTGGCTGTCCACTTTACGCGGATAGGTCTGGCCCGTAACCGCAAAGGAAGACCCGAATCCCAGTTTTTCAGAAATCAGGGTATCCAGTTTCCTGACTTTTTCCTCATCTCCGTTAAACAGTTTCATGTAGCTTTCCTGCGTCCCGGTGGTGCCTTTTGCACCTCGGAAACGAAGGGTGTCCAGACGGAATTCGAGGTCCTCCAGATCGAGTACCAGATCATACGCCCAGAGGCAGGCCCTTTTTCCAACGGTAGAAAGCTGTGCCGCCTGATAGTGTGTGAAGCTGAGGGTCACCAGGTCGCGATGGGTCTCGGCGAACGTTCCGAGCGCGCTGATAAGATTGACCAGTTTTCGAAGAATGATTCGCATGGCATCCCGCAGGATGATGAGATCGGCATTGTCCCCGACGAACGCACTGGTCGCTCCCAGGTGTATAATCGCGCGGGCATCCGGACACTGTTCACCGTATGCGCGGATATGAGCCATGACATCATGCCGCGTTTCCCGTTCGATCTCCTGGGCGCGTTGATGGTTCACCGTATCCTGGAACCTGCGCAGGGAGGCGATCTGGTCATCCGTGATCGGTACTCCCAGCTCCTGCTCCGATTCGGCCAGGGCGATCCACAATTTACGCCACGTTCGAAACTTGGTGTTGGCTGAAAAAACTTCGCTCATCTCCCGCGTCGCATACCGTTCCACGAGCGGGCTCTGATACACATCGTAATAAGAAGAATCTCTCTCCACGGGGTCTGCTCTCCGGATCAAAATTTCAGGAATAACGGATACGATATTACGCTACCATATGGACCCTGTAATGTCAACCGTTTTTTGGGGTCGGACCGGATGGCTGATAGGGCCCTTGACGCCGCTTGATCTAAGATGGCAGACCGACAGCTTCTCACGGGCGTTGGCAATCGAAAATCGAAAGGAAGCGGGTTGTACTTACGGGGCCGGAGATCGGGCCATGTGCGCCAGAATCAAGCGGTGTGTTTTTCCGGCCAGGGGGGGACCGAGGAGGCAGCGGGGCAGCAGAATAACAGCCGTGGCCCAAAAGGATGGTGGTGACACTATGTGTAACGTCCTGGATACCAGAGCTGAGCTGCACAGCGGTATTGCCTACGATGTTACGTTAGCCGTGGCCCAATCCCCTTTTATGGCCCATTTTCTTTGAAGATCGATCGTCTCATGGGGTTTGAATGAACGTACATGGTCAGACAGGATATCACCGATTATCTCTATGTTGCCCAGGTCTCCGACGCCCAGGTTAAGTGCGTCTCCGTAAAACACCGTACCTACCTCGAGCGGTTCGAACCCCATGGCTTTCGACATCACCGCATCGGCAGCGATGGTATCCGCGCTTGCGGCAACCAGACCCAACGGAATGGTGTCGGTGCCGCCCGGCCCGTTGCCCTGGATACCGACTGTCCCGTCTATCACACTGAAATCGGGGAGTATGTACTGGGCCAGCCTGATCAGGTTGCGGTTGAGCGCCCGGGCTTCATACGGATGCTCCCGGTCCAGGTGTTTCTCATAGCCGTGGACTTTGATTCGATCTTTCATCTTTATCGTGCCCATGATCAGGTTCTTGAGGGCCAGCGTTACCATCGCCCCGTCATGGGTTTTGGCAACCGCCACGGAGATCACACACGGGCACTCCAGAATAGTGCGGGGCATCCTGACCATCTGCCAGGAGCCGTCTGCCATGTACACCCGGGTAGCCCGCCACCGCGATTCCTCGTTGAGGTCGACAAGCTCGATGGGTATGCCGTACTCAGCATCCAGATCCTCGTACCCGAAATGGCGGAATGCCTCGCCCGGATAAGATTCGTTGCCTCCCTCGGCCACCATAATGCGCTTTGGCTTCTTCGGAAGCGTCATGATCACATCCAGGATACCCCTGACGGCGTCTACGTGGGTACTGACGAGCGGGTTATTGCCTGAGAGAAAGTTGGGTTTGAGGATGACTTCGTCAGCCATGCGGCCGATCAGTTGATCGCGTACATGTTCGACGGCGGCACGCACGTTTTCGCGCCTTCCGGTACCTGCTGCAAGTCCTACGGCTGCTTTCGCCTGGGACATAACATCCTCCTGATTTAAGTGTCGTAAAAACGTAATTCAGGTTTTTTTTCAATCAATCCGATAAGGTGGGCGCGGTGATAGAATTCCAGTACTCCAGCCTGTTCTTCCGGGCCAAAAGGAAACTGAAGATGATCCCCCAGGTATGATTTGTAGAAAGCAGGCCCATGTATATGGTCGGCCGCATATTCCGTTGCGATCTCACCGAGTGAAGCCAAACCGGCCTCTTTGGCTTCGATCAGCTTGGCCACCGCTTCCGGCGGCAAGGCGCCGGTGTGTCCGGCCCAGAAGGCATAGACGAACGGCAATCCCGTCATCGCCGTCCACTCCCTTCCCATATCCAGCCGTTCTTCCGGGCGATCGGTGTACTCGAGCGCGGGGTCACCGATGACCAGTGCTGCGTCCGCCACCTCGAGCATTGTATCGAGTACCGGCGCATGCGGTATGGGGTGAATATCCAGGTTGTATCGGTCTTTTAGGATTACGTGCGTCAGCGCCACGGACGTGCGGGAACTGGTGTCCACGGCCACGGTTCTTATCTCACTGATCGGATTCCTAAAAAAGAGGAAAATGCTTCCGACCGGGCCTTTGGACGATATGGATACGTCCGGGACGATACGATAGGGTACATCACTGCGGGCATATTCTATAGACGGGATGATTCCCACGTCCGCTTCGGAGGCTTTTAATTTCCTGGCGCATTCTGAAGGGATATCGTATTTCAGATCGAAATCATGGGCGATGCGGTCTTTCTGAAAAGCATACACGAGAGGCGTGGTGTTAAGGTAACGGACCACACTCAATCGGATCATACGACCTTTTTCCTTCTATCTCCAGGCCCTGGTTATCGACCACCACTATGGAGTACCCGTGACAGTCCCTCCGGCCATGAAACGCGCAGTCAGCCGGTTACAAACTCATACCGGGTGTTTCGGCGGCGTGCCTCAAATCCCGCGTCTTCTATCAATCTTTCAATCTCGTCGGTAGGCATTACAAAACTCACGCCCCCGGCGCTGATGACGTTCTCTTCCATCATCGTGCTTCCGAAATCATTGATCCCGTATCGCAGTGCGATCTGGGCTATTTTGGGGCCCTGGGTGACGTAGGAAGCCTGCACATTTTCGATGTTATCCAGAAAAAGGCGCGCCACCGCAACGGTTCTCAGGTAATCGTAGCCGGTCGCTTTACGCACTCCTTCCAGCTCCGTTCCCTCAGGCTGGAAACTCCAGGCGATGAACGCCGTAAAGTGCCCGCCGTCACCCTCGTGGGCCTTGTCCTGGACATCCCTTACGCGCAGGAGATGCTTCATCCGATGTTCAACCGTTTCCGTGGAGCCGAACATCATGGTCGCCGTGGAATTCATTCCGATCCGATGCGCCGTACGGTGCGCGTCGAGCCACTCTTCAGTGGATTCCTTGCGATAGGCGATCTCTTCCCGCACTTCATCATCCAGAATTTCGGCGCCGGCGCCGGGCAGTGACTGCAGCCCTGCATCCCGGAGTCTTATCAGTGCTTCTTCGACGGACACCTTTGAAATACGAGCGATATACACGATTTCAGCTACGGAAAGCGAATGGATATAGACGGCGGGATACCGCCTCCTAATTTCGGAAAAAAGATTTTCGTAATAATCCAGCTTCAAACCGGGATTCAAGCCTCCCTGCATCAGTATTTCACAAGAATCCGGTACGCTCCCCCCGACAGAAATCATGTCCTCGATTTTACGGAACACTTCTTCATCGGGCAGCGTGTATCCTTCCCGGTGCCCCGGGGGACGGTAAAAGGAACAGAATTTGCACCGTACCCAGCATACGTTGGTATAGTTGATGTTCCTGCCGATATTGTACGTAACCACGGGATCGGGATGCTTCTCCCACCGGACCTGGTCAGCCAGCATGCCCAGTTCACTCGCGTTGGGATGCCGGAACAGCCGCAAACCGTCTTCGTAGGTCAGCCGCTCGCAGAGACTGATTTTTTCTGCGATATCCGTGATCATAGGGTCTCCGTTATGCAAGGGCCTGGGATGCGGCTTCCGGCTCTATGTCCAGATACACCGGTGTCATCGGCTTGGGCTTGTCGATAATGTTGTACAGGGCATCCCGTTCTACAGCCGTGCGGCCGGCTTCTGCGATCATGTCGAGCATCTGGGTGTGGGTCAAGGCCTGCATCCGGTCCGTGTCCGCGTCGCGTGTGATTTCGTATTCGAGCACACTCCCGTCAATATCATCCGCTCCGTACCACAAAGCCACCTGGGTGACCGCGGGTGAATTCATAATCCAGAATGATTTGATGTGGGGAACGTTATCAAGCATCAGCCTTGCCACGGCAACTTCCCGGAGATCTGCCTGTCCTGTAGGGCCGGGCAGGTCGGCTATGGCGGTCCGCTCCGGATGCCAGGAAAGCGGTATAAACGCCAGGAACCCATCGGTCTCATCCTGTAACTCACGAAGCTTTACCAGGTGGTACACCTTTTCTTCCGTCTGTTCTACATGTCCGTAAAGCATGGTGGCGTTGGACGGCAATCCCGCCCGATGGGCCGTGCGGGCAGCGTCGAGCCACTTGTCCGAATCCGATTTTGCCTGGAACAGCTCTTCGTGCACCCGTTCGCTGAACACCTCGGCGCCCCCGCCGGGGATGGCATCTATGCCGGCCTCCTTGAGATCCACAAGCGTTTCATCGAGCGGTTTTTTCGCGACCCTGCGGATCTGCTCCAACTCTATCATGGTGAACGCTTTGAGCGAAACATCCGGACGCACCTCTTTGATCGCCCGGACCACGTCGAGGTAGTAACTGAACGGCAGCTTGGGATTGACCCCGCCCACCATGTGGATTTCTGAAATTGGGATATTGTCGTAAGACCTTACTTTGTCCGCTATCTCTTCCGGCGACAATACATATCCTTCGGGATCCTTGGGCAGCGCATAAAAGGAGCAGAACAAGCATCCCTTGTTGCATATATTGGTGTAATTTATATGCTGGTTTCTTACGAAATACGCGACGTCGCCGTGCAGCCGCTCTCTGGCGATATTGGCGAGATAACCGAGGGCCGGCAGGTTGGGGGTTTGATACAGCCTTTTACCGTCATCCGATGACAGGCGTTCTCCCGCCAGGACTTTCTCCCGGATATCGGTCAGTCCAGCACGATCTAAAATTTTATCGAACAAGTTATTCCTCCATCCCGCACCAGATACAATCGGCCGAAACGAATCCTTACAAACCCAGCTGCGGCCACAGGTCGTCAATTCGATCATTAACATGGTCCGGCATTTTGAGGATTTCAGGCCACTCCCTGGTGAAACCCTCGTCCGGCCATTTCGTGGTGGCGTCTATGCCCAGTTTGCCGCCGTAGTCTGCAATTTCCGATGAAAAATCGAGTACGTCAGTCGGTCCCTCACTGATTATCACGTCCCGTTTGGGATCGATTGAAACACCTACACGCCAGGCCACTTCCTTCAGATTCTGAACATTTACATCCTTGTCCACGATCACAACCACCTTGGTAAACATCAACTGGCCGAAGCCCCAGAGCGCGTGCATGACCTTCTGTGCGTGGCCCGGATACCGCTTGTCGATCGACACGATCGCCAGGTTGTGGAATATGCCTTCGACGGGCAGGTTCATATCCACGATTTCAGGGAGTTGTGTCCTAATGAGGGGCAGGAAAATCCTTTCCGTCGCCTTACCCAGCGGTCCGTCTTCCTGCGGCGGCCGGCCAACGATGATGGTAGGATATATCGGGTCCTTGCGCCTGGTGACGGCTGTCAGGTGGAATACCGGATACTCATCCGCCTGTGAATAATACCCCTGGTGGTCACCAAACGGACCTTCTATTCGGCGTTCTCCCGGCTCCGCGTACCCTTCCAGGATGAACTGAGCATTAGCAGGGACTTCAATGTCAACGGTTTTGCATTTGACCAATTCGACCGGTTTGTGCCTCAAAAAGCCCGCCAGCATAAACTCATCGAGCTCATCGGGCAGCGGCGCTGTGCCCGCATACATGGTTTCCGGATCGGGACCGAGACAGATGGCCACTTCCAGGCGCTTCCCCATCTCCTCAGCCAGCCGATAGTGGTGGGCACCGCCTTTGTGCCTCTGCCAGTGCAGGCCAAGGGTCTGGTCATCAAACACTTGGAGCCGATACATGCCCACATTCCGTGTCCCCATCGTGGGATGCTTCGTTATGACCTGAGGGAATGTGATGTACTTGCCACCGTCCCCGGGCCAGCACTTGATGATTGGAATCTCTGACAACGAGGGGTTCCCGGTTTCCACTACGTCCTGGCAGGAACCGCTCTTCACGGTTTTCGGACCGAGGTCCTTAAGCCTCGTCAACTTACTCAGCATCTGGATTTTTCCCGTAAGGGAAGAGGGTATCTGCGGCTGAATGAGCTCCGCGATGTCACCGGCTATTGCCTCCATACTTTCCGCCTGGAGGGCCAGTTCCATCCGCCTTTCGGATCCGAAGGTATTAATTAATACGGGGACACCGGGATGTCCCTTGACGTTCGTAAACAACAACGCCGGTCCACCCTGTTTCACTACCCTGTCAGTGATGGCGCTGATCTCCAGCTCGGGATCTACCTCAATATCTATTTCCTTGAGCTGCCCCTCATTTCGCAGAATTTCCACAAACTCGTTTAGATCTTTGTAGGCCATTCGGAAATCTTCACTTCTCTATTGTTTGTCGCACACGGTGATAGTGATGGCGGTCTATGGGTCCACATTCATCTTCATAAATTCTGTGGCAATATACCCGAAGCCTAAACCCAAGTCAATCAAAAAGCCGATGGTTTTTTAAACCATGAGGCGCCCTCCGTTGACGTCGAGTGTGGCACCCGTAATGTAGCCCGCCTGATCGGATGCGAGGAAGGCGGTGGCGTAGGCGATGTCTTCCGGTTCACCGGGTCGTCCAAGCGGGACGGTATCGAGAAACTGGCGCTTCACACCCTCTTCCCGACTAGCCCAGAGATCTCTCACACGCTGGGTGCTCATGATTAATCCAGGGGCCACTACATTGGAAGTGATATTGTACGGTCCGTATTCGGAAGCGATCTGTTTGCTGAATCCCATGAGGCCTGCCTTGGCGCTCACGTAATGGGTCCCTGCCATACCGCCGCTGTTGGTGCGTCCCGCGACGGAAGCGATGTGTACAAGGCGCCCGTAGGTCTGCCCCCTCATGTGCGGTAAAACCGCCCGGCAAAGTATGAATACCGCCCGAAGATTGGTATCGACCACGAGGTCCCAGTCCTCCTCCGTGAGACTTTCGAAATCAACGGGCGTAAACAACGCCCCACCCGCATTGTTTACCAGGATATCGATCTTTCCGAATCGATTGACGGCATCGACCGTCATTTTATTGATGTCGTCGGAGCACCGCAGATCGGCAGGCGCGATCAGAGGGGTGCCCCCGCGTTCCCTCACGGAGGCGGCGGTATCCTCCAATCCCTCCATATCACGACCGTTTAAAACAATTGAGGCACCTTCGTCCGCAAGGACCTCTGCGATCGACCTCCCGATTCCCTTTGACGCGCCGGTGACCAGGGCCACCTTGTTCTGAAACCTCATATTTGCCCCTCCATGTGTATTCTGATTGCGCGGTATCCATGAATGCCACCCTTCAAAATACATGGGGGCAAAGATTGTCAAGCGGTTTATGGTATTGACGAATGACAAGGAAGTATATAAAATAACACCGTTTTTCACACTTCACATTCTGCAGGGACTGAAAAGCCTATGTCAAACATCTACGAGAAAATTGGCGTCAAAACCATTATCAACGCCTCCGGTCCATCGACCCGGCTGAGCGGATCAATTATGCCTCCCGAGGTCTCCGATGCCATGCGTGAAGCATCCCGGCACTGTGTCGACATCGCAGAACTTCAGGCCAGGGCCAGCGAAGTTATCGCTGAGGTTACCGGCGCGGAGGCGGGGTATGTCACATCCGGTGCCGCTGCCGGTCTTTTGTTGGGAACCGCTGCCTGTGTGACCGGCCTGGACCCCGGTAAAATGAACCGTTTACCGGATACCGCCGGCATGAACGATGAGGTCATTATATCACGCAGCCAGCGAAATTTTTATGATCATGCTATCCGGTCCGTGGGGATCACGCTGATTGAAGTGGGCCTGGCCGATCGTTTCAGCGGGGCGGGTGTCAGGGATACGGAAGCGTGGGAAATTGAAGATGCCATTACCGAAAAAACGGCTGCCATATGCTATGTGGCCAACCCCCATGCGCTGCCCCCCTTACAGGAGGTGGTAAGGGTCGCCCATGCCCATGGCGTGCCGGTGATCGTGGATGCGGCGGGACAGCTTCCCCCGGCAGGTAATCTGCGGCGTTTCATATCCGAAGGGGCCGACCTGGTCGCCTTCAGCGGCGGAAAAGCCATACGCGGCCCGCAGAGTTCAGGCATTCTGGCAGGCAGGCGGGATCTGATTATGTCTGTCGCTTTACAGCATCTGGATCAGGACATATATTTCGAACAGTGGACACCGCCCGTGACCCTTATCGACAAAGACCGCCTACCCGGCGCACCCCAGCATGGAATCGGCCGACCCTGCAAGGTGGGTAAAGAAGAAATTGTAGGCCTGCTTACCGCGTTGAAGTTATTCGCAGAAGAACCCGAAGAAGCCAGATATCAGAGGTGGCAGACGTTGACCGACGCGCTGGTGGAGGCGATGTCCGATATACCGGGAACCACGGTGGACAGCCTATCAGATCCCCGGAAGACCGACGTCCCCATGGCCCGGCTCATGCTGGACGAAGAATCACTGGGGCTAAGCGCGCTGGACCTGGTCATCAGGCTGCAGAACGGATCGCCCGGCATCCATGCCAATCCCTCCCGATCGGGGGAAGGCATCGTCCTGTTCGGCCCCGCCTGTCTAAAAGAAGGGGAACCGGAAATCATAGGAAAAGTAGTGCGATCTCTACTTTCGGCGTAGGATTTTTCAGTAAAACTTGTATACTGTGGTCGGAATACTTGAAGATATCAGGCGTAAATGTGGAATATAAAGAACATGAGTCAGTGCCCCCGACATAAAATTATTCTATGATAACGTATCCCATCCCCCTCGTACCGGGACCGACGACGGTATCCAGTCAGGTCCTGAAATCCTACCTCACCAACTACGGCTCCGGCGACCTCGAATCAGAATATAGCGATCTTTATGCAGAAACCCAGCAACGCCTTCAGCACATTTTCCGTACCGACAATCAGATGGCCATCATGACGGGCGAAGGCATGGCCGCCCTCTGGGGTGCCATGAAGTCCTGCATCAAACCGGGTGACCGGGTTCTGGCTGTTGCCACGGGTGTCTTCGGTTACGGAATCGGAGAAATCGCGGAAGGCCTCGGTGCACAGGTGCGAACGGTTGGGTTTGAATATGACCAGGCGGCTGAGACGGCGCCGGTCGAGGAAGCTATTCGGGAATTTCGTCCGCATATGGTCACCGCGGTACACTGTGAAACACCATCGGGCACTTTGAATCCTGTGGGTGCGATAGGTGAACTCGTCCGGAAAAACGACGTGCCGCTGTATTATGTGGACGCGGTCGCAAGCGCCGGCGGAGCAGAACTGGCCGTAGATGACTGGCACATCGACCTGTGTCTCGGCGGTTCACAGAAATGTCTATCGGCAGCGCCGGACATGGCCGTTGTCTCCGTGAGTGACAGGGCCTGGGAGATCATTGACACGGTGGATTACGCAGGGTACGACGCACTGAAACCCTGGCGGTCGGCGCTGGAGGACCAGTGGTATCCCTACACACCTTCCTGGCACAGTACGGCAGCCTTGAACACCGCCTGCGAATTACTGATGGAAGAAGGCCTGGAAGCGGCGATTTCGCGTCACGAACAGGTGGCGGCCCATTGCCGGGATCGTATACGGACCATGGGGCTCCGTCCTTTTCCAAAACGGAATGCGGATGCCTCCCCAACGGTAACCGTCGTCAGGGTACCCGAAGATAAGAGCTGGGAAATGCTGAACACCTGCTTCCGGAACGAAGGGCTGGTGGTCGGCGGCGCGCTTGGTCCCCTCGCCGGCAAGGTGTTCCGGATCGGACATATGGGGAACCAGGCTGACATGGACCTCGTGAATCTTGGGCTTGATGTAATACATCGGGTTGTTAACGGTTAATTTCAACAGGGCGTACCGACAGGCCTTTAAGAAAGGAACGTATGGAACCGCAACACATTTCGATCATCGTCGGAGAACTTGAGATAACCGAAAAGCAGGTTGAAGCAACCGCGGATCTGCTCGACAACGGGGCCACCGTGCCATTTATCGCCCGGTATCGGAAGGAAGTCACGGGAACTCTGGACGAAGTCGCCATTACAAGTATCCGGGATCGCCTTACCCAGCTCAGAGAGCTGGACAAACGCCGTGAGGCTATCCTCAAATCGCTTCAAGAACGCGAGCTGTTGACCGATGAGCTGAAAGCTCAGATCGTCGAAGCTGAGACTCTGACGAAGCTCGAAGACATTTACCTGCCGCACAGACCCAAGCGGCGTACCAGGGCTACCGTAGCACGCGAAAAAGGACTGGAGCCGCTCGCACAACAGATTTTTGCACAGGGTGATATGGATCCGAACGCCGAAGCCGAGAAATTTATCGATGAAGAAAAAGCCGTCACTAACGCAGAAGACGCACTGGCGGGGGCCCGGGACATCATCGCAGAATGGGTGAACGAAGATCAGCAGGCCCGTGAAAAAATGAGAGGGCTGTTTGCAGAAAAGGGGCTCATCCGATCCAAAGTCGTCGGCGGCAAGGAAGCCCACGGTGTGAAATTCAAGGATTACTTCGATTGGGAAGAACCGGTCAAGCAGGCCCCGTCCCATCGTATCCTGGCCATGCGCCGCGGAGAGAATGAGGACATCGTGAGCCTGACTATAGCCCCCGGAGAAGGGGACGCAGCGGCAATCCTGGAACAGCAGTTTGTAACCGGTTCCAACGCGGCTTCGGAACAGGTGAGGACTGCGATTCAGGACGGTTACAAGCGCCTCCTGTCTCCCGCCATGGAAACGGAGATACGGACCATCACCAAAGAACGGGCGGACGCGGAAGCGATTGTCGTCTTCGTGAAGAATCTGCGCGAACTTCTGCTGGCCGCACCTCTCGGTGCGAAAAACGTCCTCGCTCTCGATCCCGGGTTCAGGACCGGATGCAAGTTAGTTTGCCTGGACAGGCAGGGCAAACTCGTTCACTCCGGCACCATCTACCCCAATACGGGTGAAAAATCAAGAAAAAAAGCGTCGGATGTCGTCACCCATTTATGTGGAAAATATAAGATTGAAGCCATCGCAATAGGCAACGGGACGGGCAGCCGCGAGACCGAGACGTTTGTCCGAGGACTCACGTTACCCGGTAACCCGATCACCGTGCTGGTTAACGAAAGCGGTGCGTCGATTTATTCGGCGTCGGAAACGGCCCGCAAGGAATTCCCTGATCAGGATGTGACGGTCCGCGGGTCAGTGTCTATCGGCCGCCGCCTGATGGATCCCCTGGCGGAACTGGTTAAAATCGACCCCAAATCCATCGGCGTCGGACAATATCAGCATGATGTGGACCAGGGGTCCTTGAAGCATAGCCTGGACGATACAGTCATAAGTTGCGTGAATAATGTGGGTGTAGAGATTAACACCGCCAGTTCGGATCTGCTTTCCTATGTATCCGGCTTAGGGCCCCAGCTGGCACAGGGGGTCGTGGCCTACCGGGAACAGCACGGTCCCTTCGAATCGCGCCAGGCGCTGCTGAACGTCCCCAGGTTCGGCCCCAAGGCTTTCGAACAGGCGGCCGGATTTCTACGTATCCGAAACGGCAGCAATCCACTGGATGCAAGCGGGGTACATCCGGAAAGCTACGAAATTGTCGACGAGATGGCCAAAGATCTTAGCTGTACCGTAGCGGACCTGATTCAGGATGCATCGTTGCGGGAAAAACTCAACCTGGAAAAATACACTACCGATACGATCGGAATGCCGACGCTTCAGGACATCATGGGGGAACTGGATCGCCCGGGACGCGATCCAAGGGATCACTTCGAAGCGGTTGAGTTCGCAGACGGCGTGATGGCCATCGAAGACGTAAAACCGGGAATGAAACTGCAAGGTGTCGTGACGAACGTCGCCGCATTCGGTGCATTTGTCGACATCGGGGTCCATCAGGACGGACTGGTGCATATCAGTCAGCTTGCAAACAAATTTGTGAAGGCCGCAAGTGATGTGGTAAAGGTCAACCAGAAGATCAGTGTCACAGTCCTGGAGGTGGACCTGGAACGGCGACGTATTTCTCTAACCATGCGCGGCGAGGCAGGCAAGCCGTCACAAAAAGAGAATGCCGGCCCCGCGCAACAGGGCAAGCCGGCCCCGAAGGCCGGAAAGAGGAAGCGGTCGAAGGGCAAAGCAGATCGTCAGCAAGGCGGTGATCACTCCCCGGCGCCGGCACGGTCCGGATCCAAACACGTTGAAAAAACCGGTACCCTCAATGATCTGATCGGTAAATACGGCAAATTGTAGAGCCCGGCATCAGGAACTTCATATGCTTCGTCTGGTACAATTGACTCATCCCTTATACGGCCGTCGCGTCGCGGTCGTGGAGCATGAATATCTTCGCAGGTTGATTTCCTACCAGTCTGTCTACGACCTCGCGCTGGCAGCGTTGAAAAACGATTGTTCCCTACAACAGACGGCGTTGGACGATAGAGCCACAGAACGGATGAGGTACACGCCCATCTACAACGGCGAAACGGACTGGCACTTTCTGCCGCCGATCGACCACCCTGAGGAACCGGGCCGCTGCCTGGTAAGCGGAACCGGTCTCACGCACAAAGCCAGTGCCGCCAATCGGCAGGCAATGCATGAGGAGGCGGGGCATGAGGACCTTACCGACAGCATGCAGATATACCGGTGGGGGCTGGAAGGGGGGCGGCCGGCAAAGGGTGACATCGGTGTTCAACCGGAGTGGTTCTACAAAGGCCACGGAAGCATTCTTCGGGGGCATGGCGAAACGCTTCAGGTTCCTCCCTATGCGGATGACGGCGGCGAGGAACCGGAAGTCGCCGGGGCCTATATCATCGATCCAGACGGAAAACCCCGGCGGCTGGGATACATGAACGCCAATGAGTTTTCCGATCATGTCATGGAAAAACGGAATTACCTGTACCTGGCCCCGTCCAAGCTGCGTGCCTGCTCCGTCGGGCCGGAATTGATAACGGGTGGTGCGTTCGACGATCTGAGCGGTACCGTAAGTATCGATCGCAACGGTGCCACGGTTTGGTCAAAAGATGTTAAAACCGGTGAATCCAATATGTCCCATTCCGTGGCCAACCTGGAACATCACCATTTCAAATACGCTGTTCACCGGCGTCCGGGTGATGTACACGTGCATTTCTACGGCGCGGACGCTTTCAGTTTCGGCGCGGGGGTAGCGCTGGAAGACGGTGACCGGATGACGATCGAATGGGAAGGCATGGGGCGGCCGCTTAGAAATACCCTGGAAATCGAGGCGGGCGGAGACCATTTCGTTGAAGTCGACCCGCTGACGTAGAGTGGCCGCTTTATGCCTGACAGGGAGCTTCCGGTTTCGGAACCATCCCGCGTCCGGGCGTGCGAAGGCCAGAACCTGTTCATCCATTACCGTCAACTCCGTTACGATCCGGCCTGCCCCGGGATTCTTGATCCTGTAAGAGCCCTCTTTCAAAGAATCCGTCTGCGTGCCGGGTGTATTATCCATCCGGCTGCATGAAATCATCTATAGAAAATCCTTGCACGGACCATCGAATCACGTCACTTTCTTCAATCCGGCTCTGCGGAACGTGCCGCGTGCGACAGAACCGTGTAACACCCGACAGATTTCCGGGAGGCTGCGGCGCTTTCTGCTTTCGCCGTCCGCGTCGTTTATCCCGACCTAACCTGACATAGGAGCACATGCCATGTCTTCAGCATCAGACATCTACCGGTTCGATGAACTCACGTGGCCGGAGGTCAACCATGCGGTCGCTGCGGGGAAAATACCGATCATTCCGACCGGCTCGGTCGAACAGCATGGTCCCCATCTGCCGTTAAAGGTGGACCACGTGTGCGCAAACACCATCGTCACGGAAGCGGCCAGAAAGCGGCCGGACATAGGGCTGGCCATGCCGCCGGTTTCTTACGGTTACGTGCACCACGTCATGGACTTTCCCGGTTCCATCAACGTTCATTTCGAACATTTTATTCAATATGTGCTCGATATCTGCAAAAGCCTCGCGTATCACGGCTTCAAGAAAATGGTGATCGTGAACGGCCATGGATCCAATGAACCCCTGGTCAACCTGATCAGCCGGAGGGTGTGGCTGGAAACGGACGCCAGCTGCGCTTTCTGCAACTGGTGGCAGCTTCTCCGGGTGGATCCCGGATTTGAAGCCACCTGGCGGGAAAGCGTATTTCCAGGCGGCTGCGCCCATGCCGGAGAGCTGGAGACATCGATGATGCTCTACATCGACCGGGACAGCGTACGGGAAGACCTGGTCGACAGCCATGTGCGGGACGGCAACAAGTACTCCTGGGTGGATCTGTTCGAAAGCGGCCCGATCGGCATGATCGGCTGGACGAGCCAGGGCAGTGACAGCGGTACGTTCGGGGAAGCGGACAAGGGTACCGTCGAGAAAGGCGAAAAGGCCGTATCAGAGGCCTCCCGCCAGCTTTCCGAGTTCCTTGTTCACTACCGGGCCATGGAGATTCCGCCGCGGCAGACACACCAGGATCCCCCACCGACAATCGACCTTTCTTTTCCAACGGACTGAGAGAAAACATGAACGAGATGGATCTTACCGCCAGAGTAAAACAGTACCGCCGCAGCTGCCGCCGCGGCACCGACTGGCTGTTAAACCAGATGGAGGACACCGGGTCCGTCGGTCCGGTTGAAGAACGGCTTTACTACTACCGTCTGCCCTGGACATTCGCGCTGATGGGCGAGGTGGCCGCCGCCAACAGAACGCTCGACTGGATTCGAGACCACATGCAGTCTGATTCCGGGGCCTTCGAAGGAACTTCACCACAGGGGATATTCGATGAGCGCTACGGGTCGTATCCCCTGGCATGCCTGCTCGTAGGCGCGGTACTCATGCAGCGGTTCGACGTGGTATATCCCGGTGTTTCCTCTCTCCTCGCGTGGCAGGATCCGGAATCGGGCGGTGTCTACAACACCAGGAGCGATATGACAGAAACCGGTGAGCAGGAACTGTTCCCGACCGCACAGTACGGTATGACCATGATCCTGGTCAACCGGATCGATGAGGCGGTCCTGGCCGGCAAATGGATGAAACGCCTGTGGGAATTACAGCCTGACACGTCCGAAAGACTCCACCATGTTTACACGCGGGCCTCCGGGGTGATAACGGACGTGCCCACACCGCAGGACTCGCTCTACATAACACGGAAGCACGATCCCTGGCAGCACCATTTTAACGGAGGCATAGCGGCGGCGTTCCTATCCAACCTGTACATGGCCACCGGGGATAGGACATGGCTGGACCTTGCCAGGGAATACCAGGCATTTTCCATGACATCGGACCCGGTTCAATTCCAGTCCATGCAGACCTGTAAATCGGGCTGGGGCAGCGGGTTACTGTATGCGGTCACCCGGGAAAAGGCGTATTATTACTGGACCACCCGGCTGGGCGACTGGTTCGTCAGTCATCAATACACCGACGGGCACTGGGAGAACACCCATTACTGGAACCCGGTGCCGACGAACGCCGACAATATTGAAATCACCGCGGAATTCGTGATGCACCTGGTGCACATCATCTCGAACGTATCTCTACCCCGGGAGTAGAACCGTGACCGAAGACACAGCACAGAAGGGGTTGACTGCGGATCAGATTGCGGATTTTCATGAAAACGGATATCTGAAGATCGGGAAGCTTCTGGAAGACGACCTGGTCGAGGTTTTACGGCGGGAGTACGACCGTGAGTTTGAAGCCGCACGGAAGGGAGGCGGGTTCCGGAATCTGGCTATCGATGACACGGACGACCTGGAAGCCAAGAACAACGCGCCGCAGCAGATGCTTCAGATCATGCAGATGTGCGAACGGAACATCCACTTTCGCAAGCTCATATTCCATGCTCCCCTGCTCGATTTGGTGGAATCCCTGATCGGCCCCAACATCCAGCTGTTCCACGACCAGGCCCTGTTCAAGCCGGCCCA
>CAYYIS010000044.1:0-2851 GCA_964470965.1 uncultured Gemmatimonadota bacterium | reverse complement strand
GGTGGTGAGATTTTCTGGCACCAGGACAACGCCTACTGGCAGTGTACCCCGCCCAACCTGGTGTCCTGCTGGATGACCCTGGACGACGTGACGGTCGAAAACGGCGCCATGCAGTTGATTCCCGGCTCCCACCGGTCTCCGATTGTCCACAACCGGGCCGAACATACAGGCGCACTGCTCGATTCAAGCGGAGAGGCGGAGAGCGACCGGGCGGTAGTTATCGACCTTCCGGCCGGGGGGGTCATGATCCATCACTGCCAGACCATGCACTACACGCAGCCCAACAACACGGACAGGCAGCGGCGGGCCTTTGCGATACATTATATGACCCCGGGAACGCGGCATCTCCGGAAAGACGAGCATCTGGCCGTCGGATTTGGCCGGCCCATGCTCAGGATGAAGGTGTAGCCGGAATATCCCGCGCTGTCCGGACCCGCCTCGAAATTCTTTCCGCATCGGAACAGGCTACACCGACCGCGTAATACCGCCATCCACCCGGATGTTCTGCCCCGTGATGTAACCCGCGTCGGAGGAAAGCAGGAATCGTGCTGTCCTGGCGATTTCTTCGACCGTGCCGTACCGTTCCATAGGTATTCTCGCCCGCCATTCTTCTTTCTCCGGCAGTGAATTTATGAAACCCGGCAGCAGGTTGTTCATGCGGATATTGTCCGGCCCGTATGCATCCGAATACAGCTTGCTGTAACTCGCCAAAGCCGCCCGCATGGCCACGGACACCGGGAATGCCGGATCGGGCTCAAAGGCTGCGAACGTGGAGATATTCACGATCGCACCGCCGCCCTGCTTCTGCATAATGGGCGTGACCAGGCGGGCCATCCTCACCACGTTGAGCATCACGAGATCGAGGCCGGCGTGCCAGTCCCCGTCCGGTATTTCCAGCAGATTCCCCTTGGGAGGATGGCCGGTGTGATTGACCACCCCGTCGATCCTTCCGTAGTGCGACAGGGCCGCCTCAACCAGCCGCCCGAGGTCGTCCGGTTCGGTCACGGAACCGGTCAGTCCGATTCCCCCCAGTTTTTCCGCCAGTTCTTCCGACTTCCCGGAGGGAGACATCAGCGCCAGACCATAACCGCTGTCAGCCAGTTCCGAGGCGACGGCAGCGCCCATACCCCGTCCGGCAGCCGTAACGATTGCCACTTTACCTGTACTCATGGGTCATCCTTTTGTTGAAGAGGTTTCCTCAGTTATCAATGACATATCCGTTCTCCGCGGGCGGTAAACCGATCACCGCCATCGTGCCGGCCGAACAGTCCGGGGAATCGTTCTTTTCCCGTTTCCGCCGGAAGAGGCACGGCCTAACTCCTAATTCTGAAATTCTACTGGATAATACAGTTTTTGTATACTATAATCAAATACATATTGTATCCGTTCAGGGTGGCGGGCCCCGAGTGGCAAAGAACCGCAACCGGGCCAGTCCAATTCAGGCAGCCGGATACCGGCGCGGCACGGTACTGAGCAAGTCTACGGCCTCACAGGGGGCGGCGGAACCGCAACGGATCGGGCGGGAAACCCGGTAAGTGATCTATAGACCCTATGAAAAAAACAGCCATCATACTGACCCTCTTCGTTATCGGCGCCTATCCCTCCTTCGAACAGCAGCGCGTGGGGGCCGGGGCGTCCGCTTTGAAAACGCGCCTGTCCGGGGAGACCGTGGCGAACGGCGAGACCCTGCTGCTTGAAATAACCCGTCCGGACACCGTGGTCCTGGAGCATATCACCGCCGGCCGCGGTGACACCACCGCGTTAAGGCTGTACGAACACCCGGTGCTGAAGGACGACGGCTTTTTCGCATTGGTGGGCATAGACTATTACGCCGAACCCTATGCGGATACGATCCACGTGATGTGGACGGAGGACGATCTATCGCACACACGGTCGCTGCCGTTCCGGGTGACCAGGGGATCCTACCCGTCATCCCGTGTCACCGGCGTGCCCCAGAGCCGCGTAACGCCGTCGGCCGTGGATTACCGGCGCATAGCGAGGGAGCGTAGGGAAATCGGGGCCGCCTACGTGTCGGTCCGGGATTCCGTGCTGATGGAAGGGCCGTTCCGGATGCCCACAGACAAGGTGACCATCACGGGCGCCTTCGGCTCCCGGCGCATATTTAACGGCCAGCTGCGCAGCGTCCACTTCGGCCTGGACATGAGGGCCTATGAGGGAACGCCCCTGTACGCGGCACAATCCGGACTGGTCAAGCTGGCGAAGAATCTGTTTTACTCCGGCAACCACGTGGTGATCGAGCACGGAATGGGTATCTACTCCAGTTATTCCCACATGAGCAGACTGAATGTCGAGACGGGTGAGTGGGTCGAGAAAGGGCAGCTGCTGGGTCTTTCCGGATCCACCGGCCGCGTCACGGCCGCCCACCTCCACTGGACCATTAACGTAAACGGTGTGCGGGTCCACCCGCTGCAGTTCTACGATGTACAGGCGGCCCTCTACGGCTCGGAAGGAACGGAACAGTATGTCGAATGAAGCGGCCGTCCGCTGGTACGATGCTCTTCCCCGCCCGCAATGGTCGAAACTCGAGCCCGTGTCCCAGAGCCAGGACTGGTTCGACGTGTACCGCGCCGCCGCCGGTGTGTCCGCCATTTACGAGCCGGGGCACTTCGAAGAGGTTATCTCCTACCTGGTTACCGGCCGTGAACGGGCCGCGCTGATCGACACCGGCATGGGTATCGGGGACATGAAGCGCCTGGTCTGCGAACTGACGGACCTCGATGTCTTCGTCCTCAACTCACACACCCATTTCGATCACGTGGGGGGCAACCACCAGTTCGATGCCGTTTACGCCATGGATACGGAAGTCAGCCGGGAACGAAGCCTGGGGATG
>CAYYIS010000043.1:0-41311 GCA_964470965.1 uncultured Gemmatimonadota bacterium | reverse complement strand
GCGAGGGTGGTCGCACGGTCGGTGCCGGAGTCGTAACTGAAGTCATCGAGTAAGTAAGGAGTTAAGCCAGTGCCCGATCAGAAGATTAGAATTCGTTTAAAAGCATGTGACCATGCGATGCTGGACAAGTCTGCGAAAGAAATCCTGCAGGCAGTGCAGCGGACGGGCGCCAAGGTTCTGGGTCCTATACCGCTTCCTACCAGGCGAAGTGTGTATACGGTCTTGCGTTCCCCGTTTATCGACAAGAAATCCCGGGAGCAGTTTGAGACCCGCATCCACAAGCGTCTGATCGATATCTACGATCATTCGCAGCCTACAGTGGACGCATTGATGAAATTGGATTTGCCTGCTGGGGTGCAAGTCGACGTAAAGGTGTTGTAGGAGTCTTAAATGGATGGATTGTTAGGTAAAAAAATTGGTATGACACAGATCTTCGCTGAAAGCGGAGAAGTGGTCCCCGTCACGGTTGTTGAAGCTGGGCCCTGTTATGTGACGCAGGTTAAAACGGATCCCACCGACGGGTATTCTGCCGTCCAGCTTGGCTTTAGCGAGAAGAAAGAAAAACATACCACTCAGCCCATGCAGGGGCACTTCAAAAAAGCAGGTACCCAATCTCAATTCCTGGTTCGGGAATTCCGAGTCGATGCTACCGACGAATTCGAATTGGGACAGGCGTTCGGCCCCAGCGTGTTCGAAGTGGGTGATGTGGTCCACGTGACAGGCACATCAAAAGGTAAAGGCTTTCAGGGTGTTGTAAAACGATACAACTTCCGTGGCGGTCCGAAAACGCGCGGCCAGAGTGATCGCTGGCGCGCTCCCGGTTCAATCGGACAGAGCGCTTCTCCATCCAAGGTGTTCAAGGGACACAAGATGGGCGGTCGTATGGGTAATGATCGTGTGACGGTAAAGAATCTGACAGTGGTCGGTGTGGATCCCGATCGGAATCTCCTATTGATTCGAGGGGCGGTTCCCGGCCACAAGAATGGATATGTGACTATCAGACGTGCTTAATTATTAAATGCAAGTTGAGGGGAATCATGCCGACAGCACGATTGTATGAGAGCGACGGGACTGAGCAAGGTGATATAGATCTGGAGCCTTCCGTTTTCGGAATCGAGCCTAATACTAATGCGATCTATGAGGCGGAAAAGCTTTACCTGGCCAATCAACGTCAGGGAACGGTTCGCACACAGACGCGAAGTGATGTGTCTTATACCGGAAAGAAAGTATTTCGGCAGAAAGGACTGGGACGAGCCCGTATGGGATCATACCGGTCACCGAGTCGTGTGGGCGGCGGACGGGCGTTCGGACCGAAACCTCGCGATTACCGATATACGATACCGAAAAAAATTCGGCGTCTTGCGATACGATCGGTTCTGTCGTCCCGGGCACAAGATGGTTCAGTGGTGGTGATTGAGGATCTGAAATTCGATGTGCCGAAAACCAAGCAGATGGCAGGTATTCTGGATACGATGGCTGTGAATCATAAGAAATGCCTGGTCCTCATGGATCGGAGTGATGCATCCGTATACAAATCCTGTAGGAACATTCCGAAGGTGAGTATTAATCTTGCTTCTTCTGCGCATATACACGAATTGTTGCATCATGACGTGCTCATCTTCACCCGAGAAGGATTGAAGCAGGTTGAGGAGGCGTTGAAGGCATGATTAACGCGAGATCGATAATCGGCAGACCCTTGCTTACAGAGAAGAACCATTTGCTCCGTGACGATGAAAATAAATATGTTTTTGAGGTCGCGCTCCATGCCAATAAGTTGGAGATTAAAAGTGCGATAGAAGAGATTTTCGATGTTCGGGTCGACGCCGTCAGAACCATGAGGATGAAAGGCAAAGTAAAGCGTCTTGGACGATTCGAGGGAAAAAGGCCCGATTGGAAGAAGGCCATCGTAACGCTGGCAAACGGTGATACGATCGACCTGTTCGCCGGTGCATAGATCGATTTTTCCCGGTTCTGTAGGTAGTTAACAACTTGTATGAGGTAATGTATGCCAGTCCGATCATTTCGACCAACGACACCATCGAACCGCTACAAGACGGTATCCAGTTTTGAAGAGATCACCCGCAAAGACCCTGAGCCATCTCTGTTGCGTCCTCTCAAGCGTACAGGTGGGCGAAACAATCTAGGACGGATGACGTCACGCCACCGTGGTGGCGGCCACAAGCGGCGGTATCGCCTAATAGATTTCAAACGGAACAAGGTCGACATCCCGGGACGTGTAGACTCGATCGAATACGATCCAAACCGTTCCGCACGTATCGCACTCATAGTTTATGCCGATGGTGAGAAACGTTACATCCTGGCGCCGCTGGGCTTGACCGTCGGCCAGACTGTGGTCTCCGGTGAAAATGCAGAGATCCGTAACGGGAACCACATGCCCATGTCCAGAATGCCTATGGGAACGTTGATTCACAACGTGGAGTTGCAACCTGGCAAGGGGGGGCAGATTGTGCGGTCCGCTGGCACCGTGGCACAACTCATGGCAAAAGAAGGTGATTGGGCCCAGTTGCGCCTTCCTTCCGGTGAAATACGTCGCGTGCCCCTTATCTGCTCTGCCACTGTAGGTCAAATAGGCAATGTGGAGCATGAGAACATCTCGTTGGGTAAAGCCGGGCGTTCCCGTTGGCTGGGACGGAGGAGTCATACTCGGGGCGTGGCTATGAACCCGGTCGATCACCCGATGGGTGGTGGAGAAGGCAAAAGTTCCGGGGGAAGGCATCCGACCAGTCCATGGGGACAGCTTGCCAAGGGATACAAAACCCGGAAAAAGAACAAGAAATCGAATATGCATATCATTAAGCGACGGAAATAGGAGAACTGGATGGCTCGTTCGATCAAAAAAGGTCCGTATATCGATCCCAGTGTCGAGAAGAAAATTGAAGAGATGAACCGCACCGGAGACAAAAAAGTGGTGCGTACCTGGGGCCGCGCCTGCACCATTACGCCTGATTTTGTAGGGCACACGTTGGCGATACATAACGGCAACAAATTTATCCCAGTTTATATTTCGGAAAACATGGTGGGACACAAACTGGGCGAATTCGCTCCGACCCGAACCTATCGGGGCCACAGCGGACGTGTCACCGAACGAACTACCCAGTTAAAGTAGACTTCAGGATAAAGGGGAAGTGTAGAATGGAAGCCCGTGCAATGGCGCGACATGTTAGAGGATCAGCGCGAAAATACCGTCAGGTAGTGGATCTTATCAAAGGCAAATCGGTACAGGAAGCCTTGGACATCCTGCAGTTTGTACCCAAAGCCGCCGCCCGTCCTTTGGAAAAAACGGTCCGTTCGGCTGTTGCCAATGCCGTTAACATGGACGACAGCGGCGAAATGGACGCGGAAAATCTGTACCTGAAGACCGTAAACGTAGACGGTGGACCTATGCAAAAGCGCATCCATTACGGTCCGCGCGGCATGGCCTCCAGAATGAAAAAACGTTCCAGTCATATTACAGTGGTGGTATCGGATGACTGATTCACTATTGCCTCTGTCAGACAGGAGAGTATAGCGTGGGACAAAAAACGCATCCTATCGGGTTCCGGCTCGGTGTTATAAAAACATGGCAATCGAACTGGTTTTCAGATAAGAACATGGCGGATCTACTGCAGGAAGATCTGATGATTAGACGCTATGTTAAAAGTCGGCTGTCGCGCGCAGGCATTTCAAGGGTTGAAATAGAACGTTCAGGTCCTAAGAAAGTTACCATAGCGATTCATACCGCTCGTCCGGGGATCGTAATTGGCCGCAAAGGTGCTGAGGTTGATAAACTCAAGGATGAACTACAGCATCTCACCAGTAAAGATGTGTACATAAATATACAGGAAATCCGGCGTCCTGAGCTGGATGCACAGCTTGTAGCGGACAGTATCTCCCGGCAGCTGGTAGGGCGTATAAGCTTTAGGCGTGCCATGAAGAAATCCATTACCTCCGCCATGCGCATGGGGGCCGAAGGAATCAAAATAATGTGTAGTGGCCGGCTGGGCGGTGCAGAGATGGCGCGCAGAGAAGAGTTCCACGACGGTAGAGTGCCGCTCCATACATTGCGGGCTGATATCGATTATGCCCGGTCAACCGCACATACCACTTACGGATGCGTGGGCGTAAAAGTCTGGATCTGCAAGGGAGAGGTCCTGGGCGACGAGCAGGATGCAAATCAACAACCCCGCGAAACCTCGCGTTCACAGGCTAGGTCATCTTAAATATGGTATCAGTCACAATTTGGTTGCAGCGAGCAGGAGATAACGTCCAATGTTAATGCCTAAGCGTCTGAAATACCGGAAACAGCAGCGTGGCAGAATGACCGGTAAAGCAACTCGAGGGTCATCCTTGCAATTCGGTGATTATGGTGTTCAGGCGCTTGCCCCGGGTTGGATTTCCAACCGGCAGATCGAAGCAGCGCGTATCGCCATGATCCATCATATCCGCCGAGGCGGTAAGTTGTGGATTCGGGTATTCCCTGATAAACCTTTGACTGAAAAACCGGCCGAAACACGTATGGGAAAAGGTAAGGGAACTCCAGCACACTGGGTGACGGTCGTCAAACCCGGTCGGATTCTTTTTGAGTTACGGGGCGTACCGGAGGCACTGGCTCGGGAAGCCATGCGCCTGGCACAGCATAAGCTCCCAATCAAGACACGGTTTGTCTCCCGTGATGATGTCGAAGGGTAGGTCCGCTGATGAAATCATATGAACTGCGTGAATTGTCGGAATCAGAATTGACGGATCGCGTCGCTGAATTGAGAGAAGAGATCTATAACCTGAAATTTCAGAAGGCGACCCGGCAGTCTTCGGATACTAAGCGCATCTCATCGGTGCGCCGGGAAATCGCCCAGATTCATACCATAATTAGAGAAAGCGAACTCGGGATTCGAAACCCTGGCAGCGATGGGGGCTCCCAGGTATCCGATTCCGGTGAGGAATCAGGAGCAGAAGCATGAGTGAGCGCGGGCAGCGTAAAGTCCGAATGGGACGTGTTTTAAGTAATAAAATGGACAAAACCGTTGTGGTGTCTGTGGATCGCAGGATCAAACACCCATTATACGGACGGTATATCAAACGATCAACCAAACTCATGGCCCACGACGGAGATAACACCTGTCAGACAGGGGACCTCGTCCGTGTTGTCGAAACGCGACCGCTGAGCAAGCAGAAGCGTTGGCGTGTGGTTGAAGTGGTTGAACGGGCGGTACAGGTTTAGAATCAGTGTTTCGACACTGGTTCCCTACTTCTAACGGGAATGCTGTTCATGGTTCAAGAATATAGTTGGTTAAATGTAGCCGATAACACGGGTGCGCGACAGGTACGAGTCATTAAGGTCCTCGGAGGAACGGGCCGACGGTATGCGCACCTCGGCGATACGATTGTGGTGAGCGTCAAGGACGCGGTACCCGGAGGCACGGTAAAAAAGGGTGATGTGGCCCGGGCGGTTGTGGTACGATCCAAAAAAGAAGTTCGTCGTAAAGACGGCTCGTACATTCGTTTCGATGACAATGCTGCCGTATTGATCGACACACAGGGCGAACCACAGGGCACGCGGATTTTCGGTCCTGTCGCTCGCGAGTTGCGTGAAAAAGAATATATGAGAATCGTTTCACTCGCCCCGGAAGTTTTGTGAGAGGCGCATGGAACATTTCGGAATCCAAATAAGGAAGTAAGCGATGCATGTCAAGAAGGGTGACACGGTCCTGGTAATCGCGGGCGATAATAGAGGTAAGACCGGGCGGGTGCTGAAAACGATTCCCGCCAAAAATCGAGTCATCGTTGAAGGGGTCAATTTTATCGTTCGACATACCCGGCCGACTCAGGTTAATCCACGGGGGGGGCGTGTAGAGAAGGAAGCGCCTATCCATGCGTCTAATGTGGTAACCGTAGAAGAAACTGAATAATCGGGCAGTGATGTTTTGTAGCACCAGAGAGGGATGAGCAATGGCACGTCTGAAAGACAGATATCGAAGTGATATTGTACCAGATTTGATAAAAACATTTGAATACAGTAACATTATGCAGGTGCCCCGTGTAGAGAAAATCGTTGTGAACATGGGGATCGGCGAAGGTTCCCAGAATGCGAGCCTACTCGATAGCGCGGCTTCGGAACTGACGGCGATTACCGGCCAGAAAGCTGTGATTACCAGGGCGAAAAAATCAATCTCGAATTTCAAGATTCGTGAAGGCATGCCGGTTGGTTGCCGGGTGACGTTACGGGGCCAAAGGATGTATGAGTTTCTCGATCGACTGATTAACTTGGCAATACCCCGAATTCGTGATTTTCGCGGTGTGCCGAATCGATCGTTCGACGGTCGTGGGAACTATACCCTTGGCCTGATGGAGCAGACCATCTTCCCTGAAATCGATTACGATCGTGTCGATCAGTTTCGTGGCATGGATGTGACGATCGTTACCACTGCGAAAACAGACGAGGAAAGCGCTGAGTTGCTTAAACAGTTCGGGATGCCGTTCCGTCGTTAGCGGCAATATGAGGAGTGAGGAAAATACGTGGCTAAGAAATCGTTGATTGCAAAAGCGAAACGAAAGCCAAAATACAAAGTCAGAGCGTACAACAGGTGCAGGCGGTGTGGTCGGCCCCGTGCGTACATGCGTCGATTCGGTATCTGTCGCATCTGCTTCCGGGAGCTTGCCTTGCAGGGAGAGATTCCTGGGGTTACAAAAGCCAGCTGGTAGCGCTCTGCTTACTCTGGTTTCGTTATGGGGGAGAGATAACCGATGTCGATGACAGACCCGATTTCAGATATGCTGACCCGGATAAGGAATGCATGTCAGGCCAAACATGTGAAAGTCGAAATTCCGGCGTCAAACGTGAAGAAAGAAATCGCACGTATTTTGTTGGAACAGAAGTACATAAATAATTTTGTAGTAATTGATGACAACAAGCAGGGCATTATAAAGGTGTATTTGAAATATGGCCCGACCGGCGAGTCTGTAATATCCGTGCTCAATCGCGTGAGTAAACCGGGGCGCCGCGTTTATGTGAAAGCGGCCAGTGTGCCGCGGGTGCTCAACGGCCTTGGAATTGCGATACTCACTACGCCGAAGGGTATCCTCACGGACAGGCAGGCGCGTCAGACCTTAACAGGCGGTGAGGTTCTCTGCCAAGTGTGGTAGCTTGTACCAGTTGCAAGAAGTAAAGGGAGAAGAACCGTGTCAAGAATTGGAAAAATGCCGATAGCCATCCCTTCCGGTGTTGACGTGAAAATCGATGAGGATTTGGTCAAGGTTAAAGGTCCGAAGGGAGAACTGTCACAGTCGGTTCACCCGTTGATTTCTGTTAAATTAGAAGACGGTAGGATCATCGTTACGCGATCGGAAGAAACCAATGATGGCCGGGCGCTGCATGGTTTGACGCGGTCTTTAATCGCCAACATGGTTCAGGGCGTTACGGATGGATACCGCAAAACGCTTGAGATCCAAGGGGTCGGATATCGAGCGGAGGTAAAAGGTCAGAACCTTACCCTTTTGCTTGGATTTTCTCACCCTATAATATTCCAGTCACCGCCGGAAATCAGCATAGCGGTCGATCAGAACAAAATTCAGGTGACCGGGATTGACAAACAGCTGGTAGGCCAGGTGGCGTCCATCATTCGTGCCTTCAAGAAACCCGAGCCGTATAAAGGCAAGGGTATCATGTATGAAGGTGAGTATGTACGGCGTAAAGCCGGTAAGACCGGTGTCTAACGAAAGGATATCGGAGTAGGTCATGTCAAAGAAAATGTTACGACGGATACAGATGCGTAAAAATCGGCACCGCAGGGTCCGAAAGAAAATAAGCGGCAGCGGTGAGCGACCGCGCCTCTGCATATTCCGAAGCTCGAAGCACATCTATGCCCAGGTGGTTGATGACGATTCAGGTGTGACACTGACTTCTGCTTCGACGCTTTCCGCTGAAGTACGGGAAAAACTAGAGGGTGAGATGGATAAGAGCGCTCAAAGTAAAGTCGTCGGACTGGTCCTGGGACAGAAAGCCCGTGAAAAGGGCATCGAAGTAATTTCGTTCGACCGGGGCGGTTATCTCTATCACGGTCGCGTGAAAGCGTTGGCGGAAGGTGCACGGGAAAGCGGCTTGGAATTTTAACAGGCGTTACCCGGAACAGATGCAACGAAGGGAGTATAGATTGCCAAGAATCAACGCTGATGAATTCGACCTATCGGAACGACTGGTCGATATCAACCGAGTCGCCAAGGTGGTCAAAGGCGGACGAACATTCAGCTTTAACGCTTTGACCGCTGTCGGGGACGGCAAAGGGCATGTTGGGCTCGGTATGGGCAAGGCCCTGGAACTGTCGGAAGCGATTCGTAAAGCTACAGAAACGGCCAAAAAACACCTGTATCAGGTACCGGTGGTCAAAGGCACGATCCCCCATCAAGTAATCGGGCGGTTCAGTGCCGCGGAGGTGATTCTCAAACCGGCGGCGCCGGGTACCGGAGTAATAGCCGGTGATGCCGCTCGCGCCGTGTTGGAAATGGCCGGCGTACATAATATCCTGACCAAGTCACTGGGCTCGTCGAACCCGTACAATGTCGCGAAAGCGACGTTGCAGGGATTGAAGAGTCTCAAGGTCGCCGCGGAGATTGCACAGGCGCGTGGAATCGATGTCGAGGAGTTGAGAGGATAAACCATGACGACGCGAATACGTGTGACACAGCGACGTAGTGCAATCGGCCGAGTTCGCAAACAGCGCCTGACGTTGGAAGCGCTGGGTATCCGAAGAATGCATCAAAGCGTCATACACAATGATACGCCGCAAATCCGGGGGATGATCAATAAGATAACGCATCTTATTGAGGTAGAAACCGTCGAAGAGGGCACCTCTTAACCGATACCAAACCCGAACAAAACAACGACACGTAAGACAGCGGGAGAACTACGGAAACCAAGCGTAGCTCTGTCCTGTTGGAGATAGTAGAATAACCGTCAGGAAAGCAGGTAACTATGGATTGCAGCAAATTACAATTCGCCTCCGGTTCGATCCGAAAGATCAAACGGATTGGCCGTGGACCTGGCTCAGGGCATGGCAAGACCTCCTGCCGGGGACATAAGGGACAAAAATCGCGATCGGGCAAGAAACTTCATCCTTCGTTTGAAGGCGGTCAGATGCGCTTGATTCGTCGCCTCCCAAAGCGCGGTTTCACCAATATTTTCAGAAAGAACTATCAAGTCCTCAACCTGGAAGACTTGAAGGATTGGGATAAGGATACGGTGGTAGAACCGGAAGTTTTGAAAAGCCATCGCCTCGTACGGCATAGTGACCAGCCGATTAAAATCCTCGGCCAAGGCGATATCGAAGTCGCACTTAATGTGAAAGCGCATGCATTCAGCGCCTCCGCGAAAGAAAAAATCCAGGCTGCCGGGGGAACGGTCGAGGTGCTTGTCTGATGCTTGAGAGTTTTCAGAACGCATTTCGTATACCAGAGTTACGCAACCGGATTCTGTTTACCCTGGCGCTTCTGGCAGTTTATCGAATCGGCGGGCAGATTCCGACGCCGGGTATCGACCATGAGGTGTTGGCGTCGTTTTTCAGCCGGATGGGCGGTACGATATTCGGGTTGTATAACCTTTTTGTGGGCGGTGCATTCGAACGGGCTACCATCTTCGCGCTAGGCGTGATGCCCTATATCAGTGCCTCGATCGTGCTCCAGCTCCTGGGATCGATGGTGCCGTTTCTGCAAAAACTCCAGAAGGAAGGGCAGGAAGGGCAGAAGAAGATAAACCAGTACACACGCTACGGGACGGTTGGACTTGCGATGGTCCAGGCATGGGGCATCAGTATCTGGCTCGAAAGTATCGGAGATGAATTAGGGCGATCCGCTGTTGTTGCTCCCGGTTTTTCGTTTCAGGCCCTTACGATACTGACCATGACCACAGGTACTGTCTTCCTGATGTGGCTGGGTGAACAGATACAGGAACGAGGGATCGGAAATGGCATATCCTTAATCATCTTCGCCGGTATTATCGCGCAGTTTCCGATTGCTATTCAACAGGAAGCGGAAGCGGTCATAAACGGTCTCCGTCCCGTTCTGGTTGAGATTGTTTTGATCGCCATCTGGGTGCTTATCATTGCCTCGATTGTGCTGATAACGCAGGGACAAAGACGAATTGTGGTACAATACCCGAGGCGTGTGGTCGGACGCAAGGTATATGGGGGACAGAGTACACACCTGCCGCTACGTGTGAATGCCGCGGGTGTAATGCCTATTATATTTGCGCAGTCTATTATGTTTGCTCCAGGAACGCTGGCGACATTCTGGCCAGATAGCATGGCTATGCAGACCATGTCTGAATGGTTCCAGCCAGGGGCTACGTTATACGATGTGTTTTATGGACTTCTGATAGTTTTCTTTACGTATTTCTACACCGCCATCATATTCAATCCGGTAGATGTGGCGGATAACATGAAGCGTGTGGGAGGATTTGTACCGGGCATTCGGCCTGGAAAACGAACCGCCGATTATCTGGATCGCATCTTAACACGGATTACGCTTCCAGGAGCGATTTTCTTGGCGTTCATCGCGGTGGTGCCGTTCCTGATCATCCGGAGTATGAACGTGTCCATCAGCGCTTCTTCCTTCTTCGGAGGGACGTCGCTGCTGATCGTTGTAGGTGTCGCTCTCGATACGCTTCAGCAAATTGAATCCCATCTGGTAACACGCCATTATGAGGGGTTCATGCGACGTGGCAAAGTTCGGGGACGGGCATAAAACCTGGTTCAGATGTCGAGATGAGTTCCGGGATGCGTACGGGGCAATGACGTGAGGTGTGTTCTCGTCTCTTCATCCTTGCAAAGGGCCTCATGCGATTGATTATGCTCGGAGCACCGGGGGCGGGTAAGGGCACGCAGGCCCAGATACTCGCGCAACATCTGAAGATATCACACGTTTCGACCGGGGATCTGTTGCGTGCAGAGATCCAGAACTCGACTTCGGTCGGACTGCAGGCGATGGAATATATCAGAGCCGGTGAACTGGTTCCGGACTCCATCATGGTACAGGTACTTGAAGAGCGCTTGCGGAAATCGGACTGTGCAACGGGATTTATTCTGGACGGTTTCCCTCGCACTTTGAGCCAGGCGCGCTATCTCGGAACACTGTTAAAACGACTGAAGAGTGAGATAGATTCCGTGGTAAGCATAGAGGTTGGTCAAGGTCTCATACTCGATCGTCTGGCTAAACGTCAGCGTACCGATGACGACCGGAAAACGGTGAAACATAGGCTGGATGTGTATCACCGGGAAACCGCTCCGCTGATAGAATTCTATCGGGGAGAGGGACTTTTACGATGTATCGATGGGGCTGCACCGCCGGAGGTCGTCACGGCGCGCATTCTCGGCAGTATCATTTGAGAACAATTTGTGAGGTGAGACCGAATGCCCAAAGAACCACCTGTTCAAGTCGAAGGAAAGGTAATCGAACCTTTACCGAATGCAACATTTCGGGTTGAACTGGAAAATGGCCATCAGATTCTCGCGCACATTTCCGGTAAGGTCCGGATGAATTTCATCAAGATCCTGCCAGGTGATAAAGTCACTGTGGAGTTGTCACCGTATGACCTGACGCGAGGACGTATTACCTATCGTTATAAATAAAGGATTCGAAACTAATGAAAGTACGTGCGTCGGTGAAAAAAATATGCGATGAATGCAAGGTGGTTCGACGAAAAGGCGTCGTGCGGGTGATCTGTCGAAACCCCAGACATAAGCAGCGTCAGGGTTAAGGTCATTTTACGATGACCAGGATGCATATCAGTAATATTTCAGTGCGAAGGAGGCGGTAGTGGCACGGATAGCCGGTGTGGATTTACCAAGAGACAAAAGGGTCGAAATCGCTATGACATATATTTACGGGATCGGCCTGACGAGCGCCAGGAAAGTGCTGGATACGGCGCGAATTAAACCGGATACGCGTGTCAGAGATCTCACGGACAATGACGTCGCTCAACTGCGACAGGTCATTGAGAACGACTATCGTGTGGAAGGAACCCTTCGCGGGGAGATCACATTCAATATCAGGCGGTTGATGGACATTGGGTGTTACAGAGGGTTGCGTCACCGCCGCGGACTTCCCGTGCGTGGACAGCGGACAAAGACCAATGCCCGTATGCGTAAGGGTCCCCGTCGGGCTATCGGAGCAAAACGGAAGGCTTAAGCAGGCTGGAGGTAACAGGTGGCAACAGGCAGGCGTAGTCGCAAGCGTGATCGGAGTGTGGATGCCAACGGCATTGCACACATTAAGGCAACTTTTAATAATACTATCGTTACCATATCGGATACCAACGGCGGGACGATCAGCTGGGCAAGCGGTGGCAAGGGCGGGAATTTTAAAGGCTCACGGAAAAGTACACCGTTCGCCGCGCAACTCGCTGCTGAAGCAGCGGCCAAGGAGGCGATCGAGCTGGGGCTGAAGCGCGTGGAGGTACTGGTAAAAGGCCCGGGTGCAGGAAGAGAATCCGCCATCCGTGCGTTGCAGGCTGCCGGACTGGAAATTTCGGCCATAAGAGATGTTACGCCCATACCGCATAACGGATGCCGGCCGCCAAAACGTCGTAGGGTTTAAAACAGGGTCAGCACAGCAAGGTTTTTGACATATACAGGGCTTGAACCTTGAAACCAACATTGCAGGAGTTTATATGTCTCGGTATAAGGACGCCAATTGCCGAATCTGCCGCCGGGAAGGGATGAAGCTCTTCCTTAAGGGAGATCGGTGTTTTTCGGAAAAATGTGCAGTCGACCGCCGTGGAGTCCCTCCGGGACAGCATGGAACGGTTAGCCGTAGGAAACCGACGGAATACGGAATTAGGCTCCGTGAAAAACAAAAAACGCGTAAGACTTATGGAATCGGTGAAAAACAGTTCCGAAATTATTTCGAAAAAGCATCCCGTACACAGGGCGAAACCGGAACTGGATTGCTTCAATTGCTCGAAACAAGACTCGATAATATCGTTTACCGGCTGGGTCTGGCCGCTTCACGGAAGGCCGCCCGCCAGCTTGTACTGCATCGCCATATCCTGGTAAACAATCGCATCTTGAATATTCCGTCGTATGTGACCCGTATCGGTGATGTGATTCAGGTTAAAGAAAGTAGTCGCCAGCTTGACTGCATTCATTCCTCACTGAGTGCAGCCAGCCAGCGCCCCGCCGTCCCATGGTTGGATCTGGATAAGACCACGTTGGCCGGAAACCTCTTAGAATTGCCGGACCGAGAGAACATTCCGACACCAGTGCAGGAACAGTTGATTATTGAGTTGTACTCGAAGTAATGAATCTGGTCGGAGGACACGGCCATCCCATCCTGGTGGATGTCAGCCGAAGGATGAGTGATCTCAGGGGGCGATTAAGGTATGAAATTAAAAAATTTTCAAATGCCGAAAGGTGTGACTGTAGACGAGGGAAATCTGACAGATAATTATGGTAAGTTCACCATAGAGCCGTTGGAACGCGGATTTGGAACTACGGTGGGCAATGCACTGCGCAGGGTACTCCTTTCTGCATTACCGGGTGCGGCAGTTGTGGCTGTCAGAGTCGACGGTGTATCACACGAATTTACGACCATGCAGAATGTGGTCGAGGATGTCACGGAGATAATCCTTAATCTTAAAGATTTACGCTTGATCATGTACACGGAAGAACCGAAGACGCTGTCGCTGGAAGCGGAAGGAAAAGGCGAAGTCAGTGCCATAGACATTCAGACGGACGCCGATGTTGAGATATTAAATCCAGACCTCCACATTGCAACGCTCGATGAGGGAGGCCATCTGCGTATGGATATCTATGTTGATACCGGACGTGGCTATGTACTCGCCGAGGCCAACAAGGACCAGAATCAGCCGATCGGTGTTATCCCAATGGATTCCCGTTTTTCACCTGTGACCCGTGTGAATTTCCGGGTTGAGAACACTCGTGTGGGACAACGAACGGACTATGACAGGCTGGTGCTGGAAATCTGGACCGACGGTAGCACCAACCCGCAGGACGGGCTGTCATCGGCCGCTCAAATCCTGAAAAACCATCTCCAGTTGTTCATCTCAATCGATGAAGAGTTGATCCCGGAACCCGAAGAACAGGTCGATGAAGAATTTGAACGTGTGACGAGCCTGCTTATGATGAATGTGGAGGAGCTGGAACTCTCGGTGCGTTCGAGCAATTGTCTACGTGCCGCGGAGATAAAGACCCTAGCCGATTTGGTGCAGAAAAGCGAAGCAGAGATGCTAAAATACAGGAATTTTGGCCGCAAGTCACTGATGGAATTAAACCAGATTCTGACCGAATTGAATTTGGGATTCGGCATGGGTGTAGATCAGTATCTGGTGGATGTGGAAAAGTAAACAGGTGCGTTTGACGGCCGTATTTATGTGGAACAGGAGTTCTTGATGCGACATCGAAAGCAGGGCCGTGCATTAAGCAGAAACGCCAGCCATCGTCGGGCAATGCTGGCGAATCTGGCCACGGCTGTACTGGAACAGGAAAAAGTAAAAACCACGACTGCCAAAGCTAAAGAAGTCCGTGGTTTAGTGGAACGATTGATTACGATTGCCAAACGGCAAGATCTGCATGCCCGTCGCCAGGTTCTAAAGACTGTTCGAAATCAAGCGGTTGTGACCAAATTGTTTGACACTATCGCCCCACGGTTTGTAGACCGCCCCGGTGGCTATACCCGTATCACTCTTCTCGGTCATCGCCAGGGTGACGCAGCGGAACTCTCAATGCTTGAGCTGGTAGGAATAGAGGTGGAAGCGGTTACGGAAACTACTGAAGAGGAAACCAAGCCCAGATCCAGACGGCGTAAAAAGGCTGGTACGGCACCAGTGGTAAAAGAACCGGCATTAGAGGAAGGTGTGGTCGAGGAAATCATCGATACGCCGGAAGCAGAACTGTCAGAAACGGCTGAAAATCCCGCTGAAGCGGACGAACCCGCCGAAGCAGTGGAGGCTTCAGAGGCCGCCGCTAAAGAAGTTCCTGCCGAGGAGAATGTGGACACGGCAGAAGAGGACTCTAAAACTGAAGCGCCGGATACAGATGCATCGACGGAAGTCTCTGAAGAGGATAATAAAGGGAAGAAATAACAGCGCGACAAATTACCGCACCAAAAAAAACCGGTAGGGGAAATGCCCCTGCCGGTTTTTTTTACTCACAAAACTAACGCATGATCAGAATGGCCAGAGTTTTTTGAGCGTCCGCCCAATTGCGTCAAGCTTAAGCGTCTGCCCAACTTTTTTGAGTGCCCGTCCTACTTTGGTGAGCGGGGTCGCCCGGTCTGGATTGGCTTGTTCTTCCAGAACGGCCACCTCTTCAGTACTCAGGTTGTTTAATTCCATAAGATTGTTCAGATCATCCAGCATTCTGGATCGAGTTTTCGTCAATGTGTCGGCTGTGGCCCGGAGTTCTTCAACGTCTACTGACTGTATGTCGACCTCTTTGGTAAGTCTATCCGGCTTGCCCCCAAGGGAGCCTAAAAGGCCGCAACCCATTAACCAGATGGCCCCCGTAAGAACGACTCCAATGTTGAGAAGGCGTATGGCATTTATCATTGTGAATCTTCCTTCCGGAGTTAGCACTTTCTGACAGCATAAAAACTTAACACGTATGCAATAGTAACGGGTCACCCTGGTATTTGTCAAGAGTTTTCTCAAATGCGGGAATTTCGTAGAAAATCCTTTGCACTGTTGTATCTTCCTTTATATTCTGCAGGTGGATTGGCCTCTATGATACATACCCCAATGGGAGGTAAAAGATGGACGTGTCGCATCTAGAATTATCACGTCGCAGATTCATGAAAACCGCGATGGCCGGAGGCCTTACGGCCATGACCGTAAGCAATCTCTGGGAAAATGCTACGGCTATGATGCTCGCTCCGCAGCAGGATCGGATCGTAAATGGTGTCGGTATCGATGATCCGGAACTGGTACAGCTTTCGATCAATGAAAATCCGCTCGGTGCCTCACCGCATGCCATCGAGGCGGTGGCGCATAAGATGTTCTCCCTGAACCGGTACCCGTCGCGCGGCCCGGTGCTCCATGAAGCCATCGCGAAATACCACGGTAACGGCATAAACGCCAAAATGGTGGCCACGGGGGTGGGGTCCACAGAGGTGCTGAAAGCGATAGGAATGGCTGCACTGATCAACGGCGGCAATGTCGTGGAACCGGTACCGGGATACGGTGCTGTTTCAGGCGTCTCGCGGGTGCTGGGACGCGATCCCATACGGGTACCTTTGACCGGTGATCTTCAGACTGATCTGTCCGCGGTTCGAAGGGCTATGAGCGATGAGACGCGGATCGTAACACTGACGAATCCGAACAATCCTACTGGCCAGTTGATTCCCCACAAGGATCTGGTCGCATTTCTCGACAGTGTACCTGAGTCGGTCATTGTCTGCGTGGATGAGGCGTATGTCCATTTTGTCGGGGATGAATCCTATCAGAATATGATCTCGCTTACCAAGTCCAGGAAAAATCTCTTTGTGACCCGGACCATGTCCAAGGCATTCGGCCTCGGGGGAATGCGGGTCGGCTACGGAGTCGCTCATCCGGAACTTATCCAACGGGTAGTGCCCTATTTACTCAACTGGCTGGGACGAAGTATCCTGGGTGATGTTGCTTCCATCGCCGCTTTGGAGGACACGCAGCATGTTCATGACGTTCGGCGGTACGTCATGTTAGAAAAAGAATATCTGTACGAAGCCCTCTCCGAAATGGGATTGAATCCGGTCAAGACAGAGACCATATTCGTGATTGCTGATATGGGACACAACACGCGGCCGTTTGTTGCGGAACTAGCGAATCGGAAGGTGTTGATCCGCCAGGCATTCGGCATGGAGAACTTCATACGGATTTCCACAGGAACCCACAGGGAGAACGAAGTATTGATAGAAGTTATGAAAGAAGTGTTGGCTAAAGGAGTTTAAATCCTGCCTTTAGCGACAGGTTGGAAGAAAGGGAGAAGCCCCGGGCTTCTCCCTTTCTCTTTTAAGAGCCGTGGATAGGATGCGGTTCGTTTGCGGCCTTATAACCGTCGCCGACGATTTTTGACATAATCAACGAAGATGTATTCCCCGAGATTGCCCAGCGAAGAATAGTAAGCTCTACCCTTGTTCATCTCTGTCAGTTTTTCCACGAAGCCTACCAGGTACGGATCCTGTGTCACCATAAACGTGCTGATTGTAATTTTTGCACGCCGACACGCGATGGCTTCGTCCAACGTTCGGTTGACGATTTTAGGGTCCAGTCCGAAGGAGTTGAGGTACAGGCGTCCGTTACGGTCGAAGATGGCGGATGGTTTACCGTCTGTAATCATGAAAACCTGCTTGTTGGCGTTTCTGGTGCGTCGGAGGATATCGCGGGCAACCTGCAAACCTGCCTTGGTATTGGTATGGTATGGTCCTACCGAAACAAACGGCAGGTCTTCGATTTTGACCCGCTTGGCATCATCGCCGAACAGAACCAGGTGGAGTTCGTCTTTGGGATATTTGTTGGTAATCAATTCCGCCAGTGCCAGTGCCACCCGCTTGGCCGGCGAGATCCGGTCTTCACCGTACAGGATCATGCTGTGACTGATGTCGAGGAGCATGACGGTTGCGCATGAAGTAGAATGCTCTACCTCATAAACCTCGAGATCCTCTTCGGTCAGGTTCATCTCGAACCCATTGCGGCGAATCGAATTTCCGATAGTTGAGGTAAAGTCTATATTAGACGCCTGATCGCCGAACCGATAGGGCCGAGTTTCGCTGAGCCGTTCGACGCCTTCGCCCTCGAATGGCGTGTCATGGCCACCTGACAGGCCCTTTTTTAGGGAACTGAAGATCTGCTTCAACGAATCCGCCCTGATGCGGCGCCCCCCTTTGTCGGTCAGGACGAACGAGGTCTTCTCTTTTTTGATAAGGCCCTGCTCTTCGAGCGTTTTCACAAATTCATCGAAATTCATGTCATCGCCCAGAATTCCGTAACGGTTGTCCAGAAACCTCATCCAATCCATTGCTTCTTCCACATCACCGTTCGTCTGGATCATGATATAGTTGAACATACCGATCAGCTCTTCGAGCTTGGCCTGGGATGAATTCACATAAGGAACCCACTTGGTATATTGAAAATCATTCATTAGGTATGTTCTGTTGCACAACACGAAAACATAAAGGATTCATCGTATTTTCAGAGTTGAAAGGCCGATCAGCGCCAGGATGCCCGCGATGATCCAGAAACGGATAACTAACTTGGTTTCACCGATGCCGCGGTGCTGAAAGGCGATGTGGATCGGTGCCATAAAAAATATACGGCGTCCGAGCCAATTGATGCCTATTTTTTCTTGAATCAGAACGGAAAATGCTTCTATTACGAAAACACCACCTATGATAAGAAACAGGAATTCCTGTTTGAGCATCACTGCCAGCGTGCCGATGATACCGCCCAACGTCATGGAGCCGACATCTCCCATGAAGACCTGGGCAGGATATGCATTGTACCACAAAAATCCCAGGCTGGCGCCGAAGACTGCTCCACATACGACCGAAAGTTCTCCGCTTCCGGGCAGGAAAAAGAACTGTAGGTAGTCCGAATATATGGCGTTTCCTATCACGTAGGCGAAGATGCCGTAAACCGCGATCGCGAACGATACCGGCACAATAGCGAGTCCGTCAAGTCCGTCGGCGAAATTCACGGAATTGGTGATCGCCACAATCACAAAAACGATAAACGGTAGATACCACCATCCAAGATCAATTACCGGGGATTTTAAAAACGGGATGTACAACTGGGTCATGATATCCGATGTAACCGGTGACAGTCCTGGCGTGAGGAATATCAGGCCCAACACCAGACTATAGCCTGTCTGCCAAATCAGTTTCGTTTTCTGGGAAAGTCCCCGGTCGCTGTTCTGATGCTTCAGGACTCTGTAATCGTCGATGCCTCCAAGAACTGTGAACCAGATCAGCGCCAAGAAAAATATAACGGTGAATCGGTTAAGCAGGTCACACCACAGAACGGTGCTAAGGGATATCGCCAGTATGATCAATAGGCCACCCATCTGAGGCGTGCCGACCTTAGATGCTGTGGATATGGCAGAGAATTCTCTTGGAATATCCCGGATACGCTTTATGTAGAGATATCGAATGACATGCTCACCGAAGATCAGGGTTACGGCGAAGGCTGTGAGCGCGGCCGCGATGGTTCGAAAACTCAGATATTGAAACAGTCTGAGAAACGACAATTCAGTTACGTTGTCAAAGAGGTAGGCTGCCAGATGATAAAACATGTTATTCCTGCCGATGTTGTGGTTCGATTAGGACCGCCAATTCGTTGAGGGCCTTTTTGATCGGGAAGGTCGGTTTAAAATCGACACAGGTGACGAGCAGATCTTTCATCTCAGTCCGGAGCAAATCGTAGTCGGTGGCAACACCTCTTATCACCAGGTCAGCCAAGGCTTTGATGATCGCTTCACGTATCTTCCAGTTCGAATGGAGATAGAATCTTCTGGCGTGTTGGATGAACGACGCATCACTAATCTTACCTAATGCGGTAATGGCGGCAGTGACCACTTCAAAGGATCGGTCCTCCATAAGTTTCAATAAATCGCTCACCAGTTCTTCATCCGTCCCAATCTGCTGACTCAGTTCGGCCACCGCCTGTGCCGCGGTCGATCGGACTTCGAAATATGGATCTTTGAAGGATGCACGCAAGGCGGTCCGAATTTCGGGGGTGTATTGATCAAGCTGGATCATGGTTCGGATAATGTTGCGTCGGATGAAGCCTACCTGTTGATAGTCGCCTCCGAAGATCTGTCGTAGTCGAGACACAGGAGTACGATCCTGCAGCATGGAGATGAGTAAGGGGATTTTTCCGGTATATTTCAGGAGACCGACCAGCTTCACGCCCACGTTTCGTATGGTCCAGTTCTGATTTGTAAGATAGCCATCGGTTTTGTACGTAAGATAGTCTGTACCTAGCGCTTCCATCAGAGCCTCATCCGCGCTCTCGACACGTTTCAGTAATTGAAACGGCGACAGGCCAGAAACCGTTTCCAACGTTTCGAATGCGGATGTCCCAAGAGGTGTGTAGTCCGCACCGTTGCAAGATGTGTTCTCCAGTTGCTCCATTATTCTGTCCAGGCCGTTATGATCGAACACCTGACGGGCCTGTTCGCCCATGGCCTCACGCTGCTCCGGCGTATCCGCCAGCGAGAGGATGATGTCGACCAATCTTTGGCTGTTCACGGAGCCCACTACCTGTTTGCCTTCTATCAGCACTTCTTCATAAAGGACAATTGCTGCGCCGCTCGCTTCGAGTGCTCTGGCGTTCAGAACCTGATGATCCCCTGCCACATTGGGTAGCGGTACCAGAATCGACGGACGTCCACCGGCGCATATCTCGGTTATTGTGCCCGCCCCTGCTCGTCCTATTATGATATCGCTGGCTGCGTACAGACTGTGAATTTCATGTGCATAGCTCATCCGGTGGTAGCGCTTCAGGTCTTCCTCGGACAACCCGTACGATTTTAGCCGGGTTTCGGTATCCTGGTCCGCGTTGTACCCCGGGCCGTTTTGAATACCGATGGAGTGGAAGACGTAAAGCTTCTTCCTTTTGAGAAGTACGGGAAGCACGTCAACGATGGCACGATTGATGGACCGGGCGCCCTGAGAACCTCCAAATGCAAAGACCACGGTTGCGTCCACCGGAACATTCAGTGCAATCCGCGCGTCCTCCCGGGAAACGGACCCTATCTCCTGGCGGACGGGATACCCCACATGGACTACTTTTTCGGCCGGGAAATATCGAGATGTTTCAATGAATGATATGCCGATTCGGTCGGCGATACGGCCAGCCAGCCGATTTACAAGTCCGGGGATTACATTGGGCTCGAAAATAAAGTTGTAGGCGGAAGAAAGCTTCAGGAACCGAAGCATGGAGAGCGCGATCAGAACCGGGCCGCTGGCATAACCACCCGTGGCCACGACAATGTCCGGTCGGATACGAAGTAGATGCCAGAGGCACTGAAGCACGCCAACGCCCGTCTCCAACGCAAACGCTATCAGGGGGATGACCTGCCTTGCTGATGGCAAACCCCGTGCGTGGACTAGATGGATCGGGTATCCACGCTTGGGAACGAGATCGGCTTCGATTTTCCCACGAACACCAATGTACTCGATGCGGACACCGGGATGCTGGTCGCGTATGCCGTCTGCGATGGCCAGCGCCGGGTTGACGTGCCCGCCCGAACCGCCGCCTGTAAAAACATACTTCAACCCCGAACGATCCGTCATGGCAATCCTCTCCTGTTGTGCCCGGGGGGGAATGACGTTTTTTGGTACAGTCTGAGTCATCGTGTCGGTTGCGGAATATCTGTGAATTGAGGGTCGACCGGTGGACGATGCAACCTTGCAATTTATTGCTTTATATTAAGTTTGTTACGTTATTTGTAAATAATAATAAAACAAAACAAAGTCAAGAGACATATGGATAGAGGCCCCTTGCGCCTGTTAAGGAATCGGGTTATATTTATAATGACAGAAACAGATACTGACTGAATTTAGAGGAAAGAGGATTTGCTGTGAAGGTCTGTTTTTCATCTTGGACTATATTGGGTATCTGCATCGCATTGGTGGGTGCGGGTTGCTCAGGACCGCCCATAGAGGAGATGATGCAGGCTGAAACCGCACTGCAGGCTGCGCAGGCGGCCGGTGCAGAGGATTATGTGGCGGCCGACTTTAATGCTGCGGCAGAGGCATTAAAGGACGCAAAGTCTAAAGCGGAAATCAGTGACTACGAAGGAGCGCTTGAGTCCGCTATCGATGCCAGGCAGAAGGCGGAGAAGTCGAAGGCCAAAGTCGCCTCCGAAAAGCGCAAGGTACGCGGTGACCTCGAATCGACTCTAGCCGTCTTAACTCCGGAGTGGGACGGCCTCGTGGCCGCTACCCGACAGAAGCATCTGGATCGGGACATCAAGACGGCATCTGATGCGGCCTGTGAAGCCTATGTGCAGCTTATTGCGGACGTACGAGACAGGATGGAGGCGGAAGACTATATCGCTGCCGTACAGATTTTGAAGGAAGCCCGTATGAAGATTGCGGAGATCAGGGAACTTGGGAGGCGATGGTAGAGTATACAGGATAGATACCCACTAAACACATTCTTATCGCAGAGGTCTGCCATGATACGGTTTATCGGTCTTATATCGCTCGCCGCCCTGGTCCTCACGGGCTGCGAACGCAAGCTGGATACCTTCCAGCAACTGGTTAAACAATTGGATGAAGCAGAGCAGGAAATTCGATCCCGCCGGGAAGAGGTCCAGCAGAAGATTCAGGATTACAATGTGGCGCATCCCGAACGAAAAATAGATCCGTCGAGCTTGGAGCAGATGGCCCTTGATCCCCGTCAGGCCGAGGCATTGAATCAGCTGCTCAGTAACGAGCAGGACGTGTCATACCGGGGGTTGCTTTCAGAAATTGTTGCGGTGAACGGGCAGGTGAGCGCACTTCAGGAACATATTCTCGATTTCCAGGATCAGCTACCGGCACCGTACACCGTACAGGTCGGTGACACTCATCAGGATGTGTCGGTCAGGTATCTGGCGGAAAACCACGGCCTTGCCCCGCGGGAGGCCAGAGGGATCGTGGATGATGCCGCCTTGGTGGAAGAACTCTATGTAGGATTCCAGATCTGGATGCTCTACAGAGACGGCTTGTTTGGAACGTACGTGACACAGGGTGCCGCCAAGGTTTCTCCGGGACGTGCCCAGCGGCAGGCCCGACATCGGGTGGCACGTACCATCGAGATGCTGACCGACGAGCGAAACTTCGCCCGATCGGAAGCGGACTCAATTCAGGACCTGCACGACAACCTGCAGGAAAGGATTCTGTTCCTGCGTGCCGAGGAAAGCCGGCTACAGACGGAGATCGGATCGCTGGTGCGCTCCAGGGATGAAGCAGTGGCCATGGTGGAATTCAGCCAGCAACAACGCGCTGAACTGGAAAAACAGGTGAATTCCGTATTTTACGCAGTGGATACCATGAAGAGCTGGAAGGATAAGAAAGTCATCGCCGATCCGTTCTTCGGAAGTCCCCGTGTCCGATCCCTCCAGCGGGTCTCGTTCGAAAACACGCAGGATCTGAGAACGAACAAGATCATTACGTTTGACTTGCGTGACTATCCCCAGCTAAACAAGTTCAAAAGGGTGGATCTGTTCCCGCGTAGTTTCAAAGCCGGGCAGGAATATGTTGTGTCCTACAACGAGGATCGTGATCGGGCCTTCGTCAAATTGCTTAAGCTGGATGTGTTTTCCGGGCAAAAACTGATTTTCGCATTACGGGATTGAACTCCTCTGTTGTCCCCCCTAGGGTCGACACATCTCGTACCGTTCCATGAAGTTGCTTACCGTGACTTCCCTTTTTTCACTTGACATTACGCCGCCTACCTGTACATTGTGGCAGCTTTTGCGTTTAGCAAAAGCTAGATACTTCAGCTACGATTAACATCATCAATTTGGGCCCCATCCGATTATCAGGTCATTACTGAATTAAATGGATCAACGCGTGACTAGCTGTCTGACACGCATTGGGGTTCAATAAGGAGTCGTCGGCATGCAGTGGAAACAGTTCCGTATCATCCTGATTCTGTTTGTCATCTTTACCGCACTCTGGTACGTATATCCGAGTGTACGGCTGGTCGCACACCATAACAACATTTATCTCATTACAGAAGAGCAGCAAGCCGCTTTTGAAGATCAAGCGATCAACCTCGGTCTGGATCTGGTGGGCGGCGTGTATGTGGCGCTGGAGGTTGACAAAACAAACCTTCCGGAAGAAGAAGCCAAAGACGTGATCGACCGTGCAATGCAGGTTATCTCCAACCGTGTTAATGAGTTCGGTGTTGCCGAACCCATTATTCAGCAGGAAGGGGAGGACCGGATCATCGTGGAGCTTCCAGGTATACAGAACGTCAACCGGGCCCTGTCGCTGATTCAGCAGACCGCTCAGCTGGAATTCAAGCTGCTGCGTGATGCGGTTGAACTTCGGACGTTTATAGATCGGACGGACGTGTTGGTTTCCGCCCGGGATACCACTGCCACCGATACCAGCGAAACGCAACTCTTCAGCGACGCGACGTCGACCAATCCGCTCTCGTCCTTAATTACTCTTTCGAATGATTCTGAGTTCGTCGTTTCAGCTGTGGACACGGGACGTGTAAACGCTCTTCTTAAACGGCCTGATGTCATGGCGCTTCTGCCGGCTGAAGGTCAGATTGCCTCCGGTGTCGTCGAAGACAATCAATTGGGCCAGCGTGTTCAGTCGTACTACTATATGAATGCGATCCCGGAGATGACCGGCGCGTCCCTCGAAGATGCGGCTCCAGAAACCGGTTCAGCCCAGGACATCAGCAGTGTCGGTCTCGCTCAGGTCGGGTTTACCACGACCGACGACGGCGCCAGGGAATTCGCCCGCATCACCGGAAACAATATCGGCCGACGAATGGCCATCATTCTAGACGGCCGCGTGTTCTCAGCTCCGACAATCCAGAGCCGCATACCTAATGGCAGCGGTGTTATCACGGGGATTGGCTCCCTCGAAGAGGCTAAGGACCTGGCGATCGTACTCCGGGCCGGCGCTTTGCCTGCTCCGATGACCATTATCGATAAGCAGGTAGTAGGTCCCTCTCTTGGAAGGGATGCCATAGAATCCGGACAGATGGCATCCGTATTGGGTCTGATCACCGTGCTCTTTTTCATGTACGGTTACTACCGAACGTCCGGCCTCATCGCTAATTTTGCGCTTGCCCTGAACCTGTTGTTCCTTATGGGGGTTCTGGCCGGCTTTCAGGCCACGTTGACACTTCCGGGTATCGCTGGCATCATCCTCACAATGGGCATGTCGGTCGATGCCAATATTCTCATATTTGAGCGTATCAAGGAAGAAATCAGGGCCGGGACCAAGACCATGCGTCAGGCCGTGGACAGTGGCTATGGAAACGCCATCAGAACGATCATCGATGCAAACATCACCACATTGATCACGGCACTGGCGTTGTATCAATTCGGCACCGGTCCGATCAAAGGTTTTGCCGTTACCCTGTCGTTCGGTATCGTGATCAGTATGTTCACAGCCATCACGGTCACGAGGGCGTTGTACGACGGATTGATAGACCGTTGGAATGTAGATAAGCTGAGCATCGGGAAAGCGGATCCCTTCGGGAAATCCAGTTTTGGCTTCATGAAGTTTGGAAAGGCAGCCTTTGCCATCACCTGGTCAATTATTCTTATCGGGTTCATAACTATCGCCATGAGGGGCGGGCTCCTTTGGGGTGTCGATTTTCAGGGTGGTTCTCTTCTGGAGCTCAGTTTCAATCCGCCGGCACAGATCGAGGACATTCGCGGCGCACTCGGTTCAGTCGACATAGACGGTACCACTGTGGATATGACCGAGAGCGAGATCAAAGAGTTTGGAGCTGCAGGCAATGTGCTGATTCGTGCATCGTCAGATGACTGGAATGAACAGCAGGTCGCCACATCGGTTAAGGCTGCGTTGGTGGATCAATTCCCCGACAATCTCAAGGGCGGTGAAGAAACCTGGTTGCGTCAAGAGGGCAGTGTAAGTCCGAAAATCGGTAAAGAGCTAACGGTCGACGCCCTGAAAGCCGTGATGTGGTCTATTATCGGTATCGTATTCTACATCGCGGTGCGGTTCCGTCACGTGGGCGGTTTCCGGTTCGGTATCGGCGCCATTACCGCGTTGGTCCATGATGTGCTAATCATCCTTGCGGTGTTCTCGATCATTGGTGAGGATATCACCATGGCGGTGGTGGCTGCCTTGTTGACGGTGGTGGGATATTCCACTAACGATACTATTGTTGTATTCGACCGGATTCGAGAAGGACTGGGACGAGCCCGCAGAGAAGGGTTTTCTTCCGTGGTGGATAAAAGTATCAATGAATGTCTGAACCGGACCATGATGACCTCATTGACCGTGCTTCTGGTACTGGCGTTTCTCCTGGCTGGCAGTCAGTCGACCAACTTCGGTTTTGCGCTGGCGCTGACATTCGGTGTCATAACCGGTACTTATTCCTCAATTTTTGTCGCCAGCCCAATCGTGGTCTGGTGGCATACCTGGGTAACGAAAAAACGGGACGTGATGCGCCGATCCCGCGGTTCAAAGAAAAAAACTTCAAAATCCCGCACATCGGGCCCTGGCGAAGACCAAGCGGCCGGATGATTTCGGTTCCGGGTTATCGCGATCTCTTTGAGGTCAAGACCCTCTCCTCTGCATGTATTAGAGTGCCCAGGGCGACCCCTGCTTGCGCACGAACAACATTTTTTGACCGCCCTCCTCCACACATACTATGACTCCTGCCGAACGCATCGAACAACTTCGACAGACCGTCCGGGATCACGATCACCGGTACCACGTGCTGGCTCATCCGATCATAAGCGATTATGAGTATGATTTGCTGATGAAGGAGCTCCAGGATCTGGAAGCCGATAACCCCCACATGCTCACTGCCGATTCCCCCTCACAGCGCGTGGGTGGGGAACCCATCTCCTCATTTCCAGTGGTTCGGCATCCGGTTCCCATGCTGTCCATCAGCAACACCTATGCCACGGATGAGATTCTGGGCTTTGACCGACGGATGAAAGACTGGCTTGGTGAGGAAGCCCGGACGCTGACATACTCCGTCGAACTCAAGATCGACGGCGTGGCGGTCAGTCTGCGCTACGAAGACGGTTTACTCGTCCAGGGCGCCACCAGGGGAGACGGAACCCAGGGCGACGAAATCACCGCCAATCTGCGTACGATCCGATCCATACCGCTCCGTATACCTGTAGATCATCCTGCGACTGGTGCCATAGAAGCGCGCGGTGAAGTATATCTCTCCCACGAGAATTTTGCCAGGATGAACAACGTCCGCGAAGAACGTGGTGAAGCGGTCTTCGCCAACCCACGTAATGCGACCGCCGGCTCACTTAAGCTTCAGGATCCCCGACAGGTGGCGGAACGCCCGCTACAGTTGTTCATATACAGCCTTTTATTCGAGGACGATGCCGCGGCACTGACGGCCCACCCGGAACTGGACAGCCATTACCGGCGTCTGGATTGGTTGGGCCGGCACAGCTTTCCTACCAATCCCAGTGCCCGTCGGTTTGATACCATCCAGGATGTGGTCGATTACTGCATTCTCTGGGGGGAACAGCGGGAAATGCTTCCGTATGATATCGACGGTCTGGTCATAAAGGTAGATTCCATGCGTCTGCAACACCAATTGGGTGCCACGCTCAAGAGCCCCCGATGGGCTGTGGCCTATAAATTTGCGGCGCAGCGCACATCGACAGTACTTAATGACATCATGTTTCAGGTAGGTCGCACCGGCGTCGTGACACCGGTCGCCGTGTTGGAACCGGTGCTCTTGGCGGGCTCTACGATCAGCCGAGCAACGCTGCATAACGAAGAGGAAGTGCGTCGGAAGGACATTCGGATCGGCGACACCGTAAATATCGAGAAGGGGGGAGACGTCATCCCCAAGGTCGTGAGCATTAATATTGACGATCGTCCAGCGGATTCAATGCCGTTCGAGACGCCCAGGAACTGTCCCGTGTGCCAGACACCGCTCGTACGGATCGGTGAGGAAGTAGCGATTCGGTGCACCAATACGGTCTGTCCCGCCCAGGTGAAGGGGCGCGTCGAACATTTTGTAAGTAGGAACGCCATGGACATTGAAGGGTTCGGTCCGGCTGTGACGGAACAGGTGCTGGAAGAAGGCTTGGTCCGGGATGTGGGCGATCTGTACGCCCTCACGCGTGAGCAGCTCACCTCTCTCGAGCGCATGGGTGAACGCTCGGGTGACAACTTATTGAGATCAATAGAAAAGAGCAAACAGCGTTCCCTCGATCGGGTGATATTCGGTTTGGGCATTCTGCATGTGGGACAGCGCGCAGCGCGTCTCCTGGCGGAAAATTTGCGATCCATAGATGCCCTAAAAGAAGCCTCTTCGGAACAACTCGAATCCATCCAGGAAATCGGGCCTACCATCGCAAAGAGTGTAGCCTCCTTCTTCGCAAACCAGAAGAATTGCGGGGTGGTGGACAAATTACGTGAGGCTGGTATCGCCATGGAATTGCCGGGGGCGGAAGCAGCAGGGACAGAACGGCCGATGGCCGGGCAGATTTTTGTTCTGACCGGAGCACTGGAGCGTTTTACAAGGGATGAAGCCGCGGCACACATTGAGGCGTTGGGCGGACGAGTGACTTCGAACGTTAGTAAAAAGACCAATTACGTTGTTGCCGGTGCGAATGCCGGGTCGAAATTGGAGAAGGCACTGGCGCTGGAGGTTCCAGTTCTTACGGAGGACGAGTTTGGCAAAATGATAGATTAATTAATTCTGTTTATCTTGATTCTGGTCAATCCAATATTGTACTGGAAATATCGAAGGAGTGCCTATGTCGTTCTTTGCACTGGAAACCTGGATACCCCTGCCCGACAAGAAAGTGGACCATGACGAAATGATCCGCCGATGGTTCGTCTATGTGGAGGCGCACCAAAAGGAGATGTTTCAAGAGTGGAAGAGCGCCCGATATTTTAAAGAGGTGGATCGGGAAACTGGTGAACACTCGGGCCGATATATGATGATTTTCGAATATTTGGACCGGGAAGGATTTCTTGCTTACAAGGAGCGGCGCAAAGATTGGTCCGGCCCCTATGCCGAATATAAAAAAGTCGACCCTTATCAGTTTTTCAGGCTAGACACGGTTACGGAAACCTTTTGGGAATCTGAGGAAGAGCCGCTGGCATTGACGTTTTGAACTTCCATAAATAAGCCGGAATATTGGGCGGAAATTACGATTCGAAGGGAATTGTTTTGCCGAAAAAATCGATTGCTTTTATGCTCGTCATCGGCTTCCTGACAGCCTGTGGTGCACCGGAGCCGGTCCAGGTAGGGAGTGCCCGGGCATTTGTGGGGGCACGGATTATAGATGGTACGGGCGGAAATCCCATCGATAACGGGGTTCTGGTGGTACGCGACGGTCGGATCGAGGCGGTAGGCCCCACAACGGAATTGACGGTTCCGGAGGGCACGACTCTTATCGATGTGACCGGTAAAACCATCATGCCCGGGCTAATCAATACCCATGGCCATGTGAACGGGACGTTTGGTTTGGAAACGGATCATTTCACCAGCGAAAACCTGTTGAGGCAGCTGCGACTCTACGCCCGCTACGGCGTTACGACGGTCAATAGTCTTGGGGGAGACCAGCGGGTGTCCGCCATCATAAGGGATGCTCAAAACACCAAGGACCTGGCCCGCAGCCGGCTTCTCATCGCCGGGTCTGTCGTGTCGGGCGGCACCCCGCAGGCTGCTCGTGCGATGGTCGAGGAAAATCTGGCCTTGAAGGCTGATTTCATTAAAATACGCGTGGACGATGGTCTTGGGCGGGGAAAGAAGATGACACGGGAGGTTTACGAGTCAGTGATTGACCGGGCGCATCAAGCCGGTCTGCCGGTGGCGGCGCACCTGGTATACCTGGAGGATGCCATCGGCCTGGCACAGGCGAATGTGGATTTCATCGCCCACAGCATTCGCGATAAGGCCGTGCCCGATGGGCTGATCGCACTGCTAAAAGAAAAGGACATAACGTATTGCCCGACTCTTATGCGTGAGGTGTCGGTATATGCCTATGAGAGCATACCTGAATTCTTCGAGGATCCCTTTTTCCTGAAGGCTGTGGATCCGGCAGTCATAGAACAGCTCAAAAATCCAGAACGTATGAGTCGGATAAAAAACAGTAAAAGCGCCCAGTGGTTTAAGACGCATCTCCCGACAGCCATGGAAAACCTCAAGAAACTGGCCGACGGCGGCGTCACGATAGCTTTTGGTACCGATACTGGTCCGCCGGGACGTTTCCAGGGTTATTTCGAACACATGGAGCTCTCTTTGATGGCGTCTGCCGGGCTTTCTCCGATGCAGATTCTCAGTTCGGCCACGGGTGACGCGGCAGAAGCCATCGGCAGGGACGACATCGGTACGCTCGAACCCGGGAATTGGGCAGATTTCTTGGTGCTGACCGAGGATCCCCTGTTGGATATCAGGAATACCCGCAGCATCGAAACGGTCTGGATCGCCGGTAATATGGTGGATGGTGAGTGACGGACGCGTTAGGACTAAAATTTTAGGCCATCTTGAGATATGACGGTCAATTCAATACAGCTCGACCTTGGCAAGCTGCCCCTTGAGCCCGCCGTTTGACATGGGGCGCTTGAAGGTGGGTTTCAGGCCGAGTGCTTTGACGTACCGGCGTTCGCCGAAATAGATGTAAGCGGTGGCGCCCGTACACCGTTGTTTAAGGAAATCGCCCAAATCCTTGTAGAAGCCGAATAAATCCGTATCTTTGCCCATACGGATGCCATAGGGCGGATTACAGATTATCGTGTAACCAGCGAGCCCTTCCATTTCGAAAATATCCCGCTGGGTGATGTCTATCCGGTGTTTCTGATCCAGTGTGGTGCAATTTCGGCGGGCGGCTGTGACCGCCTCCGTGGAGCGGTCGCTCCCCGCGATGAGATCCGTGGAAACCGGAAGGACTTGCTTCATACTCTCCTGTTTAATCAAATCCCAGACTTCCCGGTCAAAATCCGGGAGCTGCTCGAATCCAAAGCGCGAACGCAGGATTCCCGCCGGTACGCGGGCCGCCCGCATATAGGCTTCACAAAGCAGCGTGCCGGAACCGCAAAATGGGTCGTACAGTGGCGTATCACCGTCCCACTCCGAGCAGGCGATGATTGCGGCGGCTAGCGTCTCCATCATGGGGGCTTCGACGGAGGCGACGCGGTAGCCACGCCGGTGGAGGGCACCTCCGGATAGATCCAGGCTGATGGTGGCGCGGTTATGCTCGATATGCAGGTTAATCCACAGGTCCGGCTCCCTGGTATCGATGGATGGGCGTTCACCTGTACGATTCCGTATCAGGTCCACCACGGCATCCTTCAATCGTAACGCCGCGAATTTTGAATGTTTGATATGGCTGTGCGAAACGGTGGCGAAGACCGCGAACGTCCGGGAGGGATCGAGGAAATCCTGCCAGGAGATCTCCGATGCCTTGCGGTACAGGTATTTATCGGAGTGACAGTTGAAGGTGGTCAGCGGCGCGAGCACACGGGTGATGAGGCGTGCCTGGTAATTGATCCGGTAAACGGACTCAGGAGAGGCTGTAAAGTGAATTCCCCTATACACTGGACTTGTCTCTCTGGCGCCCAGGGATTGCAGTTCTTTCTCGGCGAGATCCTTGATGTCGTCCGCTACCTGGGCGAAGTATCTGTTATTGAGCTGATAACTGTAGGGCATTGTTGTTATTTTATTGATTGGTTCATCGATTGATTCACTGCCTGATGTTATTATAACGGATTTACCTGCCGATACATACAGGTTTTTATACCATGCGATTTTAGAAACCGGACGATCGCTTACACCGGATAGTATCTGGCCGGACAGTCTATAATTATAGAGTTTGTTTAATGCCCTCCCCGCATCTTACAAAACTTAATAATTTCATTACGGATCCCGTGTTTAGGATTCCACATCTGAATTGCACGGATGGCGCATGATAAACCGTGACATATTTCAATGATCGTGGAACAGTTACACTACCAGCCAATTTCACGGGTAACTTTTGGAAGATGCTGCACCGGGGCTGACCTCGTTCAGAACGGGTCTTCGGCCCCAGGAAAATATGGAGGGGTGATTGAAAGTGAAAAGCAGACAGTTGTGCGCTTCGATTCATCGGCCCCTGCAGGGTTGACGATTGGATGTTCTTCCCTCCAAGTAACACACTGCTGTGTAATTGAATAATTGACGATCAAAACGTTTTGGTGTAATATAATACTCCATGCCCCGCCCCAATCTTCTTTACATACACTCTGACCAGCATAATCCGAACGTAACCGGTTGCTATGGCGATCCGCTGGTGGAGACACCGAATCTGGATGCCCTGGCTGAGAACGGGGTTGTACTCGAAAACGTGTACTGCCCTTCCCCCATCTGTGTGCCGTCCCGCATGTCCATGCTCTCCGGGCGGTTTCCGTATGAAAACCAGGTGTGGACCAACTCCCATATCCTGGATTCCGCGATACCCACATTTGCTCATGCCATGGGCGCGGGCGGTTACCGACCGGTTCTGATCGGTCGTATGCACGCTGTCGGACCGGACCAGTTACACGGCTATGCGGAGCGGCTGGTAGGCGATCATGGTCCCAATCAGGCCGGTGGGAAAGGTGTCGATCATGGCGAGTTGTCCGGGACAGCCGGACCGTCGCGCATCAGCCTCGAAAAATCAGGTCATGGGCAGAGTGCCTACCAGGTGCATGACGAGGACGTCACTGTTGCCGCTGTGGAGTATCTAAAATGTCTGGGGCATCGGAAGCGGACCGGACAGGCGGCGGAGCCTTTTTCGCTGTCGATTGGCTTCATGCTGCCTCACCAGCCCTTCGTCGCCCGCCTCGAGGACTATGCCCGCTATCGCGAACACATAACGCTTCCGCATACCCCGGAGCCATTTTCCGACGCACTGCACCCGCATATCAAATGGTGGCGGGAGGCCTGCGACATTAAAGAGGTTTCCGATGCGGAGTGTCGCCGTTCCCGAGCCGCCTACTGGGCACTGGTGTACCGTATGGATGCCATGATCGGACAGATCTTGGGGGCCCTTCGGGAGAACGGCCTTGCAGATGACACGCTTATCGTCTATTCATCGGACCACGGCGAACAGATTGGGGAACACGGTCTGTGGTGGAAACAGACATTTTACGAGGATTCCGTAAAAGTCCCCGCTATCTTGTCCTGGCCCGGACACCTCCCGGAGGGTACGCGCTGCGACCGTGTTGTCTCCTCCCTCGACATCAATGCCACCATGATCGAGGCCCTGGCTTGTCCTCCCCTACCCCAATCACGAGGGCGCAGCCTGCTTCCCCTGTTGCAGACTCCTGGACGGACCGAGTGGGACGATGTGGCGTTCTCCGAGTTCTGCCTTGACAGCGCCGGTGCTGGTGGCCCGTTTCCGGAAGAAGGCATCTACCAACGCATGATTCGACGGGGTCCCTGGAAACTGAACTTTTATCACGGCCAGCCCTGTCAACTCTTTAACCTGAAAGAAAATCCGCGAGAAACGACAGATAGGATTAACGATCCGGCCTGTCAGTCCATTATCGATGATTTGAAAGCCGAACTGCTGGCCGACTGGTGTCCGGATCAGATAGCGCGCCGGATGGGAGTTTTGCGCGAGGACAACCGGATCCTAGGGGACTGGGGCAAGCATGTGCAGCCGCCCGACGGGATCCGATGGGACCTCAGGCCCGAGATGGACTATCTCGATAAAAATCAGATTGCGCCTGTGCCGGAAAGGAGTCGATCATGCGAATTGCAATAACGATGGTAGCCTGTGGATTCATGGTCTTTGGGGCGATGTACCTGCTGGATCAGAACCGGGATTTTACCGTCATGGTTTACAAGGGCCCATCGTGTGACTGCTGTGAGGTGTGGATGGACTATATGCGGGAGAATGGCTTCACCGTCAAGACACCGGAAGACCCGGATGACGACGGCTTGGAATATCGCCTGAAGATCCCCGGTATGCTGGCTTCCTGCCACACGGCGGTCATTGCCGGCTACATCGTCGAAGGCCATGTGCCCGTGTCGGATATCAACCGGCTTCTCGATGAACGCCCTGATTTTTTAGGTATCGCCGTGCCTGACATGCCGATAGGTTCTCCCGGCATGGAAGGGCCGAATCCAGAGATGTATAAAACGTTCACGTTCGACAGCAATCCACATATCACGGTCTATGCGACCCATAACCCATGAACTGATCGGTACACCTATCAGAGGACGAGATGAAAATTACTGAAATTAAGACGGCGGAGGTTCAGATTAAGGACAATGGCAAACCAACCTATAGGTATTATTACGTGCGGGTGCATACGGATGAAGGGATCTACGGCACGGGCGAAGCCAGCCATGTAGACGACGGCTGGCGGGCGGCTACCCATCAGATGGGGGACATGCTCATCGGAATGGATCCGAGGGATGTGGATGCTTGTTTTGAGTACATTCGACGCCGGTACATTTTCCGAGGCGGGTTTGCCGGCACAGGGATCTCCGCGCTGACCGGCATAGAGGTGGCACTCTGGGATCTGGCGGGCAAGGCACAGGGCCTCCCGGTTTACCGCCTTCTGGGCGGCAAGTTCAGAGACCGCGTCCGGCTGTATGTGGACAGCGCGCACACCGATTATAAGGAACGGGCAGCCGAAGTAAGGGAGCGGGGATTTACCGCTGTAAAGTTCGATCTGGACGATGCAAACAATCCGTATAAACTGGATCCTTGGAACTGGTCGGTAACCCCTCAAGAATCGAGATCCATCGTGGATCAGGCATTCGAGATCCGGGACGGGATCGGTTCTTCTCTGGACCTGGCCATAGATCTGCACGGCCGTTATGACGCCACCGCGGGGCTCAAAATTGCCCAGGCACTGGAGCCGCTCGACCTGATGTGGCTTGAAGAGCCGGTGCCGCCTGAAAATGTGGACGCTATGGACAAGATCACCAAGGCGACCCGAACCCCAATCTGTGCAGGTGAAAATCTGTACTTGCGGTATGGATTCCGGGATCTTCTGCAGAAGCAGGCGGTGGATATCATTATGCCGGACATCTCCAAATGTGGCGGCCTGTCCGAATGCCGTAAAATCGCAAATATGGCGGAAATATATTATATCCCGTTTGCACCACACAACAACTCCAGCGCGTTGAGTACGGTGGGTGACGCCCACGTGTGCGCCAGCGTTCCTAATTTCCTTGCCCTTGAATTCCATCGGTTCAGTGATCCAACCTGGGACAATGTACTCGCCACGGATACGTCCGTCATACAGGATGGCCATGTGGCGCTGACCGAAGCCCCGGGGCTGGGCGTGGAGCTCAATGAATCATTCTTGAATGCTCAGATGAACGGCGAACCGCTGTGGCGGTAGGAAGGAGCGTGTTATGCCGCTGCGCAGGCCCAACATTATCTATATTCTCGCTGACGATATGGGATACGGGGATATGGGACACAACAATCCGGATTCCAAAATCCCAACGCCCAATCTGGACAGCCTGGCTGAGCAGGGCAGGCGGTTCACAGACGCCCATGCACCTTCCAGCGTGTGCACCCCCAGCCGGTATGCGTTGCTTACGGGCCGTTTCTGCTGGCGAACCCCGCTCAAAAGCGGTGTCCTCTGGCCGTGGGATCCGCCACTGATCGAGCCGGACCGTCTGACCGTTCCCGGCCTGCTCCGGCGAAATGGCTACCGGACCGCCTGTTTCGGAAAATGGCACCTGGGCTGGGACTGGGCAACCCTCAACGGAGAGCCGGCATCCAAAGGTACCGAGATCGGTAAGCTGGACGTTCAGCAGCGGCATGCCATGGAACAGAACATAGACTACAGTAAACCCATGCGCGGCGGTCCCATCGACTGTGGGTTCGAAACGTACTTCGGCGTTGACGTGCCTAATTTCCCCCCGTATACGTGGTTCGAACAGGACCGGCTGACACACGCGCCCACCGACGAAAAACCCAGTGACATGTTCGGACATCCCGGCCTCATGAAGCCCGGCTGGAAACTGGAAGAGATGATCCCCGAGTTCGTCCGACGGGCAACAGCGTATATCGAAGATTCCGGGCCTGATCCGTTTTTCATGTATTTCCCGCTTACGTCACCTCATACGCCTATCGTACCCAACGAGGTGTTCATCGGCCGGAGCGGTGCCGGACTGTACGGCGACTTCGTGTGTGAAGTCGACTGGGTGGTGGGTGAGGTAATGGCCGCGCTGGAGCGTAAGGGCATCGTGGATGAGACGCTACTGATATTCACCAGTGACAATGGTCCCGAGTGCATCCCCGCCGCCGCCGGCGGTACCTATGAACATGCCCGGGAATTTGGCCACTACAGCATGGGCCATCTGCGCGGCGTCAAACGGGACATCTGGGAGGGTGGCCACCGTGTGCCGTTCGTCGCCCGATGGCCAGGCGTTGCGCCGGCCGGTACGGTATGTGACCAGCTGATCAGCCTGGGAGACCTGTTGGCCACTTGTGCCCGGGTGCTGGGCGTGCCTTTACCCGATGGGGCAGGAGAGGACAGCGTGGATATGCTGCCATTACTTCAAGGCAGTACGGATGAACCCACCCGTACCTCCACGGTACACCACAGCGCTTCAGGTAAATTTGCCATTCGGAACGGTGACTGGGTATTTATCGACACTCCGAGCGGGGACAACAACAAAGAACCGGACTGGTTCAAGGAAGAGCGGGGTTATACAACCCACGATTGTTCCGGCGAATTGTTCAACCTACGGGAAGATATCTCAGAACGGGAGAATCTCTACGGCGCCCACTCCGACCTTGTTCTTGAATTATCCGATTATCTGGAACGGTTGAAGCGATCCGGTGACGCGGGCCAGGAGTGTGGGGATGCGGGGGGCGTGCAATCCGAATAGCTTGTATCGCCGGCATGGCGACGGATCACCGCGGCCTGCGAACTCTTCCTATCGCTGTCCCAGACAGTACCCTACCTGTTTGAACCCGTCTAGTCAGGTCAATCTTCAGGGCTTTCAATGTCCAATAAAAGTCTGCCTTTGGGGCAATGGCTCTGCTCTTGTAAAACGATGCTCACAGTTGTTCAGAAGGTCCGGCGGACTTGCAGGGACCAGGCAAATAACCTTAAGATTTTTGCAGTCCTTATCAATCCTGGCATTCCCATAACATTTACCAATACATATAGAGCTTACTTGTAAAGCGCATTGAACAGTAGCTTGTATGTCCCATGTGCCTGTGCCCTGAACTGCACACGCAAGCCGTACAACACAACCCGGCCCTTGCCATATGCGACCTCCACCATGGCTGCACGACCGGCCAGGTTTTCCTCACCCACGAGCCATCCGCTCTGTAGAATGTCCCGCTCCGGATAGGAGAGGATCACCCGGTAGCGGTCGTTGAAGTGTGAAGGCACCACCATGAAAGCAGGACTGTTCCAGCACAGGGCCAGCACATCGGCCGGCATACCATGCGCTAGCGGATGAGAAGTATCTGTTCGTGTCCGCAGGGTTGATCCCGGGCAGTAGAACTCCTTTCGGGACAGTCCGTTCGTCACGTCCGTTAACTGCAACCCCAGTTTTTCGATCGCAAAGTCGCAGGCGCCGTTGAACGTTAATAAGGTGCCGCCGTGTTCGACGAAGGCTTTGATGTTCTTTACACCCTCCTCCCCAATGCCGCTGCGGTACTCTTCCGGTACGGGATTATTCCGCAGCCGTTTCTCGATCTCCTCCCCGCCGCCCACGATCATTCCGGTTGAATCATCCGGCATGATGATTACGTCGTAGGTCTCGTGGAGGTTGCCTGCCAGGACGGCCGCATCCCACAACGTCTCGTGCGGGTACCCGTACTGCTCGAGCACAAGCCGGGTCCACCCTTCGTCCATATTGCCGCCCCAGAAACGCCGGTACATACCGATGCGGGGTGTTGACACTACGCTGGCTTCCACGCCGGGTGCCGCCGCCAGACCGTAGAACGATACGCCGTTTTCCTCGGCAAATGCATGGAGGTCCTGTTCCCCCGTATCGGAGATTAGAAACGCGCCGGCGGGCAACTTCTGTCCTGCCGCTTCGACCTCGCCGTTCAGCCGCTTTACCCTCGCGCCAACCTTCAGAAATGCGTTGACTACCCGATACGATGCGTTCAGTCGAGGGTCCATTACATACCCGTTTGTACCGTCACCAGTCACCTGGCCGCCAGGTCGGATGGATTCCTTGACGAGGACGAAGGTGTCCCGGTCCGGCGAAACCTGCTCCGGCGAAACCTGTGTCGGTACTGCAATAACCCCCATCATTTCGGCCATGGTGTCGGTTACCGTATCGTACGGTTGGTTGGGGGTGCCGTCCTGGAAACGGGTCCAGGCGTCGTCAGGAAAGAAGGTGCGTTCCAGCAAGGATTTGATAACGCCCCGTTTGGGTTGATCGAGCGGGATGAAATAGGACCCGGAAGGAAAAGATGTTTCTCCCACGACCATGCTTCGGCGTACGCGATGGATATCGATACCCTGCAGCAGCAGCTTGTTGATCAGGGTCATTACGGTCAGTGGATCGTGCTGGTCGGGTCGGATCATGATACCGGCTGCTGGCTCTTCGGCGCCGCGCTGCACCTGCCTGAGTGCTTTCTGCACCGCGTTGCTCAGTACTGTTTTCCGGTACTGAGCGGTGAGATGCAGCACTGCCTTGGAGGCTACGAGCTGCTGTTCGATCATGTCGCGGACGCTCCACCAGCCGCCCGGCCAGGGATTGGGGAAGTTGGTCTGCGGCTTGTAATGTGGCATATGCCGGAGCGTTCCGCTGGCTCCCCCGAGTTGATGGGGATGGACATAGATGGGCGTCGCAAGGCGGGCGGTGGCGGATTCCGTGAGCATACTGGCGATGTTGTGATAGTTGCCCAGCCAGTGGAACCCCAGATGTGCCCAGGCACCGAAGACCGCGCCAGTGATCACGCCCTGTACACCGGCCTCTTCCAGTTTGTAGGCCATGTGGGCACCGTACCAGCCCAACTCCCGCCATATGAGGGGATCGCCGTGGGGATGAATCGGCTCGCAGTACGGTACCAGGAACAACCGGGCCCCGTAAGTACCCATCTCGTGATGGTCCTGAAACACCTGGGGGTGCCACTCCTGAAACATGAGCTTCGCCATGTACTGCGATTCGATCAGGTTGAGCATGAACGCATCCCTGTTGTTGTCGTGTCCGCAGTATTTATGATACAGCCACGGCATCCCGACACCCTCGTATTGGGTATCCACGTGTTCGTTGTACCAGTCGGTCACCATGATCTGTCCGTCAGGATTGAAGCAGGGCACCATCAGAAAAATGGTGTTATCCAGGATCTGTTTCGTCTCCATATCCGTTCCGGACACCAGATCATACGCCAGCTCCGGTGCCATCTGTGTGGCGCTGATCTCGCTGGCGTGAAGACTCATAGACTGACATACTACCACCCGTCCCCTCGCCACCAGACTTTTGATTTGCGCCTCGGACAAACCTCTCGGATCCGATATCTGGGCATTGACATCCCGCAATTCGTCCAGATTCGCAAGGTTCTCAGGCGAGGAAATGATAGCCAGAAGAAAGGGATTGCCGTCCGTGGAAGGCCCCATATTGATTACACGGATGGACTCGCTTTCGACATCGAGCTGGTAAAAGTACTCCACGATTTTATCCCAACGAGCGATGTTGCGTTCGCTGCCGGGCCGGAAGCCGAAAAATGATGCGGGAGTGGTTATGGCGTCAGGCATTTGGTGTTCCTTTGCCAGGGATGAGTACTAAATTCGGGTTTCACAGGATTGGGACTGAATGTATGAAAAACCCAATTACACGAGCCTGTCAAGTTGGTCTCGGGAGAGCAAAAGGCGACTGATAAATTGTTTTATTGGTTGAATTCTCCTTTTGCGGGGAATGACATTGGACTACCAGAACGCCGGGGCTTCCTGATACGGATATTACTTTCCTCCGACGTTTTATGTGTGCCGGCATGTCCTCGTTAAGAAGACTAGGCCCATGGGCAGTATCGAGCGCCGAGGATCAGGCTCACCGGCATTGGATCTGATGGGATATGTCCGTCTATCCTCGGTTCTGAAGCCGCGGTGTGCCTGCCGGTTGAAATACTTTCTTTACTGACGGCCCACTGGTTTCATCATACACCGGCCTGGATCTAACTTTTCAGTAACGGTGCATCTGTAAAAAAACGGTGACAGGGGGTTTTGTCAACATCTCTCCCTTGAAGAGGGTTTGTACTACCCTGATTGTGGACACCTGGTCGGAATCTCCAGTTCTCGTTTCCCGGACCGCACCTTCCGGCCCTACGATGGACGGATGGGCCAGCGCAAACACGCGGACACGGCATGCGGTGATTGTTTCAGGAACCGGGTTGACGTTGCGATTGCGGCGGCCAGGAGTACGGCGCCGGCAATGGCGCAGACGGGGAGGAAGGAATTAACGGATTGATGGATGGTTTTCCAGAATGATTCGTTGGGCCGGCTTTTTGACGAAGATAGAGATACACCGTTACTCTAATTCTGTATTGCTTGACAGGCGCTGTCTTCGCTATTATGATGGCAGCATATAAAACATCCCTAGTCCATTCACACCATATGAAAGGCGCTATATCATGCCGAAGCTGACGATCGATGGAAGTACCTACGAGGTGGAATCGGGTAAAAGACTGGTACTGGCGATTGAGGAATCCGGTATCAACATCGGACACCGGTGCGGCGGGAATGGACACTGTACCACATGCCGAGTTACGTTTGAGTCAGGTGAACCGGACAAGATGACTCAGGCGGAAAAAAACATCCTCGAAGAGAATGGCATACTCGGTGAGGTACGTCTTTCATGCCAGGTTGCCTGCGACCGCGACATGACCGTGAAGACGCATATGACATTAGAAACCGAATCCTGGGATAGCACGGGCGATACTCCGGAACCACAGATTACGCCTGATCCGGAATGGGTGTAGTAACTGGTATTTTTGAATTTCACCATGGCCCCAATGTGATTACCTGATCCGCATCCAACCCAAGCACCGAGTTACGTGACACCCGGTCCGCTCGGCTTTCCGTCTCCCATCTCCCCTGCCCAATCTTCAGGTAGAAATCAACGCCTTATGAAAATTGTTTGGGGGTATTAAGTTTGGTCAAATAATAGAGGGGGTGCTATTCCTTCCGCACAACCATTACGATGCGGATGGGCGGAAGGAGGCGCTGGTTCTCTCCTTGAGATGATAACTGGATATTCTTGACTATGTCCATTCCGTTGGTAACCTGTCCAAAGGCGACGGAGCCCTGGCCCTCAGGGTTGCGTTTGCCTGCGTAGTCGAGTTCCGGCTGGTCGCCGATGCAGAAGAAGAAGCTGGAAGTGGCGGAATTCGGGGAACTGCGTGCCATCGAGATGCTCGAGGCCGGTCCGGCTGGTGCGCTCCAATTCTATGGGGCCAAACCCTTTGTTGCGAAATTTGCTGTTGACGCTGGTCTGAATCACTTCGATCTGGATCGCGTCTTTAGACTGGTTGTCCGACGTGACGGTACGGTGAAACCGGCCACCGTTGTAATGGCCGCTATCCACGTATTTGAGGAAGTTGGCGGTCGTGTTCGGTGCTTCAACCGGGTTGAGGTCCAACTCTATATCACCCAGCAGCGTGGTAACGACCAAGTTGATATTTCCGTGCTTGAGCATAAGCGGCGGCCGCAACAATGGGTACAGCGC
>CAYYIS010000042.1:0-43031 GCA_964470965.1 uncultured Gemmatimonadota bacterium | reverse complement strand
GGAGATCCTACGCTACAGCAGAGACGCCTGGGGACAGACGGTACTGGAAGGTATGTCGTGGGACCTGTTCTGGTATTTCGTCGGCGCCGGCGTGGTATTTATCGTGTTTCACACGGTTTATATGAGAATAGTCAGCCTAAAAAAGGGACATGAATGAACTCTTCTGATGCCGTTCAGGATACCGGACAGATTGCAGCAGAACATGTGAAACGCCATGGGCTGGTCACCCGATTAACCCATTGGGTTATTGCAGTAAGTGTCATCGGGCTGATCATTACTTCTTTCCTGCCCATTCTGGGTATAAAATTCGCCTGGGTGACCATTCACTGGATTACGGGCTTGGTGTTCACGGCCAGTATCATGTTTCATACGGTATACGCTTTGTTGTACCAGGACTGGCGATCCATGTGGATCAAACTGAGCGAATTGGCGGATGTGATAACATCCATGGCTGGACGCCTGGACATGCTGAAAGTTTCACCGGGAAAATATTGGCTGATGCAGAAGGTCTACCATCATGTCATCACGCTTTTCGGTTTTACGGTTATCATCACCGGTATCCTGATGATGTTCAAGATCGACTCACCGCTCTGGGAACGAGATCCTTATTTCCTTTCGAGCGAGACCTGGGGCATCGTATACGTTTTGCACGGCTTTGCATCCCTGTGCTTCGTACCCATGCTGATGATGCATATCTACTTCGCTGTGCGACCGGAAAAATTGTTTTATACCCGCTCCATGATCAAAGGCTGGATTACGAAAGACGAATATCTCTCCCATCATGATCCGGAAAAATGGGTGGTGGATCACACGAAAAATAGGCAGGATTAGATGTCGGATTCGAATACGATGCTGTGGGCGCAGCGAGTGGAGGCCGTAGAAGCAGGATATGAATTTATGCTGGCCTACGCCGCCCAGGGCAGGGAAAAGGATGACCCGTCTTCAGAAGTTCGTCAATTTCTTAACGGTATGCACACTGCCCTTGAAGACCTGGCCGAAGTGGCCAAGCAGACCGCAAAGGAGGCTGACGTCGCGGGCGTAGATCCCTTCCTTGAAACACTCGCTTCCGATGCCGACAAGGCTCACGCCGCCATAACACTCGTACTGGCCCAGCCGACCGTCAGTTCCCAATTAATCGATAATCTTAACGCCTCCATCCACGTGCGCGCATTGCTGACGGATCTGTTTTTAATCGATGAGGCGCTAAGATAATCCGAATCATTAAGGGATGTAGGATGAAAGTAATCAGTGGTGCAATCAACATGACGGTGTCCGGTGTCATTCTAGCAGGAAGAAAATCTGTCGACTCCTCGGCCGGACCGCCTCCCGGTCCTACCGGCGTTTGCAGGACAATCCCACGATCCAGCGAACCTTCCCCCAATGTTGAAGGTTGAGACGGTGTTTTCCGACTTTTCTTTCCTATGGGAGCTTGCGGTCCTGCCGAACAGCCAAAACCTCATTACCGAACGCAACAATAGCCTGGAGATATTTGGAAACGGTAAATCTCCCACTCCGCTGAACTGTAAGCCTGACTTGTCGGATTACCGAAATTAGCCCGTATCCGCGTGGTTTGAAATGGCAATTGACCTTTATTTCTCAAACAAACGATTGGCGTGTTTCTCCTTAAATGTCCGCTGGAGACCATGAGAACTCCCGGGCAGTCTTTGTTCGCAGGAACCTGGGGTTGACCAGCAAATTGAAATAACGTCACCGTCCGTCTGTCCCGCTTCTTTAGACGTTTCATCCTGCTCACACCCAAAAAGCATGGAAAGCCAACATTAAGAGGACAAGGGATCCGTGCAACCAAAATATAACCGCGAAGGGAAAGAGGGGATGGGTACCTGAATCAGATTATTCTCTCGGATCAATCATCCCCGAATTATGAACCGGAGACTTGTGGCGCGTTTCTTCTGAAGAAATACATAGTAACTAAAGAAAAACCACCAAATCAATGTTGATTGAAAGGAGTACCTGGATGCCCAACGGTTACAACGGCCGGATCCTCCGCGCCAACCTGACAACACGGACCATAAATGTAGAATCTCCCGATGAAACGCTCTATCGCCGATATCTCGGCGGCGGCGGCCTGGGAGCCTATTACCTGTTTCAGGAAGTACCCGCCAGCGTGGACCCGCTGGGGCCGGAGAACAAGCTGATCTTCATGACCAGCGTCATCAACGGTGCGCCGCTATCCGGCGCCAACCGTTACTCGGCAATTGCCAAGTCACCGCTGACCGGCGGATACGGCGAGGCCGAGGCCGGAGGATACTGGGGACCGGCTCTCAAGGCCGCCGGATTTGACGGTATCATCGTGGAGGGACAGTCGGACACTCCGGTGTATCTGGACGTCAATGACGGCGGTTGCGAAATCAAGGACGCCTCGAAGTACTGGGGACAGCTTTCCGACGCAGTGCAGCACGGTCTGGAAGAGGAGATCGGAGATAAGAAAATCCGGGTGTTGCAGACAGGCATTGCGGGTGAAAACCTGGTGAGGTACGCCGCTCTAGTCAATCAACAGCGCCACTTTCATGGGCGCGCGGGCCTGGGCGCGGTGATGGGATCCAAGAAGCTAAAGGCCATCGTGTGCCGCGGTCGCAAACGTATGGAACCCGCCTCGAAGGAAGGGGCAAAAGACGTCTTCCAATGGTTCAAGGAGACGTATGACAAGGACGCGGATCCCCGGCACGACATGGGTACCGCCCAGGGCGTCCGACACCTGGACGCAGACGGCATCCTGCCCACCTACAACTTCCGGGATGGCAGCTTCCCGGACGCCCTGGAAATCAGCGGTGAGAAGATGCGGGACACCATCCTGGTCAACCGCGGTACGTGTCACGCCTGCGTGGTCGCCTGTAAACGGGAGGTGGCGGTGGAAGGGACCGATATCACAGCGGAATACGGCGGACCGGAATACGAGACCATAGCCGCCAATGGCTCCCTGCTTGGCATAGGTAACCTGAAGCACATCGCCGAAGCCAACAAGAGGCTGGCTCAGTACGTACTAGATTCGATCTCCACCGGTGCGGCCATCGCCTTCGCCATGGAGTGCTATGAAAAGGGTATTATCACGAAAGAAGACACCGGTGGCCTGGAGCTGAACTGGGGCGATGAAGCGGTTGCGTTGCAACTTATCGATATGATCGCCCGACGTGAAGGAATCGGAGATGTGCTGGCCGAGGGCGTCAAACGTGCAGCGGAGGAATACGGTGAAGGGGCGGACCATTACGCCATGCATGTCAAGGGGCAGGAGCTGCCCATGCACGAACCGCGCGGCAAGCGCAGCCTGGCGCTGGCCTATGCTACTTCGGCCACTGGGGCGGACCACATGGAAGCACCACACGATCCGTTCTTCGAATCTTTCGACCCTCAAGGATTAAGCGCTCTTTCCTCCCTTGGTCTGATCGAACCAGTGGACCGTCTGGACATGGGGCCGAAGAAAGTCAAAGCCTACTACTACACACAACTGGTCTGGACGCTCTATGACACCGTGGGCATGTGCGACTTCGTGGGGGAGCCCATTAACGACCTGATGATCGACAAGCTGGGTGAATATGTAAGTGCGGTCACGGGGTGGAACATGAGTGTCTGGGAAATGCTTAAGGTATCGGAACGCACCAACATGCTAAAACGCGCCTTCAACATACGCGAGGGATTCACGCCTGATGACGACACGCTACCGGATCGTATGTTCGAACCACTCGAAGCCGGAGCCCTCAAAGGCGTGGCCATCAACCGTCACGAATTTGACGACATGCGTAACCTGTACTACGACATGGCCGGCTGGGACCGTCGGAGCGGCTACCCCACAAAAGCCAAACTGATGGAGCTGGATCTTGAGTGGTTAGCCTGAACGACTTCGCTGAGGATATGTGATGTCCGCCCATGTAAAACCCCACAACGGCACCCCCACACTCTTTATCCACGGTGAACCTGCATTCGCCGGAGTCATGTGGGGCAGTGCACCTGAATTCGATCACTATTCGCTCGCGCCGGTCGTCAAGAAATACGCAGAGTCGGGTATCCATTTATTCACGTTCGATGTGGGCACACAATCTACAAGTGAGTGGCGCGGGCCGGGTGAAGATTATGAGGGGGATTTTTATTTTGAAGAGACCGCAGCCCGTTTCAATCAGGTTTTGGAAGCCGACCCGGAGGCTCTGTTTCATCTCCGGGTCCACCTGGACCATCGAGGAACCTGGTGGGTCGACCGCTACCCGGAAGAATGCGAACTGACATCCGACGGCAAACGGTTCTTTCCGTCGTTCGCCTCGACGGTCTGGCGCGAACAGGCCAAATCTTTTCTCAAGCAGTATATCGCCCATTTCGAATCGATTGGTCTGAGCGATCGTATAATCGCTTATCAGACCGGAGCCGGAGGTACGGGCGAATGGGTCAAGGGCGATGCTTCCATGGCATCGCGATGCGCCGATTACAGTCCGCCCATGCAGGGATGGTTCCGCCAGTGGCTCCGCGATTTCTACCAGGACGACCAAGATGCGTTTCAGCATGCCTGGGGCGATCCCAATGTCCGATTCGATCACGCGGAGGTACCCTCCCAGGCAGAGCAGCTCACATCCACGGAGCGAATCTTCCGGAATCCGGCCCTTGAGCAGCCGGTCATCGACTACTACCGTTCGCTGGCTGACCTGTGCGCCGACCTGCTGATCGATTTCCACAGGACCATCAAGGAAGCTACGAACGGACAGGCGCTGGCCGGCGCGTTTTTCGGATACATTATGGAATTGGGCTGGAATATGAGCTTCTTCGGTGAGGGGCAGGAAAGTGAATTCGGTACCACACAGCGTAGCGGCCACCTGGGTCTGGGCAAAGTACTGCGCTCGCCCTACACCGACTTTCTGGTCAGTCCGTTCAGCTACGGTTTCCGGGGGATCGGCGGTCACGGATGCGCCATGCCGCCGTCCGAAGCCATGCGGATCCACGGCAAATTGTACCTTTTCGAAGACGACACCCGCACCCATCTCAACGATCCGGACGCCGGCTATGGCCGCTTGGCCACCTTGGAAGAAAGCATCACCGTATTGCGCCGTAATTTTGCGGAGATCCTTGTGCGGGGGCAGGGTATCTGGTGGCTCGGTGGATCATCAGCCAATCCGCATATCGATGCCAACACCGAACCGGCGTTTGGCCCGATGCTTGCGCAATTCCAGCAACTGGGTACGTTTGGCCTGGAACTCGACCGTGAACCGGCTTCCGAGATCGCGGTTATCCTGGACGATGAGAGCTACTTCTACCAGACCGTGCGGAACGATCTGGATTTGCCTCTAGTTTTTCAGCAACGCCTTTGGGGCCTGCCCAGACTGGGAGCACCCTCAGACTACTATCTGCTGGACGACCTGATTGAAGGCCGGACACCATCCTGTAAACTCTACATCTTTCTCAATGCCTTTCGTCTGGACAGGGTGCGCCGGGAAAGACTGGAGCGCGAACTGCGAAGAGATGGCCGTATCGCGGTATGGATCTACGCGCCCGGATATATCGAAAACGAGCCGGGACTGGACCACATGACCGACCTGACCGGCTTTCAATTCGGCAGAAGCGGGCACCCTTGGGGGCCCTTGATGCATATTACCGACTTTACCCACCCCATCACCAAAGGGTTGCCTCAGGACCTGATGTGGGGGACCAACAGCATTCTGGGACCTGTTTTTCATCTCGAAGACCCAGATGCACAGCCGCTCGCCCAGGTGGTGTATTCTCAGGGTCGGTGCTTGCCCGGCATGGGTGTAAAAACGTTCCCGGACTGGACGTCGGTCTATATAGCCGCACCCAACATCCCGGCACCCGTCCTGCGCGGCCTTGCTCGATTCGCCGGAGTCCACCTGTACAGCGAGGAAAGCGACGTGCTGTATGCCAGTAAACAACTGCTCAGCGCACACACCGTCGCAGGGGGGCAGCGGACGTTCACACTCCCCGAGACGGTGGAGGTGGTATTCGATTTATTCAGAAACGAGATTGTAACGCAGGATGTGGACAAATTCCAAGTCACGCTGCCGCCGGCATCGACTAATCTTTATTATACCGGTGACGCGGAATTGCTGGACAAGTTACAGAAGGATTAATGTTCCTATTGGTTTAAAACAACTGCCATGACGCCCGGCTGCGGTGCAGACTACGTGCCGGGATCGTACTGGACTAACCATATAACGGGTTGCCGGTCAGATGAATACCTCGGATTGTTTGGCCTGGATGACAGTCGTGTTCTAAGAATAAACGATGATAAAATTCTCTCGGATGACCGAAGAACACCGACCGGAAGCATTTCGTCTGTTGCATATGTTTCTGAAGGATGGTGGGTATTACCTGGACAGTGTCATGGCTTATGGTGACGGAGGCGAGGACGCTTTGAACAAGGCCTTGGACCTGTTCCTGAGCCGGCCAGAGCTGGGGTTTGTTTGGATAGGGATGGACGGTAACGAGGGGGTGGGCGTCTGCGTGATCTCTTTCGCGATATCCACCTCTGCCGGTTCCCTTGTCGCTAAAATGGACGACGTATTTGTCGCGCCGGCCAGGCAGGGTCAGGGCATCGGTTCCAGTCACCTGGCTGCCCTTGTCCGGGAGCTGAAAGCCGCCGGTATCGCCCGGATCGACACCAGCGTACACCATGAGAATCCCGGTGCAGATCGGTTTTACAAGCGAAACGGATTTATGCCGCTCAACGAAGAACGCCTGGCGCTCTTGTTGTAATCGAGGCTACCATTCCGACTTCAATCGGTTGGAGGCTCCTTGTACTGTTGGTCAGGCCTATGTCCACCAGAACGGGCCTCCTTGTCACCCTACTGTCACCTCACGGTGTTCGAGTGCACTCTGCATGGCGGCGAGGCTGAATGCCAGACAGTGTCTGGCCTCCCGGCCGTCCAGGTTAGGCTGGGAGCCGTTCTGAATTGACCGGGTGAATTCGTGGGCGCCCCGGATGAAACTGTCGCTCCAGTGCGTCTCCATATCGTAATAACGTTTCGTTGTACCGTCCCGGTGCAGAACCACCGGCGCCTCACCGAGCAGGTCGCCCGAGCACCGCATCACCCAGAGGATACCTCTGCTGCCGGTAACTTCCAGCCATTCATCGCCTGCATAGTAATTGGTACGGATCATCAGATCCGGCGCGTGGGTGATCTCCCAGGAACCGTATTTTTCACCGGCAGTGTGCTTCCAAGTTATCATCGCAGGATCGCCGGTATATGCAGCCGTCCCGGCCTCCCTGGTGTCAATCATGGCGTAAACTTTTTCCACATGGCCCATGAAGAACAGCACGATAGAGATGAGGTGGTATCCATGGTCTATTATGGCGGGTGGTCCACCGCCGGTCTTCGGTTCATGGCGCCACGCCTTAGCCGCATCCGGCTGTATCCATCCGCCAACACCACGACCACTGATGGTCTTCACGCGAATAGACAGCGGTTCTCCGATCTCACCGGCGTCCATCATCGACCTGGCGCGCATGTACGGTTCATATGCCCGAAAATTCTCGAATACACGGAACAGCCTGTCCGAACGATCTGCCGCCGCTATCATCTGATCCGCTTCATCGAGTGACATGGCCATCGGTTTCTGTAACGAAACATGTTTGCCGGCTGCCAGCGCGTCCAGAGTAACCTGCCGATGCAGGTGATGCGGCAACAGGATCTCCACGGCATCGATCCCATCATCGGCCAGCAACTCATGGTAGTCCGTGTACCAGTAGTCAAGGCCGCACTCCGCAGCGCGGCGCTCAGCCACCCGCCCGTTGGCATCCGCCAGCGTTACCAGCCTGCCAGTGGGGTTATGCTCATACCCTCGGCCATGCAACTCGGATATTTGTCCCGCACCGATGAAACCAACGTTGATTTTTTCCATGGTCAGGCGTTTTTCCAACCGATGAGATCCTCAGCGGACAGCGTATTGAGGACATCAGCACCGGAGAGTCCACCTTTTCGGGCGATCCCGATACCGTAGTCCACGTAGTCCAGTTCGGATACCTGGTGGGCGTCCGGGCCGATGCTGATCATGGCACCGTTTTCTCTGGCATAACGGATGTGTCGCCAGTCCAGGTCCAGCCGGTGTGGGTTGGCATTTACCTCGATGGAAACGTTGTACGCGATGGCCTCGTCGATAATACGCTCTATATCCAGGGCATAACCGTCACGGGCCAGAAGCAGGCGGCCGGTGGGATGGCCGAGTACAACCGTGTGGGGATTTCGGATAGCCTTCAAGATACGCTCGGTCATGTTTTCTTCCGACATATTGAATACGGAATGTACCGAAGCGACAATCAGGTCAAAACTGCTCAGTATGTCATCGGGATAGTCCAGACTGCCGTCAGGAAGGATGTCCGACTCGATCCCTTTGAGGATTCTGAAATTGTCGTACCCGTTGTTCAATGCGTCGATCTCTTCATGCTGCTGCTTCACCCGGTCGACATCCAAACCATGGGCGTAGGCGGCAAATCTGCTGTGGTCGCAGATGGCCACATAGGAAAACCCTCGGGATCGTGCCGCCTCCGCCATATCCGCAACCGTGTCGGCGCCGTCGCTATACTGCGTGTGCACGTGGATTACGCCCCGAAGCTGAGACCGGGACACCAGATCGGGCAATGTGTTCTGCCGCGCCCGTTCGACTTCATCCGCCCCCTCCCGCAATTCAGGCGGAATCGATGGAAGGCCTAAAAGATTGTAGAAATCCTCTTCATCCGGACAATCCAGTAACGTACCGCTTCTGGAGATCAAGCGGTCCGTGAGTGTCAGTCCCAACGTGTCCGCATGCCGGGCGATCTGCTCACGGTGTCCATCGCTGCCGGTCCAGTGGTACAACGCAAACGGATACGCCTCTTCCCGTATACAGTGAATGTGCGCTGGTATACCGGATTCGAGCGTGACCACGATGGTTTCTCCGTTGACTATCTCGACCTCTCCATGTCCTTCCAACATTCCGCGAATCAGATCCGGATAGACGCCGCTGACGACAATATGGATGTCCCGGACTACTTCCATACGCCGACGAATATCTCCTGCGATCGAGACCCGAATGACGTCAGGGTGCTCCTGCAGGATGCACAGCAGCTCCTCGGCACCCTCTAACGCCCGGTTTATCAGGTGATGGCCCCTGGATCGTTTCAGCAGTTCAATACCTGCCAGGACCCGTTCCTGTGTTTTCTGACCGAACCCATCCAGCGTCACCAGCCGGTTTTCCCGACAGGCGTATTCCAGCTCACCGACCGTGCTGATTCCCAGTATTTGATCGATCGCCCGGATTTTCTTGACGCCCAGTCCGGAGATGGACAGCATCTCCTTCAGTCCTTCGGGCACCGATGCTGCAAGTTCATCAAAATAGGCTAGGTTACCTTCTTCAACCAGCCTGGTGACCTTATCGATCATACTCTTACCGAGTCCCGGGATATCATCCAGACGATCCTCGGCGACCAGAGTTGAAACCGGTTCCTTCCAGGTATCTATTCTACGGGCAGCATTCGTGTATGCCCTCGTCTTGAAAGGGTTTTCGCCTTTGAGTTCAAGCAACGTACCGATTTTCTGTATAACCTTGGCAATCTGTTTGTTGGTCATCGTTTATACTCATACTTTTCTGATTTGGAAAAACATGGACGGCAAGTAACGAAAATAAATCAATTTGGGTACATATAGCAAGAAGTAATAAAACCCTCATTTTCAAAAAACCTTCCGATGACGGTATGTGCTTTTTTTTTAACACCGGAGTACATCCGTATTTATTGTAATACCTCTTGACATCTTATGAATCAAAACATATTTTTAGACTAATCTAAAAAGTTTTTGAGCGTCAGTATTGTTGCTATCATCCAATTTTATAGTGCCAATACCAAGGATAGGATGTCCATGCTCTCATCCGCTGCAGAAGACTATCTGAAAGAAATATACAAATTGCAGGATACCTGCGATGTTGTCTCAACGAATGCGATCGCTGAACGGATGAAAGTCTCCGCGGCATCGGTCACCAATATGATCAAGAGGCTGGCGGAAATGGGGCTTGTCACCCATGTGCCGTATCAGGTTATAGCCCTCACCGAAGCCGGCCAGAAGGTAGCCCTCGAAGTGCTGCGTCATCACCGGTTACTCGAACTGTACCTTTCCGAAGCAATGGGGTACAGTTGGGACAAAGTCGATGAGGAGGCGGAACGTCTGGAGCATGTAATTTCGGAAGAATTCGAGGACAAGATCGATGAAATGCTTGGGTACCCGACGACCGATCCTCACGGTTCCCCCATTCCCACGAAGGACGGGGAGATCGAAAACCGCCGGTACGATAGACTGATCGATGTGATGCCCGGAACAGGCGCAATTATCCGGCGGGTACCGGACAGCGATCCCGATTTGCTACGCTACCTGGACGGCCTTGATCTAAAGTTGAAAACGAAAGTCGAGGTTCTGTCCAAAGAACCGTTCAACGGACCTTTGCGAATTCGGGTGGGTGAAACTGAACACCACCTGGGGCATCAGGTGGCGAGCTGCATCTTGGTTACCTACAACGGATATAAGGAATAGCGTCATGGGATGGATTTTCTCACTCATACTGGCCGCAGTTCTGTTCTGGCCGGAACATGGCCTGTTCCTGCGCTGGCAGAGAAACCGGCGACTGCATTCGCGCCCTGCGATCGAGGATGCGTTGATGCATATTCACCAGCGATCACACGAAGGGCGTCCTGCTTCCATAGAATCCCTGTCCAGCTCCATGGGACTGCCGATCAAAAGCATCCTGGAGTTGGTGAAAAAGATGGATCGGCAGGGCCTGCTGAGTATATCGGGAGAAGGACTTCAACTTTCCGCCGAGGGCCATCGATGGGCCTTGCAGGTAGTCCGTGCGCACCGGCTGTTCGAACGGTACCTGGCGGATGAGACCGCGGTGCCGATGGAGGCGCTGCACACCACAGCACACCGGCTGGAACATACCGTCTCGATCGATCAAGTCAATAAGATGGATGCGGACATGGGACATCCGGCATTCGACCCTCAGGGTGATCCTATCCCTAACGAGTCTGGCGAAGTGCAACCTCTTTCTGGTCAGGCACTTGTGGATTTTCCGCAGAACGGACATGCCCGGATTGTGCACATCGAAGATGAACCCTATGAAGTCTACGCCCAGATTATCGCAGAGGGTCTCGAACCCGGTATGCTGCTCACGATAGTAGAATCTTCACCGACTCGCGTGGTCGTCGAATCGGACCGGGATGAGCATGTCCTGGCGCCGGTGGTCGCGGCGAATATCACGGTGCAGGAAGCGCCGACGGGTGTCGTAGAGCAGCAGGGCGAGCCTCTTACCACGCTGCCTATGGGAGAAAAAGGACGGGTGGTGGCGATCGGTGCCTCCTGTCGGGGCCTGACCCGCCGCCGTTTTCTGGATCTCGGAATCACGCCCGGTGTGAGCATAGAGCCTGTCATGGAAAGTGCATTTCACGATCCGACCGCGTACCGGGTTCGAGGTACATTGATCGCACTGCGCCGCGAACAAGCGGATATGGTTTGGATTGAAAAAATCGAGGGCTAAGGGACAAGTCATGTCGGAAACACCCGATATACCCGGGCATAATTGTGAGTCGTGCGCCATACAGGAACATCTGGTGCGGATGGGAATCTCGGTGGACAACTGGGATTTTGTGATAGCCCTGGCCGGGAATCCAAACGTAGGAAAAAGCACCGTTTTCAATGCGCTTACTGGATTAAAGCAGCATACCGGCAATTGGGCGGGTAAAACAGTAACCCGTGCAGAAGGCGGATTTGAATTCAACAGCAAGCGGTACAAGATCATCGATCTACCTGGGACTTATTCCCTGTTATCGGCTTCGGTGGATGAGGAGATCGCAAGAGACTTTATCCTGTTCGGGAGGCCTGATTGCACGGTGGTAGTGGTGGACGCCACCATGCTGGAGCGGAACCTGAACCTAGTGCTGCAGGTGCTCGAAATCACCGAGTATGCAGTGGTCTGCCTCAATCTGATGGACGAAGCCGAACGACGAGGCATTGAGGTCGAACACCGATCCCTCTCCCGAGAACTCGGCGTCCCGGTCGTTCCCACATCGGCCCGAACAGGGGAAGGATTAGGGCTGCTGATGCGTACAGTTGCCGATGTTATCCATGGCGACATCAAAACCAGCCCTCGCCGCATTAGCGGGAACAATCAGATGCGGCGGGCGGTCGATGAGCTGACGCCGATGTTAGAAAAAGCCTATCCCGGATTGCCCAATGTCCGCTGGATCGCCATGCGCCTTCTGGACGGGGACTACCGAGTGCGCCAGGCGCTGGAAAAAGGCGAACTGCAACGTATGCAATCGGGATTGATTGAAGATGTATCGGAGCAGGACGCCGCGCAGGAATCGATCTCAAGTTAAAGAGGATAGAATGAGTCAGGATAAGGACGGCACGCAGAGGTCGGACATAGAATCCCCACTGGCAATTCTAAACCGGGCGGAGACGCTTCAACGGGAACTGGACGTTTCGTTCCGCGATCATATAGTAGAATCAATTTATCAGGATGCGGAGACTATCGCTGGACGGGTGGTACACTCCAATGAAACACGTTCCTATCGGGTGGATCAGAAAATAGACCGGATTGTGACGTCGAAACTGTGGGGATTACCCTTCATGGCCATACTGCTCGCCATGGTCTTCTGGGTAACGATAGAAGGCGCAAACGTACCTTCGGCCATGCTGGCGGAGGCACTGTTCTGGTTCGAAGATCTGGGCAGCGCTTTCTTCGATTCTCTGGGTATCCCCTGGTGGATAACCGGCTTCGTATGGCATGGTGTGTACCGCGGCCTGGCGTGGGTCATATCCGTGATGCTGCCGCCCATGGCTATATTCTTTCCCATCTTCACTATCCTGGAGGACCTGGGCTATCTGCCGAGAGTCGCCTTCAACGTGGACGCCCTGTTCAAGAAGGCAGGCGCCCACGGCAAACAGGCGCTTGCCATGACCATGGGACTCGGGTGTAACGCAGCGGGGGTGGTGGCGTGCCGCGTGATAAATTCCCCGCGGGAACGGCTGATCGCGATCCTGACGAACAACTTCATGCCCTGCAACGGTCGCTGGCCGACACTGATTATGCTCGCCTCCATTTTTGTAGCCGCTGCTTTTCCACCCGCTGTGGCGGCCATCGCAGCCGCCAGCTCACTGGTCCTGATCGTCATCATCGGCGGTGTGATAACACTGCTGGTCTCGGCGGTCCTGTCCAGGAGCGTTCTACAGGGAGAGGCAAGTAGCTTTACGCTTGAACTGCCACCCTACCGGCGTCCCAATATCCTACGGGTATTGTATACATCCATAATCGACAGGACACTCTTCGTCCTGTGGAGAGCAATCGTAATGGCAGTTCCTGCTGGCGGCATCATATGGCTGCTCAGCAATATCCAGGTTGGCGGTGACAGCCTCACCACCATTATCTCCGGTTGGCTGGACCCGGTCGGTCGTGCCATCGGCCTGGACGGCGTGATTCTTCTGGCCTATATTATCGCCATTCCGGCCAATGAAATCGTGGTGCCCACGATCCTGATGGCTTATACTCAGGCCGACAAGATGTTCGAACTGGACAGCATGGCCGAACTCCAGACGCTTCTGGTCGGCCAGGAGGGCTGGACACTGCTGACCGCAGTATGCCTGATGCTGTTCTCGTTGCTGCACAATCCCTGTTCCACTACGATCTGGACGATCTATAAAGAAACAAAAAGTGTCAAATGGTCAGTCGTGAGCGGCCTGATGCCACTGGGCATCGCGTTCGTTCTGCTTTTCATTCTCGTCCAAATCGCCAGAGCACTGGGCGCATCCTGATAGCAATCCATACCGTTTGGGCACCCCAGTTGGTATAGTATAGTTCAAATAATTTAGTTTGGTCTAAATATAAATTTACAGGAGTATGTGCTCTATGTCAGATACGTGGTGGCCGGACGGAAAGGTTTTCTTTCTGCTCACAGGCTGTCTCCTCTGTGCCGTCGTCGGTTTGAACTGCAATAAGCTCATCACGGAAGCGCCGGACGATGGTGATTTGCTCGATGCCCCCTTACCCGGTTTATCGCGGGAATTACAGATTATGTTCAACCAGGGCGATGCCAATTTCGAGGAGACATTCACGGTGGAAGCCGGACTCGGCCCCCTATTCAATAACGCCTCATGCGGCGCCTGTCATCTTAGTGACGGCAGGGGCCCCGAGTCGATTACGTTTCAGCGGTTTACGGAACCGGGCGGCGATCCGGCAATAAATGGTGAACCGCAGCTTCAGCAGTTCGCCATCCCGGGAGTGACTCCAGAGACATTGCCCGGAGGCGCCCTTACTTCACCGCGAACGGCGCCCCCAGTCTTTGGTGTCGGCCTGATCGAATCCATCCCCGCGGCTACCATCCTGGCCAACGAAGATCCGAACGACCTCGATGGCGACAACATCTCCGGGCGTGCCAACATGGTCCCCGCCCCACCGTTTGTGCCCGCAACGGAAGTAGGCGGCGGCCCCGGCCTGCATGTGGGACGTTTCGGCCTTAAAGCCAATAATGCGTCCCTCATCGCACAGACGGTTGGCGCCTACCGTGAGGACATGGGGATCACGTCCGATTTTGCCCCGGGGGAAATCGTGCATCCGCTCGGAAACGGCGTTTCTATCGGAGACAACGTACCCGATCCAGAGATTTCAGCGGCGGCGGTGCAGCAGACGGTCATGTACCTCCGTCTCCTGGCTCCGCCGGCAAGGGGTGCAATCACACCAGAGGTGCAGCAGGGCGAGTCGATCTTCACGAATCTCAACTGTGCCTCCTGTCACATACCGACTATGCAGACCGGCCCCAACATCATCCCGCAGTTGAATACCGTGGCGGTGAACCTGTATTCTGATCTGCTGCTGCACGACATGGGGCCTGAGTTGGCGGACGGTCGTCCCGATCAACAGGCATCTGGATCGGAATGGAAGACTCGTCCGCTCTGGGGTCTGCGTCTCGTAAGCGAGTTCCTGGGAGGCAATCCGAACTATATGCACGACGGCCGTGCCTCCACACTGGATGAAGCCATCCGGCTGCACGGTGGCGAAGCACAGGCCGCGAAAACCGCCTATGAGGCACTCAGTGATTCCGATCGGAAGGCGCTGATAGCGTTTCTGAATTCGTTGTAGAAGCTACGGAGTCTTTATGCCCAGTAACAAACAGTCTAGAAGATCATTCCTTAAGGAAACATCTCTGCTGGGAGCCGGGTTGTCAGCGGGTGCCCTGGCATGCGCCACAGGCCTGCGGATGATTACACTACCCTCACAGGAAGGGCGCTTAGTTGTCGATACATCAGGAGTCAAGGAACTGGCGGCCGTGGGTGGCGTGGTTCAGGTAGGCAGTGAACGGATGGGAGACCCGCTATTTCTTATCAGAACGGGCGAAGCTGAATTTACAGTACTATCTTCCGTATGTACCCACTTGGGATGTCGGATACGCAAAACCAGGTTCGGGTTCCGCTGTCCGTGCCACGGATCCGCATTCGATACCAAAGGACAGGTAGTCACAGGACCCGCCAATGAACCGCTTCCGTCTTACGATGTAGAAGTGTCCGGCACGGTGGTAACCATAAAGATATAAATGAGACGGGGGTCGACTATGCACGGAATATGGGCGTCATGTTGCATTGTCCTGACGATGCTGATTCATACATCGGATGTTGTGGGGCAGGCGACCCAGGCGCAGGAGGGAGAGAAGGCGTTTGTAGAAGGCGGTATCTACGACAAGCCGTTCATCACCCGCCTGGGCGGACGCACATCTATCGGCGGCTATGCTGATTTTGAGTTCCGAAACGAACGGGCGGATGGCGTAACGGTAGAGAGAACCTTCCGGATGCATCGATTCAACCTTTTCACCTATTCGGTGGTGAGCGACCGCGTTCGGCTCAGTTCGGAGATAGAATTCGAAGACGGCGCAGAAGAAATCAAACTGGAGTATAGTGTGATCGATTTTGAGATCCGGGAGGAGCTCAACTTCCGCGCCGGCATCATTCTCTCGCCACTCGGCAAATTCAATCTGTCCCACGATTCGCCGGTCAATGAGCTAACCGACCGGCCGCTGGTAGTCACGGAGATCATCCCTTCCACTCTGTCGGAACCTGGCGCTGGATTCTGGGGCTCATTCTACCCCTCTCCCACCTCACGGATCACCTATGAACTATATGCCGTAAACGGTTTCAACAGCGGTGTCATCATGGGTGCGGCCACAAATATAAAAGAGGGGAAAGCAAGTCTGGGTAAGGATAACAACGATGTGCCGGCTGTCGTAGGACGGGTGGCTGTCAATCCAATGCGGGGGTTGGAAGTGGGCGGATCATTCCACGTAGGTCAGTATAACATGTCATCAGAGGAAGGCGTTGTTGTCGACGAAAGGCACTATCTGCAGATTTTCGGCCTCGATTGGGAATTCCGGAAAACCAGATGGTCTTTTCTGGGTGAATACGCCAGAGCCAAAATAGACCTACCGGCCGGATTCACCGGATTTCTTCCAGACAGCCAACAGGGAATATACGCCCAGGTCGGCTACCGATTCCTCACCGGCCTCACATCCACACTACCCAGTTCCAGTCTGACCGGCATCCTGCGGGTTGAAGGCCTTGATTTCGACAACGATGTCGCCGGTGACGGACTCCGACGAGTGACCTTGGGATTAAATTTTCGCCCTGTTGAAGATACCGTATTTAAACTCGATTATCAACTGAACCGTTCAACCGACGCACTCAATGTGGCAACGCCGGGACGTGCATTTCTTTTCAGCGTAGCAACTTATTTCTGAAATTGTTATTAGAGGCTTTTCTAATAGTATTATTCTTTATTGCTTGACAAGCCCCCGTCTCGCAAATAGCCTCAATATTTGCGCGGTCTGCTGATTCCACTGCTTGACAGGGAGGTCAGCGATATCGAACGCTTCCGTCTGGCCGATGAAATGATGGGCGTCTCTATGGAAAAGCCGGAAGAAGGGCTGGTTACGTTGATGGATAACGAAGACCCGTTGCTCAAATCATGCGCGGTATACGCCATCGGAGTGATGAGGCTCCATTCTCTGGAATCGGAAGTGGACTACTGTCTAGAAAGCGAAAATTCAATGCTTCGGAAGACTGCACGGCAGGCCAAGTCTCTTCTGGCGGACCAGGCGTAGGATCAATCAGTCGAAATGCATCTCTCTCCCCATGCTGCCCACACCCTTCTACAGTCCGCTCAGTCCTCTCCACGACCGTTAAAAATAAAAACCTATGTATTGAGTTTACCAAATGTTATTGTTACGCTGACGAAAATCTTTACTCCGACACGATAATTAGCCCAGAAATAAATATAGATACTATTATTTCAAATTCGGACTTTCGGTCACGTTACTATCCCTTTGAGTAAAGATTTTGGTTTTGGATGTTTTAAGATTTTTTTTTAATCCCGGTAATAGCGTATGTATCCTGTGCGTTCCTTTACTGTTGGTGCAACGAAAGGATAAAGGATATTCATGAATATAGATCTGATCGCACCCGTAATGGACACTGGCGGTGGACGAGGTCGCCAGATTACACCACTCGGTCTCGGCGTTCTGGCTTCCCTGACGCCGGATGAACACAACGTGAAACTCTACGATGAAAATGTCTCGGATTATGAGTATAAGGACGACGTAGACCTTGTAGGCCTGAGCGTTATGACCGCCCGCGCCACCCGAGCCTATCAAATCGCAGACGAATACCGAAAGCGCGGCGTTCCTGTCGTATTCGGTGGATCGCACCCCACGCTGGTACCTGATGAATCGATGCAACATGCGGATTCCATCGTCATGGGAGAGGCTGAACTCACCTGGCCTCAAGTACTCGAAGATGTGCAGAATAATAAACTCCAGCAGGTCTACAAATCACCCCGTTGGGTCGATATGGACGAAGTACCGATACCGCGTCGGGATCTGATAAGTGCCAAAGCTACCTTCGGCGCTACATCGATTCAGGCGACCCGCGGTTGCCCGTTCGATTGCAATTTCTGCACAGTCACCAAATTCTTCGGTGGCAGCTACCGCTACCGATCGGTCGACCTGGTGATTGAAGAACTGGAGCAGGAAATCGCACGCGGAAAGAAAAGCTTCTTCTTCGTAGACGACAATATCATCGCCAATCGCCGGTATGCTCGCCAGTTGTTTGAGCGAATGATCCCCTTGAAGATCAAGTGGGGTGGGCAAGCATCCATCACGGCGGCCAAAGACCCTGAAGTATTGCGGCTTGCGGCAGAGAGCGGTTGTATGGCTCTGTTCGTCGGCATTGAGTCAATTTCCAAGGAAACGCTCCACAACGCCCACAAGGATTTTAACAATCCGGATAACTACGAAGAGAGCTTCAAGAAATATCACGACAATGGGATTACGATCCTGGCCGGGATGATTTTCGGATTTGACGAAGATGATGAAAGCACTTTCGAACGGACGGTGGAATTCCTGGTCAAACATCGAATCGGCCTGGCCAACTTTGGCGTCCTGACGCCGTTGCCGGGCACCGATGTTTACAAAAACCTGATTGCGGAAAACCGAATCTTCGAACGGGACTGGTCCAAGTATGGTGCCTCCCAGGTGACCTTCTATCCTAAGAAGATGTCACCGGAACGGCTCAAAGAGGGGCACATCTGGGCAAAGAAGGAATTTTACTCGTTATCATCGCTGGCGAAGCGATACTGGGCTAACCGTCACCACCCGCTCTTCTTTCTTGGCATGAATTACTACTATCACCTTAACGCCAAGCGCGGCCATAAGGAACTTCCCGGGCATTTGGAGGAGATGAGAGCGGCGGAGACAGCTGAGATAAAGCGGCGGCAGAATATGACCGACGAGGAAATGGTCATTCAGACGCTGGTGGACAACTGTAACCCGAGTGATTGACGGGTATCGGTTTGGTTGAATAAAAACATTGAGAAAAAAGAATCCCCGCCGTAACAAAATCGGCGGGGATTCTTTTGATATTTCGGAACCGTGATGTTATGGACGTTCATCCGGTACATGCCCGAAAGAGCGCTTCTACATCAACCGTGAGATCATCGATCTCCGTTTGTGTCCAGACATGCTGAAGACGTCGATAGGCGGCTATTTTCGCCGCATCGTCTCCGATTACGAGCGACTGAATCAAGGCAAGCGCTGCATCCCTGCCCTCTTCCTGTTTGTCATGTTTTCTGTGGATACTGCGCCCTATCATTTCTACTCCCTGCCCTGTATAAAATCAAATACGTTCATTCTTAATAGGTATATTAGCAAATATCATGCCGATCGGTCTACTCGATCTCTGACCCTGCCGAACCCAACATCTTGTGGAGTCTGTGTTGCCGTCCTACAATATAGGCATAACAAGGGGAGTTCGCTATCTTAAATCTTATTACTTATATTGTCTATTTTTTCGATCAAAGGACCAGCAACCAGTGACCTGCAAGTTCTGAAGTACGAAAAAAATTTCCTGTACACGACTATTTTTGCATCGGTAAAACAACCCTGATCCATTACTTCACCATTTTTATACTGTGACAATGAGGTGACATTTATTTCTTGGGTAACAGGTTTTGGAGGGCGCCATGCAGATCTTTGAACGGTGGTTTCAATTACGCGCCCACGGAACGAACATCCGTACGGAAGCGTTTGCCGGGACCACGACGTTTCTGACACTGTCGTACATATTCTTCGTACAGCCGGTTATCTTAAACGCCGCGGGAATGGACAGTGGCGCCGTGCTCGTAGCCACCTGCCTTGCCAGTGCCCTCGGCACGTTTTCGATGGGTATGTGGGCGAATTACCCGATCGCTCTGGCCCCGGGTATGGGGCATAATGTGTTTTTCGCCTATACCGTATGCATTGGCATGGGTGTCCCGTGGCAGACTGCGCTGGGCGCCACGTTCATATCGGCCTTCCTATTTATCGTATTATCGTGGTTCGGATTCCGGGAACGGGTTATAAACGGTATTCCTCACGGTTTAAAAAGCGCCATAGCCGTCGGGATCGGACTTTTGATCGCCTTCGTCGGGTTTCAGTGGGCTGGAATCGTAGTCAGCATGCCGGGCACACTGGTAGGGCTTGGGAACCTGACCAGTAGTCCAGTGGTGTTGTCGCTGTGCGGGTTCATAATAATGATAGTGATGATAGCCCTCAGGATACCTGGTGCTATTATCATCGGGATTCTGATCACCGCTCTCCTATGCCTGGCTATGGGGCTGACGAACTATCACGGCATCGTCGACACTCCGCCGTCCATTAACCCCACCTTCCTGCAACTGGATCTTATAGATCCGTTCCAGCGTGGTATCCTGACCGTTATCTTTATCTTTTTTTTCATCGATCTGTTCGACACCATCGGTACCCTGGTCGGCGTAACCGAACAGGCAGGACTTCTTGAGCCCGACGGGACGCTTCCCAGAGCCCGTCAGGCGTTACTGTCGGATGCGTTGGCCACCATGGGGGGCGCCACCGCGGGTACCTCGACGGTAACCAGCTATATCGAAAGCGCGTCCGGGGTGGCTGCAGGCGGGCGAACCGGACTCACCAGCGTGTTCACCGCAGGACTGATGCTGATGACCATATTCTTCTATCCACTTGTCCGCATGATAGGCGAAGGCGTCACGGTAAATGATTCTACTGTCCTGTATCCTGCCCTGGCACCGGCGCTGATAATCATAGGTATACTGATGATGCGCAACGTGAAGAGGATAGAGTGGGAAGAATTCACCGAAGCAGTCCCCGCTTTTCTTACCGCGGTCGTGATGCCGTTGGCCTTCAGTATCACCGAGGGCATCGCCTGGGGTTTTATATCCTATGCGCTTCTGAAACTCGTGACCGGTCAGGGCCGTAACGTCCACCCCCTTCTGTATACTTTTGCGGCACTGTTCATCATTCGCTACATCTGGTTGCAGGCATAACTGGCAAAGGCTGCAGGGGCAACCTCAACTTCGGTAATCTCCATTTATTTCACTGAAACAATGAACAAATCAAACCTACGTGTTGCCGCCTTTCTCCATCGACTCCACGACTTCCTTGTGATCGGGGGGTATGACGAGGTTCACGCCCGGCCCTATGCCCGCCTCGGACAGGTGATCGCTCAGCATCCTGAGGATGTTGAGATTCTGGCGAAAGAACGGCGTCTGAAACGGATTCCCAGACTGGGATGGAAAATAGAGCGTACTATAATGGAATTTCTTAAGTCCGGTACCAGCGAAAAATACGAGGAATTCGCACGGCGAACACCGGTAACGGTAATGGACCTGCTGGAAATACCGGGGGTGGGAGTAAAAACCGCCCGGGTCCTGTTTTTGGGTTTTAACATAGATAGCCCCGCCGCGCTCAAGCAGGCGCTCGATGAGGGCTGGCTGGAGAGCCTAGGCGTATTCAAACCGAACCTGCTATCCCGCATCCGACGTCATCTGGAAGAAACGCCTGGCTGAGTCTCATTGACTTTTGTTCCCTGATTTATTACTCTGAATTTATGACGCAACACACATCAATTACCCAAAACGAGCCGGAGTGATTCGTCGTCGACGACGAATGACCACTGGTACATGTGACAGCATCCTCGCGGGCAACGGCTGGATCTTCTGCCTGCACCAAGGCATCACGAGGCGAGATTTTCAGCAAACCGCATTCGCACAGGGCTTTCTTGACTGCATCACCCGAACCCCGTAACGATCTATGACTGAATTACTCGAAACCTGGCTCATCGAATTCGGTATCCCAACCACCGGTGTCGCCCAAGCCAAGCTTGTGGTCCTGATCGTGTGTCTGGGCATAGTGATCATGACGATCGACCGGCTGGTCAAAGTGATCCTGGTACGATGGATACGATCGTTTATCGAGAAACTCGAGAGCCCTCTGGGGAATGCTTTTCTAGAGAAAAAAGTATTCCTGGCTGTCGCTAACCTCGTACACATCGTCGCCATCCAGGCGGCGGTCCCGGTGGCATTCGGCGATTTTCCCGATTATCTTCCCATCGCCTATATCGCCAACGAAATATACATCATCATCGCCGTTCTTCGAATTCTCAGCGCCGGGTTTAATGCCCTCGGCGCACATGCCCGCCAGATTCCTGCCTTACAGGACAAGCCGATCGACAGTTACATACAGCTTGCCAAGATCGTCAATTTCTGCATCGGTGGCCTGTTTATCCTATCGATCCTACTGGGCAAATCTCTACCGTATCTCTTCGGAACGCTTGGAGCCACATCTGCAATCCTGCTGCTGGTATTTAAAGACAGTATCCTCGGCTTCGTCGCCAGCATCCAGGTCTCCGTAAACGATATCATTCGTATTGGCGACTGGATCGAAAATCCAAAATACGGCGCGGACGGCGATGTCACTCAGATAACACTCACCACTGTAAAGGTCCAGAACTGGGACAAAACCATCACAACCATCCCAACCTATGCCCTTATCTCCGACTCGTTCAAGAACTGGCGAGGCATGCGTGAATCGGGCGGAAGAAGAATCAAACGCCCGATCTTTTTCAAGATTGACAGCTTCAGATTCTGTGATGATGAATTATTGAACCGGATGCGGCGAATACCTCTTTTGACCGATTACTTGGACGACAGGACCGCTTCAAGTCCCTACGAAGCCCATGCGCTCACCAACATCGGACTGTTCCGGCACTATACCACGGCATATCTCCAAACACATCCGCATATCAATCGTGATTTACTCATCATGGCTCGACAACTGGAGCCGCGGGAGCATGGCCTGCCCTTGGAAATTTACGCTTTTACGAACACGGTCGCGTGGATCGAATACGAGGCCATCCAGGCGGATATTTTTGACCACCTGCTCACCATCGCTTCTGAATTCGACCTGGAGATCTTCCAGAAACCGAGCGCCAGGGATGTGAAAGGTATCGGAATGACGACCGGCGCCATTTCGGAGGATAGGCAGAGCAGCACGTCATCATGTTAATTTTGGAGAATACATATGGGGAAACGCATAAAACTGACTTTCATAGACGATGATATCTCGGTTGAAGCGGCTCTTCTGGAAAAAGAAGCGCCCCGGACCTGCGAGACTATCTGGAAATGTCTTCCGCTTGAAAACGAAGCGGTACACGCCATATATTCCGGTAGCGAAATTGCCTTTTTTATCCCGGACGACATCATCATCGAACCCGAAAACCAGACCAGCAACACGATGCCTGGCGACCTCACGTATTACCACCTGGCGCCCGACGTGATGTACGGTTGGCAAGATGGGCTCAGTGAAATCGCCTGGTTCTACGACCGTGACTGCCGGCCGAGTATGCCCGATGGTCCGGTAATGATGAATGTCTTCGCCCGATTTATGGATGACGCTGCTGCATTTTATAACGCCTGCCGCCAAATGCGACGCGAAGGGGCGAAGTCTGTGCGGGTGGAACGGGTAGAATAAATTTCGAGACTGTAGGTGTGCGTGGAGAAGTGGTGCCCTACTCAACCCGAAGAGCGAGTGGCACATCGTTGCTCCGGTTCGTTCGATCGCCTGGATTAATGATACGGGCTCCACCGGGCACCGGTTTATATCTTTTCTACTTCCATCCAAATCCGACCTAGTATTCGTTATGTGGCCGCTGCCGTACTCTGTCCCCGAAATTAGCGAGCCTTATACTTTATGCACCGGTGTTTATCTGACAATTCTAACCGGGGTCGGGCCCAATCTGGCACTGCGCGTTCGACTATCGCCCAACCTGCATAGTCTCTGTGACGAATTTGTATTGTATTGATTTACAGTTTATTTCAATAACTTGATATCAGTGTCATAGCAGACATTGCATCATAGGTTAACGGGCTTCAACCTCCAATAGGCGCCTGCTGGTCAGATAGTTTTGGCGAGCGCCAGCCTGGCCAACCACATTTCCATTGACACCGGGAAGTCGGTCTCATACCATTCTATCCCAATTATGGCACTTTCTGAAACATGAGGAGGGCATCAGGTTGAGAGCATTTGGATATTCTGCCCCAGAGACGATCCCGGAGGCCCTGTCCCTGTTGCAAGAATACGGAGACGGAGCGCGGCTCCTGGCCGGTGGGACGGACTTGTTGATTTTCATGCAGGGCGGCAGAATACAGCCGGCACACCTTGTGGATCTCCGTCATATCAGCGAACTCAGAGGGATTGCCTACGACGACACAGCTGGCGCTCGTATCGGGGCGTTAACCTCTCTTCGGGAGATCGAACGGTCACCAATCATTCGCAATCATTATCCTGGGCTGGCTGCCAGTACATTCGAACTGGCCGGTATTCAAATCCGAAACATGGCTACCATAGGCGGCAACACGTGCAATGCCTCACCCGCTGCGGACACCATTCCCCCGCTCATGGCGCTGGATGCCACCGCTTTGACCACGGGGCTTAATGGCGAGCGCCGTACGCCGTACACGGATTTCTTCCACGGACCGGGAAAATCCGGCATTCGACCGGGAGAATTGCTCACCGCAATCGAACTGCCGCCACCGCCGCCGTATACCGGAAGCCACTATATCAAGCTGGCAGTGCGCAGGGCCATGGACATCGCCATCGTGGGTCTGGCAGCCGCAGTAACGATGGAGAACGGAACTGTCAAGGATTGCCGTATTACCATGGGCGCGGTAGGTCCTACCGTAAAACGGGCTTACGAAGCCGAGGGGATTCTGCGCGGTTCAACGCCGGACAAGGCTATACTAGTCGAAGCCTCAAAAGCTGCACAGGCTGCGGCCACACCTATAGATGACCAGCGCGCTTCCGCATCATACCGCAAGATGATGGTCGCTTCCCTCATGCGACAGGCGGTGCAGCAAGCGGTCTCCCTAGTCTGACGTATTGCATCTGTTGCAGATGTATCTCTTCCTGAATTGAAAAGCGAGGGACGTGTGGGACATTTTATCACATTAAAAATCAACGGTTACGAACATAATATAGAAGTGGAAGCACGGCGGCGACTGCTCGACGCGATCCGAAACGACTGTGCCCTCACCGGCACTAAGGAAGGCTGTGGCACCGGGGACTGTGGTGCCTGCACCGTGATTCTTGACGGCAGGACAGTGTGCTCATGCCTGAAGCTGGCGGTAGCCGCGGACGGCCGGGAGATAACTACCATTGAAGGTCTGGCCGATGGAGAAACACTGCACCCGCTACAGGTGTCATTCATGGAGTGCGGTGGTCTCCAGTGCGGCATCTGCACGCCGGGTATGATCCTGGCGGCAAAAGCGCTGTTAGACGAAAATCCAAAACCAACATTTGAACAAATACAGCACGGACTAGCCAACAATCTGTGCCGCTGTACCGGTTATACGAAAATAATCGAGGCGGTGCAGCATGCAGCCCAGGCTCTTTAGCAGGTTGGCTCTGCTAATTAATTTATCAATTATCCTCATAGACACCAGTCCCGCCCAAGCAGGAATGTCAATTGTTGGTTTTAAACCCGCCAATTTCTCAATACCGTGAAGGTTAACGAAAATAGATGGAGTCATATTAATGTCTGAAACCGGCAGTTCGTACAATGTCATTGGCGGCAGGATGCCGCGGGTGGATGCTTTAGGCAAGGTAACCGGACGGGCCCAGTATACGTCGGATCTGCAGATGCCGGGAATGCTTTACGGCGTGTTTGTACGCAGTCCGCATGCACATGCGAAGATCACACGGATCGATGTAACCAGGGCGCGGGCGCTGCCCGGTGTGGTGGCGGTCCTTACACAGAAAGACTTGTCGGAAGATCAGGCGCTGGTGATCCAGGAAGAGGTGCATGCCACGCGGCGCGTGTTGAATCTTTTCGCCGGGAACAGGGTCACGTACCACGGCCAGAAGATAGCGGCCATTGCAGCGGAATCCCGGGAGATCGCCGAAGATGCGCTGGATCTGGTGGAGATCGAGTACGAACCGCTACCGGCCTACACTGACCCGCGGGAGTCTTCGAAGCCAGGCGCGGTGATGATTCACGAAGGGATCGAACCGGTTGAAGGTCCCGACGGACGGGTGCTGCATAACGTGGCCGGGGAGAACCACAACGAAGAGGGCAATTTAGAAGAGGGATTCCGGGAGGCAGACCGGATTTTTGAGAATACCTATGTGATCCACAGGGCCCATCAGACCTATATCGAGCCGCAATCCTGTGTGGCGGACGTGGAGCCGGACGGCAAGGTCACTGTCTGGAGCAGCACCCAGGGGCATTTCGCGGTGCGGGCTAATATCGCCAGTTCGCTTGGCATCCCGCTCCATAAAATAAACAGCGTGGGTATGACGATCGGCGGTGGGTTTGGCGCTAAATTCGGCGGCATCATCGATACCTACGCGGTGCTGCTTGCCCAGAAAGCACGGCGACCGGTTAAGATCATTTATACCCGTGAGGAAGAATTCCTGGATGCGCGTCCGGCGCCGGGAGCGGTCATCACCATTAAAACCGGCGTGAAAAATGATGGCGTAATCACCGCACGTTACGCCTACGCGTTGTGGGATCCGGGAGTAGGCAGCGGGGGATGCGGAGCGACACGGCGCATCAGAGGTGTGTACACCTGCCCCAACATCAAATGGAATGCTTACGACATCCATACCAACAAACCGGCACCCGGAGCCTACCGGGCCCCCGGCGCGCCGCAGGTGAGCTTCGCCGGCGAGAGTCAACTTAACCTTATAGCGGCTGAACTGGACATCGACCCAGTGGAACTGCGTCTCAGGAACCTTCCGGAATTGGAAGAGGTAGATTTCAAAGGCACGTTACAGGCCGCCGCGGAGAAAGCCGGCTGGTGGGATCGGGCACGGGATACCGCACCTAACGAAGGCTGGGGCGTAGCCATCGGCGACTGGACCAACGGAGCAGCGCCGGGATCGGCCGTGGTGTCGATACATGAAGATGGTTCAGTGAGCGTATTCAGTGGGCTGATGGACATCTCCGGAACCGACAGTGCCATGGCAGTCATCACCTCCGAAACGATCGGAGTCGGCTACGACAACGTACGGGTGGTGCGGGGCGACACCGACAGTGCGCCTTACGCCACGGGATCGGGCGGCAGCGTGGTAACGTTCAGCATGGGAAACGCGGTGCTGCGTGCGGCAGAAGCCGCCAAGAAACGTATTCTGGAGGTAGGCGCCGAAATGCTGGAAACATCCGCAGACCGATTAGAAATCAATAATGGCCAGGTTTTCGATCGGAACGACAGCGAAAACACTATGTCCATCTCCGAAATCGGGCGTTATGCCTTACGGACAGTCGGCGGCCCTATCGTAGGTCATGGCACGTTCTCCTCAGAGCCCAGTGCGGCCACCATCTCCGCCCAGATCGCCAAGATCTCGGTGAACGCCGAGACCGGACAGACGAAGATCCTCAAATACGTTGGTGCGCTGGACGTGGGCCGTGCCCTGTACACGCTGGGCGTGGAAGGCCAGATGGAAGGCGGCGCGGTGCAGGGCTTCTCCTGGGGTGTCATGGAGCAGATGCAGTACACGGAAGAAGGGCTGAACGCCAACCCCAACCTGCTCGACTATCGCATTCCGACCTCCATGGATGTGCCCTATGTAGAGTCGGTCGTCGTAGAACAGCCGACGAAAAACGGCCCGTTCGGCGTCAAAGGCGTCGGCGAACCACCCATCACCCCCGGCCTCGCAGTCATGGGCGCCGCCATCGGCGACGCCATGGGCGTCTGGTGCAACGAGGCTCCTATCACGCCCGAGAGACTGGTTATGGAAAAAGCGAAGTCAGCAGGATGAAAGTAACGATCAAGTTATTTGGATCATTACGAAAGCACATGCCTGAAGGAGTTTCCGGACGTGGCGGTGAGGTAGAGGTGACGGACGGTGCATCCGTGGATGACATCGCGGTACAGCTGGGAATCGAGGAAGTGCCGGCCGTAGTATGTATAAACGACCGGGAAACCCATCGTGCCCACCGCCTCCAGCCCGGTGATGTGGTGACATTTTTTCCGCCCCTTGCGGGAGGAACCGCGAGAATGAAAGATTGAACCCGATTGGATCGGAGAAACGCCCGCATGCCTGCAGGCTTAATCACCGCGAGAGGCTGAATGCAAGACAGTAATACCTGTAACAACGTGTAGAAAATAATCATTTCATCTTCCCGTCGGACGCCGTGAAGATGTGAAACTGAAACACCCTATCTGCCCGCCCCGGCAGTTTGAAGTGCACCTTTCTTCAGTGTTGTTATATTCACGAAAGCACCCTAAATACAGGGGATTATATACAGACTTTCTTTTGACAATTCACACAAGGAGACCCCGATGGCACCCCCCCATATACGCCTGTCTATTTCATTGCTCACAGGCATACTCCTGCTCCTTTTAATAGCGCCTGCGGTCCCCGCCCAGGTTCCCCATCCAAAGGATGTCTACGGATTCACTCCCGGCGACGACCACCAGCTCGCCGACTACGGTCAGATGCTCGATTATTACCACCGCCTGGCTGCCTCCAGCGGCCGCATTCAACTCCGTGAGATCGGCCGATCCGTACTGGGTAAACCGTTGCTGCTTTTGACCATCTCCAGTGAGGAGAATATGCAGCACCTCGACAGATACCGCGGCATCAGTGAGCAACTGGCCAGAGCACGTGTCGATGACACCACGGCGCAGCAGTTGGCGAATGAGGGTAAAGCGGTGGTCTGGATCGACGGCGGTCTGCACGCCACCGAGGTGGCACACGGGCAGATGACTTCGCTTCTGGCGCATCGACTCGTGACCGAGGAATCGACCGAGATGCAGAAGATACGGGACCGTGCAATCGTACTGTTGATGCCGGTAATGAATCCGGACGGACTGGATATCGTGGTGAACTGGTACAAGCAGAACCGTGGTACCCCCTACGAAACGCGCCGGCCTCCGGTACTTTACCATCACTACATCGGCCACGACAACAATCGCGACTGGTTCATGAACAACATGCCGGAATCGAAGGGCGTGACCAATCTGCTGTACAATGAATGGTATCCACAGATTGTTTATAACCATCACCAGACCGGCCCAAGCTGGACACGTATCTTTATTCCTCCGTTCGCGGATCCCGTCAACCCTAACATACATCCCGGCGTTACCACCGGTGTGAACATGGTGGGCAGCGCCATGGCGAACCGTTTCGCTCTAAAGGAAATGCCAGGCGCGGTGTCCGGTGTCATCTACAGCATGTGGTGGAATGGTGGCATGCGGACCGTCCCGTATTTCCATAATATGATTGGCCTTCTTACCGAAACGAGCCACGCTTCGGCCACGCCCCGTTTTTTTGACCCTGATTCCATTCCGAAATCGATCGCATCACGGCGTGGCAGCGGTCATCCGACTGATGGGACCAACGTCTTCTACGCCTATCCCTGGAGAGGCGGTGAGTCGCATTTAAGCGATCCAGTGCGGTACATGGTAACTGCGAGCATGGCAGTCCTCCGCATCGCCACCGATATGAAAGAGCACTGGCTCTACAATATTTATGAGATGGGTCGCGACGCGATTGTAAAGGGAGAAGCCGGCGGGCCACACGCCTACATCATCCCTGCGGATCAGTGGAACGACGGAGAAGACACCAATCTGCTCAACATCCTGCAGATCGGAGGTGTCGAGATTCAACGGGCCACCGAAGGATTTCGGGCAGGCAGGAATGACTATCCTGCCGGTACCTACATCGTATATGCGGGACAGGCGTTCCGCCCCTACGTGCTGGATCTTCTGGACAAGCAGGTGTACCCTAATCGGCAACTCTCTCCCGGTGGACCGCCAGAACCGCCATACGATATCGCCGGATGGACGCTGCCCATGCAGATGGGGGTACGGGTGGACCGTATCGAGGATGCGTTCCAGGCAGCTACGGAACCGGTGATCGCACAGCTGGCGGTTGAATCGGGCAACATTGAAGGGGATGCGGACTACGGTTACCTGCTGTCCCACCGTCCAAATGCCAGTGTGCTGGCGGTAAATCGGTTGCTGAAGGACGGCGAGCGGGTTTACCTGGCAGCCGGCGGCATCGGCCCCGATTACGACGCCGGTACGTTCGTAATCCGCCGTAGAGGAAACCGGACTGACGAACGGATCGACGCGCTGGCAAAGGACCTGGGACTCGATTTCAATGGTATCGCGTACGAACCGAAAACGGCGCTGCACCAGCTTGAAGCCCCCCGCGTCGCGATATACAAATCCTGGGTAGCCAACATGGATGAGGGCTGGACGCGCTGGCTCCTGAACGGCTACGCTTTCGCACCCGACACGCTTCATAATGCCGACATTCAGAGAGGTGATCTTTCGAAATACCACGCCATCATTCTGCCGCACCAGGGTTCTTCCACCATGCTCAACGGCCATGCGAAGGGAACCATGCCCGACGCCTACGTAGGCGGACTCGGTCCGGAAGGAACGGTGGCCCTCAAGCACTATGTTGACGAGGGCGGCAGGATCGTAGCACTCGATGGAGCCAGTGATTTCCTGATCCAGCATTTCGGCCTGCCGGTACAAAATGCGGTTTCAGGCGTCTCTTCACGACAGTTTTTCATACCGGGATCTCTAATCCGAATGGATGTCGATGCGTCCCATCCAATGGCCTACGGCATGGAGCCGGAAGCGACCGCATCGTTTGTCCGCAGCCGGGCGTTCAGGCTTGTGCGACTGTCCGGCAAGGGCGAAGGCGGCACGGAGGATCTACCCGAAGCGCCGAAGCCGTATGTGGAGACCGTAGCCTCCTATGCGAAAGAAGACATCCTGATGAGTGGCTGGGCACTGGGAGAAAAGAAATATATCGGGGGTAAAGCTTCCCTGATTCGCATTCCGATCGGTGAAGGAGACGTGATCCTGTTCGGCTTCCGTCCCCAATTCCGCGGCCAGCCCCGCGGTACCTACAAGCTATTTTTCAACGCGCTCCATAATGCCACACTGGAACAGTTGCCGGTGATGCGGAGAGAGGTGGACATCAGGTAGGCTGATTGATTCATTTTTCATCCGCGACAACAGCTGAAACCGCATCTGTGCGCCTGTTTCAGCCGATTAATGTTCCTGTAATTTCCATGGAGATTACCATAGGATAGAATAGTTGCCTGCAGATGATTACGGCTTTCATCTGCTCACTGCCAGCCGATGAGAGCCGTTATCGGTATTATCCATCATATTACTAAAATTAAAACCGTTCCGCGTATCGCTTTGACTTTTCGTTCAGATTTCCGTAAAACCCCCGTACCTCGGGATCCGGGTGGTCACGCCACAGGCTAGTGGGGACCAGGGAGTAGTGGCTCAAGATAGGACCGGACCGTAATCCGTAGTAGGTCTGGATGGTCTTCCGCTCGTGGACGGTTCGCCGCACCGTGGCGGAGTGCAGAACGGAAAGATTAAATAGCGCCGCCGTACCTGACAGACCGTGGATATCGATGATCCCGCCGCGTGCCAACTGTTCCTCTTCTCCCAGAATCGGTGCGTCGTACGCCTCAGGGGATATCGAAAAACAGTGAGTTTCGTGGTCTACATCCGACAGATACACCATCGCCTGTATCCAGCCCGCACGCAGTGGATGATCCGGTGCATGAGGAGCATCCCTGTGCCACTTCTGCACGGGTTCATCCTCATACTGTTTCATGTGACGCAGACAGGATTCTGCCAGACAGGTTGCCCCCCCCAGCAGCGCCTCTACATAAGGCAGCAGCCGAGGATGGCGAAGCAGTCCATCGAACTCCGGACTCGAAATCAGCGGATCACAGTTTACCGTCTGATGCTCTCCGTGTCCGATCTCCCGCCAGAAATACCAGGTGTCTTTCCGGTCTCTGTCATATATCTCCTGATAAAAAGATAGTTCATCCTGTGTCAACATGTCATTCAGTATCAGGTAGCCGTTTTGTTCGAAGAATGTACGTTCGTCGGGTGTCATAGGTTATTTCGCAAGACCTCCGCAAATATCGGCCTGTCCTCCGGTGTCCCCACGGTGATGCGTACCAGCCGGTTGAGCGGCGGAACGCCCGGCATACGGACGAAGACACCGTGTTCGATCAGCGTATTCATCACCGCGACGGCCCTTTCGTTGTTGCCAAAGTCAAACGAGACGAAGTTAGTCTTGGATGACAACACGGGGATGCCAAGATCCAGCCCGAGCGCTTCATAATCCCGCTTACCTTCTTCCACCGCCTGTACCACACTCCTGATGAATTCACGGTCCTGAAGCGAAGCCAGCGCCCCGACTTGAGCGACTCGATTGACGCCGAAGTGCAAACGCACCTTGTTAAAGGTATCGATGATGTCGTCATGGGCGATGGCGTATCCGACACGGGCGCCCGCCATCCCGTGGGCCTTGGAGAATGTCCGAACACGCACCACCCTTGGATCGTCGCAGTTCACGGGAATGATGGCACCGGGTGATACGAAATCGAGGTATGCTTCGTCGAATATGAAGAGACAGTCCCGGGGAAGTCTGTCGATTAGTTCCTGTACCTCTTCTCTGCCGTGAAAGGAGCCGGTAGGATTGTCCGGATTGGCGAGATAGAGGATACGTGCCTTGTGCTCCGTTGCTGCGTCCACCAGCGCTTCGAGATCATTCATGTCGTCCCTGTACGGCACCGTTTTCAGCTGCCCGCCGAACCCATGTACATGGTAGGCGAATGTCGGATAGGAGCCGTAGGAGGCAACGATGGCCTCTCCTGGATTCATAAATGTACGAACGATGACGCCGAGCAAGTCGTCGATACCAGCTCCAAGGATCACGTTTTCGACCGGGATGCCGTGCTCCTGTGCCAGGGCAATACGAAGGTCGTAGCCTTCCGGATCACCGTACATCCAAGTGCCGGTCACCGCTTGGACCATGGCTTCCTCTGCCCGGGGTGATATACCGAACACACTCTCATTGGCACCGATGCGCGCCGTAAATGGCCTTCCCTGCTGCCGTTCGATCGTTTCAGGCCCCACGAATGGGACCATAACGGGCAAATTTTGGATAATTTTGGTATATGGAGGGATGCTCATAGGGTCTGTTATTGGGGTTCAAGGATTAAGAGTCTCGAGATCAATGTCCGGTCCTGCCTCTTCCTGAGTTCCATGGTTGCTCACGGCGGGCCGTCCCACTCATGGACCGATCCTGCAAACTGCTTAACGGTTCTGGCCATGCGGTTTATGATATCGGCTCATTTGCATACCACGTGGTCCAGTATGACATGACGGATGGGGGTGCCTTCGAACGGGTTGTTGTTCTCAATAACAGTTCAGCCCGGACGGATTAAACAATTTTCTCATGATCAACGATAAATGACTGCCCACTTTCCTGACATCAGCATTTCCTGTTACGAAAAGCCTGGGAAAGATAGCCGTGTTACGTGTACACAACAGTGCAAGGTATTAAGGCGCCAACCCCAACATTCAATATATATGAAACGTCAATTTAGCAAAAGAGATAATAGGCAATACGAGGTCACATGATACGCTCCCGGCGTCGGGAGCACTATTTAAACGTTTTCGGGAGAAAGCGGCGCTGTGCCGGGACGGCCAGTAATATCTCCCGGATCAGGTGGTTGGCGGCGCCTCGCCCAATGCGATGTGAGGCATGACCCGTGACTCCAAAAAAAGCTACCGCTGGGAGTTTACCCCGAACGCGAAAAAAGTCTGAGGAGTGCTTTCGATATTAATCTTTATTAAATGGTCCTGAACAGCATGTATTTTTCAGGTTACGGTCAAGACTTATCAAGATACTGTGTAAGAACTTACGATATTCCTGCGCTTTTTCCGACTGTGGACACTGAAGGGCGTGTAGGTTCACATCTTACGGGTGGAGGAATGTCTCGTGCGTTTTATAAGTTTTATGCTGTTGTTCGTGCTGTGTCCGGCATCATCCGCCACCGCACAGTTGCAACCAGGCGACATCATTATCATCGGCATCCAATCCGATGGAACGGACCGGTTTGCCTGGTCGCCTCTGGTGGATCTGACGGAGGGACAGGTAATGTATTTTACCGATGCAGGCTGGAACGCTGAACAGCACAAGTTCCAGCGACAGATTAACGAAGCCGCCAACCCGGCCACCACTTCACCTTCCGGCGGCGCCATGCGGTATACAGCACCTTCCGGTGGGCTACCGGCGGGAACCGTAGTGTCCATTCGCGTGGACAGCAGGATCATTGGCGAACCCGGGGCCTATAACCTGACGGTCTCCGGTGCGGATGCAAGGGATTTTTCGGGTGCCAATGATGAGGAAATTTTCGGAAGTCAGGGCGTTTCCATCTCAACGTTCGGCGACCAGCTTATCATCTTCACGGGAACTCCGGAAGCACCGTTTTTTCTATTTGGTCTCAACACCGGCGCCAACGTATGGGATCGGGGCTCCACGTCCGCGCAGCATGCATCCGATGTGCCGGCGGGGTTGGCGGACAGCGTCACTGCCGTAGCCATAGGCACAGGGCCCAAATCCGGTAATGAAGTGGACAACGGCCGTTATACCGGACCGGTCGAAGGAACCAAGGCGACTCTCCTCGCAGCGGTAGTCGATAGAAACAACTGGGAGACAGACGATTCTCCATTCGATGACATTACCAACGGCGTAACCCAGTTTTCTTTAGAGTACGATCCTACACCGGCTCCGGTGCCTGATACCACCGCGGTAATCGCGCTCGATACGGTATTTGTAGAGCCCGGTGAGGGTGCAGTGTTGACTGTATCAATCGTTAATAATTCAAGCTTTGATATCGGTGAGGTTCGGTCAAAACTCCAGTTTGGAGAGGCATTTCATATCACGATCAACAATTTTATAATTAATGCAGGCCTTATCGGCTTTGATGTAGAAACAGCCTGGTCCGGCGAAGGCGATACACTGGATATCCGAATTTCCGGTTCAGGGGAGGCGGCTATTCCTCCGGGGGCTCATGTTCTGGGGACGTTGGGCGTTACAGCGAATGGAGGTCCTGTGCCGGACATTCTGGGGTCTGAGGCGGCCGTTGGCTTGATCGATGCGTCATTAGTTGTAATCGACACGTTCGGCCAACCGATCGGCGTCAGGGGCTCAGGCGGCGTCATACAGACCGGAGTTCGTGGTGATGTGAGCAGGAACGGCAGAGTTGACATTCTGGATGTAATCAGGTGTGTCAGGATAATCGTGGGACTCGGTGGCCATCCCCTGCCGGAGCCTGGCAGCGTTTCGTTCGCCATTGCAGATGGTAATACCGACGGTCGACTTAACGTCGGTGACGCCATCGCGATCGTCAATAGGATCCTCGGGCTACAGACGGTGATGCAGAGGGCGACGGTCGGCGAACCTGTTGATGTCAGACTGGGCACACCTATCACCCTGCAAGATAGTCGTCCGGGCATCCCCGTCATCGTCGAAGCATCCCGTCCGGTCGCCGGTGCTCAGATGACATTTGCCTATCGGACGGATCATATGACGGCAGGCACCCCACTGCTGGATACGGCGTCAAGGTACAAAATGGAACACGCCGTCAGAAACCGCGACCTACATGTTGTTCTCTACAGCCTGGACGACGATCCATATCTCCCCGCGGAACATACGCCGCTGCTGGTAATCCCGATTACTCTTTCGCCCCAAATTGAGGAGGTAGACTTCTTATTGACCGAAGTCATACTGGTCGACCGATCCGCCCGGCGCATACCCATACGGATCGGGAACGACCGTCGGTCGGTAAAATCCGGTAACTATTCACATGCCCCAAACATTTTTACATTGCTGGAAAACGTCCCAAACCCATTCAACCCGACCACTAATATTGCATACACAGTAGCCGAACAGGCATACATGACGCTGATCGTGTATGATATACTGGGGCACGAAGTTGTTCGGTTAGTGGATCAGGGACAAAATCCAGGACACTACCGTGTGGTCTGGAACGGCAGAAATGCCTCAGGCGAAGATGTATCGAGTGGGTTGTACATATACCGTCTGGCAAGCGATACCGGTTACGCGCAGACGCGGCGCATGATGCTTGTGAAGTGAAATCGCAAAATGGGTGATAAACGGTTATTTTCCGGTGACATGTTTCGTCAGAGCCACCGTCATACTGTACCGGTTGAACGGAGTCATCATATAGATACCATTAAAGTATTCTAGAATGCCGTCCGCAACCGTTTTGGCGATTTCGACACCTTCACGGCGTGCTTTGGGGCCACGACCGACCTTTGCCATTCTGGCGCGGACCTCATCGGGAATCGTAAAACCCGGCACCTCGTTGTGCAGTAATTCCGCGTTGCCGGAACTGGCCAGCGGCATAATGCCAAGAAAAATGGGAAACCCGAGGTGCTTGGTAGCGTTGTACACTTCCTTGGCCCGCCGAGGGTCGAAAATCGGCTGGGTCATGACCATATCGGCGCCGGATTCAATTTTCTTTTCTAGACGACGGATATGGCGGTCTAGTTTGTCATATTTCGGCTCAAACGCGGCGGCCACAGTAAAATTGGTGTTGCCGTTCAGCTCTTTTCCGGAAAACCCCACGCCCCGGTTCAACTGTTTGATTAGCTGGATTAACTCGAAGGAGGATGTATCGTATACATTGCTGGCCCCCGGCTGATCGCCGAATTTCACTGGATCTCCGGTCACCGCAAGTACATGGTCTATACCGAGTGCGTGTAGACCGAGCAGGTGAGATTGCATGCCGACCATGTTTCGGTCCCGGCAGGTCACATGCAGAAACGGTCGAATGCCGACCTTCTGTTTTACTATATGACCGATGGCCATATTACTGATGCGCGTTTCAGCCAAAGAGTTATCCGCCATGGTCACTGCATCCGCCCCGGCCTCTTTCAATGCTGCCGAACCGTCGATGGTCTTCTTGTACCGAAGGTCCCGTGGGGGATCCAGTTCTACGATGACCGTTACGCGCCGTTTCACCAGATCAATCACGGTCGGTTCTGCCGGCTTTTCCGTTAACGGTTGAGCTTCGGTCTGTGGCTCGCGCACCACCACGCGCGGCCTTTTCTTGGTGACCACATCCCGGCCCTCCAGTGCTTGGGCGACAGCAAGAATATGATCAGGCGTAGTACCACAGCATCCGCCGATTAGGCGTACCCCCTGATCCCTCAGGCGGATAGCGCTTTCCGCGAAATATCCGGGTGATGCCTGGTACATAAAACGACCATCGACATAGTCCGGAGAACCGGCGTTGGGGAAGGCGGACAGAATCAGACCGCTGAGTGGAACCTGCTGCAGTGCACCGATCAACCCCCGCGGTCCACTACGGCAATTGGCACCAACTACGTTGGCGCCAAGATCATACAACTGATGAAATGCTTCCGTAACATCGACGCCGTCCCTTGTACGTCCGTATTCGTCGAGTGCAAGTTGACAGATCAGGGGCAGATCGGTCAAGGAACGGCAGTTCCTCAATGCCACTGAAAGAGAATTCAGAGTTAAAAAAGTTTCGAAGATAATCGCATCGGGGCGGGCGTCATGGAGTGCGGTGATCTGCTCTTTATACGCCGAAATGAGGTCTTCTTCCGTTATCTCTTCAAGCTTATCCCCATATATAGGGCCGATTGCACCCGCCACGTAGGCACTGTTCCCGGCTGCCTGCCGGGCAAGTGCGACTCCCAGGCGGTTGATTTCGGCCACGTGGTCTTCCAGATGGTGCCTGGTTAATGCCACCCGGTTGGCGCCGAAGGTGTTGGACTCAATAAGACCGGCCCCGGCAGCTACGTACTCTTCATGGATGGAACAAACGATATTCGGACGGCTGAGGTTCAATTCGTCATAGCTAACACCGAGCGAAATACCGCGCGCGTATAACATCGTTCCCATAGCGCCATCGCCGACCAGCAACGCATGGCGCAAATGATCGAGTATTGGTTCGTCCATGATTATTTTGTCCGCCGGAGTAAATCAACGTATGTGTTTATCCCAACTTAATATGTTATTCGGGATAAACAATGACGGGATTGTTGAAAATGGTGAAGTCACCGTTTAGGGCGTGACTACAGACGCTGCTTAACACTACTCCTTCAGCGCGAATCTCCGAACCGCCCAGGCGAAACCGTCCTCATGATGAGGCGGACCTATGACCAGGCCGCGTGCTTCTCCTTCTTTTCGTACGGATTCCGTCGCATCTCCCATGATAACCCCCAGGCCGGCGTTAAAGAGCATGGGCAGGTCGTTTTCGCCGTCTCCAATGGCCATCACATCATCGAGCGAAATGCCGTAGCGCCTGGTGAGATAAGCGATACCTTCTTTTTTATTCACCTCTGGGTTCATGATCTCGATACGGTCGGGACTTGTCTTGACCACATAAAGACGATCGCCGAACGTATCCTTCAAATCCTGGATCACCGCCTCCCTACGATCAAGCCCCGGCAATACCAGCAACTTGGGCGGTGATGGATAGTCGCCCGCTCTGAGCAGCGACAGAATATCCGTATCTATAGCTATCTGTGCGCCGTTCTGCGAGATGATACCTGCTATAGATTCGGTTATCCTGTTGGCGATAACACTGTCTTTGGCACCCTCCGGAGTCATCCGGAGCCAGCTGTAAACAAAGTTGTAATCGTACCGCTCGATGTAGTCCAGAACCTCGAACAGCGTGGCCTGCGGGATCCGTTTCTCGTACAACAGCTCCCGTCGGCCGTTTTTCACCGGGCTGACGATAATGCTACCGTTATTGGCGATGATATACAACCGATCGAAAACTGGCTGCACATGCAGAAATGGTTCGCAGCTTCTATCGATATTCCGCCCGCTGACGGAGGCAACAACAATGCCTCGGTCGAGCGCGTCTTCGATCGCATTTATGCCGGCGGCAGAAGGTTTGCCGTCCGGCATCAATGCGGTTTCGTCCTGATCAAATGCGATAAATCGTATCATGTGTTTCCTTTTAACGGGTCTTCCAGCAATTTGCCAAGGCTTCCCGCAGGATGGTATTGTTTAAAATCCTCCGCCGTGAACCCCCGCTTCACTTTCAGGGCCACGGCCAGACCATCGCCCACGGCAAGTTGACATGTTGTGCTCAGCGTTGGCGCTAATCCCAGGGGACCTGCTTCCCCGGTGACTGGTACATGAAGCAAGACATCGCTGAGGTTGGCAAGTTCGGATTCCTTGTTTCCGGTTATACTGATGATCCACGCACCGTTATTTTTAACTGTAGCCACCGCCTCCAGCAGCTCCTGTGTCCGGCCGCTATGTGAAATGGCGATGACCACATCGCCCCCCGCCACCTGTCCGCTGTCGCCATGGTTGCAATCGGTGGGGTCCAGGAAATAGGCCTTTGTTCCTGTACTCTGAAGTGTCGCTGTCAGCTTATGGGCGATATGACGCGGTTTACCCACGCCGGAGACATGCACCCTGTTTCCCTGTGCTTCCGCATCTAGTATCAGTCGGATAGCGCCGTCGTAATAGGTTGGTGTCATTAGGGTATGAATCGTTTGCAGTGCCTGGCTGGCCAGGCGGACGGAGTCCAGACCGGCGGTACCCGGATCACGTTTAGGAGGCCGTTGGGTAGTTTCTTTTTTCTGCACGCGGAAGACGGGAAGCGGATCGCCGTCGTATAAAGATTGAATGTCGTCCAGACTCCCATCGATCAGAGGAAATGCTCCGTCCACCAGGCAGCATACAGCACCACATGCATTGGCAAGCTTCGCGGTATCTTCGGACGAAAGGCCATAGAAGACACCGGCGATAAGCCCTCCGAGAAAGGCATCACCGGCGCCGGTACTGTCCCGTGGCTTGATCTCGCGGGCATCGAATCTATGCGTTTCTGCCCCATTCGTCAGAACACACCCCCGCTCACCGTCTGTAATGGCCAACAGCTGGGAACCGTACTTCCGGTACAGAGCCTCTGCCTGATCCTCCGGTGAATCGCCTTCTACCATCTGCTCAGCCGCTGCTTTCGCAGGTTTAACCACATCCGCCAAGGAGACCGCCTCATCGAACGCTTCAGCAGAGCCGAGTCTGGCTACATCGATAGCGAAATCAGGGGGCACATCCACATCCAGTACCGTAGGGATGCCGGCCTGCAGCGCGATTTTCAGAACAGCGATCACAGCTTCTAGCGGAAGCTGTGATATCTCGGTGGTAACCATACCGGCGGACCGGATATACGAGGCGAAGTATTGCTCGATGTCCCGCCCGGTAGTGGTCCCGGTCAACGCCCGGGCCATGTAAATTGCCCGGTTAGCGTCGGCCGCCACATTAACTACGGAAAATGAGGAGTGCGCATTTGGTTTCACTTCTATGGCGCTGACGTCGATCCCATGACGCTCCATCTCCGAGCGGATCATCATCCCATACCGATCATCGCCCTGAAAGCCGAACAGGCCGGTGGGCAACCCTAACAGATTAGCCCAAGCCAGATGATTCAACGTCACACCACCAACTACTTCCTTTACTACCGCCCCCTCATCGTTAAAAAGGATATACGTTTTTTCCTCCGGCCCGGCGACCTGATTCACCCGATAGATGACGTCTACCACATTGCTGCCGATGCCGACAACACGCTTTGACTGATCGATATTCAAAGGCATGGTTTACTCCAGCATTCTTCCAACGATTATCTCATTTTTCGGCGATGCATCCGAGGGATGCATGGTGTAATGTGCGGTTGTGTAGCCTGCTTCTTCCGCGGCGAGATTTCTATCCAGATTGACGAATCCCATACAACGTTTGCCGCGCAGGTGCTGTTCGCTCTCTTCATCGCGGCATGTCCAGTCGGCAGCACTAGCGAGCCAGTCGTATTCTTTACGGTCAATCACATCACAGAATATCTTGCTGCGCGGATACGTAAGAGGGCTCCGCCGGATGAAACCGATGCAGCAAGGAGCCATCACGTAGGGTACCCTCTGGTCCAGGCATTTCATCTGTGCCTGATCGGTCCCGTCGCCGCATAGATGCAAACCCAGGCCGATGTCAAAGGGGATCGTCACTTCTTGCACAAAACCGGGATACAATTCCGCATTCTTCAGACCGGACCGTTCGATACGCGAACGTGCGATCTCAACCGTCCGGGGTTTTTTGTCAACGATAAAGACGTGTGACTCTGGATAACACGCGGCAACCGGCAACCCCAGGTTACCGGAACTGGAGCCGAAATCCACGATCACGCTCCCCGGTCGGACCAATTCGCCGAGGACATGGATCACGTTCTCCACCTGCCACCGCTTTCGCTGTGCCCGGAGCCCTTCCATCATACCACCGGTGGGATCCACTTCCGCAGGCAGCGATTGCCAATCTACCGGCTTGATTTGCAACACTGGAGGACATTCCGGCCTTAAATGCCGTGCTTCCAGTCGATCCAGGATGTTACCAACGGTTGACCAGGAGGGCATGTAGACTCCGAAAAACAGTGATGAATGGAGCATAACAAATGCAGAGATTCCGTCAATTTATCAGCACCAGGGCGATGATGCTCAGGGCGATGCCCACGTAAGCATACAGTCCCAGTTTTTCTTTCCAGATGATCGTTGCGGCGGCGGTAGTCAGAGCTACACCGGCGGCGCTCGTAAATGGAAAAACAAAAGTTCCGGGGAGATACTTCAGGGCCATGGCGATACTATACGTACCCAGAAGATTGCATATTCCCTGTAATATGCCGTGCCCGTAATCACGGCGCTGTAAAGGAATTCCCTGCTTTTTGATAAAAATCAGGCTCAGGACACCTGCCACGCTGAAAAGCGAAAATAGATACACCGTCTCATCGCCCTGCGGCGCCAACTCACGGAATATTTTGGGCGAAAGGTGACAGAAACCGGTGGTCACGAACAGCATCCCAATGAGCCAGACCGTGCTGCCCAGGGACATTTTGTTTTCGGCAACACCGATGCTCAGGAGCGGCAGGGAGATACAGACGAACAGAATACCCACCGTTTGGGCGACACTCGGTGTTTCATACCAGATGAATATAGAGCACAGGATCGGGATCAGTACGCCCAGCCGTACGATCGCCATGGTGATAGCCACACCGCCCTGTCTCACAGCGATTACAAGGTACCAGAAGGCGACTACGTAAAACACACCTGTCGCCGCCCCGATAAGGACGGTTGCCGCGTCCGGTTGCCACGCTTGATCAGCGAGCAGGATTAATCCACTGGCAATCGCCGCGAACATATAATTGATACTGCCCACGGAGACGGGGTTCCGTCCGGTGTGGTCCGCCGATTTTACGACCAGACCGAATACGGAGGTCAACCCAGTGGCAAGAATCAGAAAGATGAATCCTATGGTCGTTGTGTATATTCCTTTAACATGGGAAAATCCCATCATCGAACATGAACAGGGCTTTGACTCCCTGAATATCCGAACGGTGCAGGTTCTTCTTTCCCTGCCGCTCCCGTAAATCCCGCCAATGCATCCTTCAGTCGTTATCGCGCTCTTGTCTTTTCCTCGTCCCGTTTCGTATGGAATGCTTCGCTCTGGGGCCTTCAATCGGGCCGCCTGCGAGGGAATCCAGTGTTTCTTCATGCCAGCGTGTCCAGGCGGTGAAGATTTCTTTTTCCTCCCATTACTACCTGGTGGGAATTCCGCCGTTTTCCCGAGCGGTGCTCATAGCATTCTGGCAGTTGTTTTCTTCGTTATCGGACCGCTGGATCGCATTGGTTTCGATAACATCTAGCATACACAATGCGTTGTTGCTATTCGCTTTGGCAAGATTCACCGGCCCGGTGGTTACCACCACACGCACCTGCTTCAGTTCATTCGGATCGGTGACTCAACGCCCGCCAACTCTATCCAGACCCTGCCCGGCGTATCCGCATGATCGTTTAAGTCGGCGTTGACATGTTGTTCGAATTTGTTGCCCTGGCAAACGTCAAAGCCCGGACCGTTCGCGAACGCCCTTTCTCCATTGAATACGGTATCGGCCTGCCGGTAAAGGGATGAGTCTATGACGACACCTTGCGCCGGTAAGACGAATGAAAACAGGCACAGGGCTGTAAATAGGATGACGGTTATTGTGGCATGGAGTCAAGAGGACTGCTGCGCCGCGAACAGATGGGCTTCCGTTACTCGCATAGAAACTAATATGAGTGTAATGTGGCTGCTATAAACATACGAATTATATTGATACGCATAGTAATAGAGATATGATCCCTTTACAAGATTTAATTTCATGTCACTTTAGGAATTAGGGAAGAGGGGATCAAAACGATACGGTATCTCTTGCTCGCTGAAGCCGATCGGATGCTGGACATGGGATTCCTACCAGATATCCACCAGATCATACAGTTTGTCC
>CAYYIS010000041.1:24148-44344 GCA_964470965.1 uncultured Gemmatimonadota bacterium | reverse complement strand
TGTGTTGTCGATCATCAGCGCTATCCGCTAACCCTATTCCCCTGCCCAAATTACCAGTCTGGTCGATATCGACGCGATGAATAACTTCCAGCTCATTGTTCAATAAGTGATTTTTGTTCTGGTAGCGCATGATCTTTCCGGAACTGGTCTTCGCAATCGTCCGGGCGGGAATGAACACGAATAAATCGGCACCTATGCCCAGATGATTAATGAGTCTGTTATTTATGGAATGAGCGTCGGGGATCTTTTTTTTGTTTTTCAAACCCACAACCACCGCCAGAGATTCACGGCCTTGTTGGTCCAGAGCGAAAGCCGCTACACACCCGTTTCTGATAGACGAATCTTCTTCTACCAAAGCCTCAATATCTTGTGGGTAATAGTTGAGACCGCGAACGATAATCATGTCTTTTGTTCTGCCGCAAATATATATTTCTCGCTGATAAATAAATCCTAAATCTCCGGTTCTAAGCCACGTGCTACTATCCCCATCAAGAGCAGCCTCAAAGATTTCTTTGCTCAACTCTGGCCTATTCCAATATCCCTTGCACTTACTCGATCCATTGAGCCAGATTTCCCCAATTTCCCCGTATCCTACTTCTTTTCCATCTGAACCGATCGCAACAATTTTGAGTTCCGTATCGCCTAAGAGCCGGCCACAACTCATCAAATCAGTCGAATTGACTCCTGTTTGGTTGGAGTCAACAGGTAAGACCTCATGCCTTTTCAGTGATTCCGAATCAAAGGATTGTATTTTTCTGCCCCGGCTGGAAACTGCGAGTGTGAATTCAGCAAGTCCGTACCCTGAAAAAAAACTCTCACCGTTGAGACCGTAAGGTTCGAAGCGATGAAGAAACTCTTTGTAAATTTTCGTATTGACAGGCTCAGCAGCTGTCATAAGGAATTTTAAAGAGCTCAGGTCGAGAGATTCCAACGTTTTTTCGGGAATTCTCCTGGGCTTTAAACAATACTCGTAAGCGAAATTTGGTGCAGATGAGGCTGTGGCGCCATACTTTGAAATAGTTTCCAGCCAAAGCGCAGGCCTTTGAATGAAATCGAGCGGAGCAAATCCATATGTAGTGCCCGTCTTTACAGCGAGGTATAGATAAAAGCCGACCAGACCCATATCGTGGTACTGCGGCAACCAGGAGACACCAATCGGTTCGTGATCGACGATACTCTGACAATTGCTAATAATATTCTCATGAGTGACAATTACTCCTTTGGGAGTACCAGTCGAACCCGAAGTGTATTGTAAAAAGAGAATATCAGAGTGCGATAGAGGAAATTCTTCCCCATCCGATGTGGCAAAATCATCAGTCACAAACCATTCCAACTTTGAAAAAATATCGGATTTCATTAAAAGAGAAGCTTCGTTTCTGCGTATCAAACTGGCTTTGATCGACCAGTAATATGTACGATCGGAAAGAATTGCCACGGCGTTGCAATTTTTCGCAATGAAACTCATCATATCCGCTGAGGCATGGAACCCTTTAGCCGAAGGAGGATATACCGGGACGGGAATCACCCCGAGTTTGACACAGGCAAAAAAGGCGCAGATCATCTCCAAACCAGGAGGATATACTAGGAGAACTTTATCTCCGGGTTTTAACACTCCGATTGCAAAAAGATGCGATGCGATACTCCTGATACGATCAAAGAATTCTTTGTAGGTATAGGACTCTTTAATATTGCCCTTGATATCGAGGAATGCATAAAGGAGCTTGTCCGGATGTTCCTGTACCTGGAATTCAAGTTCTTTTATGATTGATATCATAATTCATCCCCGGTGGACATTAATTCTATAAATTCTGAATTGACAGAGGTAACTTTTGCCACCGATCCCTCTCGTAGTCACCCCTCCAACCACACTCCGGATTCCAGTAGGGGACGTAAGGTTTCGGGAGGCTCGGAGGCCAAATGCGTTTTCCACGTTTTGTGTCCTGAAAAGCATCCGGTTTGGAACAGTATGCTGGCGATGATGACCTGGCACTGGCAGCGGTAAAACCGGCTTGATGGGGGTACCACGGGTATATCTCCCTATGTTGGAACAGATGTTGGATACTACGATAATACAAGCCGGTCCGCCCAACTCGGCAGATTACATCGATTGAATCACCCGAATTGGACGGAAAAATTGGGTAATTGGCCAAAATAACCTGGGGGCCTGGCTGGGCATTGGGCACAATAAATACTCTGCCACAAGAAAATTCCCGGTGGAACTGGACCCCGACGGGCATTCCCTGGTGGTAACGTACATATCAGGCAGAGACAGGTCCATCCGGGCGCTACTTTAGCAGCGTCATCCTCTTAGTCTCGGTATACCCAATGTCGCAGGTGATGCGGTACAGGTAAAGCGTCGACACCCCGGGGCAGGAGAGAGGGATGGGACCCAGACTTGTCCAGAGCGATTGGCCGGTACTGATTAGAATGAATAACCCTGGCTAACTCCACCCCATGGAAAAAACGGACCGCTGAATGTTCCGTTAGATGTTGTTGAAGTAGGAATCCTCAATGGATTAATGGACACCCTCAACGTGCGATGATTTTTAAATCACGATAAGACTGATTATTATCTCCATCCGTTCATGCGCGAATTTTTCCCGGCAGACTTTATGTTGAGTACCTCCGGATTCCAGAGACCCATGGGAATCGAACAGGTAATGTCCCCGTTCGACCACTGCCCGTTGTATTTGCGTTTTTATGAGACTGATTTGCTCGATCTGTAGTCTGTCAAGCCGGGCATGGAATCGGCCTCTGCTCGAATACGGCAACCAGCCGGTATTTATTAAGAAAATAGCCCCGCAGTCTTTATTGGTGAAGCAGCCTCGTGCGGGTGCAAAAAGAATAAGCGGGTCGGGATATGGACGTCAAGCGTTAATCACAGGGGAGGGAGTTGAATTGGACCGCAGGAGCCGACCTGGCGTTAAAATAAAGCCACGCATACCTTCCCTGCTTGAATCGTAACTGTACGGGAGGAAGAAACCTGTAACAACGGCATTTTGTGTTCTTGGCCGATAAGCGATTCCCTCTCCATCATAAATGAGCCCATAATGAATTTTATCAATATTGAATCGATTTGGATAGATAGTTGCGGTGGCAGATGGGGATTTTCGAAGGAATCAAATTAATCTCCCGTGCGTTTCTGAAAGATAATAGTATGTCATTTTTCTCTGTATGAATCATGTAACAAGCAGATCGGATCAAATCCGCTCCCGCATTATGAATTTTATTGCGTTTCACACTTTCAAGATTTATTTTGGATGTTTCTTAGGCCAAACGCGTTTAACTGCCTTGACCCGACAAAAAATTCTGTGCGCCTGCAGCTCAGATGACTTTGAAACATGTCCATGTCCAGCCTCTTCCAAAATCCTTTATTTCTTTTTTTACGGGTTCTCATCCGTAACCCCGTCGGTGTAAGCGCTGTGGCGCCCAGTTCACAAAAATTAGCGCGGGCCATGGCAAGCGGTCTTGATTTGAAGCCCAATGAAGGACTCATCGAGATCGGTCCCGGAACCGGTGCGTTAACGAAACAGATCCGGGAGGTAATGCCTGAAACTGATAATTATTTAGGGATCGAACTCGAGGGTAAATTTGTGGATTTGCTTGAACAGGATTTTCCGGAGTTTCAATTCGTTCAAAATTCCATGGTGAAAGCCCATGAGATCCATAAACAATCAGGGCTGGCGCCGGTCAAGGTTATCATCTCCGGGTTGTCCGTGTCGATGCTGCCCAGGGAGATTCAGGATCAGTTTGTCGAAAATCTCGATCTTCTTCTGAAACCGGGGAGCATGTTCCGTATGTTCCAGTATATCCATGCCTATCCTTTACCCTCCTCCATCCGTTTTCGCCACCGCATGGCCGAACACTTCAGCGGCTACCACCGCAGCAAGCTGGTTGTCGAAAATCTCCCCCCGGCCTATGTTGTTTCCTGGACCAGATAACAGATCCACAAATTTATTTCGCAAGCTTTTTGAACCTTAGATGTATAATTGGGTGCAGTAAATGGAATGTTGCGGGCGGTCCGAATCGGTCCGCCTTGTTTTTCGAATGTTTCAACGTAACAGAAAATACCAAGGGGTTTTAAAAAATGTTCAGGCCAGGGCCTGTTCGTGTCGGTTGGAATCAACTCATACTGTTTTTAAATTGCATCTGTATTTTTTTCAATCCGGTATCTATAAATTCTGTTTTAGCGCAGGTACAAAGTCCTTCCGAGCTTGAGACCTCACACGCAGATACCATATACAACATTCCTTCCATCACGGTATCTTATCGAGATAGTGAAATAAATATCGATGGGATGGTCGATGAAGAAGCCTGGCTGGAAGCCTCTCCTACCACCCGATTTCTCCAGAGAGAGCCCGTCGAAGGGGCTCTTCCAGAAGAAAAAACAGAAGTGCGTGTCATGTACGACGAAGAGGCTCTGTATGTAGGGGCCATCATGCACGACAGCAAACCGCACCTTATCGGCGACCAGCTGGTACGCCGGGACCAGTGGGGGCAGTTCGACTACTTTACGTTTTATGTGGATTCGAACGATGACCGACGGACCGGCTACGAATTCCAGGTGAGTGTCGCGGGGGTGCAGCGCGACAGGTATCTGTACAACGACGAAAAACACGATGATGCCTGGAACGCCGTCTGGGAATCCGCCGTTCAGAGAACCAATAAGGGCTGGAGTGCGGAGATGCGCATTCCGTTGTCTCAGATAAGCTACAATCCATCGGAAGAGGAACAGGTTTGGGGTGTCAATTTTAGACGCAAGCGTTTGTCCAGCAACGAGACCATGGACTTTTCGATCGAATCCCGGATCCGCAAGGGTAAAGTCAGTTTGTTCGGTCGAATGCACGGCATAAAACTAACCAAGGCCACCCGGCGAATTGAGATGCGGCCGTATGCCCTCGCCAGCACTCGGGTTGCCCCGTCTACACCGGGCAACCCTTTTTTCGACGGCTCCGAACTGGATCAGCGGATAGGACTGGATTTGCGGTACGGCATTGGTTCCGCTCATACACTCGATGTCACGATCAACCCGGATTTCGGACAGGTAGAAGTGGATCCCGCAATAGTCAACCTCTCCGCTTTCGAGGTGTTTTTTCGGGAACGACGCCCATTTTTCGTATCGGATGCTCAGGTCTTCAACTACGAGCTATCGGGCCGCAGCCGTCTGTTTTACAGCCGCCGTATGGGGCGGCAGCCCAGAGGTAGAGCGCCTTCCGGAACTGACTTTGATGAAATCCCCACTCAGACCAAGATCCTGGGCGCGGCCAAACTGACCGGTCGTTCACAGGCTGGACTGTCCATAGGTGCCCTGGCAGCCATTACGAGTCAGGAGTCCGGGGAAGCATTTACGGCCAGTTCCAATGAATTTCAGAGATTTACGGTGGAGCCCCGTACCGAATACGGTGTACTGAGGGCCAGGCAGGATTTTCGGGGCGGTGCAACCCAGGCGGGCGCTATCGCGACACTGATGCATAGGGAGTTACCTAACACTGGCGCCTTCGATTTTCTTCCTTCGAATGCGTTTTCCGGCGGAGTAGATTTCGAGCACAACTGGGGCGGTGAACGTTCCAGAGACTGGTTGCTGGCGGGTTACTTCGCAGGGAGTCATACACGCGGTTCCAACACAGCGATGATACGGACACAGAGAGCCAGCAATCACTTCTTCCAGCGACCGGATGCAACTGGTTTTTCCGTCGACTCAACCGCCACCTCCATCTCCGGGTACGATTGGAGGCTACAATTCGAGCGTCAGAGCGCGAGAAACTGGACCGGTTCCATCTGGGTCGCCGAATTGAGCCCCGGATTCGAGATCAACGATCTGGGCTTCTCCACATCCAGTGAGCGCATTGATGGTGGTGCCCGCTTGGAGTACCAAGAGATTCGCCCGGGTAAAATCTTCCGTAATTACCGCTTCACCACATTCACATATTATAATTTCCGGCATGAAGTACTGGACGACACATTCTCCGCAACTTCCTGGTCCAGGGGATACAAAAACGGAACGTTTGCCGCCAGCGCCGATTTCGAGTTTAATAATTTCTGGGAATTGGGCTTCGACTCACGCTTCACGCCTCGTCGTATCAGCGATTCTATGACGCGCGGCGGTCCGCTCATGGAGAATCCCCGTAATTATTCTTTAGGAATGAAACTCAGGACGGATCGACGAAAAGCCATCGCTTTTGAACCGGAAATCGAATATAAAAACGGCGCCAAAGGCGGCTGGGGCTGGGAAGTCGGTGTGGAAACAAAGTTCCGTCCCTCTCCGACCTGGGAGTTTGAATTAAGACCGAGATACGAAACTGAACGGAAACCGGCTCAATACGTCACAAAAACATCCGACATCGGCTTCTCTCCCACCTACGGTGCCCGTTATATCTTCTCCGACCTGCGGCGAAAATCTTTCTCCCTCGAGACACGCATGAATATCACATTTTCCCCGAGACTGTCCCTACAGCTCTTCGCCCAACCGCTTGTCTCCTCCGGCGATTACCTGTCCTACAAGTCGCTGGCGCAGGCTGGAAGTTTCAACTTTGATGTGTTTGAAGAAGGAACCAGGACCTACCTGGATCCCACGGATCCAAACGATCGGATTATCGATTTCGAGGGAGACGGCACGCCGGACTTCACCATGTCGGATCGGGATTTCAACATACGTTCTCTACGGATGAATTTTGTCCTCCGATGGGAATACCGCCCCGGCTCTACGGTCTTCTTCGTCTGGCAGCAGAGCCGGCGAGACCGTATCAACACCGGCCGGTTCCGGTTGGGACAGGATTTCAGTTCGATCTTCGATGCGTCCGCGGAAAATATCTTCATCCTAAAGTTTAACTACTGGTTCGGTGTTTGAAACCGTAGCCGCGTGTTGATGACGAGGGGGATGGTCAGCCTTGTTGAAGTAGCGGGCCACCTTTCGCTGATGAAGTGATCGGCGTGAAGTGCTAGTCTATCCGTTAAGTTACGGGACAAATTATTCCCTGTTGCAATGTGTAGGACCATCAATCTCCCCTGGAGAGGCCAGGGGCCATAACCTCGTTGGTAACACGATGCCAGTCCGAGCTGGTTTTCGGGTATCATTCATCGTTCAGAGCAACAAGGATGCTGCGGCACGTTGTTAATCGGTGTTCACGTCCAACGGGCGTTAGGGCCGTTCGTCAGGTAGGCGGGACAGTCCCGGCGGCTATATGAAAAGCATCATAAAGCTGTATTACGAGATATCTGTGAATCAGAAGGCCCTGGTGCCGCTAAAGAATCTGCCTGGCAGTATGTCTTCGCGACGAAGGGCTATTCGATAGATACCCAGGACGGCAGGGACCGGCGTCATCACATCGGCGAAAAAGCTGTAAATCGGGCCGTTATGCCTGTTGTCAGTTCAGCCGAAGAGGTAGGCTGGTATGTGCAGGCCGCCTACTCTTGGCTGTCATCCCGGTTATGCCCTAACAATTTCAGAAACTGATTGTCCATGCCATATAGGATATCTTCCTGTGGCGCGTACACGCCTTGCCTGAACCGCTGGGACTTGAGGCCCTCCTGCATCTGCTCACATACCTGCCAGTCTTGCCGGTTCGTCAGGTCCCAGAATGCAACGGCGGATTGGAACCGTTCCATTTTCGTGGGATCGGCGATAACGTCCGGGTGCAGCAGGAAGAAACAGTCGTTCTGGATGCAGTCGATGGCCAGTGGTCGGATGCGGTGATACATGACAAAATCGGGATGGGGAGTAAGTAGGAAATTAGGGAATATGGAATAGTAATACACTCGCTGGAGATCTTCGCCCGATACGTCGCAGACTGGTGGCCCGGCCGCGTCACCGTCCATGGTCATGCTGCCGCGCCCCTTTTCGAGTTCCATATACCCCCCTATAGCCAAACCCTCGATGCTGTCATGGGAAGCGCTGCGGAAGGGGGTCCAACGGTTTAGCATTGGATGTACACCTGGACAGTGGTAACATTCCTGGTAATTTTGAAGGATCAGTTTCCAGTTGCAGTTCAGCGTATATTCGATCTTGTGGGCGATCCGCAGTTCAGCCATGCGCCACGGCTCGAACTTCTTTATCAACACGGCAAGGTCTTCCTCGAACGGTACAGGATTCTCGGCCAGATTGATGAACACAAATCCTCCCCAGATGCCCACATGAGCCGGGAAGAGGGGAAAGTCTTCCTTTTGAAAGCCGGGCTGCTCTTTCATAAGCGGAGCGGCATTGACGGATCCGTTGAAATTGTACTGCCAGGCATGGTACGGACACCGGATGACACCGGCATCGAACCGTCCTCTGTCCTCAGTGCACATGCGTGTTCCCCTGTGACGGCACACATTGAAATGTGCCCGGACCTCACCCTTGTCACAGCGAACCAATATGATATTCTCGTCACCCACATCCACCGTCAAGAATTCGCCGGGCTCCGATATCTCCTCCTCGCGGCAGACCATCAGCCACCGCTTGTAGAATATTTTCTCAATCTCCTCCCTGTAGATCGAGTCCGTCTGGTAGTACTCGGCAGGCAGTGTAGGCATGTCACTGGGAACGTCATAGTCTACTTTTCTCTTTCGATATTGATTCTGCATTTTTTCCTCGAAAAAATAGGTTGTTGCTGTCGTTGCCACAATATAGAGCTCCCCATCGAAAGATGTCAATGTCTTGCATATCATATCATCACCGGTTATTTTAGCCGAAACACTTAGCAACTGATTTTCCATTAGGATCTCACCACATGAAAATCCTGGGTGTAGACGCAGGCGGTACCGGAACCAGGGTGATGTATGGTTCGGTCGAATCTTTTGAATCTGGCGATTATGCCGCTATCCGTACTGCATACTTAGGCCCCGGCAACTTCCGGCACCTGGGAAAGGAAGGCGTGATCCGGTTGTTTCGGCAGATAGTAGATCTGCTCGGAATAGCGGATACCGAGGGGACTGTCGTCGTCGCCGGGTTCGCCGGTGCGGGGACGCCGGAGAGCGAGGAGACGCTTAGGCGGATTGCCCGACAGGAAGGATTTCTCCATCCTGACCTGCTCATAACCAGCGATGTGGGCCTCCTGTTGCGGGCGCTCCACGATCATGGTATTCTGCTGGTCGCCGGCACCGGTTCCATATGCATGGGGCGTAAAAATGGCCGCCGCGATACGACTGTACGTGCCGGCGGTTGGGGTTACCGCCTGGGAGACGGCGGCAGCGGCTACTACCTGGGGCTCAAGGCCATCGACGCCGCCCTCAAGGTTGAAGATGGAGTGATGCCACCGACAGAGAGCGTGTTGTACGATTTGGTAAAAGCCTATTTTGAACTGGACAACCTGGCGGGTATCACGGACATCCTATACCCTGTCAGATCCGACGAATCCTCGCTGCAGGAGCGAATCGCGGGTCTGGCCGGATCCGTTATAGATGCCGCCCAGAACGGGGACAGCCAGGCAGAACACATCATGGTCGAAAACGGGAAATTTCTTGCAGAGTATGTCCACGCCGTCTACAAACGCCTTGGATCAGAAGTGTCAGTCGTCGGACTGCACGGCGGTCTGTTCAAACATCCCCATGCCGACACCCAGCTCATAGACAGGCTCTCATCCCATCCCATCCTGGCAGGCCTGTGCCTGCAATTCACGCCACTGGGCCTTCATGCGGCCGACTCCGATCCGCTGGTCGACGCCATACGATTTTCAATATGATCGACTTAGACCATGCAAATTCCTTGACATTCTCACCATGACTACACAAACTCACCCCACGCTGTTTGCCAGTTTACAATATTCAATTTCTAGTCTTGGAAATTCAATACACTTCTGTGGAGACCTACCATGTTAAAGGCAGGATTCATCGGTGCCGGCGGCCGTAGCCAGGGCGCCCATTACCCGTGCGTCGAGCGGCTTGAAAATGTCGAGATGGTGGCGGTTTGCGAGCTGGACCAGGAACGTCTTGGCCAGGTCGTGGAGAGATACAACTTCCCCCATGTGTTCACCGACCACAGAGAGATGCTGGACAAAGTAGATCTCGACGTCATCTATTGCATAATGCACGAGAAATGGATTCGCCAGCCGGCCCTGGATTGCCTAAATGCCGGTAAAGACATCTTTATCGAAAAACCTCCCGGCGCCAACAGCGATGAGACCAGAGAGCTGCTGGAAGCCGCCATCAAAAGCGATGTCTATGCCATGGTGGGTTATCAGCGCCGTTATGCTGCCGTTGTGCAGGAAGCCATGCGTCGCGTTGCAGCTAAAGGCGGGCAGGTCTCACTGGCGACTGCCACGTTCAACAAGCAGATATTGGGCGATAATACCGAGTACACCACGACCCTCTGGAATGATGTGACCCACGTGGTGGACCTGCTCCGGTTCATGGTCGGCGCCGAACCCGTCGAGGTGACCCCCTACCAGGACGTCATCGGGGGTGTCGCCCGCAACTGTTACACCGGGATGGTCCGGTTCGAAAACAACGCCACCGGTGTCGTTTTCGGAAACCGCGCTTCAGGCGGTCGGGTGTTGCGGGCGGAGCTGCATGGTGTCGGTGTGGGTTGCTACATGAAGCTGCCCGAGGAGATCGAAATCAACGAGGACAACCAAAAGCAGGTGATGGGCGGCTGGGAGATAGACGGCGTCGATATGGCAGACACTCCTCGATACGAAGGCGCACTGACGATGCACGAACATTTTGCAGAATGTGTCGAGGAACGCCAGATACCGAGCAGCGACCTGAGAGACGTGATCCACACCGTAGCACTGGTGGATGAGATCGAAGGAAACATGGAGTAAACTGGCGTCATGATGCGTAACGTCCTCCTCATTGTTCTCGACGGATTTAGCCCGGTATTGGTAAACGCGATGACACCCCGAATTCGGGAACTGCAAAAGGGAGGGGTAACATTCTCGCATCACCATGCTGTTTTTCCGACTGTCACCCGCGTCAACTCCGCTTCAATCGCTACCGGCTGCCTTCCGGAACGCCACGGTCTCGTTGAAAACTTCCTGTACCTGCCAGAACTGATTCCCGGTGAAACGATCGACACAGGGTCTCATGTGAAATTGCGTTTGATTGACAGGCTTACCGGTGGCAACCTGCTCGAAGTGCCGACCCTGACACAATCCGTAACCAACGCCGGAATGACGGTTGCCGTGGTCACCTCCTCTTCTTCCGGTGCCTGTTTTCTGCAGAACCCCGAGGGCGTTGGACTCACCGTGAACCCGGCATTCCAGTGCCCGGAGGGAACGGAGGTGCTAGATCGGTTCGGACCACCGCCGTCTAAAGAATGTCCAGGGGAACGCCTCAACGAGTGGATAACCGTAATCATGACGGAGCACGTAATCCCCGAGTTGAAACCGAACCTGGGTGTTATTTGGTTCTGCGACCCGGACAACACCCAGCACGAATTTGGTCTGGGAGCTGCCGAGTCTCAGATGGCTGCGTGTATTGTCGATCGATGTGTGGGGCGCGTGATCGATGCCGTTCATAAATCAGGCGCCGATGACTACACCAATATCATTATCATGTCAGACCACGGGTGGATCAGTCACAGTGCCCCGTTACAGGTCGCCGAGGCGTTGTCGGCGGCAGGGCTTGGGGATGACGTCGTTATAGCCGGACAGGGTGTATACCAGAACAATGGCACGGATCTTCCGGACATCGTAGATTGTCTTATTTCCGTGGAAGGCATGGGGGCGCTGTTCACCCGGGAAGGTCTGCCTGGTTCGTTACCGTACGACCTTATCGGCTACGACCACCACAGGAGTCCGGATGTGTTGTTCACCTCGGCCTGGAACGGTGAGGAAAACAGTTTCGGCGTACCGGGCACGGCCAGGGGGTACGGAGTGGGAGGACACGGCGGCGCCAGCTCATATGAAATCCGTTCTATGTTGGCCGCATCGGGACCGGATTTTCACAGGGGGCTGGTCAGTGAGATTCCCTCCGGACACCTTGATCTATATCCCACCATTCGCCACCTCCTAAGGTTACCCCACGAGCCTGGCAGGGACGGCCGTCTCCTGCGTGAGGCCCTCGCCGACGGTGTCGATTCCGGAGAGCTGGAAGTGATGTCCCAGACCAACCGGTCCGATGCCGGACCGCATCACACTCTGGTCCAGCAATCCCGGGTGGAAGACACCTGGTACATGGACTACGCCGCCAGATTATAAGATCGGTTCCCAACGACAACCCATGCGCCAGCTCAAATTCCCCCCCTATCATTTCGAGACCGCCACTGACGAGGACGGTCTGCAAACCATCTTCGATCCCATCCGTAAGAAGTTTGTGCGTTTGACTCCCGAGGAATGGGTTCGGCAGCATCTGGTGCGGCATCTGATACAAGATCGTGGATTTCCGGCCGGGTATGCTGCGGTGGAAAAGGGGTTTCAGTATGCGGGCACACAGGTGCGGGCAGATGTAATCATGCACGATCGCCAGGGTCGCCCGCTCTTGATGGGCGAGTGCAAGGCGCCTGAGGTGAAAGTAAAAGAAGCGGTGTTCGAGCAGCTCGCCCGGTACAATACGATCATCAAAGCCGTCTATCTGGTGGCCACGAACGGCCTCGAACACTACTGCTGTACCCTGGAAGGCGCTTCCGACGGCTATCGTTTTTTACCTGAATTGCCGGAGTTCACTGATTGAAGGAGGATACAACCCCAGAGGATACACGGCACAGCCGTCTGATAGGTAGGGTTCCGTTTTTCTACGGATGGATGGTCCTAGGCGTGGCGACTGTCGGCCTGATCATGACGAGCCCCGGTCAGACTTACGTGGTGTCGATCTTTATCGAGTCCTTTATAGAGGATTTGGGACTGAGTCGGGGAATGGTCAGTTCCCTTTACGCGGTCGGTACCCTGGGAGGGAGCCTGGCCTTGCCGATCGTAGGACGCGCTATTGATCGATATGGGGTCAGGAGGATGGCAGTGGCGACGTCCATCCTGTTCAGCATCGCCTGCATCTACATGGGATATGTACAGAATGCGGTGATGCTCTGCATAGGATTCGCAGGACTTCGGATGCTCGGTCCGGGTAGCCTGTACCTGGTGAGCCTGAACGCCATCAACCGCTGGTGGGTACGCCGCCGCGGCGAAGCAATCGGCATCTCCGGTCTGATTACCTCCGTCCTTGCCATGGGGCTGACACCCGGGCTGGTCGATGCTATGATCCCTGAGTTCGGATGGCGTATCACCTACTTGATTCTGGGCTTTACGCTACTGGTATTCATGGCGCCTGTAGCTCTGGTCTTCATTCGGGACCAACCTGAGCTGTACGGCCTCCATCCTGACGGAGAGCCCCTGCAAGATACTGGCACTGGAAGCAGATTTCAAGCTATCGAAGAGACGCACTGGACGCTCCGTGAGGCTGCGCGGACCACGTCGTTCTGGCTGGTGGTACTAAGCAGTTCCTCTTCGGCCATGCTTGGAACAGGGCTCATGTTCCACATGGTCAGCATTATAACAGATCACGGCATGTCCGCGACGTTGGCGGCCTGGCTGTACCTGCCGCTTTCAATCACCACGGCCCTTGTGACGCTGGCAAGCGGAATGCTGCTTGAGCGTATTTCCATCGCACGGATGATAGGGATTTCTCTTTTTCTCCAGGCCTTTGCTCTGCTCATGGCACCGTACCTCAACGGCATCGTCTTCGCGGTAGGCTACGGTATAGTTCTGGGGGCATCCGGCGGACTTGGCAGGACCATCGGCGGCGTGGCATGGCCGCATTTTTTCGGCCGCAGGTATATGGGAAGCATCACCGGTATGACCTTTGGTATCGTCATCGCTTCGTCTGCGCTCGGTCCAATGATATTTGGTGTTGCCCGCGATCTGGCAGGTAACTATGATACCGTATTGATGGTGTCCGCGTTGATGCCCATCGGACTCGGACTGGCCAGTCCGTTGATCCGACAACCTGAGAAGAGGGGTTGACATGGCAGAATCTCTAAGTCTCACAGCTTATCAAACGCTGGAAGAACAGGTCCAGGCGCTGGAAAGAGATGGTTACGTGTATCTACCGGGTGTGCTGGCTCAGAATGAAATCAGCACCATGCGGGAGAGCATGGACCGACTCGAAGCAAGACAGGATTATTTCGACAGGAACCAGATGCCTCAAGAAAACGGATTCCTGAATAAGTGTATCAACAACACGTTCAACCGGGAGTTATTGTATCTAAATGTTTTGGATCGCCCGGGCATTATCGAAATCGAAGAGGCGGTCCACGGATCGGACTGTCATGTGATTGGGATGACCGCGTGGATTACCGGTCCTGGACGGCCGGAACAGGGGTTGCACGTGGACTGGCAGCCGCTTGCGCTGCCAGAAGACATCCTGGCGGATCCACGGGTAAAGATCCCCATTTTCATCACGACAGCCCACTATTATCTGGATGATCTGGAAGAAGATCTGGGGCCCACTCAGTTCGTGCCCGGCAGCCATCGTTCCGGCGGCTCGCCCGACGGAGCTACGGAATGGCAGGGCATGGCGCCCCAAAGTATCCTGTGCAGTGCCGGCGATGTAGTGATCTTTCGAAGTGAGCTGTGGCACAGAGGCGCCGCCAACAGAAGCGACAGACCCCGTTACCTGTTACAGGTGCACTACGCAATGCGGATGATCACTCAGAAATACCCTCCCTACCTCAATAAATTCCAGTTCGATCCGGAGATCCTAGCCCACGCCTCCCCACACCAGCGACGGCTCCTGGGGGATCATGTTCAGAGCAATTATGATTGAGGTGCCCCTGTGAATCCAATCCGAAAGCCCGGTAATTCAACTTCTGGATTAGCGGATGGAATGCAACCGCCAACGGAAAACAGGCCGGTGCCCATAGAGGTCGGTGTATTCTGGCCCCGTGTGTGATTTTGGAAATCTGGCCAGTGACTCGAGCGGCCGGGGTCGAAGGTGTAATTGAGGAGAACTGGACCGCAATCCCTCACCGTTGACAGGGGTTTGCCGTAATAGTATATTGCGATTCGATGACCAACGAAATTGTTATTTCAGACCTGAGCATCTGCGAACCCGCTGACAGACTCCACCGGGATTTCCGCCACGGTACATGGCGTCTGGTCGGTTATGAAACCGAGTTGTTCGGCGGCACTATGGTTTACTCCGGACCCGGCATGGATTCCGCTCCGCTCAAACTGCCGATCAACACCTCCGGGTATCATAAAATTTATGTTGGGGTCCAGTATCCTGAATTTTGTGATGTCCATGTACGGCTTCGTCTTACGGACGATCCGGCATACACACTGGTGCGATCCGAACAGCAGTCCGAAAAAGACCGCCAAGGGTTGCCGAATGCTTACGGCGTCTTTTTCACGGGCAAGGCATTCCGGGAGTGGGAGGTCACCGAAGCGTTCTGGAAGATAGCTGACTTGGCCGGTCAGGATCTGACTATCAGCCGTTTTAACGAGGGCAGCCCCGGCCAGGGAGGTAATGTAGCCGAGTTATACAGCAACCTGGTGTTCATACGATTGGTGCCTCTTACAGATGACGAAATTGCCGACTACCACCGTGAGCTTCCGCGGGATGATACGCGCCGCCTGCTGGCTATGAACGATGGGGGTATTTTCATCAACGTGCGGACAAAAGAAGATATTTGGGCCCAAATCGAGCCTTATCGCGAGAGTGATGTGGACGTGATGCTTTGGGCCACGTTCAAAGGGGAGAATTCCACTTACCGAACCAAAGTAGGGCGCCAGCCGCCTGCAGCGTACAGCCCCTTCGATCGGTTCGCGTCCGGGGACTGGTGGCATGATTCCCTTACCGCCCTGGAATCAGAGGGCACGGATTTCATGACGGAAGCCATCCATGCTGCCCATGCCGCCGGGTTGAGAATTTTTCCGAGTCTGCGCCTCCAGACGGCCGATAAACCGGTGCCAAGGGATCTGTCTCCCGGTAGTTTCCAGGAACAGCATCCGGAATTTCTGTCCCGCGACCGTGCCGGCTGTGCCACGGGGCGCATGAGCCTCGCCTATCCGGAAGTGCGGCAATTCTGGGTTGACCTCCTGTGTGAAGCTGTGGCCTACGGTTTTGACGGCGCCCACGTGATTTTCTGCAGGTCCTGGCCATTCGTGTACTACGATGAGCCGGCTATCGAGCGATTTCAGGCGCTATACGGTGAAAACCTTCTAGACATTACTGATGACGACCCCCGGTTTAGGGCGCTCATGGCGGAATATGTTATGCAGTTCGCCAGGGAGGTGAAGGCCGCTATGGATACCCTGGGACACAATATGTCCAAATCGTTGGAGCTGGCATACAGTGTCAATAATACCATCGAAAGCAACTTAAAATGGGGCATCGACGTGCAAGCCCTGGTAAACGAGCGTCTCGTCGATTATCTTATCCCCCATCCGACCAACGCGATGAACGCGAGCGAGTGGTTGCCCTGGTATATAGACCTGGTCCGGGGGACGCCCGTTAGGCTATATCCAGACCTGTACCCCCGCCGCCAGCCCGCCGCCGCGTCACTGTACTCGGCTGACACACTGTACGATCTGGGTTGCGACGGTATCGCCTTGTGGGATACCTATGCCAGAACCAGCCGCATCAGTGAATGGGCCACGATGAAGCGTCTCGGCCACCGTGAAGAAATCAAGCTGTGGCGTGAATCTGGTAAGGGTAACGACCACTTCCGTGTCATACCCTTCACCCGACTCGCGGACCGTGGCGTCGACCCGAGATACTATTTTTCGGATGGGTAAAAATCATCCACTCAATCATAACCAAGAAAGGAAACACTAATGCCAGCGCCGGTTGCATTACAACTTTACACACTACGTGAAGCCGCGAACGATGATTTCGAAGGGGTGGTCCGCCGCGTTGCGGAGATGGGCTACGCCGGAGTGGAGCCAGCCGGGTTTCCGGGGTCGTCACCTGAGGAAGCCGGGAGATTATTCAAGTCTCTTGACCTGGAAGTGCCCAGCGCCCATCTGGGTATCCCCGTGGGAGAACACAAACAGTATTCGATAGAGACGGCACAGGCAATCGGTACCTCACGGATCATCTCGGGTGTTGGACCCAGCGATCTGGATACCAAGGACAAAATAAAAAACGTGTGTGATCAATTCAATGAAGCCAGTGCCTCCGCCGGCGAATACGGTATGACGTTCGGCATCCACAACCACTGGTGGGAATTTCTGAAAGTGGATGGCGTGTACGTGTACGAGACCATGCTCGACAACCTCGTACCGGAAGTGTTCTTCGAAGTGGACGTATACTGGGTTCAGACCGGCGGGCCGGATCCCGCGGCGGTGGTCAGCCAGCTTGGTGCCCGCGCGCCGATTCTGCACATCAAAGACGGTCCGTGCACCAGGGAGGATGATATGACCGCGGTGGGCGAAGGCATTGTGGATATCTCCGGTGTAGTAGATGCCGGCAGAGATCATACGGAGTGGCATATCGTAGAACTGGACCGGTGCGCCACGGACATGTTCGAAGCGGTCCAGAAAAGTATCGATTACATGGTAGATCACGGTCTTGGCACAGGCAAACACAGATAGGGAGTGATGGTTTGTGACACCGGAATTCGCACTGCAGAGACGGGAGCAGCTGACAACAGACGGCTTCTGTGTCCTCGAGGATATCCTGACGAATGACTTCCTAGACGAGTTGCGTACGGAGACGGATCGGCTACTCGATTCGGTGGACCATCCGGAGACATGGAAGTATCAGGGCTCCGATCTGCATGTGAGCGGTAAAGAAAATTCCCTTATTGAGAAACTGGTCAACTGGCCGCCGGCCTGGGAAGCGCTCCGTGAGATAGGGCTGGGCGACTTTGAATCCCATGGGGGCTATATCATCCTCAGCAAACCGCCCGGTGGTCCGCCACTGTATTGGCATCAGGACTGGATGGACTGGAACGATCCCGTTAGTCTGGCTCCGTGGCCCCAGTACCTGTTCCTGTCTTACTACATCGTGGATACCGATCTGGTCAACGGGTGCTTCCAGATCATTCCCGGCACCCATCGTAAGCGTATTCCGTTGCACGACGAGCTGGAGATACCCCACCAGAAAACTGCGTATTTCGCCGATGAAGACGACCAGGCCATGTTTGCGAAACATCGGGACGCGGTGGACGTGCCGGTCAAAGCCGGCTCTCTCGTAATAGGCGAAGGACGTACCCTGCATGCGGCACGGGGCAACCAGTCCGACAAACGCCGCACCCTGCTGCTCGGTTGGCACGAACGCCCACGAGACACTATACCCGCATACTGGACGGGCGGTGTACCCCAGGAGCTTCTCGGCCGGGATCCGGATGCGGATTATCCGCGGACCCGTGTACCGGGAGAGTATCTAGCACGTTAACAAAAGGAAAACGATAATCCATGTCAGAATTCCAGCAGGCCATTTACGAGATCGATTTGTATGGTTTCACTGTGGTTAAAGAGGTACTGTCACCGGATGAAGTTGCTCCATTAACAGAAGCGTTGATACGGTCGGAGCAGGAAGTCGGTGAAACTAGGCCGGCGCCCGGGGCGTGCCGGCATGTGGCTAACCTGCCGACATTGAACCCTATCTTTTTTCCGATTATCGACCATCCGAGGATACTACCACTCCTTGAGCATTACCTGGGACCGCACCTGATCCTCGGCAGCCTCAACAGCCGTATCGTTCGCCCGGGTGATGACGAGCAGGGATTTCACAGTGACATTCCGGAGGAGATGCTGAATATGGAAACTCCGGTGATGATGAACACCGTGTGGATCCTGGATGATTTTTCCCCGGAAACAGGCGGAACACGCATCGTACCGGGTAGCCACAAGAGCGGTATGGGCCACCCTCCGGCAGGGTTTGAGGTGCAGCATGTATGCCAGCCCACTGCATCGGCCGGTAGCGTCCTGATATTCAACGGTCAGTGCTGGCACGCCGGCGGCGCCAATCACAGCGACCACAATCGGCATGCGCTGTTCGCCCACTACCGCAAACGAATGCTGATGTTCCAGTATGATCCGCACGATGGCTTCCCGGATGAATGGCACGGGAAACTGTCGGATCGTCAGAAAGAACTGATGCGTATGAAAAAAGGAACCGGCGTACCCCATGCAGCGGATGTGCATGGGGCCTAGGTGTTAGGAGAGGATCGTGTCGGAGCGTGATCTGGAGTTCTTCAAGCAGAACGGCTATATCTCCCTGGGTAAAATTCTAACGGATAACGAGCTGGCACGTTACACCGAACAATACGACAGGGATAGAGAAACACAAGGATATTTCTGGAGCGGCTACAACCACCACCAGTCCATAAACTGTGATTCGCTGGTGTCCTGGCCGGAGGTAGACGAGCTGATCCGACATCCGAAGGCAATCCCGCCTATCGAGGAGCTGATGGGCGGGGCGGTATGTTTTTCGGAGGTATGTGTGCGGCATATGGCTCCTTATGAAGGCGAGGTCCGCCAGGCTTGGCACCGGGACCGACGCCACGACCCCGTTCGGCCGTATCGCATGCCCTACATTCAGCTGATGCTTTACCTGACTGATGTGGACGAAGGTAGTCACTGTTTTTCCATTTCACCGGAATCAATAGAAGAACCGGTTCTCGAAAACGAGGCCCAGTTGAAGAGATCCCCCGGCGTCGACCTGCACGGACCTGCCGGCACCGCCATCTTATTCAACATCGCTGTACTCCACACCGCCACCGTCCGACCTACGGAACGCGAGCGGAAGACTGTTCAGACCTACTACGGCCCCCTTGACGGCCCCTTCCTCAGCAACGATTCATGCATCCCCACTTCTTTCTGGCGAGACCATCCGGATGAAGCGGCAAGAACGTTCTACAGCAAGCTGAACCCCAGGTCAGACAAGTTTGCCAGGGCATTTGGGTGAGTGTTTCGACGAGGCTGTTTCTTGCTGGTTCAGGCAGGCCTGCGTAGCCCTATTCCGGGAGTTCGGCTCCTTCCATTTTCATGCCGTTATCCTGTTACAAAAAGGGGGGTATCGATGCCGGCGTCTTTCAGGGTGTTCTATGCACCGCCCCCCGTGTTTTCCGGCACCTGCTTAACGGCTTCACGAAGTCTCTATTTTCCTCATCAGTAGGTAGGTCAAGTACCTTTGTGGATTTCCCATGGCGCCTAACAACCGGTCGACTAACTGGCTGGTACCCATCACATGCAGGGACAAGCGAATGACATCCCTGTCGAATTCCTCATGGACCACGCTGCCGATGTGAATCCTGTTGGGCCCCGCCACCATCTTCACCAAATTACCTGAGGGCTCGCCCTGTACCACAAAAAACATATCAACCCGCCACTCACGTGG
>CAYYIS010000041.1:0-24048 GCA_964470965.1 uncultured Gemmatimonadota bacterium | reverse complement strand
GTGGAGATTGATTGCTGAGCCAATATAAATGGTGTTGGAGAAACTATCCGGCCCACGAAACGAATACTTGGAGACACCGGTGAGGAATGTTGCCCAGAAGGCTTCAGGGGGTGGTTTGCCATACATAGTATTGGTGCCGGCCGGCCCTATGGGCGAATCGGCTCGATACGAACTCAATATGGTTGCGGATATAAAAGAAGGCTGTCATCATTGAGGCCATCATCCATTTGCGGCGGGGAACGGCGTACATGTCGCATCCAGATCGTGCCGGTCAGCATGCCGACCCCTTGTGCACCGTCGACCAGTGTGATTATGCCCCTGGCACGGGCCATCTCACAGGTGGCTTTGACCGGCATCACATGGCCATGCTTGGGTTCGGGCCCCCAGGTGCCTATTGTCTTCCATTGGTGGTGTTGCCGGCCAACGCAATTTCATCTTTCTCGTCGCCGACAAATGCAGCCAACTTTTCAATGATTCCAGGCTTTCCTTCAAATACTTCCTCAGATATCCAGTAGGAAATTTCGCCTTATACTGCTGCATGCCTTCCGCCTGAACCAAATGTACGCTGAGTGGCGAGGGACCCCGCGCCCCGGTGTTTGAATAACTTATATCACATCGGATCAGAAACTACCGGTATACCTAGTCCCAATAGCGTTCATCATCCGGCACGGCGCCGCTGCCTATATCCCCCAATGCCTCGGAATCCATCGATAAAATCCAGCGCCTGTTGTAGTGGCGGCCGCATAAAACCACGCCGGGAAATTCTCTTAAAATCGTCAGAATTCTCCAAACTGGGATCAAAATTCAGTTGATAGGTTAACATGTGTTATCCTCCTATTTGATTCCAGTTACAAATAGTCTTTCTGTTAAAATTCCATGCGATAAGGAGGGCTAAATAAGCATACTGTTCGACCCTTAGTAAATTGTAGATGCCACTTGTTGATCGTCGATAACGATAGATTCTACCAGTCCAGAAGCGGCAGGTATTCGGCTGCCAGATGATTCCTCAGCGAATCGGGAAAGCCCTTGTGGTAACCTGAGTCTAGCAGATGTTGTGAAAGTTCGGTGGCCGATACATCGAAGAAAGAAGAAAAATAAACATAACGAGGCTTATTCGTGGCATTCCCAGACCCCGAATGCACGGCCATAGGATTGAAAACCAGAAGATCACCTTCGTCGGGACAAACCTCTATGCCCCTGTCGATATCGATATCAGCCACCGCAACCGGGTTTTGTTTCAGGGTAGCGAGCTGTTCGGCGGTGTTCATTTCCGCGCTGACGCCATAGGTCCGGTGATGCGACCCGGGCACGATCATGAAGGCGGCGCCACCGGGCAAGACGGTGTTAAGGCAACAGATCATGTGAAAGTAGGTCTGTCGTGGTACGGCTTCATATTGCCTTGGTAAAAAGGCGAAATCCACATGCCAGCCCATAGGGCCGTACGGCGGTTGACGCGGGTCTGATCGGATCAGCACCTGCTCAAGGAGTTTCAACTCGCGGCTGTACAGACTCTTACGGGCCAGGTCAAGCAAGTCGTCATTGGCAAGTATTTCCGCCATAATAGGGCCGGGAATAGGGTGGCGCAGATTCCAGCGTCCCCGAATCTGCTGGCCACTTCCGTCATCGGTCGCCTTGCCGATCGGTGGCAGCAGACTATCTATGTGCTCACGGATACGGCGGGTTGTATCCTGATCGAGAAACCCGGGGACGGTGGTATAACCTTCCTCCTCCAGCTGATCCAGATTTAATGTCCGTTCGGCCATGTTTTATATCTCCCAAGCACCGTTGATTGATGCAGTACCCATCCATGAGTGGAATGTCGTTCCAACGACCACGCAACTGCTAGCCAATCATATTCAGACGCTTCATGAATTACCTGCGCAAGTTGTGTATGCACCTGCGGTCGCTTCAGCCATCCACCGATCGATGACGAAGTGATGATATTCTCCAGTGCATACACTGTCGCCCTTGCGCACCCATTTACACGGGGTTCCAGAATCTACGCAAGATGCGGCGTAAAGTTGGTAATACGTACCAGTACCAATAGATAATCCGGCAAGATTTTATAGGAAACATTTCCTACCGGCCAAATTCAAACGGCAGCGTGTTAATTCCTCAACTTCCAGGCTATGGCCATAGCCTTCCCAGGGCCCTCCCATTCAAGACTACTTTATCGACTTAAAGACAATGTACTATTAAGAAAGTCCACCGTTTCCGAAGAAATTCGGCCTGTCGCTCCCTATGCAGGCAGGTTGCGCGCATGTTTCTGTGGCGGTTAAAATGGGGTGGCCGCACATTAGTTACAGTGTTCAGATCTCTCGATTGTGTTCTTACGATTGACTGCGCTGCAAAACTGAAATCACAGGCTGTCAAATGTAAATCAGGTATGCCATCCCCTTCTCTGACCTTACACGTACATGTAAGTTTCTAAATTTCAGGGGGCAACACTTCCGGATTGGCAACATGCACCGGCCGTTCGCCGCGAAGCACCCGCAGTACCTCCGTGACCGCCATCTTCCACATACGCACGCGGCCGGCGATCGTGATCCCTCCGATATGCGGCGTAGCGATCACATCGTCGCGGTGCAGTAGCGGGTGGTCGGGTGGTGGCGGTTCCGGATCGAACACATCGATTCCGGCACCGCCCAGATGTCCGGATTCCAGCGCCGATAGCAGTGCTTTTTCGTCGACCAGGCCGCCTCTCGCAATGTTGAGGAAGATGGCTCCCTTCTTCATTCGTCCGAACCGGCTGGCATTCATTAGGTGCCTTGTATCGTCGATTAAGGGTATGTGTAGTGATATCACGTCGGATGCCTCCAGAACCGCCTCAAATGATATGGCCGGCTCAACACCCAGCGCTTTAATCCGATCGGTGTCCACGAAGGGGTCATAGGCGGTAACAGACATACCGAGGGCTCGTGCTATGGTGGCTACCCTGCTGCCGATCCGACCCAGACCTACTAGACCGAGGTGAAGGCCGTTCAGTTCGCTTCCCTGGTAGACAGACACCAGGTCTCTGTTTTCCGATTCCCTGAGCGCGCGATCGTACCGTTTAACCTGCTTGGCAACATTCATCATTAGCGTGATCGTATGTTCGGCGGTGGAGATTGTGGGGCCGTCCGGAGTGTTACATACCGCGACACCCCGGGACGTGGCCTCCGGCACATCCACATTGTCAATCCCGATGCCGGTTCGGGCGATGACCTTGAGACCGGGCGCCCGATCCATAAAAGCGGCATCGTAACGTGTCGTACCCCCGGCGATGACGCCCTGAGCGTCGACAAGGGCCGAGAGTGGATCCTCGGGGGTCGCAGAGCCGGGACCGAGTGGGGTAACGCCCTCGAACATCGGTTGGATAGCAGCTGGAATAGAACGCTCCGTCCAGACGCGGAACATAGGTGCCTCCTAGAACTAGGACAATATTTGGGACCTTCAAAATCGATAGTGTGGTAGGTGGGCTTTATAGAATGAACCGCGTGACCGCGGCGCAAGAAAAATATTGCCAAGAATAGCATTTATCCATATTTTGAAGTTGCCTGTTTTTACCGATCAAAGAGCTTTTAACTCTTTCATACGTGTGTCTTGCCACTATGGAATCCGGACACAAAGGACTTGGATGCTATGACTCGTGTTATCTTGACACTATGCGGTCTCCTCTTGTTGAACGCCGTATCGCCGGCCCGGGGAGCGTACGAAAAATCTGACACCACGGCTGTCAGCGACAACACCGCCATCGCGGACCCGATACTTCTGCCCGCCAACAGCACTGGCGATCTTGATTTCGCCGTGGACACGGCAGGTTTCAAGGGTGCGGATGGTAAAACATATGTGGAAATGTATTTACTGCTTCGCCCCAGCCAGTTCACACTGGAGGAAATCAAGAAACAACTCTACCGGGGTAATTTCGAAATCGAGGTGGTAATCTACGATGGGAACGATACCGAAGTGCATCGGATAAAAGAAGAACGTCGGTATGAAACGGATCAGCCGGTCCTGGTCAGCCGGCGGGGGCACGAAGAGCGCGTGTCTATGGACATGTTGGCAATGGTGCTCAATCCGGGTACCTATCGGGCGGACGTCACGATCACCGATAAGAATTCGAAAAAAGAAGGCGCCGTCTCCAAACCGTTCGTGGCGGACCTGTATGATGACGACAGCCTGATGGTCAGCGACCTGCAGTTTTCGAGTCAGGTCTATCAGGACAGTACACAGAGCCAAAGGTTTTCTAAGAACGGCTTACTGGTGCTTCCAAATCCCACACGTATCTTCGAAAAATGGGGGGAGCAACCCTCCGGTGATACATTCAAACCCAAAACCATGTACATTTATTTCGAGATCTATAATCTGGTGGAGGCGGCCACGGATGTCGAAGCATCGGATACCTACGATGTTACCTATTCAGTCACAAGCCATACCAGCAGTATGACCTATCCGATGCCTCCTCAGAAAAACCAGGCCAAACCCGGCAGGAGCGGGGTAAAATTGATAGCGCTGGATATTACCTCTTTTCCACAGGACGTGTATACACTCGAATTGAGTGTAAAAGACAATGCCACCGGAGAAGCCGTTACACGGGAGTGCATCTTCGAGGTAATGCAACCGCCGCCGCCGCCGCCGCCGGTGACCGTCCTCTCCGACGATATGGCGGAACGAGGTGAAAAAATGTTAAGAGTCATGGCTACGAACGGTATGGCTCCAAACCGTGACTATGACCTTTACAAACGGCTTAACCTCGAAGCTAAAACAGAGTTTTTAATTAACTTCTGGAAAGAAAGAGATCCGACTCCGACCACGCCCGAGAACGAATTTATGATCGTCTTTAACGAACGATTTTCGTTTGCCGAATATCAACTGGGAGGGGCCCAAAGCGATCGAGGACGTGTGTTTCTGAGATTTGGGTATCCGGAAGAGATTGAACGGCGTGATTCAGATAACAATTCAAAATCCTACCAGATCTGGTATTACACCACCGGTGTCCAAGGCGACGCTGGAAGAGCCGATGGGGGAGGCAGGCAATATTTCGTTTTTGGTGACCGGAAAGCGGTGGGGCGGTATGAACTGCTACACTCTTCGGTGACTGGATATGCGAACAATCCGGCCTGGCGACGTTTGCTGCTGTTCGATCCTAATCAGATTGATATGATGTATGAAGAAATACAGAGTAGTACCAGTTCTTTAAAAGAAGGTGAGCCGTAGAAGGCGGCGTCCCATGGATCAGCTACCTGATTCGTCTCAACGGTCGCTGCTCGGCTTCGCTTCAACGCAAAAATACTGTTCCAGTCGCTTGTGTAGGCGGTTGGCGGCCGTCGGTTCCAGACGCACCGTTATACGCACCCCTTCCGGCTCATCCTTCCGGACGAGTATCTGCCCGGCTTCATACAGTACGGACAACACACCGGCCGCCTGGTAGGGGATGAAAAGATAAAATTCCTCGACTCTGGTCTGACTCACAGTCTCCCCGATGCGTTTGCAGAGGAAATCCACATCTTCAGGATTTAACGCTGAAATTGTAATGCAGCCAGGGAAATCCGCTCTGAGCCTGTTGATCAAGCCATTTTCCTCCAAAAGGTCGACCTTATTAAATATCATCACTGACGGCAGCTTGCTGGCGCCCAGGTCATCTAGGACGGCATTGACCGTCGCTATATGCTCTTCAAAGGCGGGGTGACTCACATCCACCACGTGCAATAGCAGATCAGCGCTGTAGACTTCGGTCAAGGTACTCTTGAAGGATGAAATTAAATGATGAGGCAGCTTGCTTATGAATCCGACCGTATCCGACAGCAGGATTTTCTGCCCGGGGCCCACATCGATCGCTCTTGTTGTTGAATCCAGTGTGGCAAAGAGTCGATCCTCCACCAGCGTACCTGAATTGGTGATCTCGTTGAAGACAGTGGATTTACCAGCATTGGTATAACCGACCAGGGCGGTGCAGAACATATCACTGCGCTGTTTCCGCTGCAAGTTATAATAACCCTCGACCGTCTTAAGCTGCTTGGTGAGGTGTTTGATCTTACCGCGTATCAACCGCCGGTCGATTTCGAGCTGGGTTTCGCCCGGTCCCCTCACACCGATAGCACCGCCGGACCCCACACCACCTTCCTGTCTTGAGAGGTGGTCCCACTGGCGGGTCAGGCGCGGCATCATGTACTGAAGTTGTGCTAACTCCACCTGAATCCTGGCCTGGTGTGATTTAGCACGGCTCGCAAAAATATCGAGGATCAAACCGCTGCGATCGAGAATACGCCGTTCGATTTTCTTATCCAGGTTTTTAACCTGGGCGGGTGACAGGTCATCATCAAAGATAACCAGGTCGATGTCCAGATCCTTGCAGAGATCGGCGATTTCGTCGGCTTTGCCTCTGCCGATGAACGTGGAGGGGTCGATGGATCGCCGGGATTGGAGGATTTGCTCCATTACCTCGGCGCCGGCCGTATCCGCCAACAAAGCTAGCTCGTTCAGCGACTCTACCGTCTCAGCCGGTCCGTTGGTTGATGTGCTCAGCCCTACCAGAACAGCTCGTTCTCTGGTTTTGTTTACGATCTCGTGCAGAAAAAACCTCCAGTTAAATAACTTGACGCTTTACGATTGGGCGTGCCGGTAGGTGCGTCAGCCAGTTTTCTAGGACGATCATCAGCAGGGCCGCCCAAAGGAGTGCCTTCCAAATCTCAAATCCCTGGCTGGACTCGAAGAGCGCTTCCTCCGGAGAATCATCCGGAGAGAGTATGCTGTGATCTACGCCGTCCAGATAAGTGCCAACTTCAGACTGCGATAATTGTGCCTGATCTGACTCATTGGTGTTCACGTTGACGGCGAATGCTCCCAGCGACCGAACACCGGATTTCAGGTGATAGACTCCTGTTTCCTCAGTCCGTGTAACCACCACGTTCATTCCGTTGATAGTAGAGACCGGTTTCAGCCCTTCGCTACCCCCCGACGGGTGTTCCACTGTGATCGGATCATCTTGATCAGCCCAGTCCACGGTCCGTTCCACCGGTGATCCCACCAGCGTCTCTGCCCCAGACCCATTGAAGTCCGCATGCACGTACCGGATGGATCTGTGCATGAGCGGAACGAACAGGCTCTTAAGGGGCAGATCGCTCCACCGGGTATTGAGCGTTGAAGCGATAAGAAGCGCCTTACCCCGGCCATCCCGTCCTTCGATCACAGCCGGGGTACCATCGCTGAATCGAGCGATTACCCGGGTTTGAGGGGTGACATTGAGGAGGTACGACGAGTAAAATCGAGGAGAATCCGGGATCGATCCTGATTGCTCCCGAAAAACGTTGAACACCGGATGCCCATAGTCCATATCCCCCAGACTAAGGAAAGACTGCCGCTGTCCCGGTGCGCCCACTCGACTTTGTATGGTGCAGTCGAAAACAGCCGGAAGTAGTGATGCATTGTACGGCGTTGTGTTGACCCCACTGCCCAGAAAGATCATCAATCCACCGCCGGCTGTGACATACCGTTCCAGAGATGTCAGCTGTGGCCCTGAGAGCGATAGGTCCCCATCCAGAACGATGACATCGGTATCGGTCAGCCGGCCGCCATTTAACACCTCCGCAGATGCAGTTGTTACGTTGACCGGCGTCTGCATTGGACCGGCAGGACTCAATACCTGCTGCAGGAAATATCCTGCTTCGCCTGTGGAGAGAACTGCTACGTTGATCGCCTCCGGGACGGTCAAGGTGAAATACCGTCTGTTGTCCTTCAACTGGTCATCATGGTCGAGTTCCACATATCCTGAATACTCGCCTGGTGTGTTGAGAGTCACCCCGAAACGCACGTTGCCGCTCTTACCAGGTTCTGCACTAATCACTTGACTGCCGCGTTTTATACCTTCTACGAAAAGGCCGATATTTCGTCCCTGAACCGGATCGCCACTTCGGTTCATATAGGTCGCCACAACCGATTTCGGTTGATTAGTAGCGACGAGCTGTCCACTCACGGATACACCGTCGATGCTCACATTTCCGATGGGTGGCGAATCGACTGGAACGATGTACACATGCATTTCCGGATCGATATTCAAAAACGAGGCCGTCTGCCGAAGGCTCTGCCAGTCGTTTCGTTGCAGGTCGGTGATCAGGTAGATCTCTCTGTTTACAATGGTGGTATTGTTGAGTACCGATGACGCAAGATTCAGGGCCGTCCCGATATCGCCTGATCCGTTCGATACCTCGGTGTCCTGCAGTGCGGCGCGGACCCGGTCGATGCCGAGAATCGGACGATCCGGGATAGTGCGAGGTGGTTTGCCGGTAAGTACAATTACCGCCTCATCGCCCTCCTTGAGGACGTTCAGCATACGCAGGCCCGCGGCCTGCGCAAGGTTGAAAGGGGTCTGATCCCCGTTGCCCATGCTGTAGGAACTGTCCATTACCAGGGCCACGGCGGTCTTCTGGTGCACACCGGAGCCCAGGAATGACCAGAAACTGCCCTCCATCGTCGGTCTTGCAAACGCCAGCACCGCTAGAATGATGATCAGAGTCCGGACCAGAAGGATGAGCCACTGGCGCAGTTTCATGGCCCGTGACTGGTGCAGATTGAGGTTTTTGATAAAGGCTATAGAACTGAATTCAACAGTGGAAACACGCTGGCGATGAAACAGGTGGATGAGAATCGGAATCGCTGCCGCAGCGAGTCCGAAAAGCATCGCCGAATTCAAGAATGACATTACATAACCTTAATCGACTCGTAATCAGTAATCTTTAAGGAGCTAAACCTCACAAATATAAAGGTGTTCTCCACAGGGATGCAACCGGAAAAGTAGATGGGACCTTTTTCCCTTGACAGAGATCAATACAACGGATAAGTTGGGCAGACCTTGAACATCATGCAAGAGGAGGCTGTTCAAGAGGTTGCTCAACCCTCCGGCAACTTCTCGAATAGCTTTCAACATGACCATAAGGCGAGGGGACTGCATGAAAGTGTTGTTGATAAATCCCAGGTTTCCTGAAAGTTTCTGGAGCTTTAAATGGGCTATAGATAAAGTCATGCCGGCCAATAGGCGGACCATGAATTCGCCGTTGGGATTGGCTACGCTGGCCGCACTGTGTCCAGACGACTGGGAAATAGAAGTGGTGGACGAAAATATCGAAACCATTCCGCTCGATCCGGTGGCGGATCTGATCGGCATCTGCGGCATGGGCATTCAGTTCGAACGACAGAAAGAACTGATGAAATTTTATCGGAATAAAGGCCATTACGTGGTCGCCGGCGGAAGCTATGCCTCGCTCTGTCCTGAAGCCTATGCGCATCTGGCGGACACTGTGATAGCAGGCGAAGCCGAGTACATCTGGCCCGCCTTCTGCCGTGATTTCGCAGAGGGCGTCCGCAATCCGCTCTACCAGGAAACCGACGAGGTATCACTCCACGATTCCCCGATTCCTAGGTTCGATCTTCTCAAGATGGACCGATATCATGCGGTGAGCCTGCAATTTTCAAGAGGGTGCCCCTACCGTTGTGAATTCTGTGACATCATTATCATGTTCGGTCGGAAGCCGCGCACCAAAGCCGTCGAACAGGTGGGCAGAGAGCTGGATGCCCTGCGGGAACAGGGCGTCCGGAACGTTTTCTTTGTCGACGACAACCTGATCGGCAATAAAAAACTCGCCAAAGAATTGCTGGTATTCCTCGCCGACTATCAGAAAAAACATAATTATAATTTCCACTTCGGAACCGAAGCATCCCTCAACCTGGCCGGTGACGACGTGTTGCTCGAGGATTTCGTCGCAGCGAATTTCGAATGGGTATTTATCGGGATTGAGTCACCCGATGAGGACAGCCTGAAGGAAACGATGAAGTTCCAGAATACCCGCATGGATATGATGACCTCCATACGGAAGATCTATTCCTACGGTATCGAAATCACCGCGGGTTTCATCGTTGGATTCGACCATGATACCCCGGAAATATTCGAGAAGCAGTTTCAGTTCATCATGAACTCTGGAATACAGGCCGCCATGATCGGCCTGCTCACCGCTATTCCGAAGACCCCGTTGTATGAACGCCTAGAAAAAGACGGTCGGTTACGTACGGACGAGGACGATTCGGATACGACCAACAATACCAAGCTGCGGACGAATGTCATACCGCTGCGGATGACTTATGAGGAGATGGTGAGCGGCTACCGGAACCTGTTCGATCGGCTGCTCGAGAACCGGAACATAGCGGACAGAGTGCTGAATAAAAACAGATATTTGACGAACCCGATCTACCGAAGCCGTTTTTCGTTCTGGGAAAATGTCAACGCTCTGCGGAAATTCATCTTCCGTGGAATCCTGCCCGGTGGTTTCCCAAGGTTCTACCATTTCATGCGATCATTTCCGTGGGGCAATCCACGTCTCGCCCCCATGGCTATTCAGGATTGGATAGTAGGTCTGGCGATGCGGGACTTTGTAGAACGGAATCTCATCGAGCAGTTTGAACAGGCGGACCAGTTAGCCAGCAACTATCTGACTACTATAGAAGAGACGCTGCAGCGCTACCTGCACGGCGGTGTGCTCGAGGTTTCCTTCAATCAGATGAAGAACACTGCGGCCAACCTGTCGATTTCCATGAACGGACTGCTGGACCGCGATTTCTTTGTCAATCTGGCGCCGCACTTGGAATCCGTTCTGAAAAATACGACCTCCTCGATCACGCTCAACATCGAAGAGTTCAACGAACCCCAGCTCCAGCATCTCCACGACCTGCTGGAAAAACTGGAAGCTTACGGCGATCGCGTCTATATCGCCTTAAACGAAAACCTCCGTGATATGATTCGGATAGATTCCTCGGTCTTCAACCTAGTACTCGACAATGGCTCCCCGGCTTTGGTACAGAGTGAGTAGATGTGGTAAGGGATTATATAATATAGGCAAACGAAATGGGCGGTTCCACTCCAGTGGACCGCCCATTATTGTATCCGATAGTCTACACCAGGCTTGAAGCGGCGTTGGAATACTACGTACCTGCAAGAATAAAAAATCGGAACTTTCAGAACATTGCCCGGATATGGAAGAATGACTGTCCGTTCTCCGCCGGTAGTAACCGTAGTGAAAGTACCTATCGTGTCATCTGTGGTTGACGAAACAAATGGGGTATGCCTTTTTTGCAGCATGTGGGGATAAACCATGCCCATTTGGTCCAGACGGTCCCGACTCCATCCGGAGTATTTTCAATGATGGAGAATCTGTCCCCTGTTCACGGCCGGATCGGTCGTACGGCCCTGCCCACCGCATGAGCGCCTCGGAAAAATTCGTTCTGGCCAGCCACCGTCCAGAAATTCCGTAACATTCGCCCCATTGAATTCGGTACCTGCCAGGTCGGCGCCGGACAGGTACAGGCCACAGGTCCTATCCGAACAGGTCTTTCGTTTCCTCCGCTGGTAGCAATACCCGTTCCCGCGTTTGCTTGTCCAATTCGATCTGCGACTATTTAATGGCGTTCTTCAGCGTGCCGATGTCTTCGACAGTGGTCTCCATCATATCACCCGGTTTCAGCAGGATTTTAGGGTCACGAAAAACGCCCACACCGGCGGGGGTGCCCGTGGAGATAACATCGCCAGCGAACAGCGTCATGATACCCGAGATCCTTGATATTAGCTCTACGGTGTCGAAGATTAGCTGGTTCGTGTTGCTGTCCTGCAATTTCTTGCCGTTCAGAATACACTCCACATGCAGATTACCGGGGTCGGCGATTTCGTTTCTGGTGATCAGGTACGGTCCCATGGGCATAAACGTATCGTAGCTTTTACCCTGGTGCCACTGCCCCTGACGGAACTGGATATCTCGACCGCTCACGTCATTGGCAACGGTATATCCCGCGATGAAGTCGAATGCATCCGCGGTGGGTACCTTGGTGGCGGTTTTTCCGATGACGATGGCGTATTCTACCTCGTAGTCCACCTCTTTGCTCTCCTCAGGCAGAATCACATTATCGTAAGGTCCGATCACCGCGGAGGTGGCCTTCGAGAACAGCAACGGATGTTCCGGCAGCTCCTGCCCCGTTTCTTCCGCATGGTCCTTATAGTTCAAACCGACGCAAATGATCTTGGACGGTCTCGGAATTGGGGCCCCAAGGCGGACGCTGCCTTCGGGTATATGGTCAACGGCGGAACGTGCCGTCTGTTCCGCTTCGGTCAGCAACCCCTGTTCCAGAATACCGAGCAGGGATGCCGGCAATGCGGTGTTTGCCGCATTGAGATCCACGATGCCGCCGTCCACTACAGCTCCGGCACGTTCCTGTCCAGCTTCACCAAATGATACTAACTTCATCAGTTTCTCCTTACTTTGTTAGGTATAGAATCGTGTGTTCTGCACATACTCAGGATTGATGCAATTGGGCGGAACTTCGCCGCGTAACATGGCAATCAGATTAGTGGCGGCCATGTTGCCCATGGCCGTCCGTGTGGCCGTGGATGCGCTGCCGATATGGGGCACGATTACCACATTCTCCAGCTCGTCCAGCCCCGGTTCCAGTTCCGGCTCCCGTTCGAACACATCCAGCCCAGCGCCTGCTATCTGGTTCTCTTTGAGTGCCTGAACCAGAGCGGCTTCATGAACCACTGGGCCGCGGGAGGTGTTGATCAGAAACGCCGTGGGTTTCATGATTTCCAGTTCCCGCTCTCCTATCAGGTGTGTCGTTTCAGGAGTAAGTGGTGTATGGATCGAAACGTAGTCGGATTCCCTAAGCAGGTAGTCCAGTGAATGATACTCGGCGCCGACGGATTCGATCTCGTCATACCGATTGCGGCTGGTGTACAGGATACGCATATCAAAACCGCCCGCCCGTTTTGCGGTGGCCGTACCGATGCGCCCGCCGCCAACGACCCCGAGTGTTTTGCCGGAGATATCTGTACCCAGGAACATCAGCGGATCCCATCCATGAAACTTTCCCTCCCGCACAAACCGGTCGCTCTCTGCGATCCTCCTGGCGATGGCGAACATCAGTCCCCAGGCCAGGTCGGCGGTGGTATCCGTCAACACCCCTGGTGTGTTAGACACCGGGATGCCCCGGCGGGTGGCGGCCGATACGTCGATGTTATTGTAGCCGACAGCATAGTTGGCGACGCCCTTGATGCCTGCCGCCGAATCGAGTGCTTCATCGTCGATGGTTTCGGTGAGTAGGCAGAGCAGTCCGTCTCTTCCCTGTGCCTCGTTGAGGAATTCCTCCCGTGTCAATGCCCGGTCGTGCGGGTTAACGTCCACCACATCGCAAGCCGCTTCCAGAATGAGGATCGATTCCTCAGGTATCTTACGCGTCACATACACATTGGAATCCATTCGCTAATCCTTGTGGTCAAAATGTTTCAATGCATTTTCGTACTCGTGGTAGTAATCCATATCCGCAAGCATATGGTCCGTATCTACCGGGACACCATATATCGCCTCCGGATATCGGTCCCGCAGTTCTTTCAACCCGGTGTCCCCCCTCAAAGATAGAATGTCGTCTCTGTAACGGGGCGAAACGATCATGGGATGCCCGCGTTTGTCCCCATGGACCGGGATTATGAAAAATTCCTGTTTCTTTTCATAGAAAGAGATCAGTTCGTCTACCATTTCAGTAGTGATCAGCGGTTGATCTCCCAGAACGATCATCAGCCCGTGACCCGGAGTCGCAGCACGGACGCCACACTGAGTCGATGACAGCATATCGCCGTGCGGGTCGGGATTGCGCACGATTTGCACGTCGTACCCTGCCAGTTGCGCCTGTATTTCATCACCACGGTGGCCGAGCACTATGATTGTTTCCTCAATGCGGGACGCCAGCAATACCGAGGTGATTCGTTCAATAACAGTCGTACCCCCGAACGGGAGCAACTGCTTCAACGATCCCATTCGGGAAGAACGTCCAGCCGCCATTACGATAGCGGAAAGCACGCTAGTCCTGTGCCATTTCGGATCCGAGATAGATAATTTTGTCACGGTCGTACCACTGCTTGTCTTCTTCCCGGAACCAATAGTAAACCGTCTTGCCGTCGGGACTGGCAGTGACGAACCGCTGGCCGGGCTGGGTACCACTCGTGAGGGTGTTACCCATCCCAATATTCTCGGCATACGCCGGTTCAGGCGTTCCCAAAGACGCGATTTCACTCTTGAAGGCATTGAAAAACAGGCCGACTGCGATTAACGTCAATACTATTTTGGTATATCGGTCTATTTTGAATTCCATAGTAAATTCTCCTTGAAGGTGGGCGGATGGAAATGCCTGGTTGATTATCTGGTTGTGGCGATGCAGTATACTGAATCGTCCTATTTAGGTATGCGTCCCATAATAGTAAGGGCTCAAGTCAGTGTCAACAGAAAACAGCCCACCCCATCTGGTCCCGTATGCACTGCAAAAAATGCTTGACGAATTTATCGATACGATGTATGCTCTACCGGCTTATTGAGGCAGAATTGGAATGGTGCCAAATACCGCAAAATGAACGGGTTGAAGGCAGCGTTACACTATCTTGGTTTCAATGACAATTTGAGCGGCGGCGACCTTCATCTAGCCATTTTAGGGAAGGGGTTGAGAATATCCTTTTCGTCCTCAGCCAACATAGACGTGACGTTCAAGATTTTTGAGAATGCGGTCAGGGCATAACAGGGTCGCGCGACGGAATAAGGTTGCTCAGCAGGATTCAATTTTAAAGAAACTATCAGGAAGAAGGAGTCCGACATGGCTACAGAGGTCATTATGCCAGTTTTGGGCCTCACGATGGAATCGGGCACAATCGTCGAATGGATAAAGCAGGAAGGTGATTCAGTAACAGAAGGCGAAATTCTGTTTACAGTCGAGACAGACAAAAGCGTCATGGAGGTGGAAGCCAAAGCGTCGGGCAACCTGATAAAGGTTCTCAATGGCCCCGGCGATGAAGTGCCAATACAACAGGTGATTGGTTACATCGGTGAAGCGGGTGAGGTAGTCGCTGATATTCCGGCTGCGTCTGGCAAAGGGGCTACGTCTGAGGGAGCCTTATCACCGCCGCCCGAAAAAGCCCCGGCTGTCCCGGCCGTATCTGACAGAGCGGGCGGACGTATAAAAAGTTCCCCTGCCGCGCGGAATTACGCCAAAGATCTGGACATCGCCATCGAAGACGTGACCGGCACCGGTCCTGGCGGTCGGATTGTCAGGGCCGATATAAAGGCGTTTGCGGAAGCCAGGGCCCAGACTCCGGAACCGGTTCCGGCTACCCCTTCAGTGGGGCCGCTTCCGACCATTGCCTATGACACGGGAAAACAGGAAAGGTCCCGCACCCCCCTTACCGGCATCCGGAAAATTGCGGCGACTCGCTTGGCGGAGAGTACCTCGACCGTCCCCCATTTCTACCTGTCGATGGATTTGGATATGACGAAGGCGGTGGCTCTGCGCCATGAGTTGATACAATACGGTGAATCCAACAGCCTGGCCAGAGTGTCGATTAACGATCTAATCATCAAAGCGGTTGCAATGGCACTGAAGGAGTCTCCTGCAGTCAATGCTTCGCTTGAAGGTGATACGATCATTCAGTATGAGGATGTCAACATCGGGTTTGCGATTGCTCTGGACGACGGACTCGTGGTGCCTGTGGTCGGCGGGGCCGACCGCCGGACAGTATACGATATCGCTGAGGCCACCAAAGCCTTGGACGGCAAAGCCAAAGGCAGCGGTCTCTCGCCGGATGATTACGGGCACGGCACTTTCACGATCTCCAATCTAGGCATGTTCGGCGTGGATCATTTTACCGCGATAATCAATCCTCCCGAAGGAGCGATCCTTGCGGTAGGACGAGTTAAGGAAAAGCCTGTAGTAGTCGATGGCGCGGTTGAAGTCCGTGACATGATGACCGCAACCCTGTCGTCGGACCACCGATTGATCGACGGTGCGGTAGCCGCTCAGTTCATGGCCCGGGTGCGTAAGATTCTTGAAGAGCCTATTGGGCTGTTGGTCAAGGACTTGTCCAGGCTGGGCGACGGTTCTGAATGAATCTTTGCTTCATAGGAACAGGTTGCGTCGGTCTTGTGGTGGGAGCCTGTCTCACCATTTAGGCTATCATGTAACCTGTGTCGACAACGAACTTTATAGCAGTAGGCGGATAACGAAAGCGATGAACTTTCTTCCTTGTTCGAGGTGGCAGAGGAAATCGGCCGCGCAATGAACGGGTACGAGGTGATCGTGAATAAAAGTACGGTCTCCGGCAGGCAGAGGCACCCGAGTAGCTGAAGTTATTTCGAGAACGCAGAAAGAACACCAGGGATTTTCGGTTGATTCCATTCCGGAATTCCTTCGGGAAGGATCCGCGGTCGCAGGCTTTCTCAGGCCGGTCCGTGTGGTCATAGGTACGGACGATCCTCAAGCGGAACCGAACATATAAAAAATCTACCGCCGCGTGGACCGGACCGATATCCCTTTTATAGTCATCCCCCGTGAAACCGCAGAGAGAATCAAGTCCGACGCCAATGCATTTCCGGCCACTAAAATCTCATTTAACAACTAAATTGCCAATCTCAGTGAACTGGTCGGCGTTGATTTGAGTGATGGGTCCTGTGGTATCGGGGTGGATGTCGCGATCGGTCCCAGTTTTCTGCAACCGGACCTCGGAAAATGGCGGTTCCTGTCTGCCAAAAGACACCCGAATTCTGCTTGTGAGGGGCAAAGAGGCAGGGAATGCGATGAAAGTCATCGGCGGTATGGTCCAGGTAAACGAAGGGCAGATCCGCTGCATCACCGTTAAAATTCCCCGTGGCGCATGTGGTGAGCTGGCGGGTAAGACCATGGGGGTGAGTGGGTTATCCTTCAAGCCCAACACCGATGAAATTCGAGACACACCTTCACTGTCGATTCTCTCGCCGCTGCAGCAGGGAGGCGCACAGGTCAAAGCCTACGATCCGGTTACTGCGGAAGCAGCCGGACCGATATTGCGTGATGTGACGCCCGCCAACACCGCCTATGAGGCGACTGATGGGAGTGATGTTCTGGTAGTCCCGGCGAAATGGGATGGGTTCAGGGAATTGGTTTTTTTCGATATCAAGGATCGGATGCGGCTGGCTGTGCTGGCAGACACCAACCATATATACGATCCTGCCGCGACCGCGGGTACGGGATTCACATACGAAGGGGCGGCAGATCCTTGTAGGTATTTGAAATTACGTCAGATGAATTAAGAGCGGATGCTCACCAACAGGGGCGTCCGCTTTTTCAGTTTAACCGGAGATAAACGAATAGGCCCTTCACCGGGCATCTACGGTATGGGCGCCGCGGAAACGGTCGTAATACATTAACCATATGAAACATCCAGGTATCCGGCGCTGGTTGGTTCTAAAATACGGTCTTCAAAAGGGTGATGATTCGTTCGGCGGTGTGACCATCCCAAAGATCGGGAACGCGTCCCTTTTTGGCTTTGCCGTTAAGGATGCGTGTGGTTTCGCGGAGGATGGCATCCTTGTGCGGTCCCACCAGCTCGTTGGTGCCCATGGATATGGTAACGGGACGCTCTGTATTTTCCCGAAGCGTAAGGCAGGGGACACCGAGGAAGGTAGTTTCTTCCTGAACACCCCCGGAGTCGGTGAGAACCATGCGGGCGGAACTCTGGAGCTTGAGGAAATCGAAGTAGGGCTGTGGCTCGAGTTCGATCAGGTTGGGAATGGCGTTGAAGCGGTCGGTGAGGCGAAACTCATCGATCATCTTCCGGGTCCGCGGGTGGATGGAAAACACGATCGGAATTTGGGCCCCGATTTCCATGAGCGACTCCAGAATTTCGATAAGGGGCGCCTCCTCATCCACATTGGACGGCCGGTGTAACGTGAGGAGGGCGTATCCCTGGTGGCTGATGCCAAGATCATCGAGCACCCGTGACCGGTCTATCTTCGGACCGAATTGAATCAGCGTATCGATCATCACATTGCCAACAAAATGTATCCGTTCAGGCGCCACGCCTTCCCGGAGCAGGTGTTCTTCCGCTTCCGGTGAGGGGGTCAGCAGCAGGTCTGCGATGCTGTCCGTGACGAGGCGGTTGATCTCTTCGGGCATGTCCCGGTCGAAACTACGCAGGCCGGCCTCCACGTGTACCACTGGAATACGCAGCTTTGAACAGACCAGCGTGCAGGCCATAGTCGGCGTTACGTCCCCGACGACAACGACCGCGGTCGGTTTTTCTGCAAGTACAATGGTTTCGAACGCTTCCATCACACGGGCAGTCCTAGCGGCTTCACTGCCCGATCCGATACCCAGAGAGATATCCGGTTGACCGATCCCCAGATTGTCCAGAAATGACTGGGACAAATTCGCATCATAATGTTGTCCCGTATGAATGAAAAGAGACGCGAATATCTCTGGATACCTGCGGAGTTCTGCGAGGATAGGCGCTATCTTCATGAAATTCGGACGTGCACTGCCTATAACAAGTATTTTTTTCAAAGGTTTTAGCCTTCTGACCTATAAAAAATAAGATTGATTTTCACGGATCCACCCGACCATCATGGGAATGCCAACTTCCGGACTAACAGTGGGGGACCAATCGAGCAGCTGGTGCGCTTTATCGATATTGGAGATGAATACTTTCTGATCCCCAGGGCGCCAATCCTCATAGGTGACTGGGATTTCTCGTTTAAAAAGACGCTCAAGCATCGGGCCGAATTCCGACCAGACCGCGAGAGAACACTCCGGTCCGCCACCTATGTTAAACACCTGACCCGCCACGTCGTCGATCCGATCGATTGCGGCAAGAAATGCATCTATGAGATCTTCTACAAAGAGAATATCCCGAACCTGGCGCCCGTCGCCGTAGATGGTGATGGGCTTGCCGGTCAGCACCGCTATGGTGAACCAGGCCAGCCACCCCTGGTCTTCCATGCCCATCTGGCGCGGACCGTATATACAGCTCTGCCGGAAAACGACCGTACGCATGCCGTAAATTCGGGCATAATCCCTCACGTACTGATCTCCTGCTCCTTTGGAGCATCCATAGGGCGAGTGGAAATCTAGGGGGGCGTTTTCCGGAATGCCCTGTTGATAGTCCCGGTTCACATACCGCTCTTGCTGTCTGACAATTCGTATTTCGTCCATGCCGCCGTATACCTTGTTTGTCGACGAGTAAAGTAGAATACTGTCCTGCCCACTGGTGCGGACGGTCTCCAATACATTGAATGTACCCTTTGCGTTGATGTTAAAATCTTCTCTCGGATCGGTGACCGAGGATGTGACCGCCACTTGCCCGGCAAGGTGAAGCACCACATCGATGGTATGGTTCCCGAATACCCTGTCAAGCGCTTCGGCGTCCGTGATATCATCTTGTATCAGCGTAAAAGCGCCCTGGGTCCGCAGCCATTCGACATTACGCGGCGTGCCCGGCCGGGACAGGTTGTCGAATACGATGACTTCACAGCCATCCCGGATCAGGCGGGCAGCCAGGTTACATCCAATAAAACCTGCTCCGCCGGTAATTAATATTCCCAATTTCCGTACTCCTAATTCTTTGAAGTATTTTTAAGATTGCGCACATCAAAATTCAACCTAATATATACAGCAACGTTATTGGAATCAAGAAGTTTCCAGTCTGGAAAACAGCGTGTTCGGAAGTCGTGATTTCCTGAAAAAATGGACGGTCCTTTCGACTGAAGTGAAAATCGGATTCTGTGATAGCTGCTACATAAAACCTCTCACTTGATACGACGTTCCTACAGGCCCACATTTTTTTTTCGTGGCTATTGTGTTATCCGATCAATTGTTGTATTTTATTTGCCCTGAAATTTCACACGCTTGATACAATGCGATTATCATATCGAACACCTCAACATGAAGGGTAGGGTCCATGGCACAGGTAAATATCATCCGTCACAAGCCCATCACCATTTTCTCGAACCCGACTGAAGTTATTTATCGGGACGACCATAACAACGTGGTAAGGCTGATAGAACCCAGCGGAAACGTGGGCACCCAGTATCCCAACGACATCGGGTCCGAATGGTTTGGCACCATCGAGAACCTGAATGACGCCTTGGCAGTGTGTGGCGTCCAGTGGTCGGACGTGTACAAGACCGACGTCCTGTGGACGACCCCCTCGGGTGACCGGGACGAATGCGATCGGTTCAAGGACAACTTTAACGCGGTATACGGTGCGATGATTGAGAAGGTCACGGGCGGCCCGTTGTGTTCGAACCGAATGGCGCGTTTTACACACCCGGAAGGTTTTCCGGATCCTGTCGCTCTGTTTGAAGTGCAGATCAAGGCGGTTAAAGGCACAGGAGTGACCATCGGCGGCGGCAAGATTGATTATGGATACTGGGTCGATCATCAGCCCAGCGGCGCGTCAGTGATGCATAAAAAAGGCAATGAGACGATTACGTCGCTCGGACCTGATCTGGCACAGGAAACCGAATTTGTATTCGAGGAGATGTACGCCAAAGGGTTTGCGGAGCAGGGCATCGACTTCAAAAACCAGACAGTGTTCATGGAGATTCTGGTGGCGGTCGATGATGCACCGGAGAAGACCTGGGAGAGAATCGAGACGGTTCGGACCGTATTTGAAAGGTATTTCGGCGACAGCCGGCCGGCCGGTCTCATCTATCCCGTATCTCGCATCCCGAACCTGGACGGTATCGTTGAACCGCAGCCTCGCGTGGTTTCAGGTGACGTGGAGATCGTAAGGTCGGGGCAGATAGAGGATGGGTTCAGTACATGGAATGCCATTCGTTTCGGCGGAATTACCGAGGTAATGGTCAGCGCGGTGGGGGGTGATGATGCAGGGGATATGCTTAGTAGCATTGACGGCCGCATCAAGGAAGCCGGCGGTAACGGACTGAAAGAAGATGGCATCTTCAACAATGCCTACGTAATTACTCAGGAAACCTCACAAGCCAGCCGCGAGTGGATTCAGGAATTTAACGCTTCGTTTACCGACTATTACACCGGCTGGTCGCCAGCCGGTCGTACGGCGCAGTTTATGGGTGGCATCCAGCAGGCCCACTATAACAGCGGCATTTCCAATCGCGCCATATTTTCCGGATAGCAACAGTCCAGATAAATTCAACAAACGAAAAGAGGCGGCCTGTGTAATCAGTCGCCTCTTTTCGTTTGGTAAACTAACGTCCCTCAGATGGATGATCCTATATAGGAATCAGCAGAATACGAGTTTTAACCGTCCTGGACTGGTCCCACGCGCCTTTTACCGGATTTCTTCCATCAGATTTCAGGTAGTGATTCGGTTCTACCACACACAGAACCCTCTGGGGCATCCTGATTGCCCGGCTTACTGGTCAGATATCTGAAACCCCAAATCGGATTTATCCAATACGGAACAACTCGTCACAAAGAGATAAACTGTTTTATTGGTTTGTACTATACACTTTCTTCTTGACAGTTGCTGTCATTCGATGTATTATTTTAGATCTGTTTGACACAGAATATATGAAAGAGAAAAAAGACAAAGGGAGTGAAGTCAGTGGCTAAACTTGCATCTTCGAAAAAGCGGCTACGCCAGGAACGGGTACGGCATGTACGCAATTCATCTATTAAGTCGAACATGCGCACTGCTATCAGGAGATTCGAAGAGAATTCGGATCAGGAAACGCTGAACCAGGCGCTTTCCTCGCTAGATAAAGCGGTGAAACGCGGTATCATCCATAAAAACAAAGCAGCGCGGAACAAATCACAACTTATGAAAGCCGTGAACGCCGGCTAATCGTGAGTTGATTTTTCGATAATAGAAATGGCACAGAGGTAGAGTAACCTCTGTGCCATTTCTATTATGGGGAACCTGTGGAATATTACCCTAATTCCACGGCCTCTTTGTTCTGTACTGTTTCTGCATCTTCGCTATACAACCGGGCGGCTTTCACGAACTCCTGGAACAACGGGTTCGCATGATACGGCCGACTGGTAAGCTCCGGATGGAACTGAGATGCCATAAAGAACGGATGGGTAGGTAACTCCAGTATCTGCATGATGTCTTCATCGGGTGTCATACCTGAGAAGACCAGGCCGTGCTTCTCGATTACTTCCTTAAATTCATTGTTAAATTCATACCGGTGCCGGAACCGTTCAACCGACAACTCTTTCTTGTAACACTGGTACGCCTGGGTGCCCCGGATGATCTTGACGTCCTGCCCGCCGAGCCGCATGGTGCCTCCCATGCCCGACAGCTGCCGCTGATCCGGTAACAGGTATATGACAGGAGTATCCGTATCCGACTCCACTTCCGTATGGTTTGCCGATTTGAGGCCGCAAATGTTCCTCGCGAATTCCACCACCGCCAGCTGAAACCCGTAACATAAACCCAGGAACGGTATCCCGTTTTCCCGTGCGTGCCGTACGAAGCGAATCTTCCCCTCGGCGCCCCGTTCCCCGAATCCGCCTGGAACGATGATACCTGAGATACCCTCAAGCGTTTTGTCGTCGATCGGCCGGGCATCGGAATATTCCGACGTATCGATCCAGTCCAGCTTGACAGTAACCTTTTCCCTGAGTTCACTGTGTTCAAGTGCGTTCATGATGCTAACGTAAGAATCATGCAGGGCAGTATATTTCCCAGTTATAGCAATGTGGATGGTCTTCTTATTCCTGCGGGACAGATGCTTGATATAAGAATCGAACGGTCTTGCGGTGTTAAAACTCTGAGGGAGGTACATTTTCAGACTTTCGGCAACCGACTGGGCGACCCGCTGTTTGTCCAGAAGCGTCGGTAATTTGTAGATGGAGTCGGTGTCCGGACTGCTGATGACGTGCTGTTCGGGGATATTACCGAAAAGGCTGATCTTTTGGCGCACCTTGTCCCCCAGCGCCCGTTCCGACCGGCAGACCACCATGTCCGGCTGGACACCCAGTTGCTGCAGTGTGCGGACACTGTGCTGTGTCGGCTTACTTTTCTGTTCACCGGTCGACTCATTGTACGGCACCTGAGTCACATGGGAGAACATTACATTGTCGTGCCCCTCTTCATGCAGCATCTCTCTTGCCGCTTCGATAAAGTGCATGTTCTCAAGATCACCGACGGTGCCGCCCACTTCAACAACGACCACATCATAAGGGCCTTCATGAGCCTTTGTTCGTATCAGGTACTTGATCTCTCCGGTGACATGGGGAATAACCTGCACATCACGTCCCAGGTATTCACCCCGTCGTTCTTTATCGAGCACAATGCGATAGATTTTGCCGGCGGTAATATAGTTATACTGGTTGAGATCGTCGTCCAGGAACCGTTCATAGGTTCCGAGATCCATATCGCACTCAGTCCCGTCGGTCAGCACAAAAACCTCACCGTGACGATACGGATTTATCGTACCCGCATCGATGTTCAGATAACCATCCATCTTAATTTGAGACACGGTGAAGTTGTAGTGTTTGAGCAGGTGGCCGAGCGAGGCGCTAAAAACGCCTTTGCCGACGCCGGACATCACACCGCCCGTTACGAATATGTATTTGGTACGCCCGATACGATAGTTGGGCGGAAAGAAATCGATCTGTTCTCTATCGTCGGTTTTGGCGCCGAAGATCTCCAGGTCGATATCGTTGCACTCATCCAGGTCATCGATGCCGTTTTCGTGCATGCAATACGCTCCTGTTCGACCATGGGCCGAATTCTGCTCCGCGAACCACCGCAGGTGGTTCGCGGAGGACAACCCGGCTCCGATTGTCGCTGCCTTGCTTTCAACACTATATAGTTGACAGATGTTTGAGAATAACCAAAAAAGTGTATCAGAATCGCAGGAAAATGTCAACAATAAAAAATAATTAAAACCTATGCCGAACCACCTGTTGAAGTTCCTGTCGGTTGTGTATCAAGGGATTAGAGTTATTGTAATAGCGGGTTTTGTTTAGTCCGAGGATTCCGATGTACGCTGATAGTCTCCTCGGGAAAGCATTTTTTCCAGCCATACGTAAAGTATTATGAAAAGATACCGGCTACCCATCTCCTTGAGTTTTAGTTTTGATACTCCGTGTGTTCGTCCATACCAGTTTATGGGTACCACCGAATAGGTGTATCCTCTGATGATGGCCTTCAGAGGGAGCTCTACTGTGAGGTTGAAATGGTGTGACAACAGGGGGTGCAGTCCCCGGATGACCTCAGATCGATAACATTTGAAAGCATTTGTCGTGTCATTG
>CAYYIS010000040.1:0-44347 GCA_964470965.1 uncultured Gemmatimonadota bacterium | reverse complement strand
CTTGCCGCCCCCCCGAACAAGAGCGCCACCGTAAAAATCATGGTGTCGCTAAGATTGATATACCCGTGAGTCGCCGGATTGGGAATCCGGATAATCATGGTAGCCACCGTCGTCAGTGAGATCAGCAGGGCCGTCCGGGCAATATGCCTGGGTGTCATGCCGGTTTCCACTGATACAGCATCCAGTAGACGGCGACACCCGTCACCGAGACGTACATCCAGATGGGCAGCGTCCAGCGAGCGAGCGTTGCATGACGATCGAATTTTTCTTTGAATGCCCGCCGCAGCGTCACCAGCACCAGAGGAACGACGACTGTAGCGAGCACGGTGTGCGTTATCAGGATCGTGAAGTAGACCGTTCGCGTCCAGCCCTGTCCTGTAAAGGGTGTACTGCCGTGAAAAAAATGATAGACAAGATAACAGGCAAGGAACAGGATAGAGGTGGAGAAGGCGGCCACCATACAGGCTTTATGCTCCGAAACACGTCCCCTGCGAATGTAAAGAAATCCCACAAAAAGCAAGATGGCACTTGTGCCGTTGAGTGTGGCGTTGACTACAGGAAGATCAGCAATTTCGAACATATTACCTCTCACAAAATATAAATCATTGAGAAAATGAGCACCCAGAAGAGATCCACAAAATGCCAGTACAGTCCCGCCATCTTTATTCCATCGTGGTTCTGTGCTGTAAACCGCCCTGGTAGCGACAATATCACGATAAGATAGACCACACCCGCTAACACATGAAAGCCATGGAACCCGGTAATGATGTAGAACATGCCACTGAACTGCGGGGCTCCGTAGGGATTGCGGTCCGGCATGACGCCCAGATCCTCCAGATGCCCCCACTCATACGCCTGTAATCCAAGAAACAGAATGCCGCCCAAAACGACCAGCGCCAGATATTTCCTCATGGTTCCGGGATGGTCGGCCCGGATGGCACCCAGGGCCTTTGTAACCGCCGCACTGCTTCCGAGCAGAATGGCTGTCATAGCCAGTGCCGGTGCAATGTCCAGAATGGCAGATGATTCCGGCCAGTCGGCGATGCTGTATCTCATAAGGGCATAACAGAGCAGCAGAATCAGAAACACAACCGCATCGCCGGCCAGAAACACCCACATGCCCAGGATGCCATGTCTGCCGGAATTGTTGCTGGAGAATACCTTCTGCAGGGCGGAACAGGAAATATCCGCTGTAAATGTCATGATATGGCTTGGTGGTTCAGATGTCTACGGTGCACGTATGCGAGCCAACCGCCTAGCACGCCGAACACAACGTAGGGCATCGCCATCAGGAAGGCGATACTCCAGTTAAATCCCAGTGTCACGGGGTCGTTGGCGGAGAGTGCAGTACCACACATGGCACATCCCTGTGCCAGTGAATTTTCAATTATACCACATAGGAGGAGAATCGCCAAAAAATACAATTTTCTGCCCACAAAAATATCCTGACTGAATGAGGATTTAAACATATACAAGACTATATAGAACAGGCCAGAGACCCGTTACGAAGTACCAGTACATCCGGCACAGATCCAGTCCGACATGGCGATCCGCAGAGAAGCGTCCCTGCATCGTCCGAACAAACACGATACTGAGCCAGAGGACGGCGGCGGTTACGTGTGCCGCATGACATCCTACAATTGTGTAGAATGTAAAACCGTAGGGACCGGAGGACAGTGTCAGTCCAAAGTTCATCAGCCGAACCCACTCAAAGCCCTGGATACCTAAAAAACAGGATCCCAGTACCAACGTCGCCCCAAGCCAGCGTACCGTCTGCCGAATCATCCCGTTTCGAACCGAGTGAAACCCCTGCCGCATGGTCTGGCTGCTAAGAACCAGCAACACCGTATTGATGCCGGTAACTACCAGCGGCAGACGCGTCTGCCCGAACGGCGGCCACTCAACACTGCCCATCCGAAACACCAGGTACGCGCCGATCAACCCAGCAAAGAACATAGCCTCGGCCGCCAGAAACAGCAACATGGCCAGTCGATTATTCGGAACGATCGGAAACGCGGAGGCCTGCCCCATAGTCCACGTTGTTTTTAATACCATCTACGTTTTGTCCAGAGCCAGGGTTACGAACTCGGCTAGCAGGTAAACCAAAGAGACCAGGAACAGGTTCCGTGCCGCTCTGGTGCTTCTGGTGCGTGCCAGCTGCAAAGCGTACCCCAGGAACACGAGCCCTGCTATCAGGGCAACAACGAAGTATACTTCTCCGGTCATGCCTATAACCGACGGTACCAGACTCACCACGAGCAGCGCCAGGCAGTTTAACAGGATTTGCAAGCTGGTGATCTCCCCTTGGGGATCTATAATCGGCAGCAACTGGAATCCCGCCCTGGCATAATCTTCCCGGAACATCCAGGCCAACGCCAGAGAATGCGGCAACTGCCACAGAAACATGATCAGAAACAAGACTGCAGGCTCCAGGCCGATATCGCCACGAGCCGCCACCCATCCGGTGACCGGAGGCAACGCCCCTGGTATAGCACCGGCCATGGTGGACAGGGATGTCCTGTGTTTTAGCGGGGTGTACAGAAACAGGTAAGTGAGCGTAGTAACAGCCGTCACCACACCGCTAAGCACGTTTACAATCAACGTAAGGTACAGGAGGCCGCCAACCGTCACCAGAACACCGAACCAGAGCGCCTGTCCCGGATCCAAGCGACCGGCAGCCAGGGGTCTCTTCATGGTCCGCCTCATGAGGGCATCACGCTCCCTCTCCATGAACTGATTGAGTGCCAGCGTACCACCTGCAGCGAGACCGGTGCCGATCCATGTATGCAACAGGAGCAACCAGTCCAAATCATCGACCGTTCCCAAATAAAAACCGATACAGGTGGTGAGCACCAGCATCAGCACCAATCGTGGTTTCGTCAACGCTAAAAAATCTGCTATCGGACGGGAAGTAGTCGTATCAGACTCGCTTTCGCTATTATGGTCCCGTTCGGCTACGGTAAATTCCTGAGGTGTAGCCATCTATGTTTCCCTTTCGGGCACGGTGGGCGCCCTGTCCTGAGGAAGATAGTCATCCGAAGCCCCAGGCACGCTATATTCATAAGGTCCGCGATACACCGTGGGTACGTTGGTGAAATTGCCGTGCGGCGGCGGCGATGGTGCCGCCCATTCCAGCGTGTTGGCCTGCCAGGGATTCTGCTCCGCCGGACGGCCAAATAGCAGACTCCAGACCATATTGATCACCAGGAGAACCTGGGCAGACCCCAGTACGAAGGCGCTGATAGTGATGAACTCATTTATCGGCTGCATGTGCTGAAGGAAATCGTACTGCATCGGATTGTAAAGCCGCCGCATGTGGCCACCGACACCCAGGATGTGCATCGGGAAAAACGTACAGTTAAAAGCCAAAAACGTAAGGACAAAGTGCGCCTTTCCGAGCCATTCACTCATCATTCGGCCGAACATCTTGGGGTACCAGTAGCTTAACGCGGCAAACATACCGAACAGACTGCCGCCGAATACCACATAGTGAATGTGACCCACGATAAAATACGTATCATGAATATATATATCTACAGGCGTGGAAGCCATATAAATACCGCTTAACCCGCCAATCAAAAACATGGACATAAATGCCAGCGCATGCAGCATAGGTGTACTGAACGCGATGGAGGACCGGAAAAGCGTGCCCAGCCAGTTGAAGGTTTTGATGGCGGACGGCACTGCGATCACCATAGTAGAGATCATGAAGGTGGTACCCAGCAGAGGATTCATACCGCTCTGAAACATATGGTGGCCCCACACTACCCACCCCAGAAATGCTATGGCAATCATGGCATACACCATGGCCCGGTATCCGAAGATCGGCTTTCTCGCGAATACCGCTAAAATATCCGATATGATCCCCATGGCGGGCAAAATCAAAATGTACACTTCGGGATGACCAAAAAACCAGAACAGGTGTTGCCAGAGTACCGGATCCCCACCACCCTCGGGCAGGAAAAAGCTGGTGCCATAGGAACGGTCGAAAACAAGTAATAGCAACGCCGCACTCAGAACCGGCATGGCGAGCAGAAGCAGGATAGCCACGATAAACAGGGACCACACCGTAAGCGGCAGACGGAAGAAGGTCATACCCGGCGCCCGCATATTCATGATGGTCGTGATGTAGTTGATGGCCCCCATGAGAGAGCCGATACCCAGTATCACGAGGCTGACGCACCACAGGTTCTGCCCGTCGCTCACGCCGGTATATATTTCGGCGGCACTCAATGGGGCATAGGCGGTCCATCCCGAAGCGGCCGCACCGCCTTCCACAAAAAAGCTGGCCAGCATGACGATAGCTGAGACCACCGTGACCCAGAAAGACGCCATGTTCATGGCGGGAAATGCCATGTCGTCGGCCCCGATCATAAGGGGGATGAGGAAATTTCCGAAGCATCCCACCAGTACCGGTACCACGACGAAGAACACCATTATTGTAGCATGCATCGTGAAAAGCGCGTTGTAGAGATCGGGACCAATCACACCGTACGGCATAGTAATCGCCAGCCAGGATTCTCCTTCGTCCCAGACCTCCTCCGGTACCATGGTCATGCCCGGCACCTGTGTCTCAGGGTAGGCGAGCTGCCAACGGATCAATAGGGCCAGGAAGCCGCCCAGGAAGAGCATCACGACCCCCAGCCATAGGAACTGTTTGCCGATCATCTTATGGTCTACGGAAAAGAGGTAGGTCTTGATAAATCGGTGGGCCCGGTCCTTCCGGAAGTTTTCATGGCCGGGGGCAGAGAGGGATGGATTCATGAGTTACTCTCCCGGCCAGTTTTCCTGCGTCCACGCCGCATACGCTTCCTGAGAGAGAACATGCACCCAGCCGCGCATGGTGCCGTGTCCGAATCCACATAATTCGGCGCAGGCGATCTCATAGGTCCCCGGTTTTGTGACACGAAACCATGCCGGGATATCGCGCCCAGGCACCGAATCCTGCTTCAAACGGAACTGAGGCACAAAGAAGCTGTGGATTACGTCTTCCGCAGACAGCATTACCCAGATATCCGTGTCCACCGGCACGTACAGTTCGTTTTCCAGCTCCAAATCGTCATGGGTACCAAGCATGCGATCGGGTCCCGGATACCGTATTATCCAGTTAAACTGCTTGCCGACAACCTGCGCCGTAAACGCCGCCGGAGAAGGTGGCGGTCGTTCTTTGATTATCGCCCAGGTGGGACGACTGGCCAGCGCCAGGTAAAGCATTGCCAGAAATGTGAGGGCGGTCCAGACGATTTCCACGGTGGTGTTGCCGTGAGAGTATTCCGCTGTCCTGCGATTGCCCCGCCGGTAGGCGCACAAAAAATACAGTAGGATGCCTAATACAAGGATCAGCACGACCAGCGTCAGGTAGTAAATCTGTTGAAAAAGGGCATCAACCGCTCCGCCGAAGGTCGATACATTCTCCGGAAGCCAGTCGAGCATAGGGTACTCCTGTAGGGCAGAGGACAGACTACTCGAAAAACGATGTATCCGCAGTCGAAATTTTCTGATCCGTGACAGTCACTTCAGCGGTATGCTCGCCGAACGTCTCGTGCCAGTATCTGAGCGTATAAGTACCGGTTGGTATGCGTGGTAACGTAAACTGGCCCTTTTCATCCGTCACAGCGAAATACGGATGGTCCTGGACGACTATCCAACCCTTCATCCAGCTATGGACGTCACAGACCACTTCAAATATTTCGGGTTCCGAAAATGTCACAGACAGCCGTTTCATAAACTTAGGCTGGGCTTTATTGACCGGAGTGTTAACGGTGGCTCTGGTATGTATATTATGGAATATATTATCGTTGTTCAAAAACACCATCGGTGCCCGCGCCGCCACCTGTACGACCCGCGGGTTGAACATACACCCTTTCTGGTCCACCATACCCTTGACCGAGATATCCATCTTCGTTACCGGCGCGTTGGTGACGGATACAACCACGTTCTTGATACCGCTGTTCGGCCCGAGCAAAACATCTTGCGCCTCCCGTTCCGACGTGCCGCAGACCTCCGCGTCTTTGTTTGGATGAAACGTCTTAACAGGGGGTGGCGGACCATCGAACAGCACCACTCCCTGTATCGTGCCCCCAGTGGTGGCGGGGTTCAAGGCCACGGGCATCGTAACCTCCAGCGGAACCTCAGACATCCCATTTTCTGCATTCTCTTTATTGCTGGAACCGCCACAGCTCATAATAACAATGCCGCATGCCATTATCCAGCGTGTTACTCTTCCGCCCTCGTCCTTCAGCATTGAGGTCATACCATTCATGCTATTCCCTTCGGTATCCATACTTCAGCACTTATTTCTCAAACGCTCCATCCACCACGACCGTCTCTCCTGCAGTGACAGTGACCGTGGCTGTCCCCGTTCCGAAGGTCCCATGCCAGTATTCGATCGTATAGGTCCCGCTCGGAACGTTGGGCAACGTGAAGGCGCCGTCCGCATCAGTCACCGCATAATACGGGTGCTCAGCTACCACAATCCAGGCGCTCATCCAACTGTGGGCATCACAATTCACCTGGATTTTCTCCGGTCCGGCCGTGAATTTATGTTTCATCTTCCTCATAAACTTCGGCTGGGCTTTGTTGAACGGGGCATTTTTACTGCTGGTGGTGCGAACATTGTGCAGGATGCCGTCGCTATTCAGAATCTCCAGCATCCCCCCTCGTGGTACCACGACTACATGTGGTACGAATCGGCAGCCCTTCTGATCCAACGTAGGCTTGGCCTTGCGGTTCAGCGGAACACCCCCCGTAATATCGGTAAGAGACACTACCGCGTACTGGACACCCTTGTTCGGTCCGATCGAAATCGCATCGGTGGTATGTAAGCCGGGTCCGCAGACTTCAATATCCTTCGTGGGTTTATAGGTTATCGGTTCCGGAACTTGGCCGTTGAAAATCACGGTGCCTTTGATGACACCGCCATCGGGTACGGGAACGGCTACGTAAGCATCTTCACCGGCTACGGGGCCGTACAGCATTCCCACCAGGACCACGGTCGCAATGAGACGTTTCATAACAGTCTCCGCCTATCACATCGTTATCAACACAAGCCCCATCAGAACCGCAAGGGTGAACATCAGGAGAACCACGATCACGGTTGCCTTGGATTTAAGACCAACCCGGCCGTCTTCCAGTTCCCGGGGTTCGATTAAACGTATAGCGTGGTGTACGATAAGACCTATCACAATCAACAGTTTTACGCCCAACAGTCCCATATAACCGCTCGGAAGGAGGGCTCCCGAAGGCAGTTGCGCCTCCTGTGCGATTGACACCCGCTCAAAGAAATTCATAACACCGGTGACGATCAACAACACGATGGCGGTCCATGAGATCCTGCGGAACTTCGCCGCGGCCTGCTTTAAGACCAAGTTACGTTCTTCAGACGCCGTTGCGGCATTCATCGCCGGAATAAACGCCATAACAAGATAGACAAATCCGCCTGCCCATATGATTACACCGACCAGGTGCAGGAAGTACCAGAGGGTCTGCTGGGTCATCATCATGTGATGCCTCGTTTCTCTTGATGTGTAATTAATAGAATCTTTGGGTTCTAAATCTTGATTTGACGCCCGCTCAACATCTAGAATTCTGTCCTCAAAATGGCCGCCACCGCTCGCCTTGTCAACAAGTTTTTCCCGCACGGAAATCGCTTTCAGAGGCTGTTGACAGCCAGTTATCCGTATGATATATTGACCTGTCAACCGTACCAGCTTGGCACGGTGATATCAGCGGATTATCTTCATTGCTTCACTTTGGAACTGTATACGCCCATGCCCCATTTCAAGCCTTTGGCTCCGTATCTGATTGGTCTGGATATCGGCGGCACAAAACTCGCAGTGGTTTTAGCCGATCAGAAAGGGACGATCCTCCATAAAATCCGCCGGCCGACCGAAGCGATGCGGGGACCGGATGCCATCATCGAATCCCTGTGTGAAATGGCCCGGGAGGTTATGGGGCTCTCAGGGGTATCGGTCGGTGACATTGCAGGCATCGGAGTAAGCTGCGGCGGACCGCTTGACACAGCGACAGGAATTGTGTATTCTCCACCCAACCTGCCGAATTGGGACGCGATTCCGCTTAAATCCAGGCTGGAGAATGCGTTGTCATGTGCGGTTTGTGTCGAAAACGACGCGAACGCGGGCGCACTGGCCGAGTGGATGTTCGGCGCTGGTCGGGGGTTTGAGCATGTGGTCTATATGACCATGAGTACCGGTATAGGGGCCGGCCTTATTCTGGATGGCACATTGTACCGCGGGACCAGCGACACGGCAGGCGAAGTGGGTCACATGACCATACTTCCGAATGGTCCGGTCTGCGGTTGCGGTAAAAAGGGCTGTCTGGAAGCGTTATGTTCAGGGCCGTCTATCGCTCGCCGGGCCAGGGAATGGCTGACACAACAGGGAGGGGGACAGTCATCTCTGATGTATACACTGGCCGATGGCGCTCCAACCGCTATCACAGCGGAAACAGTGATGGCTGCGGCCCGCCAGGGCGATGTCGGTGCCCTAGCGCTCGTCGATGAGACTGCCTGGTACATGGCCATTGGTCTCGGTAACGTCGTGAACGTGCTGAACCCACAAATCATAATCATCGGTACGATTATCGTAAAGGCCGCCGATCTGCTCCTGAAACCGATACACACGTATCTGCAACAGGAAACATGGGAACGGGTTTACGAAACTGTGCGGATCGTCCCGGCGGAACTCGGGGACGCGGTCGGTGACCTGGCGGCGGTTTCCGTTGTAAAACAGGCAATGAAAGAACATGGTGTGAACGCGCACTGAAGTGGAGGTTCTACATTTTGGATTGGGAGGCGATCGGCCGGGAGGCCGTGCATTTACTTAGTGAGTACATCAAAGTAGAAACAATCAACCCTCCGGGCAACGAACATCGTGCGACCGCATTCATAAGCCGCATCCTGGATAAAGAAGAGATTCCCTACAAGATATTTGAATCCGATCCGGGGCGATCAAGCCTTTACACCTGCCTTAAGGGCGATGGTTCTAAACGCCCTGTGATTCTGCTCAGCCATAGTGATGTGGTCCCGGTGGACCGGGAATTCTGGTCGGTGGACCCCTTCGGAGGCGTCATAAAGGACGGATACATCTGGGGCCGTGGTGCCTTGGACATGAAGAACCTCGGCATAGCCGAACTGGTTGCCTTTCTCACGATACACCGTCAGAAAATACCGTTAAAACGCGACATTATCCTTCTCAACACCGCGGATGAAGAGGCAGGCGGACGCTTAGGTGCTGGATGGATGACGGCGAACCATCCGGAATTGTTCCAAGATGCGGAGTTCCTGGTCAACGAAAGCGGCAAGGGCCGCATGGAAAACGGGACCGCACTGTATTCTGTGGATATCACCGAGAAAACGCCGTGCTGGCTCAAACTAACGGCCTCCGGTGAACCGGGGCACGGTTCCCGCCCCAAGCCCCACTCATCTGTTAACCGGTTGCTCCGCGCACTCAGCCGAATTCTCGAATATACGCCGCCCTTAAGAGTGACACCGCCGGTCGAAACTTATTTCAGTGGCATTGCCGGTCTCCAGACAGGCAACCGAAAAAAACAGTTTTCCGACATCAAGACAGCGATCAAAGATCCGGCGTTTCTGGCGGAACTGAACCACAGTTCGCAGTACGCTGCGGTGCTTAGCAACACCCTGTCCATTACGATGATGGAGGGAAGCAACAAGATCAACATCATCCCGCAGACCGCCACTGCCGAACTGGACTGCCGTCTGCTGCCGGGAGAAAAACCGGAGCGGTTCATGCAGGAATTGAGGAAAATCATTAACGATGACGGCATCGCAATCGAACCGATTCTAACGTTCGGAAACGGTGCCTCGCCGTTCGAATCGGAGTTTGTGGCGGCGATTGAAACCGTCGTTTCGCGGTATCATAAGAAGGTCCACGTCGTACCGAATATCCTTTCCGGATTTACCGACAGTCATTTCTTCCGGGATCTGGGCGTCCACTGTTACGGATTCAGCCCGTTTCTCCTCCCGGGCGACGACCTACGCGGCATCCACGGCAACGACGAGCGCATATCCGAAGAAAACATGAAACGGGGGCCGAAAATCCTGTTTGAAATACTCGAGAATTTAAATAGATAATTCGGAACCGATCCGGTTCTTAACAGCTGTCATGCAATCAGGAGGTAATGATGAAGGCCATTCGGGTCCATGAGTTCGGTGAGCCTGATGTAATGAGAGTCGAGGAAGTGGCGGACCTGCAAGCCGGTGAAGGCCAGGTCGTGGTGCAAGCAAAGGCGGCCGGTGTTAATCCGGTGGATACATACATTCGTGCCGGCACCTATGCCTCGGTGCCGGACCTGCCGTACACACCTGGTATGGACGCCGCCGGTACAGTCGCATCAATCGGCGCCGGTGTGGACAACGTATCGATCGGAGACAGGGTCTATGTGGCCGGTACGCTTTCGGGCACCTATGCGGAGCAGGCGCTTTGCAACGCCGAGCAGGTACATCCCCTGCCGCACAACATTTCGTTCAGCCAGGGTGCCGGCGTTTACGTGCCGTACGCCACTGCGTACCGGGGTTTGTTTCAGCGAGCCAAAGGTGTTGCCGGTGAGACCGTGCTGGTACATGGCGCAAGCGGTGGCGTGGGTACTGCGGCGGTGCAGCTGGCAAGGGCAGCCGGTCTGACGGTCATTGGCACTGCCGGATCCGATAGGGGTAGGGCACTGGTGGCCGATCAGGGCGCCCACCACGCACTCGATCACCACGATTCCAAATATCTGGACCAGATTATGGATCTTACTGGCGGTCAGGGTGTGGATGTCATCCTTGAGTTACTGGCCAATGTAAACCTCGGTAAAGACCTGCCGCTCCTGGCACATGGTGGACGGGTGGTGGTGATCGGCAGCCGCGGCAATGTGGAAATCAATCCCCGCGACACCATGGCCAAAGACGCTTGCATCATGGGTATGGTGCTGCTTGTCGCACCGAAAAAAGATCTGGCACGCATCCACGCTGGCCTGCACGCAGGCATTGAAAACGGCAGTCTGAACCCGGTGGTAGGCCAGGAATTGTCTTTAGCCGACGCTCCCAAAGCTCATGACGCCGTGATGGCGCCAGGCGCATACGGAAAGATTGTGCTGACAACGTAATCTACAGAACCATCTAAACCGAAAGGATTTGCGATGGCCAATCCACTGGTCGAACTCAGGAAATGTGGCCAGAGTCCATGGTATGACAACATAGAGAGAAATTTGATTACCTCGGGCAAGCTGCAGGAGATGATCGATAAAGACAGCTTGATGGGGATAACGTCCAATCCGGCTATTTTTGAAAAAGCCATCACCGGCAGTGCCGATTACGACAAAGCCATAGAAAAATTGGCGAGAGAAAACCTGACCGCCCTCGAGATCTATGAATCTCTGGCGATTGAAGACATCCAGATGGCGGCGGACGTCCTGCAGCAGGTGTACCGGCGTTCGGGTGGAAGGGATGGCTTCGTGAGCCTGGAGGTGTCTCCCCTTCTGGCGGATGACACGGAAGGAACCATCGCCGAGGCTGAACGACTCTGGGCAGAGGTGGACCGCGAAAATGTGATGATAAAGGTCCCCGCCACGACAGCCGGAATACCGGCTGTCCAGATACTTATCGGGGAAGGCATGAATGTCAACGTCACCCTGATGTTCGCTCAGTCTGTCTATGAAGCGGTCGCCGAGGCTTACATCGCCGGGCTGGAAACATTCGCAGAAAAAAACGGCGACCTGGGCCGCGTCAATAGCGTGGCGAGTTTCTTCATCAGCCGGATCGACACCCTGGTGGATTCGAAGCTGGATGAGAAGTTGGAAACAGCTGAAACCCCCCGGGAACGTGTCGAGCTAGAAAGCCTTAAGGGAAGCGTGGCGGTCGCTAACGCGAAGCTAACTTACCAGACGTATAAGTCCATAATAGCAAGCGATCGGTGGCAGAAATTGGCCGCCAAAGGTGCCAACACTCAGCGGCTGCTATGGGCCAGCACCAGTACAAAAAACCCCGATTATTCCGATGTCATGTACGTGGAAGAGTTGATCGGCGCCGATACTGTAAATACGCTGCCCCAGGCAACCATGGATGCCTTTCGCGACCATGGTCGGACCCAGCCGACCATAGAAGGCGGCGTCAGCGGGGCGAGAGAAACCATGAGCTTGCTTGAAGCGGGCGGTGTGTCTATGGAAGAGATTACAGAACAACTCGTCAGGGACGGTGTCCGTCTGTTCGCCGAACCGTTTAACAAATTGCTTGAGGCAATCGAAAAAAAACTGCAGCCCGCCAGGTAACTGACATGCGCAGCCCCCACAACGTGGCGCTCGGGCGGTTCGATGAACCGGTCAAAAAGACGATGGAAATAGCCAGGGAAACAAGGATGGCCAAACGCGTCTGGGAGCGTGATGCCCGCCTGTGGACGGGCAAGGACGAGGATCTATGGCTCGGATGGCTTGACATCATCACCGAGCAGAAGAAAGAAGTACCCCACCTGCTGGAAGCGGCTGAGGACATCAAGGGAGCCGGGTTCACGGATGTTCTGCTACTCGGCATGGGCGGCAGCAGCCTTTGCGCAGAAGTCATGCGTTTAACGTTTGGCCGGGTTCACGGATATCCGGAACTCCATGTGCTGGATTCCACCGTACCGGCCCAGGTGAAGCGTTTCGAAGGACGAGTAGACCTTAAGAACACGCTGTGTATCATCGCCAGCAAATCTGGTGGTACGACCGAGCCAAACGTATTTCGAGATTATTTCTACCGTAGAATACAGGAGCTTGTCGGCCCGGATGAAGTTGGCAAACACTTTGTCGCCATAACAGATCCGGGATCTATGGTCGAGACGGACGCCCGGGAGCGCGGTTTTCGGTACATTTTCCATGGCGTTCCATCCATCGGCGGTAGATACTCGGCGCTGTCCAACTTCGGCATGGCTCCCGCGGCTATCATGGGTATCGACATAGAAGTGCTGCTCGACCGGGCGGAACTTATGGTGCAGCGCTGTGCCGCCTGTGTGGAACCGGCGGAAAATCCGGGTTTGGCGTTAGGCATCACTCTGGCAGCACTGGCAAAATCCGGTGTCGACAAGGTCACATTCGTTACGTCGCCCGGAATCGGTGACCTGGGTGCCTGGTTGGAACAACTGCTGGCCGAAAGCACCGGCAAATCCGACAAGGGACTGATACCGATTGACCTCGAGCCGATAGGCCATGCAGACGTATATGGGCCGGATCGCGTATTCGTCTACATCCGCCTGATGCCGGAACCGGACACGGACCAGGACAGGACAATAGACACCCTGGAAATGGACGGCCATCCCATCGTGCGAATCTCGGTTCCAGGGAAGATAGATATCGGTTGCGAGTTCTTTCGCTGGGAATTCGCGACCGCCGTAGCCGGCGCAGTTCTGAATATAAATCCATTCAACCAGCCCAACGTACAGGAAAGCAAAGATTACACCAAGAGCCTGATGGACGAATACGAACGCATCGGCTCGCTGCCTACGGAATCTCCCGTGCTGGAAACGGCAGGAATCAAAGTCTATACGGACCAAGCCAATGCGCTGGCGCTGGAAACGTGGATCTCCGGCGGTACACTAGAATCTTGCCTGCGCGGGCATATGAACCGAATCGAGTTAAAAGACTACGTGGCCATCAATGCATATCTCGAAATGAACCCCGGAAACCATGAGCTGCTTCAACAAATCAGGCAAGTCATTCAGAATCATAAAAAGATCGCCACCACACTGGGATATGGACCCCGTTTTCTTCATTCGACCGGGCAGCTCCATAAGGGTGGGCCCAACACCGGCGTGTTTATTCAGATCACATCGGACGATGCGGAAGACCTGGCGATTCCTGGAAGGGAATACACATTCAGCGTACTTAAAGAGGCGCAGTCGACCGGTGACCATCTCTCCCTCAGCACCAGAAAACGACGCATACTACGCATCCACCTGTCGACCGATGTGACGGCTGGACTGGTAAAGCTCCATGACGCGTTCGAAAACGCGATGGCAAATTGAATTGATTCGTCGAGGTATAGTAATCTCTGTGGTCGCAGAGTTGCCGTCTTAACTGAATTTGGCATTGCACCTATCGGTTTACAGTCTTTTCAATGAATTAAGTGAGTCAATGCACAAATGAAATAGTAAACCAGGAGGTGTCTTATGCAGCTTGGGATGATCGGGCTTGGGCGGATGGGGGGAAACATGGTGCGGCGTCTGATGCGGGACGGTCATCAACTTGTGGTATTCGACCGGGATGCTGAGGCGGTACAGAAGTGTGTGGACGAAGGTGCGACGGGCGCTTCGTCTCTGAACGAGCTGGTGGCCAAACTGGATATCCCCAGGGCAGCGTGGGTCATGGTGCCGGCCGGTCAAACAACCGACGACACGGTCAATCAACTGGCAGACCTGATGGATGCCGGCGATATCGTGATAGATGGCGGCAACTCCTATTTTAAGGATGACGTCCGTCGGGCTACCTCCCTCAAGTCACAAGGTTTGCATTACGTGGATGTGGGCACCAGCGGCGGTGTCTGGGGATTGGAGCGCGGATACTGCATGATGATCGGCGGCCAGACCGAGATCGTGAATCACCTGGATCCTCTCTTCAGAACACTAGCCCCAGGCCCGGACGAAGGTGTAACCCCTACAACCAAGGCGCAGGCAGGCTATATGCATGCCGGTCCCTCAGGCGCCGGGCACTTCGTTAAGATGATCCACAACGGTATCGAATACGGTATGATGCAGGCCTACGCGGAAGGTTTTGAGATCTTCAAGGAAGCCGCATCTGATAAAGTCTCCGAAGAACACCGATACCATCTCGACCTACATGATATTGCCGAAGTATGGCGCCACGGAAGCGTGGTTAGTTCCTGGTTGCTGGACCTACTGGAAATCGCCTTGCGCGACGATCAGGAGCTGTCCGGTTACACCGGCCATGTCTCTGACTCCGGTGAAGGGCGCTGGACGGTACAGACGGCCATAGAAGAGGATGTACCGGCCAATGTGCTGACCACATCCCTGTATACCCGTTTTCGATCCCGGCAGGACAACGCCTACGCGGAGAAAATCCTGTCGGCATTGCGTCACCAGTTCGGTGGTCATTCCGAACGCCCCAAGGAATAGTCTTATGTCAGGTAAAGAATCCAAGATAATAGACATCCATGCCGGATTGCGTGATGTGGACACCGAGCAGCGGGCAGGATCGTGTGTTATGGTTATTTTCGGTGGGGCGGGCGACCTCACCAGACGAAAAATCATCCCGGCCATGTATCATGCCATGCAGGAAGGACTGACGCCTGAAGGGTTCACGATCATCGGTGCGGGACGCGGAGAGATGAGCTATGAGCAGTACCGTGATGCAGTGGCGGGATCGATCCGGGAATTTACACCGAACCAAACGGTGAATGAGGATACGCTGCACAAGTTTCTTTCCGGTCTCTATTACGTCGGCGGAGAGTTCGACGATCCGGCTATGTACATGGCGCTGGAGTCGTTGATAAAAGCCTGCGGACAGGATCGTACCGGATGTGACAACCGGCTCTATTACCTGGCTACGCCTCCCAGCGCATTTCTTCCTGTGATCCGTCAGCTGGCCGCTCACGACATGGCGAAAATCTACGGGGCGCATCACTGGCGCCGCATCATCATCGAAAAACCGTACGGCCGTGATTTGGAATCCGCAAAGCGGCTCAACCGGGAGATCGGTAATGTATTCGAAGAGTGGCAGGTATACCGTATCGATCATTACCTGGGAAAAGAAACCGTTCAAAACATAATGGCATTGCGGTTTGCCAATGGTATTTTCGAACCTCTGTGGAACCGGAACTACATCGATCATGTTCAGATAACATCGGCGGAGGGCATCGGCGTAGAAGGCCGGGGCGGGTATTATGAGGAATCCGGCGCCATGCGGGATATGCTTCAGAACCATCTGCTCCAGGTGCTGAGTCTGATCGCACTCGAGCCACCCAGTACTTTTGATGCAAACGCGGTGCGGGATGAAAAAGTCAAAGTATTGCGGGCGATCCGGCCGTATGATTCACCCGAAGAGGTACGCAGCAATTTTATAAGGGGCCAATATTCAGCCGGTGCGGTGGAGGGTTTGCAGGTGCCCGGATACCGGGAGGAACCGAACGTAAACCCGGCCTCTACGACAGAAACATTTGTGGCCGCCAAGTTCTTTGTTGACAACTGGCGCTGGGCGAATGTGCCGTTCTACATCAGAACCGGCAAACGGATGCCCAAACGGATCAACGAGGTAGCCATCTATTTCAAGAGGACGCCCCACCTGATGTTCCGGCGCATGATGGACAACCAAGTGGCACCCAACGTGTTGACGCTTCAGATCCAGCCGGATGAGAGCATCGGCATGCAGTTCGAAGCCAAATATCCGGGCGCACGGATGGATTTGCGGTCGGTAACGATGGATTTTCACTATAAAGAAACGTTCAGAGTCGCTACAGTGGAAGCGTACCAACGGCTGATCCTGGACTGCATGCGTGGCGACGCCACGCTGTTTCTACGGCGTGACGCAGTGGAGATAGCCTGGTGGCTGGTGATGCCGGTTCTGGAACAGTGGGCGAATGAAAAGGCGGATCCCATACCTTCCTATCCAGCTGGTTCATGGGGCCCTCAGCAAGCGAACGTCCTGCTGGAGCAAGATGGGCACCAGTGGCGGCAGCCATAGCGCAACCGAGTTTCAATGGATATTCCCTTATGCGATGATCCGGATGGGTTTCCCGGTCATATGATTCAGCCCATCAAGGGGCGTTCAGTATGAGTCCTGGACCGTCCCACTTCCTGATCTTCGCATCTGTCTCCACCCGAGGAGGAACAGCTTACATGATTCACATAGCCCCATCGATCCTGTCCGCGGATTTTGCCAATCTGGAAGACGCAGTAAAAGAATCGGAAGTCGCCGGCGCCGAACGTGTTCATGTCGATGTGATGGACGGGCATTTCGTCCCCAACATCTCTATGGGACCTGTGGTGATCGAAGCGCTTCGTCCGAACACCAATCTGCTGATCGAAGCTCATCTCATGATCGAAAACCCGGATCGGTACATAGGCGACTTTGTCAATGCAGGGGCAGATATTATCATCGTCCATCAAGAAAACGTTCCGCACCTGCATCGTGTGATCCAGCAGATAAAGGAACACGGCAAGCAAGCCGGAGTGGCCCTGAACCCAGGAACGCCGGTCCACACGCTGGACAGTGTATTCGCCGACCTGGACATGGTGCTGGCCATGACCGTTAATCCCGGATTTTCCGGTCAGAAATTTATCCCTTCCGTGCTGCATAAGGTACGGGAAATTCGGGACCGCATCGACGCCGGAAACTCGGCGTGTGACCTGGAAGTAGACGGCGGTGTCAACGAAACGACCGGTCCTCGGTCGGTCGATGCCGGCGCCAACGTGCTGGTGGCGGCAACCGCTATCTTCAAGCACCCCGACGGTATCAGTAAGGGAATCCAGACCCTGCGCCATCGGTCTGATCCACAGTCCGCCCGGGCATGACGGGCCGGCACCATGGCCAATTTCTGCAATGAATTCAAAGGGATTCAAATGGGAGAAAATATGTCCTTAAATTTCCAGCAGGCCAAAGACATATTCGACGAAAACGGATTCTCCATCCTACGTGGTTTCATCGGAGAAGACGCAATCGGCGATATCAATCGCAACCTTGAACGCTATATTGAGTCTGTCCTGCCGACGCTCTCCTCGTCGGAGGTGATGTACGAGGACAAGAACGATCCATCCACCTTGTTCCGCCTGGAACGAATGGATGAACACGATCCGTATTTCAAAGATATGGCTGCGAGTGACCTGTTAATCGAGCTGGCCGGTCAGTTTCTTGAAGACGAGATCGAGACGCGTGGGGTGGAGTTTTTCGGCAAAGCACCGGGAATCGGCAATGAAACGCCGCCGCACCAGGACGGCTACTACTTCATGCTGACGCCGCCCTCGGCTATGACCTTCTGGATCGCACTGGACCGGGCTGACGAGGAAAACGGATGTATGCGTTACATCACCGGTACCCACCGGAAACCCGTGCGACCGCACGCCATGAGCGACGTGCTCGGTTTCTCCCAGGGAATCGTCGATTTCGGTCCGGAGGATACAGCACTGGAGCAAGCCGCCATAGTTGACCCCGGCGACGTCATTGCTCACCATTGCATGACGGTGCACCGTACAGACCCCAATCCCTCCACTCGTCCGCGCCGGGCTCTCGGATTCGTTTATTTCGGGAAGAACGCTACGGTGGACAAGGAAGCATCCATAGCCTACCAGAAAGAGTTGTTCACGAAATGGGAAGCGGAGGGGAAGATATAACTTACCGACCTTTCGTGAAATACAGACGTCATCCCGGGCAAGGTGCCGGGTTGACGTCCACAGAATCTCGCGGATGTCCTCGGAGACAGAACCAACCTGATCTAGTAAAACACCCGTGAATCGGGTCAGGGACCGATTCACTACCATCAAAACGGCAGCGCTCCGCCTCGTAGAGAAAACCGCGAATTGATATTCGAAATATCGATTTAACGTTGCAAAACTGATCACCTGTGGTATTTTCAAGGCATACCCATACACCAAATTTCACTCAACAAGAGAGGCAAACGTGTTCAACCTGATTCACAAGCAGGGGTTTCGGCTCCATCTTCTACCGGAAGCCGGAGCCATGGCTACATCCATCATTGTCGCTGAATTGTTTTACAAATTCCACAGTTTCACACTGGAATGCCTGGCGTTCCTGGTAACGTGGTACACGGTGAGTGGGGTGGTGGCATGGGCACGACGTGTCTGCTTCGGCAGCACAGCGGACATGGGGCAAGAATTAGGGGGGTAGGCCGTACTGTCTGCGGTAAAATAAAGATGAAATGTGGAACGGTGATCGTTCCACATTTTTTTTTGAGAACGGCAAATTATCCCAGACATATCCCTCGAGTATTACAAGCCCTCTGTGTGCTGGTCCGCAGATGGGCGTCCCGCAAACGGCTGCACGACGCTCTTGACTGGCTGAAAGGACCTCTCTGGCGCATGTTGGGTCAAGTTCTGCGTAAAAACGTCCCCCTATGTAAATGAACGATCGGAGAACACACTATGGGAAACAAGCAACCGCCTATCGTATGGAAACGCGACCCGGAAGACGTGATCTCAGGCATGATCAAACCGGTTTGGTGTGAGAAGACCGAAACCGGCCAGGTGACCTGGGAGATGATCTGTGCGGCAATCCGGGACGATACGGAAACGCTCAAGCGACATCTGATGGAGGATCCTGATCGGGCCAGAAATGAATTCTGGTATATCAGCCCCATCCATTTCGCGGCACGGGAAGGTGCCCTGGAGGCTACGAAAGTTCTGTGGGAGGCTTATCCCTGCGAGATGGTTACCGATCTGATCGAAATAGCACAGGAACGTGGGCACGGGGCAGTAGCCGATTATCTGGGAGAACGCATCGTTGGCAATGGCAATGCAGACCCGAGACTGCATGAAGCGATCGAGGCGAAAGATGAAAAGGAAGCGCTTCGGCTCCTGGATGCCCACCCTGACCTGGTCCACGGTCGTGATTCTGATGGTGACACACCGCTCCACAGGGCCGTCTTGAAGCAATGTAGCACCGTGGCACGCCGACTTCTGGCCGCGGGCGCTCCGATCGATGCAACCAATCACAGGGGTTTCCGCCCCGTGCACCATGGCTACTGGGAAGGTCGGTGGTCCATGCTTCGCGGCGACAAGGCCGCAGGAATGGGGCTCATGCTTCTCGATGCCGGCGCTAAGGATTCCATCACGCTGGCGGCAGCTCGTGGCGATATGTATGCCGTAAAGTGCTACCTCGCCGGATGCGAAGCTCTGGCGAACGATGGAGACACTCTGGAGAAGCGTCCCCTATCCACTGCGGTGGATAGGGGTGACCAGGAAATGTTGAGGCTTCTCCTGGAACACGGAGCGGCCCCCAACCTTAGGGAAGGCCCGGCGCATCCTTACGGATCGGGACTTATGACAGCTTCGGTCAATGATGATGTAGAGATTGCGGCACTCCTGCTGGAAGCGGGGGCGAACCCCAACGGGTATGTCGATTCTTCGGGAACGCCCACGGGCAGGGCCCATTCGGATGCCATGCGGGGATTGATGTACGCTTATGGAGGGATTCCGGGCAATGCCTGGGGATACATTCAGCAAGGCAACCTGGAAATGATCGCTATGATCCTGACGCTTGATCCGGATCCATTTTCCGATGAAACCATCGAATACCTCTCCACCCCCTATACCGCAGTTGTCAGCGGCTACAATCGGAAAGCGGATAAGGGAGAATCGACCACAGCCCATGAAGCCATATTCGACATGCTGATCAAACGCAACTTCCCGATGCCTGAGGTGCTTACCGAATGCCGGTCCTACCTGTTCAGTCCGGGATACATGACCAGGACAATGCTGGAAAAGGGATTGAATCCAAACCTTCCCAATTGGCAGCGCCAGACGCCACTGCACCACCTGGCTGATTCATCTGAATCTCAAGCGGCAGGCCTGGCAACGGCTGATCTTCTGCTCGAATTCGGGGCTGATATCAACGCAGTGGATGAAGCGGAGATGTCCACACCCTTGAGTATCGCCGCCTGTCGCGGCAACATGGAATTCGTTTCCCATTTCCTTTCAAAAGGCGCCGATCCAAACAAGGCCGGTGCAGCATGGTCCAGGCCGTTGGCACGGGCGGAACGGCGGGGACATTCAGAAGTGGCCGCGTTGCTGAAGAAACATGGAGGAGAGTAAGGGTAAGTGTATTTACCGACGAAGTTTAGTGACCCCGTACCTTTGCATTGCCGCAACAGGGAGAACGTGCGGGCAGACGACGCCAGGTTACAACGTTCCAACAGCGGGTCCGCCAAATTCGCAGCGATTGAATGTACCAAGTGATAATTGAAGAACCAAGGGGCTAAATGGATAAGCCATTGGGTATCAATGCGCACTAATCTTCAGATGGCATCTCCTTCGAGCTGTCTAATTCCTTCCTCCACTTCCGTGCGGGAAAGATTGCCGGCCAGGAGTTCATCGTCATCTTTCTTCAGCAAACGCCGGTAGAAATGAAACCCATCATCAACGAATTCGGCGTTTCCACGGTCGTATTCAAGAAGGTCGTACAGCACGTCTTCGGCCCGGCCGAAATAACCAAATTTCTCATAATATCTAAACAGGTGTCTCTGCGTCTCGACCGGCAGAGTGTATTGCCCCAGCTTGTGCGCCAGATCCTCGATCTCATGATGTACGTTAACAAGCCCGTCTACCGCGTTCTGCATGGCCTTACATTCACGGCGGAATGTCTTCCTGCTGATGGATGGTTCAAGCGCTATGTCAAGGTAAACATTCAGCGACTTGAGGAAGTTTGCGTACCGGTCCTTTTCCTTCTGCTCCAGCGCTGCGATTTCACCAGTTTCTTTGTACAGCCTGGCCACCATCACACAGGTATCCACATTCAGGACCGTGGTATTCTTGACCATGGCCATGAGTGTCTGTTCAGACAGGGAATTGATGGTCTCGATGGGCAGGCCAAACAGGTCTTCCCACGTCTGACTGATCAGCCACCGCGCTTCCTCGGGCTGCCGCTCCTTCTTCAGTCGCACCAGAAGCACCAGGGCATTTACGAACGTCCTGATCATGCGTATGATGAAATCCTGCCGAAACATATGCTAGCGTTTCCCTTTGTCGCGCAATTCCTGCTCTTTTTAACGAGGAGGTGTAATCTGCCATGGGTTATTGTCCGACCGGATTCGGTACCGGACAAGCGTGGCTTCGATGGTGTCGAGCAGGGGGCGATACGCGAGGCCGTTCGAGGTAGCACGGATGCATTTCACAACGTAGAATCCTGGTTGCGTCTGATGATCCCGTATTCACATGGGCAGTTCAATAGACGGCTGCACTTTTTTGAGGGGTCAGTAAGTCATCATCTATCTCTACGAAACGGTGACGACCTCCCCTGACCGAGGCACAAATTTCCAGCAGGGACCGTAGTGTAACCTGAAGTTCCGATCAACCCATCCCAGTGTCGCTCCTTTAGGCCACCCAGCCCCCCATCGCGAGCACCAGTCAGACGTTCCACGCAGGAAAATGACCTTGGACGGGCAAGCCCCGGTTAAACAGCAGGACCGCATGTCCTGCATCTAGTGTCGAAGTCACAAGATGTCGTCCCACAAAAACGGTACCGCCAGGAAAAAGAAGATTCATAATGTCTCTAAAATGACTGCCGCAGACTCTACCTGTTGCGCGATGCGGGCCAAGGCGGCCTGGACGACCTCTATCATGGTCCGGGCTTCGTCCCAGTTGTTACGTTCAATACCTTCACGGACACCTGGGATGGTCTTGACGCCATAGCCGGTATCCAGACCGGGGGCATAAATCTGATGTTTGTACCATCCGCGTTTGGGCAGGCCTTTTTCGTAGCCCAGGGCCCTTTCGGTTTGGTACAGAATGGTGTTCACCTTCTGCATTGCGATTATATCCCAATCCCCTTTGCCAACCGCCGCCTGAACAGCCGATTCATATCTCTGCGCCGCCGCCCGGTACGCATCGATCGCGCTCCTCATACTGGCAAAATCAAGGGCCGGGGCATCGGCGATACCTCCATGGGTTTCTTCTATCTCATCCAGATAGCCGCTCACCGTTTCCACTGATTCAATGAACGAGAACGGGAGTACAGATGCGCCGGCAAGTCGCATGACCGCGGTGCCGGTGGTCTGGGACAGCGCACGTCCGTACTCGAATGTGGTGTCGCTGAAGCGGGTGTACCAGTCGAATGAGTCGTAGGCAGAATGATATACGCCACCGCGTGCAGCACCGCTGTAACCCATGTTCAGGCTCGCGATGGTCAGATGGTCGATGAATACGGTATAGTCTGATCCGGAACCAAGGGCGCCAATGGCCAGAGTTGCACGTCCGGCGATCTCTTTCTTCCGTTCCTCGGTCGCGGCTTGGGACTGCCTGCGCTTCTTGGCGGCGGCCAACACGCTTTCTCCAGTTTTTGGATCCGTTATGTCACGCGCCACTTCGGTAACGAATCGTTCCAGAGAATGGGAACCGCCTGCGTTCAGCCAACCTTTGCTGTTGCTGTCTGTGTTGATGTAGGCCACGGCCTTATCCCGCAGGTCCGCCTGATGCTTTTCCGCCCACTCGGTCGAACCGATCAGACCCCATTCTTCGGCGTCCCAGGAGGCCAGTATAATCGTACGCTTGGGACGCCAACCCTGGCTCAGGAGCGTCCCAAATGCCCGGCCGACCTCCATGAGTGCCACATTCCCGCTGGTCGGGTCAGCAGCGCCGCTCACCCAGGCATCATGATGGTTGCCGTAGATAATCCACTCATCCGGATACAGACTGCCATCGATACGGGCGAGCACGTTGTAGATGGGGCGCGAACTCCAGTCGAATTTGAGTGTGAGCCGCGCTTTCGAAGGCCCGGGCCCCACGTGATAGGTGATAGGCAGTCCGCCGCGCCAATCCGCCGGGGCCACCGGGCCGCGCAGGTTCTCCAGAAGAGGCATGGCATCACCGTAAGAAATCGGCATCACTGGGATTTTTACCAATGTCTTCGCCTCTGATATCGGCAGTTTTCGCCCACCGGCCTCGGAAGCCCAGCCAGGAGATAACGGATCACCGGGATGGGTGGGCATGTCCATAGTGCTGCCCCGCTGAACGCCGTCCCATGGACGGTAAGGTCCCTCCGGCAGAATATCGCCCTGCACATACCCGTCGTCAGCAGGATCCGAGTAAATGAGGCATCCGATGGCGCCACGGTCCGCGGCCAATCTCGGCTTGATTCCACGCCAACTGCGACCGTACCGCGCGACAACGATCTTGCCGGCCACGTCGATACCCATTTTATCCAGCACTTCGTAATCTTCCGGTACACCGTAGTTGACATACACAAGCTGGCCTGTCACATCTCCATCTGCAGAGTAGGCGTTGTAGCCAGGAAGCTGGCCTTCATCCGAGGAATCTTTATCCTGTAGGAATGGCGGTTCCTGTAACTTAGCGGTGAATTGCTTCGGTTCCAGCAGTTCCAGGCGCCGTTCCGTGGGTATTGGCAACAAGGCTTCGAATGTCTCGATGGACGCGTTCAGACCCCAGGAACGAAACTTCGCCAGAACATAGTCGGCTACCTTCTTACTGCCGGGACCGCCGGCATAATGAGGTTCTTCGGTAATCCACCGCATGTACATCCGCAACGAATCCGGATGCGGCACCGCCCGGAATGCTTTTTCCCATTCTTGCTGTTGTGCCAAATCCTTTGGTAAGAAGCCCATTATGGCCTTTTCCTGGGCCTGCGCAGGCAGGATCAGGCAAGCGGATACTATGAAAAAGGTGCAGAACAGACGAATTGATTTCATGGATTCTCCTTTAAAAATACCCTGTTTTCAGCTATCCGAGCTCACGCAGAAACGCCGGGGGACGCTGAACAGACTTAAAGATTCATCTTTCTGCCTTTATCCTTCACCCTCAACAGGTGGCCGGTTCGCGCATCCGGTCTGATCATACCATTCCACTGAGTGTACCGGAGGGTGTGATCCGCACACAACGTGTGCGCCACTCCCCGGACCGTGGCGACGAGGTCGCCCGGCTCCAGGTGATATACCTTTGTGGTACCAACCGGCAGGTTCAATGTGACCGTCGCCTGGCCTTCGTTGAACAGCCAGTATTCGTCGAAGTCATGATAATGAAGCTCCACATCCGATCTCGGCGGCAGCGTATATTCATGCATCGACATCATATCGATTGGATCCAGTAAATCCGCCAACGTTTTTGATATCCTCTCGTCGGACCGAAGCTTCACAACACACAGATCGGTGTTTGAAACCATTATTCTTCTTCCACGACGTTATGGAGCGTACCCAATTTCTCTATTTCACCTTCTATTTCGTCGCCGGCCTGCAGGTAGGTGCCGGTGGTGGCGCCCACCCCGGCCGGAGTACCGGTCATGATCAGGTCACCTGGTTCCAGGGTCATCAGGTGAGAGCAGAAGGACACGATTTCGGAGCAGTTGAAGATCATCTGGCTAGTATTGCCGTCCTGCCGCTTTTCTCCGTTGACCGTCAGGCTCATCCTGAGGTTATCCGGATCGGCTACTTCATCGGCGGTGACCAGATACGGTCCGATGGCACCGAAGGAGTCAAACCATTTGCCGTTCAGCCAGTCGAAAAAGTCGTCCATGGGGCGTTCCCCACGTCCCTCGGCGATGGTGAGTGACCGTGCGGAGACATCGTTGGAGACCGCATAGCCTGCGATATAGTCTGCTGCATCTTCCCTGTCCACGTATTTAGCCTCATCGCCGATGACGATAGCCAGTTCCAGTTCATAATCCACCGTCTGCGACCATTGCGGCAGGATAATCGGCTCGTTGGTTCCGATAATGGATGTGCCGGGCTTCAAAAACACTCGCGGCGTGATGCCAGATTTTTCCACCGCCGCCTCACCGCCTTCCTGGATATGTGATTGATAATTCCCAGCCAGGGCAAGGACCTTGCCCGGAAAGGGAACCGCCGCCAGCAAGGTGACCTGTTCGAGGCTCAGAGTGGGGAAATCATTAACCCGCTGCACAACATTCCGGGTGATTTCAAGCCCTTCATCCACGAACAGAAGTTCCGTCATATTAGTCGGGAGTTCCACGCCCACCGCGGCTGCCAGCGCCGAAACGTCGCAGACACCGTCACCGATACACACACCCGCCCGGGCATCACCGTCGGGGGAAAGAAACGAGACTAATTTCATGGTTCAGACTCCTATGGTTAGTCGGATTATTTTTATATGTTGGAAATATGGAAGCTGGGACGGTTCAGGTCAAGAAAATATGATGAATTGACAGATTTCCGGAATGATTCCGTTAACACGCCATCGTGATTTTGGGGTTTGTCGTAAAACCACGTGTTTCAATTGATCCAGACTCTGTATAGGGATTGAATCGAAAACCTGAGAAAACAGAGGCTGCAAAATGGAGGAATACGACAATCCGCCATTCATAAAATCTGTCGCAGCAATCCCAAACCCAGATTACCGCCCGAAAACAGGGCTGCCACACGCTTTTCGGGCCAGGTAAAGGCCTGCTTCATGCATAGCGCGAATACGGCTGCCGCCGCGCCTTCGGCGATGTAGCCGGTCTGTTCGAAAATGACGGGGATGGCCTTTTTCATCTCCTCTTCAGATACGAGGTGTATTTCGTCCACGTGGTCCTTGAGTACATCGAACGCCAACCCGCCCGGGTAGGTGGTGGCCAGGCCGCCTGCAAACGTGGCACAGGTATCGGTTGTAACCGGCTTACCCTCTTTGAGGGAAAGATACACCGAAGGGGCCTGATCCGCCTGTACCCCGATGATGCGCACCGATGGATAAACGGCCCGAATAGCCACGCTTACCCCGGCGATCAGATTGCCGCCGCCCACCGGAATGACGACCACATCCGCATCCGGTAAAGCCTCCATCATTTCCAGGCCAAGCGTCCCGGCGCCGGCCATCAGACCGAAATCCTCACCGTCTTCTATATATACCAGACCGTCTTCTTCAGCCAGCGTCTTCGCATGTTCGAAGCCGTCCGCGATCGTATCGCCACAGACAAGCAGCCGGGCGCCCAGGTGCCTGATGGCGTTGCTCTTGACATCGGGCGTACCGTTCGGCACGACTACCGTCACCGGTATATCCATGACCCCACCCGCGTAGGCGATTCCCTGCCCGTGATTTCCCGTGGACGCCGTAACCACCCCACGCCTTCTCTGTACCTTATCCAGCAAAGACATCGAATACACACCGCCCCGTATTTTGAAGGATCGGATCGGCTGATGATTTTCATATTTTATGTGTAACTGCAGCCCTAGCATATCGCTGAAACCGGGGCACCGGAACATGGGCGTAGTCTGGAGGTAGGCGTCGATCACCTTCCGGGCTCTGTGGATATCGTTTATGGTTGGGTGTTGCACGGAGGCTCCTTTAGGGTTAATCATTTTTCACTGAAGTTTCGATACACCGAGCAATTTCCACAGGTTAAATCCAAGACATACGCTGCTCCCCTGCGGTATTTGGCAATATCTCTTAATAAGAAAATGTAAAACAATCAAAAGAGTCAACAGGCGATTGTTCAGCGCCACCTTGCGATTCAATGTGAGATTGCCAACCTGGGCTTGGATTTCGCGATGCACAAACATAGGGTTATTGACGGAATGCATCTTTCAGGATGTTCCGTAGGTAAAAAGGGAGGAGGGACGGAGCCTTATTGTTCTTCGCCTATGATCTGGTAATAGAAGGTGCCGGTTATCTCTAGGAATGGGTCGGGGAAGTCGTACGGTAGCGGGAAAAAAGGGAGGGAAGCCAAGATAGCATTTTGACTCGATTTTTTAAGGGACTGGTATCCTTCATCATACTGCTCCCGACGCGACAGGAACTGGAAATCCTCAAGGTGGCCATCCGGAAAAATCTTGAAGTTTACCTTAACACGGCCGCTTAACAGGCCCATCCTGAAGGCAGGAGGCGGGTACCAGTGCCGTCGGATGCGCTCCCGGAGTTCGTAGAGGTACGGAGCGTAATCCCATGCCACAGTACTGAAAGAGAAATCACCGAAATCTCTGGCCAGAGAGAACTTGTTTTCATACGAAGGATTCAGGCGGCCTGGACCGATCGTGAAATCGAAGGACTTGTGGCGCTCATAGGTCACCTTGTGCCGGTCAGGGCGCATATCAAGGTCGTCCAAAGGCACCACCACGAGATCGCGGTCCACAAGATCCGGAGCCTCCGCGAGATCCAGTTCCCTGTCCCTGTCCTCCCTTCCTTTTCCGTCGCGATACTCCTGCTTGAGCAACATATCCGGGTTCCACAACGGGATCTCATCCGTCTGTTTGAAGTCCCTTACACCTCCGACCCGGGGTGTCAGTATCCTGGTGCCGCCGGACGGATCCGAATGCTGAGCTACTGCGGCAGGATCGTTCATCACTGTGATTTCCCGCTGCAGCCCCTTGGAAAACGGATCGTCTTCGGGCAGGTTCTCACTTTCGACAGGATTCCTGGACATCGCATTTTTATCGGCGATTCGGGGGGTGTCTTCTTGCGGGGGTTCCGGTATGGCCAGCCGATCCGGTACATCGACCAGTTCTTTCGGCTCATTCATGATATCGAGCGCCAGCTCTTCACGCTCAGGGAATTTTTCATAGGGAACGATGGCAACCTTGTCCCTGGGTTCAGGCATCTGGAGATAACCGGAGTACAGAACCCAGCCGAAGCCTACGAGATGCATCAGAAGCGTGACAGCAAACGCAATCCATATATAGCTGGAAGTCCGTTTCTGAAAGTCACTGGTCCTGTCGACCATACGGGATTTGGGAGAGAATTCTGTAGCCATTCATGTTTTCTGGGTTGTGAGTCAGGTACGTTAATATCTCAGTATGAAACGCTGGTCAGGGTCTGGATGTTCCATCACGCCCGCAACCCAAGCTTCGTTCTGACCTCATCCAGTGTTTCCAGTACGAGCGCCTTAATGCGATTGGCACCTCTGTTCAGGGCGTCCCGAATGTCGTCCGGCTTTTTTGCCAGATTGTGGTAAGCCATCTGAATCGGGTCAATTTCCGAGATAATATTGTCAGACAGAATTTTCTTGCAATCCACACATCCGATGCCTGCGTTCCGGCATTCGGTATCGACCATCGTGATCTGATTTTCGGTTGAAAAGGACTTGTGGAGTGTGAATATATTGCACACGTCCGGATTACCCGGGTCGGTACGCCGCTTGCGGTTCGGGTCCGTAAAGGCGGTGGAAAGCTTCTGCCGGATTGTGTCGGGCTCGTCTTTCATGGAAATAAAATTATCACGACTCTTGCTCATCTTGAACTGGCCGTCCAAACCCATAATACGGGGTGCCGGGCTGTACAGGGTCTGCGCCTCAGGAAACGTCTCTCCGTACTGAAAATTAAAACGGCGAGCAATTTCCCGGGTCATTTCCAGGTGTTGCGACTGATCGTCGCCGACTGGAACGCCGTTTGCCTTGGGACCCAGAATATCCGCGGCCTGAAGTACCGGATAGGTAAATAAGCCGACATTGATATTCCGCTGATGCTGCGAAGCCTTGTCCTTGAACTGCGTCATCCGTTCCAGCGCGCCCATGGAAGTCACCGTGTTGAATACCCAGGCCAGTTCCGTCGTTTCCGGGACATCGGACTGGACGAACAGAGTGCACTTCTCCGGATCGAGCCCGCAGGCCATGCCGATCATCGCCGTGTCAACGATCGCTGCAGACATCCCCGCTGGATCATATTCGATCGTGATGGCATGGTAATCCACCACGCAGTAGATACAATCGTACCGCGGAATCAGGCGGACCCAATTCCTGATGGCGCCCAGATAATTTCCGATATGAATTTCACCCGTCGGCTGGATCCCGCTGTATATGCGCGTAACGTTTACCGGCGCTTTCTCTTCTTCCGCGACCTGTGTCGTGCTTTCAGCCATGTGCCCCGAAACTCCATTCTGAACGAATCCATTGCAGATCGTGAAATCTCTGAATTCCTGAAAAATATCTTTGTTTTTGTGTGTTTTCTGATGTATTATACGGTGATCTTTTCGGGCATTTATATGGGGTGTCTGAAAGTTTTTGTCAAGGGAAATCACGGTCGAACAAGCCCATTACCGTCATTACCCGTTTCTCTATTAGCCAGTGGTGTTTGATGTCCCGCCTGCCGGGTTCAGATAAATTGAGTCGTTTCACCATTTACCCTATGACTTAGGGGCCGTACATGGATTTTGTTCTGGATCGAATTGCGATCGGAAGTTATGACGACGCGATCGACCTGTCGGCGTTGCAAGCCAATGATGTAACCGCGGTACTGGATCTTGCTAGCGAGGTCAGCTATTCATTGCCGCCCAGCATACTCCGGCTGAAAATACCTATGGAAGACCGGATGCCATTGAAACACGACCACATACGCCTCGCCGTCAACTGGCTGAGGAACGCGTCGCAGGAGCGGCGGGTATTGGTCCATTGCCTGGCCGGCATTTCCAGATCCGTCACAATTGTGATGTGTTACCTGCATGAAGATATGGGATATTCGCTCGAAGACGCCTATGCATTGATCCGTTCCCACCGATTCCAGGCCAATCCTCATCCAGCACTCCTGGAATCCATTCATGAATACTACCAAGTCGAAAACAATATGATGTGACCGGCCAAGAAGCCGGGTAATAGAAAGTTAAATCAATGAACAAAATAGATGGCGCTACGCTGGACGAAAAATACCGGAAACTTCGGGAAAATATCCGGGGCATGGGCAGCGCTCTGATCGCCTTTTCCGCAGGCGTTGACAGTACGCTATTGCTGAAAGTGGCGTTTGATGTCCTAGGCGGGCGGGCCATGGGCGTGACCGGCGTATCTGAGTCACTGGCGCAGGCGGAGAAAGACGATGCGCTGGTACTGGCACAGTGGATAGGTGTGCGGCATCGGTTTATCGATACCGAAGAGATCCACAATGCCGACTACATGGCCAACAATCCCCGGCGTTGCTACTACTGCCGTAATGAGCTGTATACAAAGCTGAAACCTGTTGCCGAAGAAGAAAACCTTGCCTACATATGCGAAGGAAGCATCGTAGATGATGCCTCTGATTTCCGGCCGGGCAGGGTAGCGATCCGTGAACATGGCGTGCGCAGTCCATTGATGGACGCCGGGTTGAGCAAGGAAGAAGTGCGTGCCCTATCAGAGCGCCTTGACCTGCCCACATCCGACAAACCCTCTCTCGCCTGTCTGTCCTCCCGATTTCCGTACGGTGACGTAATCACGGTGGAAGGACTGAGCCAGGTGGGCCAGGCCGAAGCCTTTATCCGATCCTGCGGAATCAATCAATTCCGCGTCCGCCACCACGGCAACACCGCTCGCATCGAGGCGGAACTCTCCGATCTGAATAACATCCTGGAAAACCGGGAGGCCATCGTCACCCGATTCAAAGAGCTTGGTTACTCCTACGTGACCATGGATCTGGAAGGTTTCCGTTCCGGAAGCATGAACGAAGTTCTCCGCAAGAAGCCGGCGCCGGTCGCTGCCGCGGACGGACTGATTCAGATCGAAGGGGCGGAGTGATCTTCGTTTTTGAGCCTCGGAAGTCTTCCCCACGCCTCGATTCGGTTTTCACAGACTCCCAATCTCAATACCGGTGCTTTAAGCCGCCAATATGCTCGAAGGCGAAAATGATGCCGCGTTCGACGACAGTCGTTTCACAGGAATACGGAACTGAAGCGAAGTAAGCCGGAATAAAATAACGGCCGTCCAGAACGGGCACGTCGGGTATTAGAATAAGCAACCATAGACCCAGTCGCAAGAGCCCGGTACCACATCACAGAATCCCTATGAAGAATTTATGCCAAATCCGGATAATGTATCGCCGCCACATCCGGATGGGACCGCGCACGGAACTTAAGCTTGTTGGCACCGTAGACCGTGAAGACCGGGTCGTCGGGATTCGGATTTTCGCCACCGGGAGCCAGGGCCTTCAGTTCGGGAGGCAGAGGGATTGGTTCTACCTTTGCTTCCAGAGCAGGGTTGACGAAAAAGGCGATGGAGATACGTTCGGTTCCGGCAGGCGGCATGATGACTCTGTGCTTGGTTGCCCTCAGATAGCCTCCGGTAGCCATCTGCAGCATCTCTCCCAGATTCATGATTAGGGTCCCGGAAATGGGCGCCACTGGAACGATTTTATCGTCCATGCCAACTTCCAGTCCCGGCACTTCACTCTGAAGAATGAACGTGATAAGCCCCGAATCCTGATGCAGGCCTACACCTTGATCGGATGCCTCATTTTCGACATGCGGATACCGGATGACTTTCACCAGGAACTCCGGCTCATCCCCCGCCAGATAGTCGAAATAATCCCGACTCTGGCCGAGCCCGAGTGCAAGCGCGCTCATGACCGAGGTGCCCAGGGATGCCATCAGCCTCATCCAGTATGTCATAATTTCACGCATCTCAGGCACGGCAGACGGCCACTGGTTGGGGCCGTGTAGCCTGAACCATGGCGGATCGCCCGGTCCGACCGGCACCGTCGCTTTCTCAGGGCCGAAATCGATCTGGTCACGCCAGTCCTGCTTCTTATTCGTGACCTCCATACCAAGCCGCGTATAACCGCGGAACTGAGCGCTTTTTGTGTTCTTGATGGCCAGCCGGTCCGATTCAGGGAGTGCAAAGAATCGGTGTGCTACATCGAAAACCTCTTTTTCCAGCGTCGGATCTATACCGTAATTCTCCAGGTAGCAGAATCCGGGACCGTGACAGGCTTCCCGCAAAGTATCTACACAGGTCTGTCCGGTGTCAGATGCGGTATCTGCCAGGAAGGGGCCTATGTCTATTTTGGGAAGGGCGATGTGCAATGATGACTGGGTATTATCCATTGTTTGTTCCTCTATTGACTGGTTTAAACCAGGTTGTGAAAAACTTAAAGCGTCGTCTCCCGGGCGGATTTCAGGACTCGGTGTCTTCGGCACATCCTCGGCTTCACAGTTCGTTGGCGACCCGAGAGGGATCCCGGCACCGCGACCGGGATTAAGGGCATGAAATAGTAGGGCCCTTCAACTGCCTACAACGCCTCAAGCAACCGACGCACCACCGTTTTTTCCTCGACACCGACCGATTCCAGCTCATACTGTTCCTCCGAAATCTTATCCCGATGCGCTTCTATGGGATACCCGGGATTTTCATTGAAATAGAAGCTGAACTGGTACCGGTTGAACACGGTGATCCGATCATGGTCAGCGCCCCAGGGTTTAGCGCTGTGAATGAGGTTCGGGGAGAAGATGATGCAGTCGCCGGCATTCAGCGGAAACGTTATGGCCGGACTGTCATCGTCCATCATCTTTATCGTAGACGGGGCCTTTACTTCCGACTTATGGCTTCCTGGTACGCAGGCGAACCCCATGTCGGGCGGCACGTCCGCCAGTGCGAAAGAAGCATTGACGAAGTTGCAGTAAATCTTACCGCCAGAAGCCTGGTAGTCGTTATGGGGGTTACGGAAGCCGGGGGGGAATTCAAAGCCGCTGTGGTCTTTGTGCATCGTTGCGTCTCTGTCCGCGGGGCGCTTTCTCTGAATCTGAATTCCTGAGATGAACAGCCGTGGTCTGTTCCACATGAGGCCCATCAAAATGCGCAGAATGGGTGGATGCTGAGCCAATTTCTCAAAGGCACTATGGCCGTATTGCGGATGCTGAATAACTGCGCCGTGTTCTATATGATTGAGGGTGGCCGGGGCTGGCATGATCTCCGGCTTTGAGCCCATCCATCCCTGCACGACATCCTGAAGCTCCTTCAGATTCTCCAGCGGTACGGCCTGCCTGAGCACCAGGAATCCGTGCAGATCGAAGTACCATTTCTCTTGTTCCGTAAGCGTCGAATCGATCCGGATGCCACTGTGCGGATATTCCATCTCCATCAGCCCGCCCCCTTCTGTTCGTCCTGTTGCGCCATCAGATCGTAGAGGGCCTGCCGCTGACCGTGGTCCCGCTGTTCCAGCTGGTAGACCGCCTGCGAAAGGCGGGTTTTCTGCTTTTCGAAAGGCGGCCAGTGCCCATCGTCTTGAGCGTGGAACTGTGCGGCGTGGATATACCGCATGAAGACGGTCATACTCGGATCATCTTCCGTCCAGCGTCGGGCGCCCTGCCGGGTAATGGGGGCAAAAAAGACCACATCACCCGCTGCCGTCGCGATATTGGCTACGGTGGGCGGCCCGTGGTTCACGGTAATGTCTTCCGGATACTGGAAGTTGGATTTATGGCTGCCGGGAATACAGACGAAACCGGCACCCGCGGGTACATCCACCAGAGATATAGCGACAGTGATAAAGCTACAGAAAATTTCCTCATTGGCCACCTGATAACCTACATTCGGCTCTCTGAAGCCCCCGGTAAATCCACCGTGCAGTTCGGTTTCATCCGTCTCTTTCGTCAAACGGTTAGCCACCACATGATAGAGCCGGGGCTTGTTCATGGTGAGGCCCCTCGTTACCCGAAGGATCTCCCGATTGACTGTAAGCCGCTGAAAAACCTCGTTGTCATAGTAGTGGACGTTATAGATCCACCATGGTTTGTTCGGCGCATGGTTGCTGCGTACGGGCGGATGGAGCGCGACACCGTTCCCGTCAGCCTCGTACCAGATTTCCATCTGTTTCCGCATCGCCCGGATGTCCGCCTCCGGCACGGCCTGCCGCACGACCATGTAGCCTTTGAGGTCGAAGTGCCAGCGTTCTTCCTGGGTAAGCATAGGATCTATTCTCCCATTGTATCACAGTAGCATATCAATTGAACGGTTAGCATGACCTTATAACATAATATGATTTTGCGATTTATCAACTCCGGTATCCAGTTGACATAAACAATACCTCCACTATACTACTCATGTGACCATACCCAAATTACTCACAGGAGCATTCAATGACCGGTGACACTGCAATTGCAAAAATACTGAAAGCCGAAGGGCTCGACTGGTTCAGTTGCTTTCCGAACCATTCCCTGATTGATGCCTGTGCCAAGGAAGGACTGCGTCCCATCCTGTGCCGTCAGGAACGGGCCGGAGTGAACATCGCGGACGGATTCAGCCGAATCAAGAACGGCAATACCATCGGTGTGTTCATAATGCAGACGGGACCGGGTGCGGAAAACGCGTTCGGAGGCGTGGCCCAGGCGTACGCCGACTCCGTACCGGTGCTGTTGCTTCCTGGCGGCCCGCCGAGGTCCCGCCAGGGCATGGGCCTCTCATTCGAATCGGTCGAAAATTACCGGGGTATCACCAAGTGGGTATCGAATATCTCATCGGCTGCCCGCGTACCGGAGATGATGAGCAGAGCGTTCACCCTCCTCAAGCAGGGCAAACCGGGACCGGTCATGCTTGAGATTCCTTCCGATGTGAGCACCGAGGAATTTCCGGACGAGGCTTTCGGCTATACGCCCGTAGAACCATTTAAATGCGGTGCCTCTCCTGAGGATGTTCGAGATCTGATCACCGCTTTGCTCAGGGCGGAGTGCCCGGTCATCAGCGCCGGTCAGGGAGTGCTTTACGCCGAAGCGACCGATGCTCTGATCGAATTCGCAGAGCTGACGAACATCCCGGTGATGACCAGCCTGGCCGGCAAAAGCGCCTTCCCGGAAACGCATCCACTGTCCCTGGGTACCGGCGCGGTTTCTTGCTCTCTAATGGTGGCCCGTTTCATGCAAAAGACCGATTTCTTCTTCGGTATCGGCACCAGTATGACCTCCGGCTTCAAGGTCCCGGTCCCAAAGGGAGTCACGCTGGCACAGTCGATTATCTCTCTCGAAGATGTAAATAGGGAACACAGGATTGACTACGGTGCTATGGGCGATGCCGATGTGGTACTGCAGCAGATGATCGAAGAGGCGAAGAGGCAACTGGGCGAGCGGGGACGGGGAGATACGAAAGGAGTCTCGGCGGAGATCTCACGGTTGAAACAGGAATGGATCGGGGAGTGGTCTTCGCATTTTCAGTCGGACGAAGTACCCATGAGTCCGTACCGGGTGTTCAATGAAATCGCCCGGGCGGTAGACAGTGCAACTACAATTATTACCCACGATTCCGGGTACCCGCGCGAGCAACTGGCACCTTTCTGGGAGACGGTGACACCCCGCGGTTACATCGGCTGGGGCGCATCCACTCAGTTGGGCTACGGGCTAGGACTGGCCATCGGTGCGAAGATCGCTGCTCCGGAAAAGCAGGTTATCAACGTGATGGGCGATGCCGCATTCGGTATGGCCGGACTGGATATTGAAACGGCTGTCCGCTCCGAGATTCCGATCATTACAGTTATCCTTAACAACGGTGTCATGACGCACTACGACCACCACATGGCCTACGCTTCGGAACGGTGGAACAGCAATCGCCTGACCGGTGAATACGCCGATGTAGGCGCAGGTTTGGGGGCGTACGCGGAGAAAGTCGCGTCGCCGGACCAGCTCGCGCCCGCCATACGGCGTGCGGTCGAGGCCAACCGGGAAGGGCGGCCTGCTGTACTGGAGATGATAACCAAAGTGGAAGAAACCCTGTCGAGGTATGAGTGATTTATGTCCAGTTCACGTCTTCGACTGAAAAATAAAACAGCCATCGTGACCGGCGGGGGCACAAAGAGTGCTCTTGCTGGTACCGGTCAGGCGATCGCCATCCTCTTCGCCCGGGAAGGCGCCCGGGTTCTTCTCATGGATATCGATGAAGCCAACGCTCTGAAAACACAGGAAACGATCCGGAAAGAGGGCGGCGAAGCCTCGATCTTTGTCGGTGATGTGGGCCGGCAGGAGGATTGCCGGGCCATGGTGAATGCGGCGGTATCCCGATATGGATGTCTGAATATCCTGTTCAACAATGTGGGTATCAGCCGGCCGGGCACCGCAGTGGATGTGAAGGAAGAGGATTGGGACACTGTCTTGGATATAAACCTGAAGAGTGTTATGCTCACCAGCAGGCATGCGATCCCCATGATGATCGAAGGCGGCGGCGGCGCCATCGTCAATGTGTCCTCGATCGATGGCCTGCGCGCCGGTTGGTCCCGTAACATTTCTTATGCCGCCGCCAAAGCGGGCGTCATCGGCATGACCCGCAACATGGCGATTCAGCATGGCAGGGATAACATTCGCGTCAACTGCATCGCCCCCGGACATCTCAATGCCTCCCTGACCAGCGGACTGTCGGAATCCCACCGGGAGATGCGCCGCAGGGCAAACGCGCTCGGTACGGAAGGCACCGCATGGGATGTGGCCTGGGCCGCGGTGTTCCTCGCCAGTGATGAATCCCGCTGGATTACCGGTGTAGTCCTGCCTGTGGACGCAGGTACCCTGGCGGCTCACCCGCTTTCTATCATGCCGAGGGACGATACCGGAATCCTTCCTGACCCAGACATCGACCTTCACTTTCCACCATAGGTACCTGCTGATGGTAAACCGCGATTCTCTATTTCGAATCCTCGGTCCTTCCGCCGAGGATATAGCCGCCTTTCACAGTCAGGGATACATCGCATATCCTGATGTCTTTATCGACGAGGCACGAACAGGACTCATCGACGAAGTACTCGCATACGACCCGGTGCGCCATTTCCTGAGCATGTCGGACGAAACACACCGCCGCAGCGATTCACACAACTGTTTCACCAGGCCGTGGAATGCAAGGAAATACTGGTCGCACCGCCTTATCGACGATCCTCTGGTGACGAATCTCCTCACGTCGACCATCGGTCCGGAATATCATTTCTGCCATTCAGCGCTAAATGTCTCGGTAAGGGGTTCAGGGCCGATCGGCTTTCACCAAGACCACCATCACTGGTTTCACGAAAATCCGGTCAATTTCGAGGAGCGGGAAAAATATTACATCCAGATCTTGTACTACCCCAATGGGTTCACCAGTGGTGACAAAAGCCTTTCCGTTATCCCCGGCAGCCACCGAATTTCCCCGCATAAGGACGTGACGCCCGATCGGATACTGGCCGGTGATTTTGACGACCAGGCCCACCGTGAACTCCGGGAACAGACACTTGAGATGCCGCCGGGCAGCATGGTATACATCAATGCCCGTATGTTTCACGCTGTAGCGCCAAAACCACTTAATTCTCCCCAACCCTACCGCATCTTCGCAATCGATATCTTTAAAGAAGCCGGGCCACCCCACCGGTATACCCAGGAAATTCCGTCGGAATGGTTGGAGCGGGCGAACCCGGAACGAAGGAAATTGTTCCAGAGACAGCCGTACACCGAGACCTGCTGGACGGAGGAATAAAGCCTACTCCGGGACGTACGCCGTGGGCGCCATCGCGTCCATGTCACTGGCCACATCTACCACCACAGGCCTGTTCGCCCCTATGGCCTGGTCCAGCGCACTGCCGATTTCCGAAGGATCCTCCACGCGGATGCCCAGGCATCCCATGGAACGGGCCACTTCAGCAAAATTCACATCCTCGAAGACCCATAGCGCACCGGAATCACCGCCAGCCTGATCTAGGTAAACGGATTCAAAACCCCCTTTGCACTGGTTGAACGACCGATTATTGTTCACAACAGTCACGGTGTTGATGCCAAACCGGGCTGCCGTTTCCAGTTCGCCGATGTGATACCAAAATCCGCCATCGCCTGTAAAGCAGATTACCGGCCTGTTCGGTTCTGCGCACTTGGCACCCATAGCGGCCGGGAACCCCCAGCCGAGAGAACCGGCGCACCTGAGGTAGGTCTGGCCGGGCTGTGTCAATTCGATCATCGATCCGGTCCATATACCGGCATGGCCTGTATCGGATACGAGGACGGCATCGGAAGGCAGGATTTTCGTGATCTCCCGGCAGAGACGCTCCGGCCGAATGGGGACTGCATCGGAGACGAGTAACGGTTCATGCGCCTCACGCCAGACCTGCACCAGCTCCTGTGCACGACTGGTCCACAGGCTGTTCGCCCCCCGGGGCTCAACGGCATCGATCAGCCTCTGTAACGTAATCTTTGCATCACCCTGGAGGCAAACCGCCGCCGGATAGTTGCGCCCGATTTCCGAGGGGTCGATATCGATCTGGATGGTTCGGGTACCCGGTTTCGGAATCTGCCAGAAGTGGGTCACCTGCCCTCCGGTATGACTGCCGATGAAGACCACAAGGTCCGCTTCGGCTACAATTTCATTGGCGCACTTTCGGGAATAGGTACCAACGACACCGACGGACAAGCGATGATCTTCGGAGATGGCACCTTTGCCGTTCAATGAGGTGGCTACGGGAATCGAGAGCATCTCCGCCAGCCTGCATGTCTCCGCCTGTGCCACTGATGCCGTCACACCGCCTCCGGCGACCAACACAGGCCGTTCGGCCTGAACGATCATCCGTGCCGCTTCCTTGATGTGTTCACTCTCCGGCTCGGGACGAAACGCCGGGTATTGCCTGAACGGAATTTCGGCCATCACTTCCAGATCGGCCTCCGCATCCGAGGCGCCCTCACCGGCCAGGCCCATGAAATCCAGATGAACCGGTCCCGGCGCACCGGTGGTAGCCTCCCGGAAAGCCTGGCTCAGCATAAGCGGTAGGTCTTCAATGGTATCCACGTATGCGTTGAATTTGGTCACGGGATCGTAGAGCGGACGGTGATCGATCTCTTGATAAGCATGGCGATAGAGGAACGTGGGCGCCCATCGCCCCGTGATGGCGATCACCGGGGACACGGCCAGATAGGCGTCCTGAAGACCCGCCGCCATATTAGCCGCACCTACGGACTGTGCCAGGGCGATGCCTGGCCTGCGAGACACGCGGGCGTACCCATCCGCCATATACGCTGCCGCTTTTTCCGAGTGGCACCGTACCCGCTTTATACCAAGTTTCTCCATTTCCATTAACGCGCCATCAAGGATGTAGGGTACATGGAATACAGACGTGACGCCATACTCATGAAGCGTCTCAGCTATAAACCGGTAGCCGGTCATCTTCGGCATGGATTATCCTCCGAGTTCTCTTGCTGTTTCTTCAATAGATTCTCCCAGTACCTGAACGATCCTGTCTACTTCCTCTTCCGTCACCGTAAACGGCGGACTGATAGCGACATGATCGCCATTCACGCCGTCGATGGGCCCGGGAGCACCCGGCATGACAAGCACCCCCTTGTCGAATACCTTAGTCACTACTCTGCCGGTGACGCCGAGGGCAGGGTCAAAGGGCGTACCCGTGGCTTTGTCCTGCGCAAGATCGACTCCGTTTAACAGTCCCTTCCCGCGTACTTCACTTACCATAGGTAGGTCCGTTAGCCGAATCAGCCGGTCCAACAGGTACGTCCCCATCCGGGCGCAACGGACGATCAGGTCGTGTTTTTCGATATAGTTCTGCACTGCCAAAGCCGTGGCACAGGAGAGTGGATTACCGCCATATGTGTGGCCATGGACGAATGCCGGAGAGGTCTCATAGATAGCGTCATAGATCCGGTCCCGTGCGATGGTCGCGGCGATCGGTGTGTAACCGCTGCTCAGGCCCTTTCCTGTTGCCATCAGATCGGGTGTTACGCCCCAGTGGTCGATTCCGAAGTTAACCCCTGTCCTGCCAAACCCGGTGACCACCTCATCGATGATAAGGAGAATGTTGTAATGGTCGCATATCTCACGGACCGTCGGAAAATAGTCATCCGGCGGCACCAAAGCGGCCGACGAGGTACCCAGTATGGGTTCGGCGATGAACGCGGATATGTACTCCGGACCGACCTGCCGTATAACCCGCTCCAGCTCATCCGTACTGTGGGATGAGATATGCGGAAAATCCAGCAGATAGGGGGTGTAGTCCTTCCGCCAGGCCGACCTGCCCGACATGGAAAGCGCGCCGACCGTGTTCCCGTGCCAGCTCTGCCAGCAGGAGATGACTTTGTATTTTGAAGGATGTCCGGTTTCGACATGGTACTTACGGGCGATCTTCATGGCCGACTCCGTGGCCTCCGATCCACCAGAGACAAAAAACACCCGGTTCAAATCTTTCGGAGCCATACCCGCGATCTTTTCAGCTAGATCGATCTGAGGCTGACTGATAAATTGTCCATATGCGAAGCAGACCTGTTTCGCCTGTTCCGCCATGGCTTCGGCGATCTCCTCGACACCGTGTCCGATGCTCACCACATGGACACCCGCACACGCGTCGAGGTAGGTTCTGCCGTCCATATCATAGAGATAGCACCCCTTGCCATGTGAGATACGGGGCCAGGCATCTTTCTTGCTACGGTGAAATATCCTATGTTCACTACCGGGTCGATCCATTCGTTTCACCATCCGATGTTAAGGGTCTTTGCCTGCTAACGAAGTATCCTCTGGTCGCTTAGATCTTTGCCACCGATGGTTTTAGTAATGGTCGCCCCGCGATATTCCAGGATCTCCAGATCATGTAACGCATTGATAATATGATATTGGGTAGGTAGATCCTCCCATCGGGCTCTGTGCCATTGCACCGTGCCTTCACCCCGCCGGCACTCCAGCACACGACGGTTCGGTGTATAGTCAGGTGTGAGCACAGCATAGGCGGTATCGGCCGTACCCCATTCACCGGTTCGGGGCATATACTTATAGTGCAGGGTGCCTCCCGGTACGCCGCCGGCCGATGGCGGTGCGGGAGGGGCTACGTCGGGTGGTTCATGTACCTGCGTCATATTCGTCACATGCATGTCCAGGAATTTGAATCCCAGCCAGCCGGCAGTGCAGTGCGTGTCCCCCTCAAATGTGAGCGGGTCCGGTAACTCGCAGTATATTTTGGAAAAACCGAGTTGTTCACGGCCGGTAAGGATCGGGTCCGTCAGGTTTTCCCAGAGCACCGTCAAAAAATTTCCTTTCGCCTGATCCACTGTCCCGTTAAACTCCACCGGAAAGGTGACACCCAGAACGTTGTAACCCCGTCCTGCCAGCCACTCGATCTCCTTCATGTAGGAGGCATAGACCGTCACCACTGGTTCAGCTCCCAGCTCGAATCCTTCCGGCAACAGCGTCTCCAGCTGTTCGCCGTTGGTCAGGAAACTGACGGATACCGAGGTGGTTTTGGGACTGTCTTTGCATTCGAAGGTGCGTCGATTCGGGCCCTGCCGCGGCCCCATTCCCGGACCGAAGTGGATGGGCATCATGTACATCATTTCAGGTTCTAATCTATACGTCATAATCTCTCCTCTTGTTATCCCGTGTGCGCCTTGACCGCAATCTTTATCGCATCGCGGCCGTCCAGGTGATATCCTGCATGGAGTGCATTGATACCTTCCCCAACCCGCTCCAGAGGGATAACATGGCTGACAAAATCCTTGAAGAGATCGGCGTGTTTTTCGAGCATCCTCAGGGAACGGATGAAGTGGTTGGATTCGAAGCCCCAGGCGGCTTCGAGGCGCAGGTTCTTACGTAGAAGCATCTGATTGGGATTGCATTCGAAAGTTCCGGAATCTACGAAATGGCCATATTCCACATACGTTCCGCCGCGTCTGAGATAGTCCAGTCCTTCCACGATCGCCGCGGGATTCCCGGCGCACTCGAATACCACGTCAGCGCCAGCACCCTGCGGCGTATTTTTCCGAACCAGGTGCTTTCTCTCATTCGGGTCGGGCACATCAGCGATGTCGATCGTCAGATCCGCCCCGAACCGTTCCGCCATCTCGAGACGGCCACGGGGTCCACCTACGCAGATCACAGAGGCTGCGCCGGAAAACCGTGCCCAATTCAACACAAGCAACCCGATAGGCCCAGATCCTTGAACCACCACTGTGTCACCAAACCGAATATTCGCACGGTTGACGCAATGTACGGCACAGGCGGATGGTTCGGTCAGCACCGCCACTTCTATGGGAAGATCGGTTTTCAGAAACAGGGATTCCGGGTGCCATGCATAGATGTATTCACTGAACCCGCCCCGTAGATAAGGCTGCTCTTCGGAAGGCAGAAAACCATATCCCACACCCGGTGACAGGACGACACGGTCTCCTTCCTTTACCGGATTACCCAGGTAATCCTCTTTCACACCTACTCCAAGTACATCAAGAACGCCCACATTCTCGTGGCCGGGTATGACTTCGTGCTCAATCCGCTGAAATTCCCAGTTGTGCAAGTCCGTGCCGCAGATGCCCGCCAATTCCTGCTTTATCAGCACTGTGCCCGGTGCCGTATCAGGTACCGGATATTCCCGCACTTCGAATTTTTTGCCCGTCATCACAGTCGCACGTCCGCTTCGGCTCATCATACACCTCCTAGGTCTTTTGCCGATGCATCCTGTACCACATGCTCCTTCACGGCACCAGTTGTTTTATCGGCGGCTGTTCGAAACACCTCTTCGATTTCATCCAAAGGATACAGGCGGGGCACCAGATTCGCAAACAGAAAGCGTTGGGAGGTGATCAGATCGATGACTGCCTGAAAATCAGTCGACATTCCCCTGCAACCGCAACCGTTGGATCCTGTGATGACCGCCTCGGACCATACTATACGGCCTTTTGAGCATGAATTGTGATTCGTCCTGTGAAATATATTTTCGAATGTGACATAATTTTACCACATTGATCCGTAGACTGGAAATGAAGTGCATGGCAAATACAATGTCAATCATGATCAGGTGGGCATGATGCTATTTCACGATGGCACAAAAGTCCACTATTCCCCGCCAACAAGGCACCTGCCCCCTCCCCAAAACCGGAAAAACCATCAATTTAACCATTCGGCATAAAATAGTCGGCGATCTTTACGCCGCGGTGCTGTACTTGACGGAATGTATACGGTACAGGAGAACGGGATTTAGATCGGTGAGAGCCATGCTCTACTGTGATGGGCTGAATAGATCTGACGCCCGAAGAACGCCGTCCTGCGTGGGAACCAGGAAGATATTGTAGGTGACGGGCGTGCAGGAAGTCGTTCCAATTGATTCTTACAATTCAATTACGATATTGCCGTGCACATCGATGTCGGCCTGCGCACCGGGTGGTATTAGGCATGTCGCATCGTATTCTTCGATAATAGCGGGGCCGTCAACACCACCGGTCAGAGTGGAACGGCCCATTACAGGGGTTGTAATCCAGCCGTGGTCCCTACCAAAATAAGCCTTGCGTTCACCACACACCACGGTCGCTTCCGCCATCTGAAGCTTTTCCGGAATACGTGATCGCTCCGGTAGACCCTGACCTATGAGCTCGACGTTGACCAGTTCTACCGGCTCCTCGGGACCGGCACGGTGGCCATAGGTGCCCTCGTGCTCCTCGCCGAACGCTTCGGCCATGGCAGCACAGTCTATCGGCCCTAATGGTACCGTCACGGAAAGCTCAAATATCTGGCCTCTGTAGTGCATGCTGGCGGCACGGCGGAGGCGTTGTCGTTGGACCGGGAATCCGTCCAGCGTAAGCTGCGACCGGGCCTGCTGCTCCAGCGCATTCCAGGCTGCCTCCAGCTCCGCCGGATCCGCTTCGTGCAGTGGCCGGCGCAATGTGCGGGCATAGTGGTGTTCCACTTCCGCATACAGGATGCCGAAGGCTGAGAACAGGCCCGGCGAAGGCGGCACCAGGATGCGGGTCATGCCCAAGGCCTGCGCCATGGTCGCCGCAAACAACGGGCCGTTGCCGCCGATGGCAAATAACGTGTATTCCCGTGGATCCCTGCCCCGCTCGCTGGACACCGCCTTGATGGCCCGAATCATGTTGGCCGCGGCGATCAAGTGTGCACCGTGGGCCGCGTGGGCCAGGTCAATACCGAGCGGTACCGCAACCAGTTCCTGCATGGCACATTGCGACTTTTCGGCATCGATGCTGAGCTCCCCTCCGATCAGGTGCGTGGGATTGAGATAGCCGAGGACCACGTTGGCATCCGTGATCGTAGGTCGGGTACCACCACGGCCGTAACACACCGGCCCCGG
>CAYYIS010000039.1:0-47296 GCA_964470965.1 uncultured Gemmatimonadota bacterium | reverse complement strand
ATGTTGCCAACTTTTGGTGCAGAACCCAGATTTGGAACACAACCAATTGCATGGGTAGGCAAACGGGGACCTGTTCGACCAACTCCGAGATGCACCGACCACGCTGATCATAGACGCCCTGTCCCGCCTCGGTTATGACCGGACCAAGCTGGCCATGTCCCAGGAGGTGCGTCCGGTCGTTCCTGTGAAGGGCACAGCCATCGGTCCGGCGGTCATCACCAAATATGAACCCAGCAGGGAACCGACTACGACCGATGATATTCTGAAATATGTATTCCAGCCGGTGGACGATGCCCCCCCGGGGGCCATGTGGGTCACCGCCGCGGGAACCGACGAGATATTGAGTATGTTCGGCGATGTGATCGTCCTGGCGTGTCAGAAGCTGGGGTTATCCGGCCTGGTTACCGACGGCGGGTGCCGGGACATCGAGGGCATGCTGGAGGTAGGGCTACCCGTGTATGCCCGAGGTTTATGCCTGTACGGTCCCGGCAACGTCATTCGACCGGTGGCAGCCGACGTGCCGGTCATCTGCGGCGGCATTGAAATCAGACCCGGCGATATCGTGGCCGCAGACATCAACGGTGTTATGGCGTTTCCGGCCGAAGCGCTGCCCGATCTAGCGGCCAAGAAAAAAGAAATCGAAGCCAAAGAGGCTGAAAGCCGTACTTTGATCGAACAGGGCAAGGGGTTGGTGGAGGGATATGTATTCTGAAGATATCCAGCAAACTCCCGTCCCGTATTCCTGGCAGTTCACTTGTAAACCACCACAACGGTGGTCACCGGAGGTTTTCCGTTTTTTTCGATCAGGCGGCTTGCCGAAAAACGGGTTTTTAACCGGTGAACGTGCCGGATCGTCATCCTATCGCGGGGCCTGGTCACCAGCTCGGGCATCGTCCCTAAGGAAGTCGAACACGCCGATTAGAATCCATGGGTACGACGACGCCCGAACATCACGTCTATCGGGTGTCCGTCCGGATTGCCCTTGTTTTTTATCAACTCAAGCCCCGCCCTTACCGTGCCTTGACAGCACCGGCTGCCTGCGGTTATATTTATCAAACTGGAATATTTGCAGATTATCCACACAGGAGGTCCGATCATGAGACCGCATTCCCATATGTTACTTGCTACCTTATGTGTGCTGGTGTTATTACTGCCCGGGACATCACAGGGTAGCGACAAGAAGCTGAAACAGCTGAAGGCGGAAGCAGTGACGCAGGTGGAGATGATGCGTGTACATACACAGCAGATGGTGGACATGATCTTCAGTTTTGGTGAGCTTGGTTTTCAGGAAATCGAGACCTCCCGGTACATCACGGATATGTTGAGCGCAAACGGGTTTCAGGTGGATCAGGGCGTGTCGGGAATGCCTACCGCCTGGTTCGCACGCTGGGGAAGCGGCAGTCCGGTGATCGCTTTCGGCAGCGATATAGACGGTATCCCAAAGGCGTCGCAGAAACCGGGGGTGGCGTATCACGATCCTATTATCGAAGGCGCTCCGGGACACGGCGAGGGCCACAACTCCGGTCAGGCCGTGAATGTGACCGCAGCACTGGTCCTGAAACAAATAATGGAACGGGAGAACTTGTCCGGCACGCTCATCCTCTGGCCAGGAGTGGCAGAGGAGTTGCTAGGTTCAAAAGCATATTTTGTTCGCGATGGCAAGTTCGAAGGTGTCGACGCGGTACTGTTCACCCATGTGAGCAGCAATCTGGCGGTATCATACGGCGAAGGCGGCGGCAGTGGCCTGGTATCGGTGGAGTACACCTTCACAGGCGATTCCGCACATTCCGCGGGTGCGCCGTGGCGCGGACGAAGCGCCCTGGACGCAGTGGAGTTGATGAACGCGGGCATGAACTACCGCCGGGAACATCTTCGGCTGCCGCAGAGGACACACTACGTGATCACCAACGGCGGCGACCAACCGAACGTGGTGCCGTCCCTTGCATCCGTATGGTATTACTTCCGCGAAATCGATTACGATCACATCAAGGCGCTGTTCGAAATCGGCAACGAAGTGGCCCGGGGTGCGGCTATGATGACCAACACAGAGGTGTCCTGGCGGATCCTCGGCAGCGCGTGGCCCCGGCATTTCAACAAACCGATCGCGCTGGCCGCCTACGAAAACATTAAAGAGGTTGGTCTGCCCAGTTGGAGCGACGCCGATCAAACACTGGCGAGAGCTCTGCAGAAAGAACTGGGTTCCACCATACGCGGCCTTCCAACGGAGGTGGCCGACGCCCCCGAACCGAGAACCGGACCGAGGCTGGGCGGAGGATCGGACGATATCGGCGACATCTCCTGGGCAGTGCCGACCATCACACTGCGATATCCCGCGAACGTCCAGGGTACTCCTGGACACCACTGGTCCGCCGCGGTTGCCATGGCCACGCCGATTGCCCACAAGGGCTCCACTGCCGGCGCTAAAGTCATGGCCATGACCACCCTCGACCTGCTCCTGAACCCGGACCTGGTGAAGACTTCCTGGGATTACTTCAACAACGAACAGGCCACCGATGAGGATGGCAACGTCACGAAATACATCCCGTTCGTAAGCGCGGAGGATATACCTGCCGCTTATCTGAATGTGGATATCATGGACGAATTCCGCTCTGAAATGAAGAAATTCTACTTCGATCCGACGAAATATAAGACCTATCTGGAGCAGCTTGGCATTGACTATCCTACGGTTCGGGAATAGGGAATCGTATATCTTTAAACCTCTACCCGAGTCATCTGCCATTATCACAGTTCATGTCACAATCCCCTAAAACATCCCTTCGATCGCCATTCATCGCTGCAATGACCGTCCTCATTGCGGTCGCTGCGTGGTATGGGTCTAAAGCCTACTACCGTTTTGTTCCGCCCGAGATTCCGGTTCGGAAATTTCAGATCTCCATGGAAGGACGAGTCGGTCCCTGGAATGGTCCTGCGATCTCACCGGATGGAACCAGGGTGGCCTACCGCCAACGGGGGCGACTGTGGATACGGGACCTGGACAAGACGGATGGCCATGAGATCCCGGGAACTGACGGACAAAACAGGCCGACCTGGTCGCCCGACAGTGATTTTGTGGTGTACATAGTCGGTAATATATTACGAAAGAGTCCGGTGTCGGAAGGCCCGGAGACAATTGTCTGTGAATCAACGGACGGGCGATTCGGCGGATCAACGTGGAAACCGGACGGAGATATCGTATTCAGCCAGAGTGACGCCGGACTCTTCATCGTCCCGTCGCAAGGTGGACATGCGGAGTTGTTAATCCCACCGGACCCTCAACTGAATGATATCGGCCTCTACGATCCCCACGTACTTCCGGACGGGGAGAGCCTTCTTTTCGTTGTAGAGAAAACAGATGGCTCCTGGGCCATCGAGATCCTGTCAGACGGCGAACGTACCACCGTGCTTTCCAATGCCGGCCAGGCAATCCGGGTCCCCGTTTATTCACCTACCGGTCATATCCTGTACCAGCACGGCCTCGATGAAAACATCAGCATATGGGCGGCACCATTCTCCACATCAGATGTGTCCGCAACCGGTGCTCCGTTTCCGGTCGCAGTGGGCGGCATGCATCCCAGCGTTTCCCAGGACGGCACACTGGTTTATCGGGGTAAAACCACAGGAAGCCAGCAACTGGTCCTGATCGACCGGGACGGTCGAGTGAGGCGTTTGATCGGCGAATCGCAGGAACAGATCGCCAATCCTGTCTTTTCACCTGACGGAAACCGCATCGCCCTGACAGCATGGAAGAACAACAATCCGGATGTCTGGGTACATGACCTGAACCGGGGTACCATGACCCGCTTAACCATCGATCCGGAAATGGACTGGCCGCCCACCTGGGCGCCGGATGGAGAGCGTATCATCTTTACCTCGCGGCGCTTCGGTCCGTCCGATATATTCCATATAGCAGCCGATGGAAGCGGCATGGTACAGCCGCTCATAACAGGTCCACTCGAATACTGGGGCGCGGACTGGTCCCAGGATGGCCGCTACCTCATCTACTACAAATATGACCCGGCCACAGGCAGAGACCTGTGGTACAAACGCATGACCAACGGCAGCCAGCCGGTTATATTTCTTCAGACCCCGTTCCATGAGTTGCTGCCCCGCTTTTCACCCGACGGCCGGTTTGTGGCATACGTTTCCAACATTTCGGAACGCTGGGAAGTTTACGTCAAAACGTTCCCCGAAGGTGACCGCCGGTGGCAAATTTCGGTAGATGGCGGGGTGCACCCGAGATGGCATCCCTCGGGCAATGAGCTGTATTACGTTAAGGGCAACACCCTGATGTCGGTATCCATAGACCGGGGAAAAGTCTTTCGACCCAATGTACCGAAAACGCTGTTATCTGGTGAAGATATATGGACCAATCTATACGAAGGAGGTTCGCCATTTTTCTCGGCGTATGATGTGACACCGGACGGCAATGGGTTCGTCGTAGCCCGCACCGCCGAAAAGACCGCAACGATGATCACGGTGGTACAGAACTGGTACGGAGAATTCAGTGAATAAACATCCACGGAGTACGCAATGACCGACACACAACTGACGAAGGAGCAGCTTAATTTTTTCAACATGTTCGGCTACCTGCATTTCCCGGGGCTCATGGCCGACTGCGTGGACCGTATTATCCAATCGTTCGAACGCGTCTGGACGAACCACGGCGGAGGACACCACGGTAATCCGCATAGCGGCCAGGCCCGGTCGTGCATCGTCCCCTTCGCGGATCAGGACGAGTATCTGAGCAGCCTGTTGGATGATCCGCGAATCCACGACATCGCGGCCGGCATCCTGGGCGATGATTTCAACTACACCAGCGGGGACGGTAATCTGTATGTGGGAGATACCGCATGGCATTCGGACGGATACAATGGAGAACGGATCCCGAGTATTAAAATAGCGTTTTATCTGGATCCTCTAACGGAAGACACAGGCGCCGTCCGGATTATACCGGGAAGTCACCACTGTGGAGATGCGTTCTCGGATGGATTGGAAAAAGAAATCAGGAACAGTCCCGACACTTGGAACCTCGCACCGGACGAGATCCCTTGTCTGGTGGTCGAAACGCAACCGGGCGACGTCGTTGTGTTCTGGCATAACACCAAACACGCCGCCTTTGGCGGATCAAAGCGGCGGCGTATGTTCACCATGAATTTTTACGAGCATGTCGCGGACGATCGCCTCGAAGAGTTTCAGAACGCGCTGGCGAACGAAGGCCGTTTCTGGATCGACCGGATTCATGGAGAAACGATGCTTCGATCGGCAACTTCGGAACGGATGGTACACCTGAAGCAGGTTATGGAGAACGATTTCAAAGTGAAAGAAGTTCATAAACGATTGCGCAAGGAAAAAAATGAACCCTCCAGAGGTTGAAACTGTAGGAATGAAGGAGGAAGAATGAATTCGGGCAGGATTGTGGCAGCCGGAGATCAAGAAAGTTCAGGTGATACGGTAAAAACGCAGGAACACGCGGGGCAGGGACCGGTTATGTGGATGTTCAAACGTCCAGCCCTACTCTGGGCGTTTACCTTGTATTTCCTATATTCAACCGTGTTTGAGATCTCCAGGACATACGGGATCTGGGCGGGCAATTTCGGTGAGGAGCTACGTTCTTCTTACGATGGACTGACCGCTGTGGACTGGATTGTTTGGGGAGTCCTGACCATCCTCACGCTGACAGCCACCGCCACCCTGTTTTTCCTGAAACGAATCGCGGTGGTTTTGTTCATCTTTATCTTGGCCATAAATGTCCTGTCGTTTGTTTTCCAGGTTACCATGGGAAGCGGTTCTGCAGTAGGCGACCTGGGTGGCGTAGGCGTTGTGATGGGATTCGGTGTCTACATATTGATCTGTGTATATGCGGTAAGCCTCAGGGTAAACGGGGTTCTAAAATAGACCCCTGCCCCACGGCGTTTTGTTCCGGCGCCCCTGCATGAACACCGTCTCCGTGTGGAATCATTACGGTCTTGCCCGTGACGGGTTGCCTGGCACGTACCGCCTTTACACGAGTGGAGGAGCCGTACACAATACGTCGGATTCTCTCCGCACGACAACCACATGCGGATAAAGCGTCAGGGCCATATTTCGGGTTCCGAAATTGGATGCCCAGTGTGGACGTTTGAGCAGCCTTCTATTTCAATTTGGGAGAAATCAACGAATTGATCCATTTGTTTTCCAGCGAAGGCGCCCTTGTCGTGGTCCCTGAAATATCCCTGCGCATCCAATCGGATTATTCTTCTAACTGATTAAGGAGATGCGTGACAATGGTTTCCATCTGTGGCATGACGCGTATAGCGTTATCCAGCATACTCAGGAGACTGAAGGCTAAGCCACATTGTTTGAGATTGAGATAGGTTGAAAAGCTGGAGAATAAGTACAATGAAATTTCTAATATCGGGATCAAGCGGCCTGGTAGGTTCATCACTGATACCGTCGTTGCAGAAGGAGCATGGACAGGTCAGCCGCCTGGTAAGATCCGAATCAGTGAAAAAAAAGCGGGATGTTTTGTGGATACCTGCTAAAAATGAAATCGAGACCGAAAACCTGGAAGGTTTTGACTGTGTCGTCCATCTGGCAGGAGAAAGCATCGTCAGTCGGTGGACATCCGCCAAAAAGAAAAGGATACGGGACAGTCGGGTGGGAGCAACGAAATTACTCACCCGGGCTTTGTCCGGTCTCCAAGCCCCTCCCATAACGTTGATCTGCGCTTCGGCCTTAGGATTTTACGGTGATAGGGGTGATGAGATCCTTACCGAGGTGAGCCCGGGCGGAAGCGGCTTCCTGGCGGAAATCTGTAACGAGTGGGAACGAGCGGCGATCCCGGCAGTCCATGCCGGGATTCGGGTTGTGCACCTCAGGTTCCCGGTCGTGCTGTCGACTGAGGGAGGTGCGTTAAAGAAAATGTTACCGCCGTTCCGCTTGGGGCTGGGTGGCGTTTTGGGAGACGGAAAACAATACATGAGCTGGTGTACGCTGGATGATGTTATTCAAGTAATACATCATACAATCCAGGACGATGAGATTCGGGGACCGGTCAACGCGGGCACACAGAACCCGGTCACAAACCGGGTTTTTACAGAAACTCTCGGCAACGTGCTCCACCGCCCCGCACTATTTAATATACCCGGGTTCATGCTCAAAACCGCAATGGGCGAAATGGCTGAGGAGATGCTGCTCGCCAGTGTGCGGATGCATCCGGCAAGGTTGCTGGAGACCGGATACAAATTCCGGCATGCTGAGCTGGATGCTGCGCTCCGGCACCTTCTGACCGAGGCATAGAAAATACATCAGGAGCATTGGGAAAAGCGGGCCGCCGGCTACTCATTGGAAGCTGTTATCCGGAAGGCCGTGTGGCAGCATCGCTAAAGGTACCTCAGGTTCTCAAACCATGCAGCAGAAGTGTTTTATGATCAACCGATTTCTGCCGCTGTATCGTCCGATTGCAGCAAGACCTCACCTGGATCAGATTACGGTCCCGCATCAACAGGTGACCATGAGAAGCATTGCCTGGAACCTTGCGGGCATAACGGGAGGATACTACCCGGGCGTCGTGGTTGTTCCGTATCCTAAATTTGGCATGCGGGTATCAGGCGGAGCCGGGGCATGAATTCCGGTGCGGGTGCCGCAGCCGTTACCGAAATGAATATGGTCATCCGGAGTGGTATGCTGAACGCAGAGAGGATCCTTTCCCGTGTACATCAGGCGTGATGGCGATGGGCCAGATAAATTCGTGGGTATTCATGGCTGGAGCGGGAGTCATCGAACGTTCGATCCGTTACGCCCGCTTATCCCGGAAAACGTGACGTTGTACAGCCTCGATCTACCGGGCCATGGCGCATCCGAGGCACCGGAACAATGGGACCTTAATGCCATTTCTGACTCTGTTGTTCTGGAATTGGACAGGCAGTATGACGGTCCGTTTACCCTGGTCGGCATGTGTAGCGGCGCACTCATAAGCCTTTTCGTTGCGATGAAGCATGGGGACCGGATCGATCGTCTGATAGTGATCGATCCCTTTGCATATATGCCCTGGTACTTCAAGGTGTTTTTGAACGGTAATTTGGGCTGGTGTCTGTATGTCTCTACGTTTGCCAATCCTGTAGGGCGCTGGATTACCAATACGGCACTCAAGGCGAAACGTACGGAGAACACAGACCTGACGGATTCATTCGCCACTATAGACCACTCAGTGACCTACGGATACCTCAAGCTTTTCGCCACGCTCGACGGCATAGAATCCTTCAGTAAACTTTCCATGCCTATCGACATCGCCTATGGCGAGAATACCTTCGGTGGCGTAAAACGGTCCCTCCGGTTCTGGCAGGCCATATGGCCTCATGCCAACACCTGGGAGATGAAGGGCGCGGGCCACCTGCCGCTTCTGGAAGCCACGGACCAGGTGGCTAATATCATTTTTAAAGGTCATGCTTCGTAGGAATGCCAGTATCACCAGCCGAAGACGGAACGGAATTGGGACTGCCAAAGCCATTCGTCTCGCGGCGGGCAGACAGAAAGCACATATATTCGGACTGAGAAGGACCATCGGCGGCAATATGAATGATGGGAGGACGAAGGGTTTCTGTTCGAGGCGGGGCCTCCCTGATACAAATTTCCCCATATACGCGGCCCCGTCTTTGAAACTGCAGCCATCCGCCTTTCCGAGAACCAGGCACTGATGAAGTCGTATCGGGGCACGAAATCGCCTATCCTGATGGTGTTCGGACGGCGGTGCATACGGGATGCCAGTCTAGAATCTTGGGCGTTTTGTGAAATCTTCCGGGGTATCCCAGACACGTACTGGCATTAGTATGTAAAAGTATCAGCAGACCCGTTTTGCGGATACCACCTCGGGCACAGAGGAATCGGATGGACCACTCCGAACGTGGTGTTATCGTAAGACATAAATCATCGATATCATCTATCCCCTTTGCTGTGGCGCCCGGGGGATTTTTTATGGTAATTGACATTTCCGTTTCCGAATGTCATCTTGAAAACTATCAGACTACCCAAAGAAAGGAAACAGCCCCTTGCATGTGGTCATCATCGGGAATGGAGTGGCAGGTGTAACCGCGGCCATGCGGATCCGTAGGAAGCAACCTGACTGGCGGATCTCCATAATATCAGGGGAATCCACGCACCATTTTTCCAGACCGGCGCTGATGTATGTCTTCATGGGGCACATGACTTTTCAGCAGACCAAACCCTTTGAAGACGATTTCTGGCAGCGGCAGCGGCTTGATTTGATACGGGACTGGGTGACGGGTGTCGACCATGACCGGAAAACCTTGACGCTGCATAACTCCGGAGCGGTGTCATACGACAAACTGCTCATCGCCACCGGTTCCAAATCAAATAAATTGGGTTGGCCCGGACAGGACCTAAAAGGGGTGCAGGGATTGTACAGCCTCATGGACCTGCGCCTGCTATACGAAAATGTCAAAGAAACGCGCCAGGCCGTCATCGTCGGCGGTGGTTTGATCGGCATTGAGCTCGCCGAGATGCTCCATTCCCGAAACATTGAAGTAACGTTCCTGATCCGGGAAGATTCCTACTGGGACAACATACTCCCTTCGGAAGAATCCCAAATGCTGAACCATATCATTCGTGAAGAGGGTATCGGCCTGGTCACCGGCACCAATCTCAAGGAGATCGTAAACGACGGTAATGGCCGAGCCTGCGGGATCATCACGGAATTCAACGAACGGATAGACTGCCAACTGGTCGGACTGACACCCGGTGTTACCCCCAACACCGACCTGGTGAAAGAGTCTATTATCGAAACAGGCAGAGGCATCCTGGTGGACCGATCTTTCCACACCAGCGTGCCGGACATCTATGCCGCCGGCGACTGTGCTGAAATTCGAAATGGAAATGGCGGAGAAAACATGATCCAGCAGGTCTGGTACACCGGAAAGAAACAGGGGGAGACGGTAGGGGATGTCATCGCCGGAGAAGTACGTGCGTATGATCCCGGTATATGGTTCAATTCAGCGAAATTCCTGAATCTCGAATACCAGACCTATGGACAGGTGGGATTGAATGTCACTGGCGAGAAAAACCTCTTTTGGGAGCATATGGACCGGAAGCATGCCGTACGGCTCGTTTATACCGATGATGGCATAATCGGCTTTAACTTCATGGGGCTGCGCGCCCGTCATGAAGTCTGTGAACGGTGGATCGTCGAACAGCGTCCCGTCCGGTATGTGCTGGATCACCTGAAAGAAGCCAATTTCGATCCTGAATTCTTCAGAAGGTATGAGCCGGAAATCGTGGGCGCATTGAAGGAGCAGGTGTTATGAAGGCGACCGCCCGGGAACAGTCCAACACATTAATAGATACCCAGTCTATCGGGTATCACTACGATGAAGAAGCCCTCGGGTTTGAAGAACCGTTTCGCCAACCGGAGATGTCAAAAAATCCGGGACGTATTATTTCATCGGTTCTCGTCGCTCTTGGCCTTCTGGCACTCGTCGTTTCGATGGTCGGCTCGCCGCTGACAGGTACCTGGTCCGGAATTCTCCTCAGCTTCGGCCTGGTGTCTCTCGGCACCATGGGGTATTCCTGGTTTGGATACAAGGATACAGCTGCCGGCATCAAGCACGATAATATAATGTTCAGTGCCGCCATGCACCGGGGGATAATCGGCTGGACGCTGGGCATTTTTATCACAGGATTTTACACTATCCTGTACTGGTATCCCGAATACCTGGACCGGGCCATCTACATGGTCGACCCCCTGGCACGAAGTCTGGCGGGGCAACCCGCGGACCAGTGGTTCCTGTACGGCTTCATGTACACGCTGGCCATCCTTGTTTTTGGCATCCGCACGTTCATGAAATACCGCCACAATCGGTATCAACAAATCCGTACATTTTCCGTGATGTTCTTCCAGTCGGGACTTGCCTTTCTAATACCACAGTATTTGAGAAAACTGAATGAACCCGAGTTTTATTTCACCTACTTCTGGCCGCTCAAATACGACTATCTGTTTCCCGGTACGGTCGATTATCTGATGAACAGTTCCGGCGTGCTAGGGACTTTCATGGTATTCTGGGGTGCCATGGCCACATTCATCGCTACCCCGATCCTGACCTACTTTTTCGGGAAGCGCTGGTATTGTTCGTGGGTATGCGGTTGTGGCGGCCTTGCCGAAACCCTCGGCGACCCCTGGCGTCAGCTTACCCCGAAATCCACCTTGTCCTGGAAAATAGAACGCTTGGTTATTTATTCGGTTCTGATACTCGTTACGGCCACCACCATCGCGCTCTGGATTGCCGGCAATTCCGTGGGAGAGACCTTCGGGGATCGGGCCGAGCTGATGAGGCAATGGTATGGCTTTTATATAGGGGGACTGTTCTCGGGCGTGATCGGTGTCGGATTCTATCCGATCCTTGGAAACCGGGTCTGGTGCCGATTCGGTTGTCCCATGGCAGCAATTCTGGGCATCTTCCAGCGCTTCTTCTCCCGATTTAGGATCAGCACCAACGGTGGCCAGTGCATGTCCTGCGGCAACTGCACGACCTACTGTGAGATGGGCATTGACGTACGGGCCTATGCGGAGCGTGGTGAAAACATCGTTAGGGCTTCCTGCGTGGGGTGTGGGGTGTGCTCCGCAGTCTGTCCCCGTGGCGTTTTGAAGCTGGAAAACGGCACCACCTACGCCGACCGTTATCCGAAATCGGACAACCCGGTAAACGCTTTTTCAGACGCATTGAGGAACGGCACCAGAGTGTATGGTGAAAAGGATGGCTACGTCTAATATCAGTGCCGGACACCTCTATATTAATCGCCGGAACTCTGCCAATTGAAACGCAAGCTGTGAGCAAGAGAAGTAAAGATGTACGACAAGCGCCACCCCAGATCTTTACAACCTCACCTAATCCCGATCAAGAACGCCCGCCCCCTTTAACTAGATTCTTCGTCTCCATCTCCACAGCATCAACCGTCAGGGCTGGACACCGGTCTGGGCACTGCCCGGGGCCAGTGCATCGCACGGGTTTCCGAATTTCGGCAATGCGTACGGAAGGTGCGTGCTGCCCCGCGCCAGGATATGCAGGTGGTTGCCCGATGGTCCATCGAAGGGCATTCCATGGTTCCAAGGCACCCAGGAACGGGCATTACAGTAGTGACTGACAAACGCCCGGCGCGAACGATCAGTCGTGGTGTTTCTGAGCGACCTGTGCAGCACGTGGCCGTGAAAAAACATCACGTCACCGGGATCCATAACGGCCGCAACTTCCCCGTTTTCGTATTTCGCGGCGACGGGCGTCAATCCATTTTCCTCCGCCACCGAAGAACTTGCCCCCTCGATCACCGCCAGGTCATGCATGGAGCCGTCCACATGGTTCTGGCTCAGGCGTTCGGCATCCGGATAGATAGGTTCATGATGCGAACCCGGTGTCACCAGTACGCAACCGTTGTCCTCATCCGCCCGGTCAATGGCCAGCCATGACCCGAGCAGCGTATCCGGATAGGTGGGAATATAGTAAGAATCCTGATGATAACCCTGGCCTTCTCGCCCGGACGGTTTAAGGAACAGCATGGTCTGCAAAGCCAATAGATCCGGACCGACCAGTGTCTCCAGTACATCGCAGATACGGGGATGCAGCAGGTACCGTTCGTGCAGCTCGTGCTTGCGGTGGAGCATGTGAACGCGGAGAAAATGCTGTCCGCGCTCTTCTTCACTGGCATCAGCCGGCGGGGGTTCAACGCCCTCAACGACCGTGATTCCCGCCATCAGGTCTACCGTGTGCTGCCGAATCTCGGCTATTTCCTCCTGGGACACAAGGTTTCTTATGATGATGTAACCGTCGCGGCGATAGGCGATGTAATCATCGACACTCAACTGAAAACGATCGGGGCGCTTCATTACTTTTCCTTTTCGTATCGATTGCAGGTTGCGTTGATATTTACGTTTACTTGGAGAAAAACACCAGGGACAAACATTGTCAATTTAGAAACACCTTGACAGCACTGCCAAGCTCTTTTTTCTTCAGGCACCATTCCATACACCCTTCGCTTAAATTTATCCCTTGAGGAGAAACGATGAAAAATAAGCTTAAAGAAAAACTGCGCAACGGAGAAGTTACCTATGGTCTTTCCATCGGCACGCCCTGTCTCGACATCGTCGAGATGACTTCCAAGATGCCGTTCGACTGGATCTGGTTCGATGCGGAGCACGCGCCGCTCAACGTGGAAATACTGGAACCTATGCTTCAGGTTGCCAGGGGAGGCGATATCACACCACTGGTGCGGGTGCCGTGGAACGATATGGTGCATATCAAGAAAGCCCTCGATATCGGCGCCGAAGGTCTTATCATTCCATGGGTCAACAATCGGGAACAGGCGGAAATGGCTGTTAAGGCTGCCAAGTACCCACCCATGGGACTGCGCGGTGTGGGACCAAAATTTATTAATGTCACGGGCGACGACCTTGCCGAATACATCCGTACCGCCAACGACGAAGGCTTTGTGATGGTGCAGATCGAAACCACCGAGGCAGTGGACAATCTGGAGGAGATCCTCACTACACCAGGCGTGGACGCGTTCCTGATTGGTCCCAGTGATCTGGCGGCGTCCATGGGGCATCTGGGCGACATGGTCCATCCGGCAGTGCAGGACAAGATCGCCGAGATCATGGCACGTGCGAAGAAGATCGGAGTGCCAGGTGGATTTGCGGCCACCACTATCGAAACCAATAAGCTTAGGGTGGAGCAGGGATTTCAGTGGATCACGCTGGGATCAGACTTAACCTTTTTGCGTCAGGCGGCCGATGGAGCCCTGGCGGAATTCGGGCGGAAGTAACCTTGCCCTGCCCAAAGGATGGGATCAGTGCACGCGTTCCGTGATGGGCAATAGCGGCTTTGTTCCGGCCGAGGGGAAAGGGACCTTGGCGACGGGACCACACGTCCATGCACTGAAATCTGAAAAATGGTGTTTTTGTGGCCCCGACCCCGTGTGAACGGCGGGGCCGGTCGGGCTGACTTCAGGATCCATAGGTATTTACCGGGTTTTATTTGACGGAGGACCATTCTCCCACGTCCACGGCACACGCCGTCAATGCGTGCATCATCTGCTTCCAGCTCAGATAGGGCACCGGTATGCCCTCCTCGAGGCGTTTCACCTTTTCTTCAAACCCTCGTTCACCGGGTAGCCGTACCCGGTCAAACCCGTCCATGGGTGGAATCGCTTGGGCGCTGTCGATCAGGTACTGTACACGCTCCTGGAACCTTTCACGGCCGATGAAGGCTCCAGGATCGATGGCCAGCATGAAGGCGCCGCATTGGTAAGGGGAGTCGATGTCCTGCACCTGCGGCACATCCTGACCGCACGCCGCACCTGATAGGGCACCCACCATTACATCGGCAAGTAATCCGAGACCGTAGCCGATCGGCCCTGCTTTCGGGAGCAGCCATCCGTCGAACGCCGCCTGTGGATCGATGGTAGGATTGCCGTCAATATCGAGTGCCAGGCCTTCCGGTATTTCCGGGAGGTCGTCCTCCACGGCCTGGCGAATTGCCGCGCCGGAAGCGGCGGTAGCGAAGTCGAGGACGATAGGATATCTGTGACCTGCCGGAATGGCGTATGCCACAGGATTCGTACCGTGCAGCCCTTTCCTCCCGCCGTGAGGCGCCACTCGTGGCGTAGAATTACCGAATACGATACCTATCAGATCCCGTTCCGCCGCCATGAGCGCGTAATACGAGATGGCCCCGTTGTGACTCGCGTTGAAGACGGTGACCGCCCCGATGCCTTGCGACTGAGCCTTCTCAATCGCCATCGTCATCCCTTCCACACTCACGGTCTGACCAATTCCCTGCCGGGCGTCTCCCAGCGCCGTGGTAGCCGTTTCCCGTACGATTTCGAGATGTCGGCCCGGTACGATCTGCCCCGATCGAATGCGCTGAGCGTAAATGTGGTTAAGCAGTATGCCGTGCGTGTCTATGCCGCGGAGGCTGGCATCGATCAGATAGTCGGTAAGCGGTGTAATCTCTTCGTCCGGTACGTCGAGTTGCCGGTATACATCGACACAGAAAGCCCGGGCCTCATTTACTTGGAGAACTACTGCAGATTGAGTCAAGGAGATCTCTCCTCCGACGCCTATGTTTTTCGTTCGAGGGACGCCCTGATCGATAACGGCAATGCCGGATATCTATCGTTCCCGCTCAAGTGCGAAACGGTTCGAGCGCCTCGATGATCGGATCGCAACCGAATTTTATGCAGTCCGTTACCGGCAGTCCGCTCTCCCGGTGCACCTCATCCACAGCCCTCCTGGCATCCTCCATCGTCATCCCCGAGCAATTGAGCGAAATGGCGATGACTTGGGTGGGGAAAAGGGGGCGGGATATTTCCTCGTGCAGGTGAATGAGATCTGCATAGGATGGAATCCTTACCGGCGCGTTTCTCATCAGAGCCCTACCCGGTTGATGGCAGAGCACCAACGCTTGAGGCGCCGCACCGTGCAGCAGACCGAGTGACACGCCGGAATACATGGGATGTACGATCGTTCCCTGACCTTCGACTATGAGCATCTCCCGGTGGCTTCGCTCCAGCACCATAGACTCCGTGGCGCCAGATATAAAGTCCGCCACCACCGCGTCGACCGCGATACCTGATCCGGAGATCATCATACCGATCTGCCCGGTAGCGACAAAATCCGCATCCCAACCGGCCTGTTTCGCCGCATTGGTGATCTCCAGTGCTGTCACCATCTTTCCAATGCTGGAGTCCGCTCCTACCGTAAGCACCCGTAGATTCTGAAGTTCCTGCGCTTTATACTGTGCAATCTGAATGTTCGATGGTGCCTTTCGGGTGTCCCAAATTTCTACTTCGGCCGCCGTCGCGAGCCGACTTAGCTCCGGGTCATCGTTGAGGAAGACATGCATTCCGTTTATGATATCCATCCCTCCCTCGATAGCCGCACGGATAAGACACCGCCACTCATCCGGGATGAATCCTCCCACCGTCGCGACAGCCAGCACAAGCGCCGTGGGCTTTAACGGCAGGGTCTCCTCTATGGATGATAGGATAGGGATACCTTCCCCTATTTCAATGATATCTTCCAGATTTTCTCCTGCCCGAGTGCTGTCGAGGACCGCCACTACTTCCTTCCGTTTGTAACGCACCAGCGATGTCGCTGTCTTCGAAGAAAACGTGCCGAGTCTGCCTTCGGTCAGCAACACCATACGACGATTTTCCACTTTCCATCCTTTCGTGTTGATCAGGTCACGACGCTACGCTCTACTTTCACAGTTTCACCTGTTTCCATTGAGACGGTTGCCGCATCGAGGACCGTCATGACTTTTCTTACCGATTCCGGTGTTACGGTCAATTCAGCCCCCTGATTCAGCACATCTGAAATATTTTGATAATAGGACTTCCAGCTACCCCGTACGGAATCGAGGGTCATCTCGGTGGCAATGCCGTTCAGTTCCGTCGACACCCGCGCACGATGCTCCGCCGGCTCTTCGGCTGCGTCGATTTCCTCACGCATCATGTACGGTTCCTGCGGATCCAAACCCACCTTAACTGCAGATCCCCGTGTCCCAAGCACGTACCAGCGTGGTTTTGGAATTCTTGCCAGATTACTTACCTCCGCTGAAAAGATGGTCCCGTTTTCAAAGCGGATCAGACATTTGACATGGTCTTCCGTATCGCCATGCCATAGATGCTTCTGCCCATCACAGAACACAGTAATCGGTTCGGATGGCACCAGTTGAAGAGCCTGGTCCACCAGATGGGCGCCCCAGTCGTAGAGTAACCCTCCACTCTGAGCTTTGCTGGCCCGCCAGGTGCGTAACCCGCGGTACCGGAACACAGCCGTTTCAATGAGAAACGGATCACCAATCAAGTCATCCGAGATCAACTGTTTCATCGTCAGAAAATCCCAGTCCCACCGTCGGTTGTGGAACACGCTGAGCATCACACCGTTTCGCTCACTGGCAGCGATCATGGCATCCGCCTCCCCTGCCGTAAGGCACATGACTTTATCGACGACCACATGTCTGCCGGCGTCCATTGCCTGGATGGCCATGGGAGCGTGGACGTCGTGGGGCGTGGCCAAGACCACCAACTGAATGTCTTCATCCATCAAAAGGTCATCGATAGTTTCGCAGGTGGCAACACCCTGCTCAACCTGAGCCGCTGCCTGGCGGACCGGATCCCGGGTGGCGATGGTCGACAGTGTAAGACCCTTCGCCAAGCCGATAAGGTAGGAATGAAAGGACCTCCCTGCAAACCCATATCCGACAATTCCGGTTTTGATCATAACAGACCTCGTTCCCTATTTTATATAGCGCGAATGCAACGACCAGTGCTTAATATATGACGTGACCTGCACAAGTGCAAGTATCTGGTGACAGGCTAATTTTATGCGTGACAAATCGGTCGATCCACTGTATCATCCCCTCATTCCATCCAACAGATAAAGGATCCTGCATGCCATCACCTCTACCCAATATTGTGTGCATCCTGACCGATGACCAAGGCATCTGGGCTGCCGGTTGTTACGGCAACTCGGAGATCCGTACACCCGGCATCGACCATATCGCGGCCACCGGGGTGCGTTTCGACAACTTCTTCGTCGCCACACCAGTCTGCTCCCCCAGCCGGGCAACTTTGTTGACCGGCCGCATCGCATCCCAACACGGTGTTCACGATTGGATCCGAGGCGGCAACACCGGTCCGAATGCCGCTTCGTACCTCGAGGAAGAAATTGCTTATACGGACATATTGGCGGCTCACGGCTATACCTGTGGTTTGAGCGGCAAGTGGCATCTCGGCAACAGCCAGATTCCACAGCATGGTTTCAGCCACTGGTTCGTTCATCAGGGCGGCGGTGGGGTGTACAACAATGCTCCCATGATCCGGGACGGCGTGCCGATCAGGGCACCGGGTTATGTCACCAACGTTATCACTGACGACGCATTGGCGTTTATGGACCGGAATGCATCGGATCGGCAGCCCTTTTATCTCGGGGTCCACTACACAGCACCTCACAGTCCGTGGGACGGACACCCTCAGGACATCGTGGACTCATACGACGATTGTCCATTCGATTCATGTCCGCAGGAACCGATCCATCCCTGGGCAGGAGAGCTGACGCACAAAAACATGGGGGATCGGGAAAGCATGCAGGGGTATTTCGCCGCCGTAACCGCCATGGACATGGATGTTTGCCGCATTCTCGAAAAGCTGGAAGCACTTGGTATCCGGGACAATACACTGGTCATTTTCCTGAGTGACAACGGATTCAGTCTCGGCCACCACGGGTTCTGGGGTAAAGGCAACGGAACGTATCCACCCAATATGTATGAGAATTCCATCAAGGTTCCGGCCGTGATGAGCCATCCCGCGTGCATTCGGCAGGGGATTGTTCAATCGGCTATGATAAGTTCCTGTGATTTCATGCCCACCTTGCTTGGATATCTGGATCTCCCGATTCCGAATGACAGAACCCTGGCGGGTAGCGCCAGGGTTCCGTTGTGGCGTGGAGAAGAAGGCGAAGGCCGAGATCATGTTGTCATATGCGATGAATACGGCGACACACGGATGATACGGACTTCAGATCGAAAATATGTCCACCGGTATCCGGACGGTCCGCATGAGTTGTACGACCTGAGGAACGACCCGGATGAGCGCATCAACCTAGTGGACGATGCCAGTCATGCAAAACAGAGACGGATGTTGCAAGGGGAACTGGAAGCCTGGTTCGACCGCTACTCAGATCCGAAGAAGGATGGCAGGGGCTGCGGCGTCACCGGAACGGGGCAACTGAAGCCGATGTTCGGCCGGTGGGACAACGACCATCAGACTTTCGCCGGATTAGAGGATTAATGCGGCTGCCCCCACGCGAACTGATAATCATATCCCTGGCGGTAGCGGCCACTCTGCTGGGCGATTCGCTTCTATATGCTGTTCTGCCCACCGTCTGGTCCGGACTCGGTCTGGAACTGTGGATGGTCGGCGCCCTACTCAGCGCCAACCGGTTCGTACGGTTCCTGACCAACCCCCTGGCCGGTCGAGTAATGGAGCGATTCGGCGTACGTGGACCGTTTCTGGCGGCCGTGTTCCTGGCGGCCGTAACGACGACTGCCTATGGTTTGAATGCCGGTTTCATCGCGTTCCTGATCGCCCGCCTGTTCTGGGGTCTCTGCTGGTCTTTCCTGCGGTTGGGTGGGTATCTCTCGGCCCTGGGAAACGCCGGTGACGCGAATCGCGGCTACTACCTGGGATTTTACAGCGGGGTAGTACGATTAGGCACTGTGGTATCCGTACTGGTCGGTGGACTCCTCACGGATATCATCGGATTTGGGACAACCGTCATATTGTTCGGAGCACTTACGTTCATCAGCGCTCTGTCCATCCTACGCGAACGGATAGAAGCCCATTCTATTACGGACCCGGGAAGTCAAGGCGATTCATCTGAAAACTATCGAATGCACCCAACGAAACGGCGGCTGTGGGCAGTGTATGCAGCCGCCTGTATCAATGGGATGGCAGGCAGCCAGCTGGTGGTGGCAACACTGGGATTGCTGTTGCTTCAGGACTTCGGAGAGACGGTAGATTTGGCATCTCTGAGTGTCGGGGTGGCGAGTCTGACGGGCATTTTATTATCCGGCCGTTATCTGATCGAAGTGATTTGGTCACCAGGGTCAGGGCAGATTTCGGATAGGTATGACCGGCGATCGTTTATCATTCTCACAGGCGCGATCACAGCCATAGCCTTGACAACTCTGTCCATGGGTTTAAATCTTTTTTGGACGGTAGTCACGTCTTTTGTCATTTTTCTTGGCGGCACGGCGCTTCGTGTATCGCTGGATGCCATCGCCGGGGAACTGGCACCACCTCAAGCCCGGGCGCGGGTAATGAGCTGGTATTCTAACTGGGCGGACCTGGGTAATGCCATCGGACCGTTCGCGGCTTATCAGTTGGTGGAATTTATGGGATTGCCTATGTTGTATCGCAGCAGCGCGGTACTCCTCGTCATAGCAGGCGCCGTATCGCTCAAATTTTTAAAGGATCTCACATCACAGGGAGATGGAAATGCCTGATACAAAAATCGGGGTGACACTGTATACGGTCCGCGATTCCGTTCGGACACCGGCGGATATCGCAAAGACTCTCAAGCGGGTAAAATCCATGGGGTATGAGAATATCCAGCTGTCGGCACTCGGATCGGTGGATGCGAAAGAGCTGGCGGATATGATACACAGTGAAGGCCTGCATGTATGCGCCACTCATGTGGCCTACGACCGGTTGGAGAACGACTTGGACAACTTGCTGGAGGAGCACCGGCTGTGGGGTTGTGAGAATCTTGCCATCGGAGGCATGCCGGACCGGTACCGTTCCGAGCAAAACTATGCCGGTTTCGCGAAAGACGTGTCACCGATCGCGCAGAAGATCAGGGACGCCGGTTTTACCTTCAGTTATCACAACCATTCCTGGGAACTGGAAAGGGTGGACGGCAAACAGATCCTGGCTATTCTTATAGAGGAAAGCTGTGATGCGCTATTTTTTGAAATCGATGTCTATTGGATACAGCACGGAGGCGGAGACCCGGCTTTCTGGATTCACAGGGTCGCAGGCAGAGCACCGGTGATCCATTATAAAGACATGGCAATTGTCGGTCGTGAGCAGGTTATGGCCGAGGTGGGAGAAGGGAATATTAACTGGCCGGCCGTTGTCGATGCCTGCCGCGAAGCCGGTTCGCGGTGGTATGTAGTCGAGCAGGATACCTGCGCGGGCGATCCGTTCGACAGCATTGAGATCAGTCTGCACAATATGCAGGCTATGGGGCTGTAGATCATGTTAATGAGCGTCATTTTGATTTGTGCATCAATCGGTAAATGCCGGTTGTAGGCACTCCAACGGGGAGCTTCCGACGAAACCCTGCACGCTTTTTTCAAGATGACAACCAATGGCCGCATGGTCATGGGCGGCGGGGTGATGGGATCTTGGAATTAATGTGAGTACTGCGGTCATGTAGATTGGATGCGAGAACACACAGCTTTTTTATAGGCGGCGACAAACCGACCTTTGATGATGCGTTGACAGCTTACCCCATGCTACGTATATTGACCATGTAATTATCCAGCTATATTTTTTTGCTTGATTTATATTACTAAGTCTACTTATTTGGTCATGTATAGGGTTCTTTATGTCTCACAAACTTGTAGATGGTTTCGGCCGAACGATCAACAACCTGCGTATTTCGGTGACCGACCAGTGCAACTTCAGGTGCATATACTGTATGCCGGAAGAAGGCATGGTGTTCATGCCGAGAGCGGAAATACTGACGTTCGAAGAGATTACCCGGTTCGCCACAATAGCGTCGCAAACCGGAATCAACAAGCTTCGCCTGACGGGTGGGGAACCCACCCTACGGAAGGATTTGCCGGTACTTATCCGGATGCTCTCGAACATTCCTGGCATCGATGACATGGCGATGACCACCAACGGGTTTCTTCTGAAAAAGATGGCGAAGGATCTTCGCAAAGCCGGGTTGCCCCGCATCAACGTAAGCATCGATACACTCGACGATGTAAAATTCAAGGAGATGACCCGCAGGGATGCGCTGGATGAAGTAATAAAAGGTCTCGAAGAAGCGGAGAAGCATTTCCAGTTACCGATCAAAATCAATGCGGTCGCCATGAAAGCCTACACAGAGGACGAACTTCTCGATTTTGCCGCACTTGCCCGGTCGAAACCTTACCAGGTCCGCTTTATTGAATACATGCCGCTCGATGCGGATCGGACCTGGAGTCGAGATCAGGTACTGTCCGGTAAAGAGATCGTCGACCTGATTTCTTCCGTGTGGCCCCTGATTCCGATAAAGCGCCCTAATCAACGGGAGCCGGCCGATTTGTTCCGTTTCGAGGACGGCAAGGGGGAGATCGGTTTGATCGCGTCTGTAAGCGAGCCCTTCTGCGGCAGTTGCAACCGCATCCGCATCACCGCCGACGGCAAGCTCAGGACCTGCCTATTTTCGCTTGATGAGATCGATATTAAGGCACTTTTACGAAATAATGCTACGGACGAACTCATCTCCGAAACCATCGTAGAAGCTGTCAGAAACAAAGAAGCGGGACACCAAATTAACGATCCAGGGTTCATCCAACCGGAGCGAACGATGTCCTCCATAGGAGGGTGAGTGGTAATCGAAAATTGCATACTGAAAATTTGATCCGAGGAGTATGACAATGGCACGGTTAACGTCACAGGAGTTACTCGCCAAGGTTCGGGGCGAGGTTAAAGAGATGTCCATGGGACAGCTCAAAGAAAAGCTGAACAATGGCGAAGATTTCGTCCTGATCGATACCCGGGAGCAGGATGAATACGCTCAGGGGTTTATTGGGGAAGCGACACACATTCCGAGAGGATTTCTCGAACTGCGCATCGAGGCACTGGAGCCGGATCGGAACAAAGACATCGTCTTGTACTGTGCGGGGGGTAATCGGTCCGCCCTCGCGGCCCAATCGCTGGAAGCTATGGGATACACCAATGTCATCTCCATGGCGGAGGGTTTCAATGGATGGCGTGATGCAGGATACGAAGTGGCGAAAGAACGTGCGCTGAACCCCGAAGAGCGGGAACGCTATTCCCGCCATTTGATCGTACCGGAAATCGGCGAACGCGGCCAGGTTAAAATTCTCGAATCAAAGGTCTTGCTCGTCGGAACCGGCGGTCTCGGATCTCCTTCCGCATACTACCTTGCCGCAGCCGGCGTCGGTACGATCGGCCTTGTGGATTTCGATGTGGTGGATGTGACCAACCTGCAGCGTCAGATTATCCACGGCACGTCCGATATCGGACGTGCGAAAGTGTTGTCGGCCACCGAGACGATTAACGATTTGAATCCAGGTGTCAACGTGGTACAGCACGAAGAGCGACTGGTGTCGGACAACATCATGGATATCATCGCGGACTACGATATCGTGGTCGACGGATGCGACAATTTCGAGACTCGGTACCTGGTCAACGACGCCTGCGTCATGTCCGGCATACCGAATGTACACGGCAGTATCTATCAGTTCGATGGATACGCCACCGTGTTCCATCCGGAAAAAGGTCCGTGCTACCGCTGTCTTTACGCCGAACCGCCGCCGCCGGGTGCTGTACCGAGCTGTGATGAGGCCGGCGTGCTCGGCGTGCTTCCTGGTACCATCGGTCTGATCCAGGCAACAGAAACACTGAAGCTGATCCTGGACGAAGGCGATCCCCTGATCGGACGCGTTCTGATGTACGACGCGTTGGACATGACCTTCCAGACATTCAACGTTCCGAAAGATCCGTCATGCCCGTTGTGTGGTGAGAACCCAACCATACACGAGTTGATCGATTACCAGGCATTCTGTGGTATCACCGCCGCCGGAGGCTAACAAGAAGGATGAATGTTAGTTCATCCGAAATAACCATAACAGGAAGTTCTTGCTTCATCTGGTTTTTTTGGTATAATATGGCCCTTAGTCGAGCCCCATTGGAGTGTGACTACCGGGCCATTTTTTTGTTCGGATTTAGTGTTTACGCTTTATCTCCAAATTATCCTTGAAAGGACCACCATGCAACCCAAAATCGGATTTATCGGGCTTGGTATTATGGGAAAACCCATGTGTCAAAATCTCATGAAAGCCGGATATTCGTGCACCGTCAACACCCGCACAGCTTCCAAGGCTGATGGGCTGCTGGCAGGTGGCGCAACCTGGGCGGATACGCCGAAGGCCGTAGCGGAGCAGTCCGAAGTGATCGTAACGATCGTTACGGATACACCGGATGTGGAGAAAGTGCTTCTTGGCGAAAACGGTGTGATCGAAGGAGCGCAGCCCGGTGCCGTGGTTATAGATATGAGCACCATCTCTCCCTCCGCTACCCAGGAGATGGCCGCCGCACTTCAGGCAAAGGGCGTCGATCTGTTGGATGCCCCGGTGAGCGGAGGGGACACGGGCGCTATCGCAGGTACGCTTTCCATCATGGTGGGCGGCAAAGAAGATGTTTTCAACCGTTGCCTGCCTGTGTTCGAAGCCATGGGTAAAAATGTCAACTTGATCGGCGGCAGCGGTGCCGGACAGATGACCAAACTGTGTAACCAGGTTGCCGTAAGCGTAGCCAACCTGGCCATGGCCGAAGCACTGATTCTGGGTGCAAAAGCCGGACTAGATCTTGAGAAGATGCTGGCAGCCATCAGCGGAGGCGCCGCTGGTTCTTGGCAGTTGTCCAACCTGGCACCGCGTGTCATCAAACGTGATTTCGATCCCGGTTTCATGGTCAAATTGCAGCAGAAGGATCTGCGCCTGGTACTTGGCGCCGCGAATGAACTTGGGCTGGGATTGCCCGGTGTGAGTATCGCCCACCAGTTGTTCAACACCATCGAAGCTGCGGGGGAAGGCGATGAAGGGACCCAGTCGCTCGTGAAAGCACTGGAAAGGATGGCAGGTGTCGAGGCAAAAGGGTAACCTACCAAACTCCGGAGAAGTATGAAAAGTAATACCGTCGTGACCGGCTTTGGAATCGCCTCCGTTCTGGCAGCGGTGGTGCTCCTGATGCTCAATACTGAAGAGGAAACAGGAACACCGCAGACACCTGTGGACCACGGCCGGCGACTGTTTAAAGTTCAGGGCTGTTCATCCTGTCATGCGATCGGCGGCGGTGTATCCCGCGGACCGGATCTTGCCGGATTGATCCCTCGTCTGACAGACCGGTTATCGAACGAAGCATACCAGCGGCATCTGGAAATTCTCAAGGAAAGTCGCGCCGATGTTTACGCTCTCTTCACGGATGAATACGTGGAGATATTGAACACACGGGAAGGGGATGAACGCATCCGGGTCTGGCTACGGATGCATTTTAAGAATCCCCGATTCGATCATTTTATGGGGCGCATGCCTACATTTGCCCACCTGACAACGAGGCAGGTAGAACATCTGACGGCGTTCCTGCTCACGTTAAGGTAAGATTTTCGGAGTATATCATGTCACAGGATCCAAAACGAAGGAGCCACGCAATCACCACCGGCCCCAATAGAGCGCCTGCAAGAGCCATGCTCAAGGCGGTCGGTTTTACGGACGAAGACCTGGCCAAGCCAATCATAGGCATCGCCAACACATGGATCGAAATCGGCCCCTGCACCTACCATCTTCGAGATCTTGCGGAACGGGTAAAAGAAGGGGTGCGTGCCGCCGGCGGCACACCAATGGAATTCAACACGGTTTCGATCTCAGACGGTATCACCATGGGCAGTGAAGGCATGAAAGCCTCGCTCGTCAGCCGGGAAGTGATCGCGGATTCCATCGAGCTGGTGACCATCGGAAACATGTTCGACGGCCTGGTGGCCCTATCTGGCTGTGACAAGACCATTCCGGGAACCGTCATGGCGCTGGCCCGTGTGGATATCCCCTCCCTGATGCTGTATGGCGGCTCCATCGATCCCGGTGAATACCACGATAAGGATGTCACGATTCAGGATGTGTTCGAGGCGGTCGGAATGCATGCCGCTGGTAAGATGTCAGAAGAGGATTTCTGTCTGATGGAAGACCGCGCCTGTCCGGGCGCCGGGGCCTGCGGGGGCCAGTTTACCGCGAACACGATGGCCATCGCGTTCGAGATGCTGGGCATCTCTCCCATGGGTACTGCGAGCGTCCCCGCCAACGATCCAAAGAAAGCGGATGTGGCGTATCGCTGCGGTGAGCTGGTGATGGACCTGGTGCGGGATAACATGTGCGCCCGGAATATCATGACGCGGCAGGCGTTTGAGAACGCGATCTCGGCGGTTCTGATGACCGGCGGCTCCACCAACAGCGTCCTCCACCTGCTGGCCGTCGCCCAGGAAGCCGGCGTTGATCTGGTGATCGACGACTTCGACCGCATCAGCCGGCAGACCCCTCTGTTGGCCGATCTGAAGCCAGGAGGGCGTTTTGTGGCCAACGATATGTACCGGGCAGGCGGCAATGTGGTAATTGCCAATCGTCTGAAGGAAGCGGACCTGCTGCATGGAGACGAGAAAACGGTATCCGGTCGCACGATCGGAGAAGAAGCGGATTTGGTCAACGAAACCGAAGGGCAACGTGTGATACACCCGCTATCGGACCCGGTCAAACCAACCGGAGGCTACGTGATCCTCAGAGGCAACCTGGCCCCCGAAGGCTGTGTGCTTAAGGTGGCAGGCCATGAGAAGATCGAGCACCGCGGACCGGCCAGAGTCTTCGACGGCGAAGAGGCGGCTATGGACGCAGTGCTGAAGGGAAGCATCCGGGCGAATGATGTGATGGTTATCCGGTACGAAGGTCCGAAGGGCGGTCCCGGCATGCGCGAGATGCTAGCCGTCACCGGTGCACTAATCGGTGCAGGACTGGGAGACTCCGTAGCCCTTATGACGGACGGACGTTTCTCCGGTGCCACCCACGGTTTCATGGTAGGCCACGTGGCACCCGAGGCCGCGGCAGGCGGCCCGATTGCCGCCTTGAGAGACGGTGACACCATCGTGTTCGACGGTGAAAACCGGCGGTTGGATGTGGAATTATCCGATGGGGAAATGCAGGCTCGCCTTGAGGGCTGGGCAGCACCGAAACCAGCCTACGAAACCGGCGTGATGGCCAAATATGCCAAACTGGTGTCTTCAGCCGCCCAGGGGGCGGTGACACGGTAAGGAGATTGGGGATCGGTTTACGTGATGACGAGAAACCGATCTAAAATAAATGACGGACCCCATGAACAATAACGGGTTGTTGAGATATGAAGACAAGAGAAGCGGAAAAAACGGCAGAAGGTGATTAAGGGATTGGTTATACTTGTTCTGGTAACGCCCCTGGTGGCAATATCCGACATCCGGGTAACGTACGCAGGAATTCTTCCGGACCCGGCGGGCAATAGGTCGCTATGATGCGCAAAGGCTCCCAGGCGGTGTTGATGGTTTCGTGGTAGACATCGGCCGGAATGTGGCAGGTCATGCCCGGGCGTACGTGCTGGCGTACCTCTTTTCCGTTTACTTCCACCATCTGTTCGCCTTCACCTGATATGTAAAACAGAGTTTCTTCCACACCGGGGTGGTTGTGCCGCTCATGCCCCTTCCCCGGTTCGAGAATCACCAGTCCCATGGTAAACCGCGCCGTGGCAGTCACCCTCGGTTCGCTGAACCATTTGATTGTCCCCCAGTCGAAGACCATCGTTTCCACATCATCCGGCTCGATAAATCGTAATCCTCTATCGGACATGCCTTCCTCCTGGAGTATTTAATCGCTGCTGTCATTCTTACTTTAGTTCATTGCAGAGGCACTGTCATTCGATATCGACTCTTGGCGCTCAGTCGTATAACTGCCGATAAAGAACCAATGAATCAATCAGATGTGGATCGAACCACATTAATGTTCTTAAAATTCTCAACCTGTGCCGTCAACGCCCGTTCGGTCGGGAGGCGTTCGATGCTCGAGGCCCCGAAGAAGCCTACTACACCTGTGGTATTGGCGATCACGTGCCGGGCGTCGTCGGGTTCTGCGATTGGGCCTCCGTGGCAGAGGACGTAGATATCCGGGTTTACCGCGACCGCTGCGTCGCGGATGGCCTGGACCCGCTCTACCGAATCGTCCAGTGAAAGCGCGGTATGGGCACCGATCATGCCGCTGGTAGTCAGGCCCATATGAGGTACCAGTACGTCGGCACCGGCGGCGGCCATTCTGCGGGCTTCTTCTTCGTTGAACACGTACGGGCAGGTCAAGAGGTCCAGCTTGCGGGCTTCAGCGATCATATCCGCTTCCAGGTCATATCCCATGCCGGTCTCTTCCAGATTCTGCCGGTACACGCCGTCCACCAGTCCAACGGTGGGAAAGTTCTGAACACCGGAGAATCCCATCTCCTTGAGCTGCTTCAGGAACACCGGCATCAGCCGAAAAGGGTCTGTGCCGCACACACCGGCCAGCACAGGCGTATCCCGGACGATGGGTAGCACCTCGGCCCCCATCTCCACGACGATCTGATTGGCGTCACCGTACGGCATCATACCGGACAGGGAACCGCGGCCCGCCATGCGGAATCGGCCTGAATTATAGATGACAATGATATCCGCCCCGCCCGCCTCCGCACACTTCGCGGATAGGCCAGTTCCGGCGCCGGTACCAATTATAGGACGCCCATCGGATACCGTTGCCCCCAACCGCTTGAGACATTCGTCACGACTGATAGCCATTAAATACTCCTGATGTTGTTATCAAAATCGGATAGTTTGATTGACAGGTCAATCACCGGTGATTATATGTCTCATTACCGGCCCCGTCAATCGAAAAGCAGTTGCCCTGCTGATCAAGACGGTTTTCGATGGAACACTGGATCAATGAATCAATACTCTACGGGGTTACCTATGTCAGAAAAAATCGGAATCGGCGTCATAGGCCTGGGGATGGGACAGGACATGTACCTCCTGCACCAAGATCCGGCGTCCCGATTCGAGGTGCGTGGTATATGTGCAATGACTGAGGAGAAAACAAGAACGGTTGCGGAGCAGCATGGGACACCGTTCCGGACGACTGAATACCGGGAACTGGTGGAACGGCCTGAGATCGACGTGGTGGCAGTGTATTCGCCGGACCATCTGCATGGCGATCACTGCATCGCGGCGCTGGAAGCAGGAAACCATGTGGTCTGCACCAAACCGCTGGTAGGTCGGTCTCGCGGTGAAGGCGTACTGGAAGAATGTGATCAGATCGTCCGGTTGGCGCAGTCGAAAGGACTGAAGTTCCTCGTGGGACAAACTATGCGTTTCGACCCGGAATTCCATACGGCAAAGCAGTTCTTCGACGATGGAGACCTCGGCGACATTCTGATGGCCGAGTCCCATTATGTCCATGATATCCGTGGTGTTGCAGAATACACACCATGGCGCGTGGACGCACCACAGGATTTCTTGTTCGGCGGCGCCTGCCATCCCATCGATACACTAAGATGGTTTTTCGGAGACGTCGAGGAAGTTTTCGTGTATGCCAATCGGAGCGGATTGACAACGGAATACCCGATAGAAGACAATTTCATTATCAACCTGAAATTCACAAACGGTACAATCGCCCGCATTCTGGCGGCATACGGTGTCATACATCCGCCTATGCCCATGATGGGCCTATCACTGTACGGCACAAAAGGCAGCATCCGATGTGATTATACCGATTTCAAGGGCGGTCATGTGCATGTGATTTTCGACAAGATGAATGGTTTGCCGGAATTCCAAACGTCCTTCGACCCTATCATGGAAGGTTCCTACGGTCACGGCCATGCGGTACGCCAGTATATGGCCCACCTGGAAGATTGTATCGTTAACGACCGCCAACCCTCTCCCGATGCGATAGAGGGTGCGAAGACGATCGCCGTCGGTGCCGCGTGCTGGCAGTCCGTGCAAACCGGTCAACCGGTTCAGGTTCGTAATACCTTCGGTTGAGGCGCTCGGCGTCCTTACGTCCTTTTGTAAATATGAAATCAATTAATGAAATCGCCTCCCGGCTCAATTGGAGAACGCCGGACATTCTGCCTATCGACGACCACCGGGCGTCCGTCGCCGCTGTACTGTGCGAGAATGCCGGAGTCCTGGAACTCTTGTTCATTGAACGGGCCACCGTCAAGAACGACCCCTGGTCCGGCCATATCGCGTTTCCGGGCGGACACAAGGAAGACATCGATGCTGGCGTTCGGGAAACCGCGGAGCGGGAGACTCTCGAGGAACTCGGACTGGATCTGGGGACCGGACGATATCTGGGACAGCTTGACGACCTCTCCGCACACATTGCCGCGATCAACGTATCCGGTTTCGTGTACCATATCGAGAGGGTTGATCACTTCATGTGCAGCCAGGAAGTCCACAGAGCATTCTGGTTTCCTGTACAATCCCTGGCCGATCACTCGCGGTACAGGTCATACAAGGTGCCGGGGGAAAACCCTGTACGTCATGTTCCGGCGATCGATCTGCTGGGCCCCGGCCACAAAGTCCTCTGGGGACTGACCTACCGTTTTGTGACACAACTGCTTGAAATAGCAGACATCAAGCTGCCGAAACATTATATTTAATTCCATGACCACTTCCACTACCAATCAGCCGCCGGTTCATAACCAGATCACTCGGGAAATCCAGGATCTCCTTCCGTGTTGTATGCTTCGGTACATGGTTGTCATTTCGAGGCTGCTCAAGCAGCAGAGACGGTCCCGAGGGGAGAACGATAACGGCCTGAAGCGTCTCAAGGAGCGTGCCGTCCGTTCCTGCCGAAAGCACACAAAAAGGCGTAACACCCTCCCTAAGATGACCTACCCGGATGATCTGCCGCTGACGGCTAGGAAGAACGAAATCCTCAAAGCCATTAGAAACCATCCCGTGGTAATCATTGCTGGAGAAACCGGATCCGGTAAGACGACCCAGTTACCGAAAATATGCCTGGAGGCGGGACGGGGCGTGGAAGCCAGTATCGCCTGTACGCAACCGAGGCGTGTGGCGGCCCTTTCGGTATCGAAGCGCATCGCGGAAGAGCTCGACGTGAAGTGGGGCCGTGAGGTCGGGTGCAAGATCCGATTCTCGGACGAAACAGTACCCGAAACTCGAATCAAGATGATGACCGATGGGATGCTTCTTGCTGAAATCCAGAGCGATCCCGACCTGTACGACTATGATACCATCATCATCGACGAAGCACACGAACGCAGTCTGAGCATCGATTTCTTACTTGGCTATCTCCGGATGCTTCGTAAAAAACGCCCGGACCTTAAAATCATCATCACTTCTGCGACCATAGATTTGGAGACATTTTCAAAAGCGTTTGACGGTGCACCCATAATCGAAGTATCTGGCCGAGTCTTTCCGGTGGAGATCCAGTACTTGCCACCGGAGGAAGGGCAGAGATCGGACGAATCCACCTACATCGACGCATCCGTGGATGCGGTGGATATGGTCGTGAGTGAATCCCGGAAAGGGGATATCCTGGTGTTCATGCCCACGGAAAAGGACATCCATGAAACCCGCAGGCGCCTGGAGGGGAGATCGATCCACAAGACGGATATCCTTCCATTGTTCGGCCGCCTGACCGCTTCGGATCAGCAGCGCGTGTTTAACCCTGAAAAAGGAAAGCGGCGCATTGTAATCGCGACGAATATCGCGGAGACCTCCCTGACCATACCCCGTATCAAGTATGTCATCGATCCCGGTCTGGCACGTATCAGCCGATACAATGCCCGGAATCAGACGCATCGTCTACCGGTCGAATCGATCGCCCAGAGCAGCGCCCGACAGAGGGCAGGAAGGTGCGGACGCGTCTCGGATGGTGTATGCCTTCGCCTCTACAGCGAGGAGAACCTGAAGGAACGGCCAGAATACACACAACCGGAGATCCAGCGCTCCAACTTGGCGGAAGTAATCCTTCGCATGTTGTCGCTCCGCCTGGGGGACATACGGACATTCCCGTTCATTGACCCGCCGCACCCTCAGGCCATCAACGGCGGTTACCAACTTCTGAACGAACTTGGCGCGATCGACGACCACCGAAATCTTACCCAGCTTGGTAAAGATATGGCCCGGCTACCCATAAATCCGACAGTATCCCGGATGGTACTTCAGGCCAGAGAAGAGAACGCGCTCCATGATGTGCTCATCATCGCCTCGGCCATCAGCATCCAGGATCCCCGGGTGCGCCCGGTCGAAAAACAGAAAGAAGCGGACGCCGAGCATCGTAAGTTCATCCATGCCGAATCCGATTTCCTAACGCTCTTGAACATATGGAACGCCTACCACGATCAGCTCGAAAATATGAACCGGCAGAGTGTGGCACGAAGGTTCTGCAAACGACATTATATCTCGTTCAACAGGATGCGTGAATGGCGAGACATCTACATGCAACTTCGGCGTATTCTCAGGGAACTCGGGTTCCGCTGGAAAGCAGAAAGCGGCGGCTACGACGCGGTACACCGGTCCGTCCTGTGTGGGCTCTTGAGCAATATCGCACAGAAGAAGGAGGACAACTTCTACCGGGCAGCGCGGAGTCGGGAAGTCATGCTGTTCCCGGGATCCGGACTTTTCATCAGAAAACCGGATGAGAAGAAGCCGTGCTTGGATAAAGCAAAGCAGAAAAACACACCGGGATGGGTTATGGCGGCAGAAATAGTGGAAACGAGTCGTCTTTTCGCACGCATCTCCGCCCGAGTCCATCCCCGTTGGGTCACCGATCTGGGCAGTCATCTATGCAACGCCACATATTCGGAGCCCTACTGGAATGAGAAAACAGGCCGGGTAATGGTCACGGAAACGCTTACCGTATACGGCCTCCAGGTGCAGCGCCGCCAGGTTTCTTACCATAGAGTCGATCCGGTAGAGGCGAAGGATATCTTCATAAGGGAAGCACTGGTCAAAGAAGCGTTTGGGGCGCCGCCCGATTTCATGGTCAATAACCGTTCCGTACGCCAGCGAATCGAAACCTGGCAAATGACCAGGCGGAGCGATTATTTCAATTTAGATGAGGCGATGTACCGATTTTATGCAGAGCGCCTGCCAAACATCTCTTCAATCTCCGATCTTAACCGCCTGCTGAAGAAACACACAAATAAAGAACCCGCGTTTCTTCACATGAGGAACTCCGATCTGACCAATGGCCAAACCGTTGAGATCGACGAGAACAACTTCCCCGCTCAGCTCGCCATCGAAGGGGAAACACTGCCGCTGTCCTACGCCTATAATCCGGGTCAACCGGATGACGGCGTTACGGTGACGATACCACACAGGTTGTTGAATGCCATACCTCCTGAGGCCCTGGAGTGGCTCGTACCCGGGATGTTGCAGGAAAAAATCGCAGTTCTTTTGCGCAATCTGCCCAAGGTCAAACGAAAAAAATTTGTTCCGATCCCGGATTCCGCGCGTGACCTCATCAACTCCCTGCACCCCCCCCACGGTTCCCTGCTCGCATCCCTGGAAGCCGTCGCATTAAAACAGTACGGACTCCGGGTCGAGCGATTCGAATGGCGAGAGGATACGCTGCCGGATCACCTGAAAATGCGCATCGTTGTAGAGGCCGACAAAGGTGGACCAGCCCTCGAAGGCCGGGAAATCAGGAAGCTGCTCGGCACCCTGAAAGACCGCGCAAAATCGGCGGAAACGGATTTATGGACAATAACCGCTTTGAAATGGGAGCACTACGACCTTCGAGGATGGACCGTTGGTGATCTACCGGAGCGCGTGGATGTGAGTTCGGTCGGTGTAGTGCCGCTGTACGGCTATCCCGGCCTTTACCTTGACCATGAAATGGTGGGCGTACGACTCTTCCGCGATCCGGCTGAAGCGGAACGGGAAAGCCGTGAGGGGCTGTTAAAACTGTACGAAATGGAACTCAGAGAAGACCTTGTGTGGTTGCGGCGTGATCTGCGGGATGTGGAGGGTTTTATCTCACTATGTGTCCGGGTGGGCGGTAAAGATCGGTTCGAAAAGGCTGCCTATGACTATCTGACGGACCTGATCCTGATAGACGGTTCGGTATTTCCGCTTGCGGAGGAGCGGTTCAGAACCACGGTCGTTGAGGCCAGTGCGTTGATCCGGGGTATCGCACCGAAATTCCTCGGGCGCCTGGGCCCGATCGAAGAAACCTACCAATCTCTCTCGGCGTATTCAGAGGAATACCCCGAATTCCAGGCCGACCTTGACCGCCTGCTGCCTGCAGACTTCCTGCGTGCAATCCCGTTCCAGCGGCTGGACCACCTTCCGCGCTACCTGAAAGCCATGCAAATTCGTGCGGAACGCACAAAACTCGACGCGGTGAAAGACCGTCGCAAAGCGAAACAGGTGGCACCCTACCAGATGGAGCTTGAGAACCTGGAGAACAACCAGCCGTCAGCCAGTTCGGGCGCAAAGCTGCTCATAGAAGAATACCGGTGGATGCTCGAAGAATTCCGTGTCTCGATCTTCGCCCAGGAACTCCGGACACCGCAGCCAATCTCGGAGAAACGGCTGGACAGGAAACTGGAGGAGGTCCGAGGTGCGCTGGCGATTGGTTAACGCCATGGAGCGCACCAATGGACGCCTAACGAGCGATTTTGCGTCGATTCTTCGGATCACCGCCACGGTCGAAAAATTGAATCAAGGCGGAAGCAATGGTGGACCCTGTAGGACAGAACCGGTTGTCTCCGGTGAGTCCGTTTGACGTATGGCGGGATGTAGAAGGGCAGGAGCACCAGTGAGCGGAAAAAGTGAGATGAATGCAAACAATCCTGACGGCATCAGGGCAATTTATGAACGTTGGTCCGGCAATACCCCAGAGCGGATCGTGCCCCTATCGCCTCATGGATCCAGCAGGAAGTATTACAGGATAACGTATGACGACAATACGGTCATAGGGGTGATTAATGATGACCGAAAAGAGAATGTCGCTTTCCTGACGTTTTCCCGACATTTTAACAACCATGGGCTTCCCGTGCCTGAAATTTATGAGGCGGATTTGGAAAACGGATTTTTCCTACAACAGGATCTCGGTGACGACACCCTGTATACGAAGCTTACGGCTTTTACCAGCAAAGAAGGATTCTCAGCCCGCCCCGCAGATATGTATCGTCGGGTACTCGATTATCTGCCCAGCTTCCAGATCACTGCCGGAGCCGACTTGGATTATTCCGTGTGTTACCCGCGGGGCCACTTCGATGAACAGTCCATACGGTGGGACCTGAATTATTTCAAATATCATTTCCTGAAATTCGCCGATATCGCCTTCGACGAGCAGGCGCTAGAAGATGATTTCGGACGATTCACAGCTTATCTTATGCAGGCAGATCACAACTACTTCATGTACCGTGATTTTCAATCCCGCAACATCATGTGGCATCAGGGCCAACCATGGTTTATCGATTATCAAGGTGGCCGCAAAGGCGCGTTACAGTATGACATCGCATCCCTGCTGCAGGATGCCAAAGCGGAGATTCCCTGGCACATCCGGGATGAGCTGCTGGAGTATTATATCGAATCGGCCAGCCGATTCATCCCGATCGACAGAGAGAATTTTATGCGGTATTATCACGGTTTTGCACTCATCCGCATCATGCAGGCATTCGGAGCATACGGACTGCGTGGACTGCACGAAGGTAAATCACATTTCCTGCGCAGCATCTCCTTTGCGGTGCGAAACCTTGAGGGATTACTGAAACGTACCCGATTACCGTTTGATATTCCGGCGTTGCGCTCTGCCTGGGAGCAGATAACCTCTTCCGATCATTTGAAGCAAATGGGATTGGCGTCGCCGGAGGGGCTTGCGGTGCATATCCGGAGTTTCTCATTCCACCGGGGTATCCCGCAGGACACATCAGGTCACGGCGGCGGTTTCGTCTTCGACTGCCGTATTCTCCCGAACCCTGGCCGCCTTTCCAAATTAGCCCATTTGACCGGAAAAGACAGTTCCGTGATAACCTTTCTCCGGCAAAACACATCAGTACAGACCTTCGCCGAAAATGTAACATACATGATCGACCAGGCCATAAACCACCATCTTCAGAGAGGTTTTTCCGATCTGACTATCAATTTCGGCTGTACAGGCGGTCAGCATCGATCGGTCTTTCTAGCGGAAAAAGCGAAAAAACATATTGGCGAGAAATTTAAGAATGTAAAGGTGGATCTGACGCATCGAGAACTGGAAAGGGGGCATTGTTGATTCATTGATTCATTTTTATCACTGAAATGACCGAACCGTCCAGTCGGGAATAATTACATAAGAAACTGTCCCGACACCAGGATTTCAGTTGATGATGCCCCCAACAATGAAACAATGGATCAATCACTAATGAAGGCCATGATTCTCGCCGCGGGCTTAGGAACCAGATTGCGGCCGTTGACTGACACGCTTCCCAAAGCGCTCGTGGAGATCCGGGGACGCCCCATGCTGGCATGGATAATCGACAGGCTGGCACTGCATGGCGTTACGGATATCATCGTGAATGCACATTACCTGGCGGATCAGATTGAAGCGTTTGTGGCCAGATACTCGGATGAGTCCAGATTCGAGCGACTGAAGCTAACAGTCTCCCGGGAAGATAAACTACTGGGAACCGGCGGCGGCATTCAGCACGCATCCTGGTTCTTTGATGATGGAGAGCCGTTTATCGTACATAACACGGATGTGATAACAGACCTTAACCTGAACCACCTGGTGGAGGCACATAGTAAATCGCAAGCCCTGGCGACCATGGCAGTAAAAATGCGGGAGACAAAAAGGTTCTTGCTGTTCGATGAAAACCACACGTTGTGCGGCTGGGAATCCACAGACCCACCGGAAACCAGGATGATCGGAACCAAAACCGGTTCTGTCACAGCGCTGCCGTTCATGGCCGTCCATGCTGCCTCTCCCGATATCTTTCGGCATATAACCGGAACGCCGCCTTTCTCTATACTGGACGCCTATCTGGGTCTTGCTTCAGAAGGGCACAGAATCGGCGCCTTCCGGGACGATGGAGCGCGTTGGATGGACGTAGGACGGATTGCCCATCTGAGCCAAGCAGAAACAAATTTTGGAGCGGAGTATTTTGATCGCCTAGCGGAATAAAGGAGACCTTGTGTCGTCCCTCGACCATGTAGACTTAGCCAGAAGATATGTAGAATTATCCAATGCCCATGATCTCGACAGGGTGTTTCCGATGTTTGATAATTCTGCGAGCTATCACTCTTCACAATACGGAAAATTTACGGGTAAACAGTCGATCAAAGAGATGATGCAGGAGTTTTTCTCAGGGTACCCGGATGTGCACTGGACCGTAGACGCATACACCCTCGAGACCGATGAAAGTGTTTCTTTTTTTTTCTTGATGCACGCCACACGTGCGGAGACAGGCGACAGAATCGAACGCCAGGGCAAAGAGCGTATCTGCTTCGGAAAAGACGGGCTGATCACTCACATCGAGGTGGATGTCCTGTCGCAGTAGATATATTGTAGAAACTTCATAATTCTAATAAAACCTCCAGTCAACCTCACCGCAGGAGAGACGTTATGGTTCGGAACTGGTACGCCATTTTGATTCTGACATTCACCGCGATTTTCTTCCTTACCTGCTCCCAGCCGGAACCCGTAACAGGTGAATGGCGCTGGTACGGTTCCGACATGGCCAGCAGTAAATATATCAGCCTCAATCAGATCGACAGGAGCAACGTGCATGACCTTCGCGTAGCCTGGCGCTGGAACTCCATAGACAACATGATACTGGACAACAATCCGGATCTGCGAGTGTTTGTCAATGAAGCCACTCCACTCATGGTCAACGGGATGCTTTACACGAGTACCGCGTTGAGTCAGGTCGCGGCCATCAGCCCGGTGACCGGCCAGACCATCTGGTCGTACGATCCGAAAACGTATGAGGATGGTACACCTGCCAACGTAGGGTTTGTCCACCGAGGCGTGGCCTACTGGGAAGAAGGCAGCGACAGGCGAATCCTTTATGCCACCGGTGATGGCTATCTTATCGCACTCGACGCGGACACCGGAGAACCGATCAACGAATTCGGTACTAACGGGCGCGTGGACCTGACCGTTGGTCTGCGCAGACCCATCGACCGTGCGTTGTACGCCGTATCGAGTCCGCCGGTGATCTGCCGTAATGTGGTAGTGGTGGGCGGAACGGTGCTGGACGCCTTTGGGATCGGCAGCAAACCCCAGCAGGAAATGCCGCCGGGGGATGTACGCGGATTCGACGTACGTACGGGGCAAAGCCAATGGACGTTCGAAACCATTCCACAGGTGGGTTCTTTCGGGAATGAAACCTGGCAGGAAAACTCCTGGGAGACCACGGGCAACACAAACGTCTGGACCTGGATGAGCGCTGACGAAAACCTGGGATATGTTTATCTGCCAGTGAGTACGCCGACAAATGATTTCTACGGTGGTGAACGGAAAGGTGACAACCTGTTCGCGGAGAGCCTGGTCTGCCTGGATGCCGAGACTGGGGAGCGGGTATGGCATTTTCAGATGGTACACCATGGTATCTGGGATTACGACCTGCCTGCCGCCCCCAACCTCGTGGATGTCACAGTGGAGGGCCAGCGGATTCATGCGGTCGCTCAGGTTTCGAAGCAGGGTTTCTGCTACGTGTTGAATCGGGAAACCGGAGAGCCGGTGTGGCCGATCGAGGAGCGTCCGGTACCCGGCTCCACGGTGCCGGGTGAGGCGTCCTCCCCGACGCAGCCTTATCCTACACGTCCTCCGGCATTCGAGAGACAGGGGCTTACCGAAGAAGACCTGATTGATTTTACGCCTGAATTACGAGACGAAGCAAAGCGGATACTCAGACAATACGACTCCGGCCCCATCTTTACCGCTCCTTCGGAAAAAGGCACCGTCATGATGCCCGGCCTTGTAGGCGGAGCCAGCTGGGCGGGTGCGGCGGTTAATCCGTCGACAGGGATTATCTATATTCCATCCTACACTCTTCCGTCCATCGCCACGGTGCATGCAGCAACCGAGCCCGATGCTCCGTTTGCCTTCACGGGAAGCTATGCCTGGGGACCGACCACCGAGGATGGACTACCTATTGTAAAGCCGCCTTACGGAAGGATCACAGCCATCGACCTGAATAGCGGGCAGCATCTCTGGATGAGCCCGGTCGGCAATGGTCCGAGAGTGCATCCACGGCTGAGAGACCTGGACCTTCCCCCGCTCGGATGGGACCGACGCACATTCCCCTTGTTGACGGACACGTTACTGTTTGCCGCTCAGATGGGCATCGTGAAAGACCGTGCAGTGTCCGTCCGAGGCAACGCCATGACCTACGATTCTAATTCGGATGAAGCCTATCTGCGTGCCTTCGATCCGGATACCGGAGACCTGATTGCCGAAATCACACTTCCGGAAAACGCCACCGGATCACCTATGTCCTACATGGTTGACGGCAGACAGTACATTCTGGTGCCGGTAGGCGGTGCCTCACAACCAGCCGAGTTCATCACACTAAGTTTGCCTTAAACTTCATATTATAAGGTGATTATGACAATGAATCGCGATCAGTTCCTGGAAGATGGTTATCTCATCGTTCGGGAGGCCATCCCTCCTGAGGAACTTGAATCAGTTCGGACAGCCTATGAAGTTCTGGTAGACCGCCAGAGAGAATTGTGGACCCACGACCGTAAACCCGGTGACCCTCCCGGTGGGCTCTGGGAATCCGCCCCACAACCGAGACTGAATCTCGGCGCCATGTCAACGTTGATCGATGAACACAGTGCGAAGGCGGGGGAGACTTGGCTGTTCCCCCAGATCCATGGTACAAGCTCCGCCCTCCTCGACGTTCCCGATGCGGCGGTGACCGAGATGATGCTTATGTGCAATCCGGTGCGCGACCATGGTCCGGCACGCTGGCACCGGGATATGTATCCGCCGTACTGCGCACCGCTTCGGGGCTATATCGACGACATCCTGGAAAACGGCCCCCGCTATGTACAATGGAATATTACCCTGTACGACGACGATGTCCTCTGGGTAGTACCCGGCAGCCATAAACGGATTAATACACCTGAAGAAAACGCACGGATACTGGAAGATCCTCATGCAGCTGTACCCGGCGGTGTCCAGACCCGTCTGAAGGCGGGGGATGGTGTGATCTACATACTACCGATCCTCCACTGGGGCAGCAATTACAGCACAAAGAAAAGACGATGTATCCATGGTGGTTTCTCATTGTTCTCACAATACGAGGACCTGAGCTACCTTGATTATCTAACGGAAGAAGTACAGACAGCGTTCCAGCGTTGGGACAGGCGTTCGCAGGATATGAAAAATCAGACGGAGATGGCCTTGCGGGCCTTCATGAATGGAGACACCACCGGATACTTTGCTGCACTGGATCGGCTTCATCCTGGCCGAGGAGAAAAAGGCAGAGCACTCTCCACTGTTTTCCTGAGTAAGACGGCCCGCCGTATCGACCAGGTCAAACGCCCCGGTTTTGAGCGGCTATCAGAACAGGAACAGGGCTGGGCTGTCCGCCCCCATCCTATGACGCTGCAATGGGGTGCTGCATTTGCAGATAGGTTTACAGTCCAGGAGGCCGCGTTGTTGTGGAAACGATTCAAATCTGTTGACGAGTTGGTTCGATCTGATGATATGCAGTTTGCACCTTCATTCCAGGGAGCGGATTCATATTACCATTTCATCGATATGCCCGCGTCTGAGGCTATTCTGGAGATCATCTAATTTACCCGAATCAGAACACGTTTGCACGAGACGCCCATCAGGCTGCTCCAACGTTTCGGAATCGCCCGGTAAGTCCCGGGGCCCCGCGCTGGCCTACCCCCCAGCGTCGCCTTCCGCAACCTGTTTAGCATCCCTTGTATTTCCTCATCAAGTTAGACGGTTGCGTCAGATACAAAAACGGCGAAACTTCGGAATCACCGAGTTTCGCCGTCGTCAGCAGGGGCAGTAGGATTCGAACCCACGACCTACGGTTTTGGAGACCGCCGCTCTACCAGGCTGAGCTATACCCCTGTATCTCATCAGAAAACCTTAATAACATACAAAAAAAATTGCTGGTGTCAACGATTGATTTCACGGCATCTTATCATCATTCATCGTGTCGAAAATATAATCCGTTTGTCTGCATTCGGACAACTTTCGGCCTCGCGCTCCCTCTTACCCTTTTGAATTCCATGCTGGCACCGACTTGACCTTACCAAATTACAACGTTTCCGGAGTTCGTCCTGACGTATAAAACCGGGATTCTGAAATAGAATGATACCGCTGCATTGATCATGGAGAAGGAACAAGTTTCATAACGATGTATCGGTGAGAAATTACCATGTCAAAAAAGGTGTTTCCTGATCACCTGTTTGGGCGGGACTACCGAAAGTGCGCGCCGCGTCGGTTTCCTGGATCGTGTGGCTGGCATCCGGAGGGGTTGTCAAGCTGTCGGTCGCCGTGAAAGTCCTGCCCTGGCCGGCAGCGTGTTATCCTATGGATGGCCGGCTCGAGAACTTCGGTTGTTGGACCACGCTGACACTCTGGATTCTTCCCGAAAACGGCGGGGCGGCCATTGTGCCCACGGCCCACACCGAATGATTTCAGACAATCCAGCCGGCATTCACCGATCCCGCGGCTGCACTTGAACCAGAACAGAAATAGTTTGCATTGGTTCTTAGGAGAATGTTTCTTCATGAAATTCGAGTACTGACAATTCATGGAAAGAATAAATATGAACGTTCTTGTTACAGGCGGTAGCGGCTGGATAGGCCGCTGCGTGGTACAGGTCCTGCTGGACCACGGGCATGAAGTCCTGAGTGTCGACCTCGCTCCACCACAATCCGATGGACAGAATGCCCACGTCTCACTGACGCGCTATAAGACCGACGTCCGCCATCTCACGGTCGATGTAACGGACGCCGGCCAGGTCTACCAGGCGGTAGCGGAGGCACAGGCGGACGCCGTTATTCATCTGGCCGCCTGGCCCAATCCCGGCCTGGTGACGGACACGCAAACTTACAGCGACAATGTCCAGGGCACATTTAATATCTTTCAGGCTTGTAAGGATTCCGGCGTTCGAAGGATCGTGTCCGCCTCCAGCTCACAAGTGTACGGGTTCGCGAAGCACCCGCCGCGTTATGTGCCGATCGACGAAGCCCATCCGGTACGTCCGCTCAATTGCTACGCCGCTGCCAAAATCGCAGGAGAACAGGCGGCCGATTATTTCTCGGATCAATTCGACATGCGAATCTGTTCATTCAGATTCCAAGGTGTGCGTCTGGCTGCTGATCTTTCCTCCGATATCGATACCATCGTAAAGAACCCAGCCCACGGGGCCATGTCCCTGTGGACCCGCGTAGATGTTCGGGACGCTGCGTCAGCCTGTCAGCTTGCCGTCGAGGCTGCGGATGTACCTTCTGGTGTGTACAATATCACCGGTGAACGCACGGTACTCGACACGCCCACAACGGAACTCATCGAACGACACCACGAAACCACGGCTTTCCGGACACCGCTGACCGGTTCCCGATCCCCCATGACCTGTGAGAAGGCCCGGCAGGCATTCGGGTATCAACCGTGCTACCACTGGTCCGATTCGGAACGGCATCTTTAGGGAGAGATACAATGGGAGTGTATGAAGACCTGGGGGTAACACCCGTAATCAATGCCGCGGGTACGGTCACCCGATACGGCGGTTCGCTGATGAATCCGGAAATAATCGACGTGATGCGCGAAGCGTCACAGGAGTTCTGCGTACTCGACGAACTGCACGAGCAGGCGGGTCATAGAATCGCAGAGATGCTCGGGGTAGAAGCAGCTTATGTGACCGCCAGCGCCGCGTGCGGCCTGGTGCTGACGGCGGCCGCCTGTATGGCCGGCACCGATCCTGACAAAATCGCTCAGCTACCGGATACCGATGGTATGAAACACGAAGTCATCATCCAGAAACTCCACCGGATACCTTATGACCAGTCTATCCGACTTTCCGGCGCCAGGCTGGTGGAAATCGGTGACGGGAAAACAGCCCCGGCGGAAGAACTGAAACAGGCCATCAACAACAAAACTGCCGCCATCTTTTATCTGGCGAATAAGAAAGATCATGAAGCGGTGGTGCCATTCGATGAGACGGTAGCAATCGCCCATGCCGCCTCAGTTCCCGTGATCGTGGATGCGGCATCTGAAGCGCCACCGGTGGAAACATTGTCCCGGTTCACTAAAGCGGGCGCCGACCTGGTTATTTTCAGCGGTGGAAAGAGCATCATGGGGCCTCAATCCACCGGTCTCGTGGTAGGGCGCAGAGACCTCATCGCCGCCATCGCCGCTAATGGTGTACCGTTTGCAACGATCGGACGTCCCATGAAGGTAAGTCGTGAGGAAATTATCGCGTTTATCCGGGCCCTGGAACTCTTTCTGGCGAGAGACCACGAGGCAGATACGGCTCGATGGAATGCACAGCTCGATTATATCGAGCGCGTTTTAAACGAGCTGCCACAGGTCAGTCTCAAACGCATCACCAAGAGCGATACCTATACCGTGCCGCTCCTCGCGGTAAAACCAGACTATGATCCGGATGCTACTAACGACACAATCTCAAATGCCCTGTTAAACGGACATCCCCGCATTGTCCTGGCCACCCACCTGTCACCGGACAGCCTGGTAATTAATCCCCATTCTCTCCAACCCGGGCAGGAAATAACAGTGGCTGAACGAATCAGGGAGGCTATCGGAAATGTTGTTGAGGGGTGAACATCAGAAGCTGACCGCCATTTCTACTTTTGGCTACTCTTGCCTTGGCCTATTCACCTGTCTTTCACAACCAATGGTGCGTCCCTAGACATGCCGTAAAGCCGACACCAGAGGACTCTTCCTTCCCGGGGCAAGACTTCAGGGTCGTTCTTCGGGTGGCTCTACGGAGTTCATTATTGCGAATAGAGTACACCCTGCCACAATGTGAAGCACCTTGGGTTGCGGTGGTTACCGCTTAATAAACATGTATACCGGGGCCGGGCACACCCAGCAAAACATGGGCAGCGCGGAGTCTCCCCAATGTGGTCCACGCCGTTGAAGGATTAATATCCTTGGGGCAGATGTGGACCACAGGTGAAAATTTACCCCGGCGTTGTTGCACCGCCGAACCACATTCCCCTGAAAACCCAAGCACTATAGCATCCGCGGTAAACAGGCTGCGTGGCAGACATGCCGACGTCTTATCGGCAACTTCCATGACACGTTCCATAGACCAGTGATACACCCGTAGGATATTCTTGTATATTTTCTATCACGGAGCGGCGTGGGGTAGGAACTGTCCCAACCAGGAACAGGCTGACCGGGACCGACGGATACCGTCAAGTTTGCCGGAGGAGATGGTACAGATTGTGGAGAAACAATCGGTTGTCACAACCTAGATAGGTCATATCGCCGCCCATGCGGCTGAATGATTTGCAGAATCGAAGATAGTACGCCGGATCATCCTTGGGAGGCTCACCCCGGGACCAGTCCCAGTCCACCTGTGCCAGATCGTTGACGACGATGTGGGGTTTGATAACGGCCTCCCCTTTCTGAATTCGCTGGTTGTTTCCCAGCGACAGCGCCTTCTCGAAGATCTGGGGTGCCATGATGGCGGAGCCTACGGAGAGGAACACGCCTCCGTCCATTCTGCACATGCTGTTTACAAACACCCGGTAGTCTATGTCCGCCCCCCGGCCGATGGCTGCTCCGTTGGCAAGGTGGTGGTTGAAGATAATATCATATCCGATACCTGGATGCACCGTGAGCGGCACACCATGTCGGTAGGCTTCGGCCGTCAGGGAGATGTCTTTGTGGGGATGGGAAACCCGGTAGGGTCCGGATGGGATATCGAACCTTGTCAGCACCTGAAGCATTTCTGCAACGGCAGGCATCACCGGATCATCTACGGGATCACCGGCCCAGGCCTTTATTTTTGATAAGAGACCCTCTTGGTCAGGAATGCAGCATCCGTCTTCTGCGATGAACCGCCCCAGTGATTCACCATATCCCATCCCTTCCAGCGCACCGCACAGGACTGCCAGATGTATATTTCGTCCGGTTTCATCCCATGTGCCAAAACACCCCTGTGCTACATTAGCGCGCACATCCTCTTCAGATCGGCCCTGAAATGCATATTCCCAGTCATGAATGGTACCGGCCCCATTGGTTGCTAGATGTGTTACCCACCCCTCTTCCATCAACCGGCTGACCACCGGTCCCAGGCCATTCTTAACCATATGAGCACCATAAGCCAGCATCACGGCAGCGCCCTGATGACGAGCAGATCGAATGGTATCAGCAACCTGGTCCAACTGCCCGATCAACGCTCCGCCCTTCTCCGGTGCTGTATCCGGATCCACAAGAATATCATCCACGGAGAACTTACTCTGACGCTCATGGAGAGGTTTTAATGCTATACGGCGATAGTCGAACTGATGGTAGGGCATCGATTCCTCAATCTCTTCTTTTATTTTATCCCGGTAGACACAACTCTAAATTCTTGTCGTTTGGTCGTGCAATGACAGGCGCGGCCCTGGACGGGGCCTGCCGCGCGCGAAATCAGCGGTGGAACCTGCTATTACCCGCATGGAAGGACAGTTATTCTCCATTAATTTCGGTTATCTGACAATTCAAAGTCCAGTAGTCGTAAAGAAAACCGATGAGGAAGAGCCCGCCGGTAAACAGAAACAGGATACCGGTCACCCACTTGCCCATGTACATGCGGTGGACACCAAAGAGACCCAGAAAGGTAAGGAGAACCCAGGCTAGGTTATAGTTCACTTTTCCTTTCTTGTAGCGTCGGTCCGCCTTTCGATTCAAGGCGGGTAGCAGGAACAGGTCTATCAACCATCCGACACCCGCAAGGCCAAACGTGAAAAAATATATGGTACCGGAGATGGGTTTCCCGCAGTAGAACCGGTGCGCACCGGTGAAACCGAAAAACCAAAGGAGATAGCCGAACAAGAGGGAGTGGGTATTTGTGTTTGTATGTGTCATGACGACCTCTCCTGGTGGTCCATTAGGTTATTCTGAAATCGACGGAATGTCAATTAAAAATGGTAATCGGAGATGACGGCCGCCCCTCTCTTAGGACACCGGCCCCGCCCCGGCGACTGACTAAGGAACAGGTGCACAGGGATACCCCTCGGGATCGTGCCGGAAGCAGCAAAATCGGGCGGATCAGGGAGAAATGTATTTCCTGGTGAGCCGTACCCGGCGCCTGCAGGGTACGGCCTTCAACCTAACCTTCGTTGGACTTTTCCCGCGCGCTTCGGCGCTTTGGTTGGCCTGACGAATGCACTATGATGATACTCCTGTTTCGTCTGCGCAGCGGCTGTCGCCCGCACGATAGGTTCTCCGCAAGCTGCCAATCACACGAAACATCTTTCCAGAAGTGTTGACAAGGATTACTATGTACCGCTACAATAAATTGGATCAGGTATCGATGAACGAACAGGCCCAGGAGTTTCCGATGACGTTCGAACAGGCCTTACTGAGAATGCGGATGGACGGATGGTGTGTACTGGACGGTGTCATACCGGGTGATGAAGTGGCGGCGGTACGGGACAGTGTGGTAGCTTCAGTGGAAGAACACCGTAATCCTGATGCGCCACAGGCGATCGGTCATGTAAGCGGTTTTATAAGAACCGATCAGTCTCTGGCGCCCTATCTGGCAGACCGTAGGGTGATGGAACTTGTGGAAGCGCTGGTGGGACAACATGCGCGCATCTCGTTTACCACCGCGACCATCAATGAACCGGGCAATGCACGAGGCGGATGGCATGCGGACTGGCCGTTCAACCAGAGAAATGCCGGCCATGTGGCCGCACCCTATGCGGATGCCGTGATGCACCTGACCACCATATGGATGCTGTCTCCGTTCTCGGAAGAAAACGGCGGTACCCTGGTGGTATCCGGCAGTCACCGGAGTTCCGACAACCCCACCTGCAACAACGGTGTGGCGCCCCTGGAGCCTTATGTCACAGAGCTGCAGACCTGCGGCGGAACCGGCAGTGTCCTCATGATGGACAGCCGTCTCTGGCACGCTACTGCCGCCAACGTATCTTCTGAGCCGCGCGTCGCAGTGGTTGTCAGATACGCCCCATGGTGGCTGAACCTAGAAATCCTGCGGCCCGGGTCCGTCGACCGCAAGCGACTGGTGGATATGGAGGGAAAGACGGAAAACGAGGTGCCGTCGATACCGATATCAGTGTTTGAGACATTTCCGGATGACGTGAAACCCTTGTTCGAGCATTGGGTGGCACAGGAATGATGGAAATATCCAATCCCATCTGACACGAAAATCACAGCGGCTCCGGAGGCACTACAGCGGTTTAAAACTGGGGGGCTTGTGTATCTTAGCTGTGCCGAAAACGAAACCGGCTTGGGCTGAAATAAGCGGGATATCAGAAGCCATGGGGAGTTCAGCATCACGGCAAAAAACGTGATAGTGCCGGATATACCGAATAACAATTTTTTCCGAATTCGAAGCTTGGTTGCCCGGGAGCGAGTGGTTTAAAATAAGGCGGTACTCGGTGCAGGGGCAATGCATTAGAAGGCGCAGACGTTATACGGAAGTTGTCCGGACATAACCAACCTATCGGCACCGCGTGCAGCCTGCTGATAGAACTCCAGAACGTTGACGGCGATCCCCAACCGGGCTGACCCCGACCGATTGCGACCCCATCATCGGCGACAAAGCCTCGGGATGGAAATTACGGATATACGGGGTTTACGGAGTACATCGGAAAAGGCCCAGTTTGCGATGAATGATCCTGACATGTATTCGATATGTTTTGAGCGAGTTATAACATGCGTCGCCTAACCGTCCCCATCCTAGGCCTTCTTGTGGCCATCAGCCTCATAATGTTCGACCTGACCAT
>CAYYIS010000038.1:0-47340 GCA_964470965.1 uncultured Gemmatimonadota bacterium | reverse complement strand
AGTTGATGACTTCTCATACGGCCTACGATATCAGGCAGCTTCCCAACCTGCACCAGGCCGATTGCCCCTCTCATCTCATCCATCCTCGCACCCATGCCCCAGGTCTCAAACGGTGAATCCTGAGGAACCGAGACACCCTGCATGTTCCGTTCGAAACCCATATCATGGTAGCTGATGGCGCGACGGAACAAATTCTCATCACTGGTCGTGATCAAACCACCTTCACCGGTCGTAAAGTTTTTATTGTACTGGAGGCTCACCGTCCCGATGGCACCCATAGAGCCGACAACATTACCGTCAAGGGAGGCACCGGCGGCCTGGGAACAGTCTTCGAGGACGGGAATACCGTGTTTGTCCGCCACCTCCAGAACAGCCGGCATGTCGGCCGGAGTGCCGGCCATATGTACGGCTATGATAGCCTTGGTTCTCGGTGAGATCCGGTTTTCAAGATCATTGGGATCAAGATTCAGCGATTCATCAATTTCGGCTAACACCGGAATGCCACGCAGATGCACCACAGCATTTACGTCCGCGATCCACATGAAAGCCGGCATGATTACCTCCGTGCCGGGACCGACACCGAGCGCGGCAAGCGCTGCGGACAATGCGGTGCTGCCGCTGTGTGTGGCCAGCGCAAACCGGCTGCCTACAAACCGAGCGTACGCTTCTTCAAGTTTATCCACCTTATTGAGAAGGTTCGTACCGTAATACCGGAACGGCGACTGCGCCTCAATCACTTCTATAGCGGCCTGTTTTTCTTCTTCCCCGTATTCGGTTCCACCGGGAAAAAAGTCCGGCCATGGAGCGGTGCGCACGGGAGTGCCGCCGTCGATGGCGAGAGGTTGTGGCATGGCAGTTCCTCAGGATAGGTTCACATATCTTTTGTTTCATTGATTGAAATGATTACACTCAAAGACCGAATACCCTTTCCGCGTTCTCGCCGAATATCAGTCTCATCTCATCTTGTGAGCATCCGAGTGCCTGGAGGAGATTGGCCTGGGTGTCGAATACTTCGTGCCGCCAACCTTTTGGGAATGCGGTGGAGTCTGAACCGAACATAATACGGTTCGGCCCGAGGATGTCCAGCGTTTTTGCGTAGACGTCTTTCAGAGTGAGTGGATACGTCATCAGGTTGACCCATGAATTGGAACTGGAGGAGTCGACGTATACGTTAGGGCACTGGGAGGCGACCATCAGCATCTCCTGGAAGTACCCGCACCCGAAATGGGGGATTATGAATGTGGTATCGTGGAATTTTTTGGCCACGGGGTACAGGTCGAGCGGATTGGAATTACGCAAGTCGAAGTTGCTGATCAATCCCAGTTTATCGCGTATACCGACCTTCAGGATCCCGAAATGCACGAACACCGGCGCACCGGCCTGTGATGCCGCATTGTAGACGGGATACACCGCATCATCGGACGCCCGGAATCCCATCATGGCCGGGAAAATCGAGATACCTTGTAATCCCAGTTCAGTGACCGCGCGTTTCACCCGGTCGCCCGCATTTTTCTGAAGTGGATTTACCATCACATAGCCGCCAAACCTGTCGGGAAACGCCGCCACCACCTGCGCGGTAGCTTCCTCATCGCCGGGCCAACTCGTGACCAGCACCATACGCGAGATGCCCTTCTCATCCATCTCCGCCACCCATCGACGACCCAGGTCCAAGGGGTCGTGAATGGGCATCTCCCACTCCATGAAGTCAAGCAGGGCCCCCGGGTCATCTGAACCGAGTTTCTCTTTACCCAGGTCCGCGTAGTTTTTGATAAAATTAGGGGAAAAGAAATGCACATGCGCGTCAGTAACCGGTATTTCAGGCAGCGGTCGAAACATGAATGGGCTCCTGGAGGTAGATCTCCGTTATATTTTTCAAGTGCAAGGCTTGAATACTATAACCTGCATACATACCTGATACAAGTTGTTTTTGCTTGACATTTGAATCTTGTTCAAGTACGTACTAACACTACAGGGTAGGCGTAATGTAGCCCCTTTTCAGTTCTAATGTGCTGCTGGTTCTGTTGATTTTCAAATGCAGTATCAAAGTGCAGGGAACACGACGCGTGCGCTCTTTCCTATCGTCTTCGAAAGCCTTGTTCCAGGCCTACCCCGTGCGGTGTCAGGTCAACCCTTCAATCGTGCTGGGACGCCAACCGGCCCGCGCCTCCCGGGCAACCCTGATAATACACATTGTACCCGGACGGGAAATTCGTACGCTTGCGGGAACGCAACTGGTGGGCGGTTTGGCCTGTTCGAGTGTACCAGTGTGACGCAACAGGCATAGTAGCCGGGCGAGATTGTTGTTTCAGTGTGTCGTCTTCCGGTGAATTTGATAAAGCAGCAATAACACTGCTGATCACACGACATCAGTGCACGGAGAACCTGTGTCGAGAACGGGACACGCTTATTGCTTCACAGGAGTGGATTTATGTGTGGATGCTTCCGGAATCGTTGGATTTATTGTGTCATGTTACTGGTATTGATTGCCTGTAAAGAGGAGGATCCGGTTGTGATCAACAAACTCGATCCCGCATTGAAACAGCAGGTCGAACAGATGGAAGGAACCATGATGTCCGTGGTACTTCGGACCCAATCAGAAATGTCTGATGAACAGGAGTCGAAACTGGGATCCCTCGGTGTCATTATCCAGTCCCGTACAGGAACAGTTTATGTGTGCCGTATTCCTTTCAGCTCGATTCTTCCTGTGGCCCGTGAAGCGTTTATAATGGGCCTGGAAGCCCCTAAAGAATTGAAACCTCTTTAGTCTGGTCCCGTTGTAGGAGCCGATATATGCCTTATTCATGTGCCCGTACTGTCCGGATTCTGGGCGCTTTTCTGGTCTGTGTTTTTCTGTCACATCCCGCCAGTTCGTTCGGCCAGCCGCCAGACAAACTGGATCCGATACTCAAGCGTCTTTCCGTTTCGTCTTCTTTGCCGTATTCCTCTGTTAACAACCTCGTAAAACCTGCTGGCATCGATCACACCATCGATGTTTTTGTCATGACGACCGGAGGCTTTACGTCGTTCGCCACGGATGGTGTTGTTGTGAAAACGGCCGGGGGCTCGGTAGTGGTCGCTTCGGTGCCGTTATCGAGGCTTGCAGAACTGGCGGCGGAAGAGCAGGTGCAATCCGTTCACGCGGCAAAAATCTGGAAGCCGCTGTTAGACTCGAGTGTTGCGGAAACCGGAGCGGAGATTGTGCGCAGCCACTACGAAGCAACCGGTAAAGGCGTAATCATCGGGGTGATCGACACCGGTATCGATTGGGATCATCCGGCATTCAGGGATCCGAACGATACCACTAAGACGCGCATTAAATACCTTTGGGATATGAGTGACGCCACAGGTCCCCCGCCGTCCGGCGAATTTGCTTCGTCCGGCGGTACGGAATATTCGGAGGCTGATCTCAATGCCGGTCTTGCAGGTTCGGTGTCCGTCAGGGCAACCGATACCATCGGACACGGCACCCACGTGGCCGGTATTGCCGCCGGTAGCGGAGGTGGGGGGCGGTACGTCGGTGTGGCGCCGGAAGCGGATCTGATCATCGTAAAGGCATCGCGTTCAGGCGATTCGTTTGAATCTACGGATGTGGTCACGGCCCTGGCGTACATCGACAGCAGGGCCGCTTCTCTCAGCAAGCCCTACGTGGCCAACCTGAGCCTGGGTGGCCAGCAGGGACCCCATGACGGCGGCAGTCCTGAGGCGTCGGCCATCGATGAGATCGTCGGCCCAGGCATAGACGGCAAGGTTGTGGTCACGGCTGCTGGCAACGAAGGCAACGATGGCATACATACAACCGGCACACTGAATAATCTCAGCGTTTTAGACGAAGAGCGTTCGTTTTCGGCCAACGCCGGAACTGCGGTCGGAATAGATATCTGGACCGAAGTAAATCCCGCCAACCAGAACTCGGTATTCATTACCGTAGTTGGGCCGGACACGCTGTTCGGCCCGGTCTCAGGATTTCCGCTGGGCAGCTCCGCAAATCATTCCGACGGAAACATCACGATTTTCAGCAGTCCGTTTCCCCCGAGCGCGGCGAATAATGGAATCAACACGGACGTAAGCATAACGACCAAAAAGGCCGGTGAATGGAAAATCAGAGTTCGAGGTGCGAAAGGTTCCGGGTCAGGGCGGTTCGATATGTGGATTTACACCGGAAATGCGGATTTTGTCACCGCGGATGCGGACACGGTAATGCACGTGGGCACCCCGGGCGCCGCGAAGAACGCGATAACGGTAGGCGCCTACGTGTCGAAAGCGACCTGGACCGACGACAACAGTGTGCCTCATACGGCGGCGGCCAACGGCCTGGCAGTGGTGTTGGGAGATGAGGCTCTGTTTTCCAGTCCCGGGCCCACCAGAGACGGTCGTCAGAAGCCCGAGATAGCCGCACCGGGCCAGATTATCGCATCGGCCCGATCGGCGGATGCCGTACCGGGTGCCTCCATCTTTCAATCCTCCACCATCCTCGAAGGTGGGGCCTACGCCATGTCACAGGGCACCAGCATGGCGACACCACACGTGTCCGGCGTGGTGGCGCTGCTGCTCCAGGAGTCGGTGAAGCGGGGCATGGCATTCGACGGGATAGAAGTGCGGGAGGCCCTGCAGAATACCGCCCGGACCGATGTCTTTACGGGTGCGGTCCCGAATAACAGGTGGGGCTACGGGAAGATGGACGCGGATTCCCTGTTTGCGCTGCTGCTCGGACCGCCGGTCCCGACGCGGTCGACCGAAACGGTACAGAACGATACGAGCAGTATCGCCTTCCAGACGCCGGATGGATCGGAAACCACCATTGCGTTTCAGTACGGCGCCGTAAATGGCCACACGGTCACCTACGAGCACCTCGGGCGGGATCTTCCCACCACCGTAAAAGGGGATACACCCCCCAGTTTCCCGCTGCAGTATTTCGACATTCAGACGACCATACCGGACACCATCACGTTTGAAGCCACTGTGACGGTCACGTACACGCCATCGCTTCTTACCATCGCGGATAACCCGGCGGAGTCCACCCTGTTCCTTTTTCATTACGATGAAGCTGATTCCTCATGGCGAATGCTGGATACCGCGGTAGATACGGTCGCCAATACGGCGACAGCGACGACCTCATCGTTTTCCGTATTCTCGCTGGCCTCCGTAACGCCGACCAGCATCGTAGAGGAGATCTCCACCCCGGTTTTAAAGCCGCCCGGATCATACGCACTGGATCAGAATTTCCCGAACCCGTTTAATCCGGCCACTACCATTCGCTATGATGTGCCTAAGCAGAGCCATGTGAAGCTCATTATTTACAATATCGCCGGCCAGCACGTCCGGACTCTGGTGGATGTTTCGCAAACAGCAGGCCGGTATTCGGTACATTGGAATGGTCGGAATGGGGTGGGAGAGATGGTAACCAGCGGGGTATACGTGTACCGCTTGTCAACCGGCACGTATCAGGCGAGCCGGCGGATGCTATTGTTGAAGTAGGCTGTCACTCCGCGGTTTTACCGTAGAACAGCATCTGGACCTCCTGGCTGTTGCGTACCCCCGGCCGATCTTTAAAGCACAATATCGCCATATATCGTGTTTTGCCGCCGACTACCGTCGTCACCCGGTGCATAGCATAATGTCCGGCAAAGATGACCATGGTGCCGGGAATTATGTTCAGTGTCCGGATTCCAGGATGCGTGCCGTTCAGCACCTTGTCCACTGCGTCGTAACGGGCGTGGTTCTTATCCCGTAAATGCGGTACGTACTCAAACTGCCCCCCCGCTTCCGGTTCCTGGAGCATGATCGAAGTCGTAATTTCCGCCTCATCGAAATGCCACCCCTGGTGCTGTCCCTCATGCATCACGTTGACGGTTACCGCGGCGAGCGGATCCGCCATGCGATAGAGCACATCCTTCGACAGTACATCTGCGATAAACGCTACGAGCGCATCCCAGGTGTACAGCACATGCAACCCATCTTCGGGCCCCATCAGATCATATCCCAGCACATCGAGTGCGGTACGCTGTTTTTTCCGCCTGGGATGATCTTCCGGAAAATCCGGGTCATCTTTTGACAGGTAGGCGTTGTGTTCGTCGAGGCAGGTGTAAGCATCGCCGACTATGCGATCAGTCTGGGAGACCATCATCCGAAGAGCATCCTGCGTTATGAATTCCGGGAGGATGCAGACTCCGGTCTTTTGAATACGTTGGCGGCAGGTATGGATCAGGCCACGGTATTCGGAGGACCCCGGCGTGTTTATCGGGTAATCGGTGAGGTTGACGATGTCTTCCGTACAGAGTGTTCTATCTTGAAATCGCATCTTAATGGCCCGTTTTTCCGGGAGGGAAATTGTGCTCGCTATGCTGGACAAATACGGAATCTACACAACTTGATGCATTCGAATCAAGTTGTTTCTGTTGACAGCAGCTATTCCATCCAATAGTTATGGATACATGCAACAGAATATGGAAAAAAACAGTGTCGGCCTGATCCGCCAGTTGGGACTATTTGACACAACGATGGTCATTACCGGCATCGTGATCGGCTCCGGGATCTTTCTGACAACCGGCATCATGGCCCGGGACATTCCCTCCGCCTCCCTTATTATGGTGGCATGGCTGATCGGTGGTCTCCATGCATTGACAGGGGCACTCACCTATGCCGAACTTGGCGCTTCCATCCCTGAAGCAGGCGGTCAGTATGTTTATCTGCGGGAAGCGTACGGACGGTTTGCGGGGTACCTGTTCGGATGGATTTCGTTTATCGCCTACCTGACGGGAATCATTGCCGGGCTGGGTGTGGCATTCGCAGAATATTTCGGCTACTTCTTTCCGGTACTCGGTACTGGAAACATCCTACTTGAGAAGGACATAAACGTCCTGGGCTGGGCGTACCACTATACGCTCTCCATGGGACAGCTTGTGGCAGTGGTTCTTATCATCGTCCTTTCCGGTTTTAATTATATCGGGGTTGCGTTCGGTAAGATCATTCAGAACGTCTCGACCATCATCAAGGTGGGTGCAATACTCATATTTATCGTTCTGGGCCTGGCGGCTGGACCGGGGGAGCCGATCGATTGGTCTATAAATCCTTCGGACTTTGACTTCAGTCGCCTGATGGTGGGTTTCGGTATTTCCCTGATCGCGGTGATGTGGGCTACCGCCGGATGGGAGGAAGTGAGCTTTATCGCGGGTGAAATAAAAAATCCGTCCCGTAATATCCCAATGGCGCTGATGATCGGAACTGGCACCATGACTTTGCTGTACATGGTCATGAATTTTGTCTACCTGCGTGCCATGCCTATCGATGCTATGGCAGGAGTAGTGCGAATAGGAGAGGTGACCAGTAACATCCTGTTCGGAGAGATCGGTGCCTCTTTGCTGGCCGGAGCGGTTGTGATCTCAATCTTAGGTTCCGCAAACGGAACGATACTGGTCGGCCCTCGCGTATACTACGCTATGGCGAGAGACCATCTCTTTTTCCGCAGCGCGGCGATCGTGCATCCCAGGTACCACACCCCCGGTCCCGCCATCATAATGCAGGCAGTCTGGGCCATCGTCCTGGCCTTGAGCGGCACGTTCGAAGATCTTATCATCTTCGTAACTTTCGCCAACCTGATCCTCTGGATAGCCGGCGCCACCGCTATGTTTACTCTAAGGAAAAAAAGACCGGACCTGGCAAGGCCTTATAAAACGTGGGGATTTCCATTCATACCAATCTTTTTTATCCTGGCGTCTACAGGAATTCTGGTCAACAGCCTGTGGGAAGCACCGGCGCAGTCCCTTGCAGGACTGGGATTGATCTTGCTGGGGGTGCCGGTATATGCTTTCTGGCGGAAAAGCGGCGAGGTGGATTAATTACACGCTGGTGCCGCGCCATTCCTCCCTGTCACACGATACATCGATCACATTGCCGTCGGGATCGAGCGTCTTGAATGCGATTTCGGGTATCACTTCCCTATCCAGGCCGGTACGGCCTTTAACGGTTTTTTCCGCATTGCTGCCCCATCCTTTGAGGCGTTTCCATACGCCTTCCAGGTCATCCACGATGATGCCGAAATGGATGTATTCCTCCCCTTCTTTCAGCACTGGTCGCTCTCCTTCATGAGGCAACAGGGTGATATTCGAGGTGCCGTCGCTCAGATCGACCGACGTGCCGCTCCCTCGGTACCCCACAAACTTAAATCCGAGGATATCTTCGTAGAATGAACGCGAAGTTTCTACATTTCGACACCGTAGTGCGAGGTGGCGAAGGAGTGCCATGTGTCACCTCCGTTTTTTGGCAGAAAATCCGTCAATCACCTTTAATCTCTCAGCAATTCAACCCAGGCATCGACAACAGCCTCTACCATCCGCTTACCATGCCCGGCGTTAGCATTCCAGCTGTTTTTCTCTTCGCCCTGCCGGCAATACCATGGGGCGTTATCATTGAGTTTGCTCTGGTCTACAAGTTCCGGACGGGTGGCCAGGAGGAATGAAGTTTCATTGTATCCTGCGTGGTCACCACCGGCGGGGGGTGAAGATTCCGGCAAAATCATTGGAAGAACCTGTATCCGTCCGAACTGCTGGGCTTTTTTGGAAAGGTCGGTGTCGGCCCACCAGCCTCTGGGGTGTCCCGCCTCCAGCACCATCTCGAAAGACAATTCCGCGGCCGCCCGTTTGAATGTGAGCGCGAGGGGCGCCTCCATCCCCTGATGCATAATGGGCACAAAGATCCGCTTGAAGCCCATCTCCAGGAAATTTCGAAGAATCGACTTCACAAAGCGTCCGAATCCCTCATAATCCGGATCGATAGTCCCGTCTTCGGGACCGCCCAGTGCATAACCGGTGTTGCCAAAGTCGAACGGCGGAGCGATAACCGCGGATATCCGCTTTGCCACCCGCTCACATATTTCCTCGACGATTATCGTGTCGTGCCCGATGGCCATATGCGGTCCATGCGTTTCGATACATCCGGCAGGAACCAGCAAAGGATCACCGCGTTCGACGGCTTCGTGGAGCTGGTGTGGGCGCATGAGTTTGAGGTGCATCCAGACTCCCTGGGAATATGGTTGGAATGACGGGACATCCTGTAAAGCAGTCCTTTACAAATGTTCCAGGATCTTATCCCTAACCAAAACGGTCTAAACATTGTATCTACGGTCTATTGCATGGGTAACTTTACAAACCGGTGTCTCATGTCGCGGTTGATGAATGCTGCCTCTTTACCGTGCCCCGCAGGCCTGTAGACACGCCTGCATATGCCCCTTTGTCTCCGCGGCGATGGTACAGCATTGTTCGAGGCTGTATTCCTTTGCGCCGATGACCTCGAGATTGAGGGGGCCGTCGTAGCCGTTTTCTTGGAGGACTCTTATGTAGCCCACCAGGTCGATATCGCCCCTTCCGTTGGCTTGATCTTCCGGAGCCCCCGGGCCGTGTTGTTTTCCCTTGCAGTCCCGTATATGTACATGTTTGACACGGGAGATGACGGCGGCGATGGCTTCCACCGGATTTTCGTCGGCCCTATGGATATGGGAAGGGTCCATGTCGATGCCGAATGCCGGAGAAGAAATGGCCTCCATGGCGCGAAGGGTCGTCGGCGTATTGTAGATACTCGAGCCCACGTGCGCTTTCACGCAAAGGATTACGCCGTATGACTCGGCTTTGTCGGCGAGGCTACCCAGTGAATCTATGGTCTCCATAAGGCTGTCCTCATCGTCCGACTGCCCCCCGGGGCCGCAGTTTATGATCGGGATGCCGATTTCAACACCGGCTTGAAAGGCCGCTTCCATCTTGTCGGCGTCGCGGGAAGGTTGCTCCATGGCGAGTAATTCGAGGTCGTACTCGGTGGAAAGGCGCTTTATTTCAGGCGCTACCTCCCGCCATCGGTCGAGGACAAGATGCTCGCTCATACCGCCGATGGCCGATATCTCTATGCCGTCATATCCCGCCATAGCTATGCACTTGAAAGAGGTCTCCATGTCGTAACCGCCGAACAATACGCTGTTGGCTCCTAATTTCATTGTATCTCCTTGTATATTGTTCAATACTGTACGGTAATTACAGAATCATTTTCCCAGGACTCGATCGCCGCTTCGATAATGAGTTGGGCTTTGAGGGCGTCCTCGGCTTTGGCGTCTATGTCCTCCGGTGCGGCCTGCTCCAGGTTCTGCTCGATCCACCTCGTGATGCGGCTTTTGAATGTCTCTCCAAATGCCATCATGCCACCCAGGTAATCATACCGCTCCACTTCCATCGAAAACCGGGGATAGAATTCCAGGCCCTGGCAGGCCTCGCGAATTACGAAACGCGCATCGGATCCCACTACTTCACAGGTCTCGAGGCCATAGCTGCCTCCGGCGTCATAGCTTCCGGTTAGATGGCCCACAGCACCACTTTCGAATTGCATGTTGACCTGGACGTTGGACCAGATTTGCCGTCCTTTGCCTTTCTTGAAGAACGCCTGAACCTTTTTGACATCCCCGCAGAAATAGCGCATCACATCAATGGAATGAGGGTGTAGCGCGCGCATGTGGAAGTGGGGCGACGACTCGTTGGGATTATTGATCCACATGGTCATATTGACGATGTTCAGCTCGCCCAGCCTACCGTTGTCCACCCACTCTTTGGCGCGCAGAGCAGCCGGTGTGAAACGATGATTCAGGTTTATGGCATACCGGAGATTTTTCTCTTTGGCTAGGGCCACCATTTCACGTGCTTTGGAGATCTCGTTGGATATGGGTTTCTCTCCAAGTACCGGGATTCCGGCTCGCAGAAGCGCCATCGTCGGTTTATAGTGGTCTCCACCGTTTTCTTTACCGGCGGTGCACATACTCGACAGGTCCACATGGATTCCGCTTGAGGCCATATCCTCAACGGTCGCAAAGGCCTGCGCTCCGTACGTTTCCGCAGCCTGTCTCGCCTTTTCCTCGATGGCATCGACTACCGCTACGATTTCGCAATCCGGATGTTCGTTGTAGATACGGGCATGGTTGTTACCGATGCCGCCCAGACCGACAACCGCTACATTCAATCCCATGATAGTTTTTCTCCTTGTTGTTAGTCTCTACTCTCAGCCTGTAAACGGGCCGCGGCTTTAGGATCACCGATGTGCATTGTGTCGTAGGCTTGCTGTGATGTCTTAAAGGGACCGACACCATCGTGACCATGCCAGTCGCCCTGCGCAAGTATTGGATTCCGTTTTCCCGTTTCCTTAACCCGCTTCTTGATCCAGTCGTTCATGCGTTTTTTAAGGGTCCTAACGATGTCCGGATGCGTTTCAGCCAGATTATCATTCTCATCCGGATCAGTGACCAAGTTGTATAGTTCTACGGGCGGTTTGAAATGAAAATCGGGTTCCAGGGCGAGGATAAGCTTCCACTCCGGAGTACGCCAGCCGTGTTTGCGCATCCAGGTGCATTCCGTGATGTAGAACTCGCTTTCATGAGATGCCAATTCGCCCCGGACCATCGGCATCAAAGACTGACCCTCGAATTTATTTCTTCCTTTTGAAATCCCGGCCAGGTCCAGGATGGTGGGCACCAAGTCCTTGTGCTGGTTGTATCCGGATACCCGTTTTCCGGCCGGGACGGCACCGGGATAGCGGATGATCAGTGGAACATGCAGCGTTACATCATACATGCCGTGATGATCGAACCAGCACTCATGGTCGTAGAGCGTTTCGCCATGGTCGCCGTTCAGGATCACGATGGTATCGTCCATAATGCCTTGGGCTTCCAGTGCGTTGAAGATCGATTGGATGCACGCATCCATGTACGCAACGGCCCCGTCGTACTGAGCGATAACATAATCTTTGTCCCTGATACCGGGAGGCATCCAGCTGGCGAAAAAATCACGGAATGGCTTGAAGTCCATCACCGGCTTCATCGAATTGATCTTCGGATCGCATTCGTTGCCGTGATAGAACATGCGTTCGTAAGGTGCCGGTGGCAGGTAGGGGGCATGCGGATCCATGTGACGGAGGAAAAGGAAGAACGGATCCTTCCTCTTTGCCAACCGGTCCAGTTCAGGTATACCCACCTCGTTCAGGTTCTGAGCTTTCGGGCTGCGCCCCTCGTTCCAGCTTCCCCAGGCCGGATAGTCAAGATAGGTATCGAACCCCCGGGAGGATGGATTACCGCTGAATCCTACGCAAGTGGTGTTGTAGCCCTGGCCCTTCAGGATCTCAGGCAAAGTCTTGATGTCCGTCCTCAGACCACCTTTATGACGCAGCGCAACCACCTGTGTACCGAAACAGTCTTTTCCCGTGAGCATGGACGCATAGGCGCTGGTCGTCGGAATATGTGCGCTGTAGGTTCGTTCGAACAGAGTTCCGCTTTCTGCAAAACGGTCGATATGAGGCGTTGTATGACGACTGTAACCGTAACAGCTCATGTGATCCGCAAGCAGAGAATCTACCCCAAGGAGTACGATGTTCGGCAGTTTTTTGTCGCCCTTCTTAGGTGCGGCTTTCTTGCGAGCCATGTAAATCTTCCTTTCTTTCGATTAAATTACTGAGATAGTGAAAACCATGCCCCCCTGCGCATGCAGCGGACTCCATGAGTTTGTTGCGGCACGGCCGGGTAGTAGCCTGCTATTGTTCTTCACTCCGCCTGTACATACCTTGCGATTTCACCGAGGGTGGCGAACCAGGCTTTTTGTCCACGCATATATTCGATAAGCCGCTCCAGGATCACAATGCGTGACCGGTGACCGATCACCTGTGGGTGCATGGTCAGGATAAATGCGGTTCCTTCCTGACATGCCATGTCGAATTCGGCCTGCCAGATCTCATATACATCTTCAGGTGTTATGTAGGGGTGGTAGCCCCGTTCGTAATCGATTTGAAAATACATGTAATCATCGAGTTTCCACTCTACCGGAAGTTCAACGATTCCCGTCGTCCGGTCGTCCGCGACCAGTTCATAGGGACGGTCGTCCGCCATGAGGCTGCTGTCGTAACGGAGTCCGAGATCACAGATGATGTCCAGTGTCGAAGAACTGAAATCCCAGGAAGGCGTCCGAATACCGGAGGGAGGGCTTCCAAGTTTCTCTGACCAGTACCGGTACGACCGTTCGGTCAGTTCCCGCTCCTCGGCAGCGGTAATCTCCACGATGGACTCATGGATCCATCCGTGAAGTCCGACTTCGTGTTCACCCGAGTTCATGATCATCGGTGATACCTCCGGATGCAGCACCGAGGTCATACCGGGGATAAAGAATGTGGCGGGCACATCGTATCTGGACAATGCGTTCAGAACACGCGGTAACCCGACCCTGATGCCAAACTCTCCGCGTGACAGCGACGACGGTGAATGTCTACCGTTCCAGATGGCGATAGTCTCACCATCCACATCGAATGATAGACCCACCGCCACGGGTGCCTGGTCCGGCCATACGTCAGGCGTCAGGTCTCTTCCTGCACGCACGGCACCGACTTCACGGCGGATGTCTGCCTGGGATTTGCGCCAGAGATGGGTTGACTCAGTCATAGCTAATCCGCCGGATCCGGCATAAAAAACTCGTACTGGTCTGGATCACCGTAGCCTTCTACAAATGTCTGCCCCAGCCCTTTATGATCTATGGCTGCTTTAACTATCTGCTTGTTGAAAACGCTTACATGCTCCGACTGCATGTAGTCACTTACCGGCATCCAAAAACACTCTTCGATTTCAGCCACCTGCATCTTTATCACTTGCTTTAGCGGTTTAAGACGGCATACAAAATAGATATCTGACTTTCCGTACCGGTAACCATGCCAGTGGCGGAAGCAGATCAGTCCTTCGAAGTGTGTGGATACGCCGGTTTCTTCAAAAACTTCACGGACAACACCGTCGGCGAGATGTTCTTTCGGATGTAGAGCGCCGCCCGGAAGTTTGTAGTATGGGGGGCGCTCTGCACCGCGAAACCTCTCGCACACGACCAGTAATTCATCTTTTTCATTGACCACCACGCCGCCTGCGCCGATGTAATGCGTCGCGTGTTCCGGGATGAAAGCATCGTCGACCAATCTGCAGGTGAGCATCAGGCTGTCGTTCGAGCTGTGATGGAAGAGGAAACCAGTTTCCACCGTGTCATGAATGAGAAAAGATTTAGAAAGGGGTATCTCGGCCCAGACCACCTGGTAATCCTGTTCTTTCCAGATGGCGAGGGAACGTTCCAGAAGATTCCTGTATCCTGAAGCGTTATCCGGCAGAGCCTCCGTATCGATCACGATGCCGTTGAACCTGTTTGGCGTCGCCTGTAGCAAATGCATACGATGATCACCTCTTGGGTATAGGTCTATCGTGCCATAACGCCCGGCAGGATCGCTTCCAGGCGATCCTGCGGTTCTTTCAGACTGCGGATCGACTCCACCCAGAATTCCGGGTCACTGATGTCTCTGTCGATACTTCGCATCACAACATTTTCAGCCGTATCGCTTCCCGTGAGTCGGAGAAACTCCTCATATCTGGGCAGAAATGCCTCGCCTTCTTTGAGGTACAGGGCGAATAAGCCTCGGCTCAGGAGATATCCGAAGGTGTACGGAAAATTATAGAATGTCACGCCCGTTATATAAAAATGCAGTTTGGAAGCCCAGAAATACGGATCCTCACCACCTTCGAGCAACACATCACCAAATACTTTTCTCTGAGATTCTACCATCAGTTCCTTCAACTGACTGACGCTTAACTCACCATCGGACCGTTCTTCATGCATGGCCTTCTCGAACTCGAATCGGACCGGTATATCCATCAGGTAGGTGGCGGCGTGACTTGTTTCCAGATTCAGAAGGAAGGCCTTTGTGGATTCGCTGAACGATGGGTCATCCAGTAGTCCTTTCATCAGGATCATCTCGCCGAATGTAGAGGCGGATTCCGCCAGCGTCATCGGGTATGATCGGGCCATCATGCGCAGGTCGGACATGGCATAGCTGTGGAAGGCGTGACCGACCTCATGGGCGAGTGTCAGGACGTCTCCCATGGTATTATTGTAGGTCATGTACACCCTGGATTCATTAGTTACGGATGTACTGGTGCAGAAAGCACCGGGGCGCTTTCCGGGGCGTGGGGCATGGTCGATCCATTCACGGTCATACGTGGACTGAAGAAAATCCCCCAGTAAGGGATATGCCCGGGAAAACGCTTCCTTCACCATCGTTTTTCCCTGTTCCCAGGATACCGACTCCTGATCCGGGAGTTCCAGTGCTGCGGCAAGGTCATACCAAGCGATGCCCTCCGCGCCCATGGCCTTCGCTTTGAACCGAAGTATATTTCTGGGGAGTTCGATCTCCGTATAGATGGCTTCGAACATGGCGTCGAGGGTGGTTCGAGATATGTTGGCCTGGCTCAGCGCAGTCTCCAGGAAATGGTCCACCCCCCTGTGCTTGTTGAGAGTCAGTCTGGTACCGGAGATCGCATTCAATGCGGCGGCGGCGGTTGTTTCCATAGTGGCCCAGGCAGCGTTCCCACCTTCAAATGCGGCTTTGCGTATTTTGCTGTCCGGGTTTTCCATCAGCGACCGCCGCTGGGAAATGGGCAGATTTTCATTCGTGCCATCCGGGTACGTCATAAGGAACTCGAGCTGTCCGGATAGGTTGTCGTACAATGCCCCCCACGCTTCGATTCCGTTTACACCCAGATCCGCCGCCAGAACTTCCAGATCCGGCGCCATGGTCAGGCGGGCTTCCTCCCTCATTTTATCGAGCGTAAATCCGCCGCCGTCGAGTGCCGGGCTGTTTCGGAATGATGTATAAACCTCATCTGAAGCGTCTTTCAACGCACGCAGCAGTTCCACTCCGAGCTTGGCCCGTTCCGCTAACATCAGGTTGAGAGCTGACATTTCCGCGATGTATGCTTCATTTCGGGCGTCCGCTGCGGTTAGGCAGGAGATGTAGGAAGCAAGGTGACGCAGCCTTGAACCTGTATCCTCATACGTAAGGAAGACGGATTCCCATTCGAGGCGGTTGTTGGCACCGAGGGCTTCCAGGCCGTGGGCTTTCTCTATGAGTGTTTCCGTATCCTTATTCAGCGCGTCCTTGAATGTAATCATCTCAGGACCGTTAAACGTCGGGAAGTAGGGCGTTAAATCCCAATCCATCTTTGTGGGTTCTTGGTTCATATCATCGGCCTCTTCTCAACACCTGTCCGGGTCTGTTTTCGGTTGGGACACCGCGGGCAAGCACCGGTTTACCATTCACGAAAACCCAGGAGACACCGACAGCCGGCCGGAGCGGCTCCTCAAACGTGGATTGGTCGCATACCGTTTCCGGATCGAATACCACCACGTCCGCAGGGCTTCCCTGGTTTAAACGACCACGGTCCGAAAGCCGGTACCGCTCAGCCGGAAATCCACTCATTCTGTACACGGCTTCCTCTAACGATAGTAACTCCCGCTCACGGACGAAGCGGCCCAGGAACTGAGCGAAGCAACCGAATCCCCGCGGATGAGGATGCTGGGCATCATAAATGCCATCGCTCGCGACCATCATTCTCTGGTGTTGCGCCGTACGGTTCAAGACGCGTAGATTTTCCTCTTCGGGCGTTCCCCAACGCATAACGAACGCCTGGATGCCCTCTTCATCGAGTACCAGGTCGTATGCAAACTCTTCATTGGTTTTTTTCACGCTGGCGGCCGCGTCACCGATTTCCATTCCAGCGAACCGGCCGGAAGGCGTGTAACCGATGATCTGACGGTCAGCAATTCCACCCCGTTCAAGGAGGAATTCCAACGATTTCTTTCGGGTTTCCGGGAGTCGCATACGTTCGAGGACTTCGTCGGGGCTGCCGTTCTGCACCCACATGGGAAGCTGCATGGTGATGTGGGTCATGCCGGCGGGATACAGATAGGACTCGAACGATAGGTCTACATCTTCTTTTTCCACCCTCTCGAGAGCCGTACCTGACACTTCATCTACCCGTTCGTGGGAGACATGGACCGGTATCCCTGAAGCTTTGTTAAGTGCTATGATCTCGTCCCAGGCGCCTTGTCGGCCGAGGATCTGATACCTGAGGTGGGCGGCGTAGATCCCATCGTATTCAGACGCAATTTTGCATAGAGCTACCAATTCTTCAAAGGATGCGTTGACAGAGGGCTGGTAATCCAGTCCCAGGCAGAGGCACCCGGCGCCTGCTTCCATCCAGTCCCGGGTGGCATTCTCCATCACTTTCAATTCATCGGGCGTTGCTGGACGCGGAGCCCATCCCATAGCTTCGATGCGCACTGCACAGTGGGGTACCTGAGGATATACGTTGGCCGGGGACCGTCCGGGAAACAGGGAAAGATATGATTCTATGGTAGGCCAGGAAACAGGAACCACCGGTTCGCCGTATGCAAACTGGGTATAGTGCCATAATTCACGGGCGGGTCCTTCCTGGATACCCGCCCATCCGAAGCCATCGGGCGCCAGCAGGTGGGTCGTGATGCCCTGATAGAGGCTGGCCATCTGGTCTCTGCCGCCTAGAAGCGTGTTCTCGGAGTGGACATGTACGTCAATGAATCCAGGACACACTACCTGGCCGACCGCATCTATCCGTTCTGCATCCGGTACCGCACTCAGGTCACCGATGGCGGTGACTCTCCCATTTTCGATACCCACATCCGCTTGATAACGGGTTTTTTTTCCTGTGCCATCGATTATTTTTCCCCCTGCAATAATGTAATCAAACCCCATGCATACTCCTATCTATCGGGCCACGCGAAATCTGATTTATATTCTTCCTTACCCTGAAAACCTGAGTTCTTTATCACGAAGAGGCCACCGCCTCGATAACCGTTATTGTAGGCACTCCAATCGTAATCGGCCGGGTCCAGATTACCACCAGGCTTTACGAGTAAATCTGCGCTGGTCACATAAATATCCGTCAGGTCGCTGCCGCCGAACATGACACTCGAAGTCTGGAAGGCCGGCAAATGAATACGCTGTTCTTCCTTTCCATCCGGATCGAACCGTACAATACAGCCTCCGAACCAAACGGCCGTCCAGATATACCCGTCGGCATCGACCGTCATGCCGTCCGGCACACCGTCCGTTTCCGCCAGTTTGATAAAATCCCGCCGGTTGGTGATGCCACCGGTCGCCTGGTCGTAGTCGTATGTATAGATGGTGCGCTTGGTGGAATCCGTGTGATACATGGTTTTGTGATCCGGGGAAAATCCGATGCCGTTGCTGCAGCCGACCTCTTCCTCCACAATCGTTACAGAACCGTCGGGATCAAACCGATACAGCTTGCCGAGGCCATCGTCCAGAAACGAACCAGCGAATACGCGCCCTTCCGGATCAGCGGAAATATCGTTGAACTGGAGGCGTTCGCCTTTGTAAGTCTCGCCGTGGATCCGCACCCAGTCATCGTCCGAATACCATAAAACGACGCCATCCCAGATACACTGTAGCAATCCGCCTTGCCTGTTGACTGCAAAGCCGCCAACAAAGTGGCCGTTATGGATGGTCTTATTTGTACCTGTCGCCGGATCGTACCGAAAGAGGCGTCCAGTTTGAATGTCAGTCCACAACAGGTTCTGTGTGTCCGCATCCCAGATAGGACCTTCCCCAACTTTGGCGTTTTCTTCAGCAAGTTTTACTATCTCCGGCATTTAAAGAATCCTCCAGACTATAGTATTTCCACCAGTTCCAGATTGAACACCAGGTCCATTCCAGCCAACGGGTGATTGGCATCTAGAATAACTGCGTTATCAGATATATCGATAACAGAAACAGGAATCAGCTGTTCTTCGGAAACTCTCAAGTTCAGCGTTCCGCCGAGTTCCGGCTTGACGTTTTCGGGGAAGTCATCGTGTCCTACTTTAAGAACCATATCATCGTTTCGCTCACCATACGCCTGGTCCATTGGTATCATCTCTTCCTTAACTTCTCCTGGTATCATTCCTATGATGGCCGTCTCAAATCCGGGAATAACCTGCTGCTGGCCTATCGTGAATTCAAGCGGTACTTTACCTTCCGATGAATCGAATATGGTGCCGTCTTCCAGCTTTCCTGTGTAGTGCACCCTTACTGTATCGCCGTCATGTGCCTGGTCCATCAAGGAATCCTCCCGTTAGAGGATATGCCGTGAATGTTTCAGAGGTGGCTGTCGCAACTACATCAATTCACGGGGCAGCGATGGCAGGCCCCCAGATCGTTGTAGTGTTTGACTCAATTAGACAGGGTCTGAACCTGCGGTCTAAAGAAAGTTAATTCGTGTTGCCGGGATGTAATGCTCAAAATGTAAAAAAAATACATAATTTACCGACTGTCGCCGGTGCCGGTTAGGCCGATTTACAGAAAGACAGGCGATACGGCATTCTGACTGCGTATTCTGTCTGCCGGGTTTCCAAAATGGTGCTGATGCGAATCCTGGTTGGAGGCCGCCTTTAAGAGGAAGCCATTACGAAAATTCCAACAACCTGACTCAAGATTGCATCTGCCACGGCAACCACACTTCCAGCTGAGCAGGATAATAAATAGAATCAACCGAAAATTGGCAATAGATGAAATTTTCGGTAACGATTTAGCATGAATAATCTAAAAACAGCGCTGCCGGAAAGGAAATTCTTCCCAGTGATTCAAATATGACAGGGAGGTTGTTCAGGTACCGCTGATTTACTGTCGTGCCAGTGACAGTGTTAACCATAAACCGTAAGGGGTGCGTGGTGGCTCATCCGTCTGTCGTATATCCAGTCCGGTTCATCGTTCACTGTAGAGATATATATCGGTGACGTCATGATTGCTAACCGGGGTTATCCATGTCTTATCGAAAATCAGTCGCGCCTGGTCCAAATAGCATGATCACGCTTCTTTTTCCCTGGTGCGCATCCGTGAAACATACCCCAGAAATTGATTGCCGACGGGGTCATCAATTACGTTTTTATGGGCACGTTGAGTCTGCCTTCGGATTGCGTTCTTTTGAATCAAGTTCCCGTTATGTACCACCTGTACGATGTTTTGAATGTCAAATATGTCGTCTAGAGGATTCCCCTTCACCGCTATCAGATCGGCGAATTTCCCCGGTTCGACCCTCCCTAACTCTTCCCCGATACGTAATATTGACGCGGCATCATGCGTCGCCGAGCGGAGGGCTCCGACCGGTGAAAGTCCGGCATCAACCATGAGACCCAGTTCATCATGGAGACTGAACCCGGGAACGAGATAAGGCCACGGGGTATCTGTACCACATATGATCGGCATGTCTCGTTTCCACATCTCGCCAAGACACCGCTTTACATCTATGACGCCCCGTTGCAGCTGCAACCGTTTAACAGGGGGATCGAATCGCCAGGGGTAGTATCTCCACGCTTCGCGGAAAGACGGATGGACCCAGGCGAGACGCCTGTCGTTTAGAAACGCCGGCTCGGTGACTCTACCGATGCGATCCCACACAACAAGAGTAGGACAGGTAATGACCGGGTTCGAGGCAAGCGTTTCGCAAAAGGCCTCGACCTCTTCGGTAGAACTCTCTTTCCACGCGGTGGCACAACCGGAAAGATGCTCGATTTCGTCGAGACCGATTTTCGCCGCGTCTTCGGCGGTAACTGCCCCCAGGTGCGCGAGGATATGCGCGCCGTGGTCATGGGCGCATCGAACCGCACCGGCCATCTGATCGTGGGTTACGTTGACATACAGCTTTACGGCGTCTACGCCCCGGGCTACAACAGATTGGACAGAGCGCTCAATGGCTTGTCTGTCGGCGTGGGATTGTCCCAGCAGGGGCCAGTGTGCTGTTGGGCCGTCCAGTAACGGCCCGCAACAGAGAATTCGCGGGCTGCGCGCAGGATACTTTTCCGCATAGGATCGACGGTTGAGAATCCATTCCAGGTTGTTGCCCACATCGCGGATAGTGGTGACGCCGGCCGCAAGAAAAACGGGCCGCATCCAGTCAGAAAGATGCACGTGACAATCGATTAGGCCAGGAAGCAGGGTACAACACGGCAGATGGTGTTGCTTCATGCCCGCCGGAATAGCGTTGACACTGATGAGGCGATCGATCCGGTCACCATCGACAATGACTGCTTTTTCGGTTTCACATGAGGGATCTTTTCCGTTCCAGATCTGACCGGGAACGATGGCATATGGTTCAATTTTTGTCATGAGCTATGCCACACGAGGGGGTTCTGAACAGCGTCATCCAACGGGTCGCCGATCGTCAGCGTATTAAAATAATCTTCTGGCAGGATATTCTTTATGCCGTTAAATGTGCTGCCATCCGGCATATATGCACAGGTCATGGCCCTGCGCTGATGGATCGTCATGTTTGCACCTGCGGCATGGGCGATGAGTCCGTTATGCCAGACAATGGCTCCGGCAGGAACGGGGACGGCCACCGGTTCAATGGTTTTCCAGTCTGGGTAGACGGCGAAAATTCCTGACAGATTTTCACCGATACCTGCGTTTTCATACGTAGCCAGTTTATGCGTGCCGGGCAAGTACCACAGACATCCGTTAGATAAGGTCGCATCATCGAGTGCGATCCACATCGATATGGCGTGGCGGGAACTGAAAGACCAGTACGGGTTGTCCAAGTGCCAGGCGGTTGGGTTACCGTGGGGTGGTTTGATGAGCGCCTGATCATGCCAGATGCGTATACCGTCGATACCGGCTAGGGTAGCACCCATTTTCCCCAGTCGCTCATCGAAGATCAGTTTATGCATGCCGTCGTGGGTGTCCGCGAGGCGGAGGCATTGTGTGAAAACCTGTGCATAAAAGGTGTCGGGATCGTTCTGGTTTGTCAGGAATTCGATGGAACCCCCAATCCGCTCCTCAACCGCTTCTTCCGTGCAACGTCGCCATTCTTCCAGCTCATCATCATTCAGGAATCCTTCGATAGCAACGAAGCCGTTATCCCGATACGCTTCGATGTGTTCTTTCGCCAGAATAACTTCCATAGATTACCTCTTGAATTTAACATGGGGGGCATATCAAACAATGTTCTGCAATATAAGATGTGGAATCCTTTCGTCAAGGGCGGGAACGGTATCATGTTGGCTTGACACCCGATATTTTACCGCGTATAATATCGGCCACCGCAATCCGGATTCACACACCAGGACAAGGATTACTAACATGCCATTTGTCAACGTGAAAATGCTCGAAGGCCGAACCTCGGAACAAAAACGGGAGCTGGTGAAAGCACTTACGGATGTGATGGTAGAAATGGCCGGAGCCCGGCGTGAGGGTACCACGGTCATTATAGACGAATATCCTCGTGACCATTGGGCCACCAACGGTATAATGGTAGCCGATCGCCCTAAAACCTGACAACGGAATATGGTGCCAAGGTTGTTCGGCGCGCAGCGTCGGCGCTGTCACCTCCCCGACATCCCCGTGATAACGGCGGAAATATCGTCACCATTGCCCTAAAGCCGAATCAGGATGGTTCGGTAGATTCTACGGAGTCCTTTATCTCAACGTCCTTTACCGATCCTGAAAATGGAATTCTCATCGAGTCGAATTTCGATTGTGGCAGTGCCGGAGGCGTTTCCCGGACGGGGCCGGACGCATACCTGATTCTTCCAAAACGGGAGCCGTTGCCGCAGTGGTTTGTGGATGCGCTCGCTAAAAATTTCGAGGGCGGTGGTGTTCCGCGGGAATACGCATTCCATGTGCGGGTGACCAACAAGAGCGCTAAGAAGAAGACGGTAACGCTGCGTTTTCAATTCACGGATTCCTGCGGCAAGGGATATATGGCCCCGCCTTACTGGATTTTTAGAAACCACGGATGGTGGATTGTACCCGAGGCAAAGACTGATTTCGATGCGGCTCTCGGCGCCACGGTAACAGTGGCAATCGATCCGGACGAAGTCGTCCAGGTAGCCAATAAGCCGTATGTCACTCCGACGGTTATTCACGATGAAATGGCATCACTTGCAGAGATGGTGGAGACGTTCAGCGTAAGAGAAATCGGGCGGACCGCTGAAGATCGACAGCTTTTGGTCCTTGAAACGGAACCACGGAACGAATCCATCCTTGTGGGCGCCACCATGCAGCCGGCGGAACCGGCCGGCCGGCCGGTGATTGCGGTGGCTCACTGGTTACTGGACGGCAGTGCCTTGACCCGACATCTGCTCGATCGGTTCCAGTTCTGTTTTCTACCGATGCCAAATCCGGATGGAAGTTTCCACGGCCGCTCCGTTACCAATGCCGTCGGTGAGGTGCCGATGTTCAGCTTTGCCCATGTTCTGCGTGGTGAAGAAGCCCCCTTGGAATCCAAGGCCGCCTGGGCATACTGTGAGCAGTTGCGACCGACGGCCTATTTGGAATTTCATACCCATTACCAGTCGGTGCGGCATCATAAACTGAATCCCATGTGGCACGGCTGGTTTCCGGAGAATATGCAAGGTCGGGTTACCCGTGTGGACAAAGCCCTGTTGACGTTGAACAGCAACTGGCGGGTCACTGAGATATCGCCTGAGGTTCCCCTGCATGATTGCGGTAAGTTCTCGAACCTGACCACGCATTTTCATACCATGTCCTATTGTTACCAGATATACACCCTCACTCAAGAAGCCACCTGCGCCCACGCGATTCAGGTCGTCAGTACGCTCGCACGGGCTCTGGCAGGACCCGAGTGGGAAGCCGCGCTTCCCGATCCCGATGTTGAGGCGGGCTGAGATATGAGTGTCGACATACAACAGAAGCTACTGGATGCAATCGAATCAGAATGGATCGCAGAGCAGGCCATGGCACTGGTAGATATCCCCAGCGTGACCATGGATGAGGCCGCAATCTGTCTTTGCTTTGAGCGTCAATTACGCGATCTGGGATTGGAGGTGGATGTTCGTGAGGTGACGCCGGGACGTTCAAACCTGTACGCACGTATCCCGGGTAAATGTAATGGCCCTTCCCTGATATTGAACGGTCACCTGGATACCATTCCAATCGGCAGCTGTCCGGCTCCATACCGTGATGGTGATCGTGTTTACGGGCGCGGCGCAACGGATATGAAGGGCGGGATGGCGGCCATGATCGGTGCTGCGGATGCCATACTTCGATCGGGTGTACAGCTCATGGGCGATTTATGGCTGACAGCGGTGGTGGGGCATGAGGAGGTTGAAGCCCGGAAAGACGGACCCCTGGCCTTTACAGAGGACATCCGGTCGGGGAGAGTGCAGGGCGACCGGATTGTGATTGCGGAGGGGCGCGACGCGTTGTGGATCATGAGCATGGGGTCGATGGTGTTTACGATCAGGCTTGACTCGGACAAAGTCGGCATGCACACGCAATACGTTCCGTTCGACGAAAACCCGATCCGGTACGTTGGTTTATTAATCGAAAGGATACATGAACGTCAGATAGAACTGGACCGGTTGGAAATTCACTCCCTGGCCGGAGCTGAACGGATTGATCTGGGGGAAGTACATGCCGGAGATTATTTCAATCGGACCCCGGTACAGTGTATTCTTTCAGGCACGCGCCGGTGGAACCCCGGTAAAACTGCCAAGGCCATTGTGCGCGATCTGGAGGAGATAGCCCAACCCATCGCAGACGCAGGAGGACTCTCTCTTTCCATAATCATGGAACACGAGCGCGAACCCTTTGAAACGCCCCAGCATGATTATGCTGTACAGGCGGTGGCCGAAGCGCATGGGCTGGTCACCGGCCGGGATGTGGAGTACGTGGGCATGCGTATCGTTGGGGATGCCAACCTGTATGTAAACGGGTGCGGCGTCCCGACATTTTACTACGGTCCCTCGAATGAAACGGCGCACGCGGATATTGAGTGGGTTTCGGTAGATAGAATGGCTTCGGCAGCCGGTGTGTACGCGCTGGCCGCGGCGAATTACTGTGGTGTGACAACCTGATTACCTTTCACCTAATGGAGTAAACAATGCATCCTTTTACAGATCTTGTTGTGCCGGAAGGCAGTGTAGGGATCCACTGGTTCGGACAGAGCACGTTCGGACTGAAGCACCCGGATGGTACAGTTATCCAGGTCGACCCCTATTATCCTCACGATCGGCCGGCGGAAACGTTTTTACATACGCTTCCGCCGCTGGATGAATCGACGCTCAAAACTGACTATGTCCTGCTTACCCATGACCACGGGGATCACACATGTACCGAATCCCTTGAACGCATTCATGGCGCTTATCCGGATGTTCGGTTTATCGGTCCGAAGGAGAGCGTCGCGAATATGACGGGGGTCGGTCTTCCCGCAGAAAAAATGACCACGGTGACATCGGGTGATTCTGCGGCCATGGGCGCCTGTGTGGCCCACACAGTTTGGGCTAAACCGCCGCAGGGATTGCCCCAGGATGATATCGCGCCACCGGATGTACAGCACCTCGGCTATGTGGTTGATATGGGATCTGTCCGGGTGTACATCTCCGGTGATCCGGTCAATACCTTCGCGGACCATGAAGAACTGCTCTCCCCGGTACGTGATCTTTCGCCTGATGTAGGACTGTTGACCAATCATCCGGGCGAAGGAGAATTTCCATTCTTTGACGGGATGTCCCGCATCGCAGTCTCGCTGCGCCTCAAGACGGCTGTGCCTGCCCACTATGGCTGCTTCACGGGACGAAACTACGATCCCCGGGAATGGGCCTCACATCTGCCGGCGGATGGACCTGAACCGTTGATCATCGGCTATAATCAATCGGTCGTCTATTCGCATGCTTCCTGATATGGATGTCCATCGGATTCGACAGGATTTCCCCGCGCTCAAGCAGTATATCTGGTTCCAGAACGGTGGTGTGAGCATCACACCGCAACCTGTGGCGGACGAACATTCCCGCCTGATGCGGGAATTGCTTGAGCGCGGTCCCATGCACCTAGTATACCCAGATGAGGAATATCCTCGCCGAAAACGATCTTTGGAACGCCTCGCAGAATTCTTTTTTGTCTCTCCGACTGAACTTGCTGTGATGCGCGGTGTCAGCGAGGCGTTTCAGACGGTGATTCGAGGTGTTTCTTGGCAGGCCGGTGACCGGATCATTGTAACCGAGGATGAGGAGGCGGCGGTGTTGCTGCCGGCACTGCATCTGCGGGAGCGACATGGCGTCGAAGTGGTGAAGTTGCCATTGATTCCGGATGTCGAAAGGCAGACGAGAGCACTTGATGAATGCCTGAACGATCGAACGCGACTGGTGGCGATCAGCCATGTGACCACAGACCTTGGATACCGGCTGCCGGTAAAAGCGCTCTGCACACGGGCGGGAAGGGCTGGAGTCCTGACATTTGTTGACCTGGCTCATTCTGCAGGTCTCTTTCCAATATCGCTAGAGGACTTGGGCTGTGATTTTGCAGGTATCTTATCATACAAATGGATGTATGCACCCTATGCGTCGGGGTTGCTGTATGTCCGGAAAAAGCGCGTTGATGATCTTGAACTCACCTATGCTGGAGGTCGATCGGAGGCATGGCTGGATTTTGAGAACAACCGGTACGGTTTGAGGGACACCGCAGAACGGTTCCAATACGGGCCCTGGTCCTGGCCGTTGATCCACGCCTGGGCCTTTGCGGCGGAGTACCTCAAAGGGATCGGGCCGGAGAAAATCTGGGAGAGAACAACCGGGTTAACGAGTCGATTCAAACAGGGACTCGCAACCATACCCGGAAGCGTATTGTACACACCAGAATCGTCCGATTTTTCCGCCGCGCTCGTTTCATTCGGCATCGGTAGTCTATCCGGTGCGTTTCTGTGTGATGCATTACGGAAGCGGTGGAACATCATTACCAAACCGATCCCCCATTCAAAAGAGGGCCTGAGGGTCAGTATCACCTTTTTTACACTCGAAGAAGAAGTGGATGTTTTGCTTGCAGCATTGCGCACCCTGGTTTCCGAAGAGAGTGTTCAGCCGGTTGGGATGCCCTGATCGACGAGCCTTGAGTGTGGATTGACAGGGCGCTGATTAAAAGTCCTACTTTGTTTACGCACACCGGACCTTTTAGCCTCTCTTTTCCTGGGGTAATCATGCGACAATCGCCATTGGGACAGATGCGCACACAGTAGTGGACACAAATTGCATCTCTGTGAAATCAGTCAAAAATACAGTCCCACGCCTGCAACAATGCCTCCGAGTGAAACGCTCTTTACCTTAAAACGCTGGTAGCCCAGGAATATGACACTGCGGTGTAGGTGCACGTTCATACGTAGCAGCAGTTCATGCACCGTTGAGACGTTCAGGCGTCCAGCGTTGAATGCCCCATACAGGCTGAACGGACTCGTCGGGTAAACTTCCAAGCCGGCATTGAAACCGGGTCCGTAATAACTCTTCTCACCCTGCAGTCCCTTGACGCCAATACCCCACCAGAGTGTCACCATTGGGTGGCGAATGCGGTTGTAATTCAAATAGAAATCATAGAACGCCAATCGGTTATCGCCATCATCGAAGGATTCGGTGAAACCGGCTACGTGCGTCTCCACGGTCAGTGCCGGTGCGGGAGAAAATTTACTGCGAACGCTGTACCCGTGCAGGTCCGGCGAGTCGTGAAGGTAGTGTCCCATCACATTGATGGCACTACCGTAGCCGCCGATTCTGGCGTAGAGCCCCTGGTTGGGCTCGCTGTAGGGATAGAACGAAAATTTCGACGAGGACAAATCAGAGTTGTAATACTGCGACCCTTCAGGCCAGATCCCGAATAAAACACCGCCCATACCGGTGAATATATTTACACTCGGTCTCGCGTCTGCAACCCCGGTTGACACCACCAACGGAATGGTGGGATTCTCTTCATCAAATCCTCTTTCTTCAAACGGCCGGTGATAGCTGAATGTTGTGGTCACGGTGGTTCCGCGATTCGAGTTGCCGGAGTCATTATCCCGCCTGTCGGCGGTTCCGATGTTGGTATTGCCGGATTCCTGCCGTTGATCCGGGGGAGGGGGCGGCGTAGGCGTTTTCCTCTCAACGGCTTCCTCAAAAGCCTTGAGACGACTGCGTCGCTTCTTCGATTGATCGGCTGGAACGTCCGGACTGGCAAGACATAGCGTTACTAGGGATATCAACACGCTTTGCGTAAAAAACCGGCCCATAATCGCCACCTCCGGAGGAGACGAATGTGTTTTTTAGACTTATACCTTTTTAGTACGCAGGCGTCTTGAGAAGGTTCTCGAATACATTAAAATTTTGAATACCTCCCAACTGACTCATGTACCGTCATGAAGGCTGCAGAATACACAGATACTCTGCAATTTGACTCCCGATCCACCCAGCTTCTCCTCAGAACCGATAGCGATGCCGATATCAGACTTTTCAACGATCGGCGGGCGGCCCGTTTATCACGGCTCTGTCGGGTGTCAGGCATCCATGGCGTTATACGGAGGTGCCCCTTTTGCCCCTTTCTATGGGATCGTGTCCATCGCCATTGTACACGATCCGGCTCTCCCAAAAGAAAGGCGATACCCATGTCCAGACACAGAAATAAATTCGGTGACGCCATCCCGGTCGCCGGCGACGACTCCTAGTGAAGGCAAAGAGAATGACGGATGGCACCATGGTATCCCTTTCGGACCTAATTCCTGTTCACGGTTATTCTTAGGGACAGCGGGCACAGATCTTGCGAATATTTTATTGCACAGGAGTGTCTATATTGTTACCTTTCAAGGATTCTGAAAGTGTGTGTTTTTTACCTTGAGGACTATTCTGAAAATGGCAAGACAATTCCATATTCCTGTTTTTTATAAAAGCGACATCACATCACGGGTCAAAAAAGCCCGACAGATTTCGGATCCGCGGAAGCGCGATCTCTCGCCTACGGTGTTGGACTTCGGCGCTGTCAGGTTCATCCTGGCCCGCCATTTCGGGTTTTGTTTCGGTGTTGAGAACGCGATTGAAATTGCTTACAAGACACTTGAAGACCATTCGGACCGACGGGTATTCTTCCTCAGCGAGATGATCCATAACCCGAATGTAAACAAAGATCTACAATCACGCGGTGTACAGTTTATCTTCACCACAGCCGGGGACCAACTGATCCCTTGGAATGAACTCAACACCGACGATATAGTAGTTGTGCCCGCGTTTGGGACAACCATTGAGATCCAGCAGGAACTGGAGTCTAGAGGGATCGACCCTTATACATTCAACACCACATGTCCATTCGTAGAAAAGGTGTGGAAACGGAGTACGCTTCTAGGGGAAACAGGTTGTACGGTTGTGGTCCACGGTAAGGCACGGCATGAAGAGACAAGGGCGACGTTTTCACACAGTGTTGCCCATGCACCGACGATAATCATAATGGACATCCACGAAGCGCGGATTCTGGCGAAGATCATCCTGGGTGAAGAACAACCTGAAACTTTCAATGATGTATTCGGCCATAAATGCTCTGATGGATTCGATCCGGTCAAAGATCTGGAAAAGATAGGTGTCGTCAACCAGACCACGATGTTGGCTACGGAAACCAGAGCGATTACGAAAGTGCTACGCCAGGCACTCATCGACCGATATGGCGAAGATCAACTTCAGAATCACTTCGCTGACACGTCGGACACGTTATGTTATGCTACCAATGAGAATCAGAACGCGACCTATGCGTTGGTCGATAAAGGAGCGCACCTGGCACTGGTGGTTGGAGGGTACAACTCTTCTAATACATCGCATCTGGTGGAACTGTGCTTGGAAGCCATGCCGACGTATTTCATAAAAAATGCCACAGAGATAAAGTCGGAGCTCACCATTCGGCATTTCGATCTGGAGAGCAAGCAAGTGAACTCGACCGAAAACTGGCTACCCGATAACAGGCCATTGGACATTGTCCTGACCTGCGGTGCATCGTGTCCGGATGCTGTGGTCGACGAGGTGCTTCTGCGTGTGCTGTCTTTTTTTTCAGATTTGCGGCCCGTTGAAGAGGCGCTTGGGGAGTATGTGGTTTAGTGCTGTCTTTCCCATGCCGCTTCGTGAATAAGAGTAACCGACTCGCATTCAATCGCGGGATACGCCTTCACTTCCACACGATTCCCTTCGATTTTTTCTATATCATAACCCGTGTCCCCGGCCAGTAGATAAGCTGTCTTCGTGAGGATTTCCGAAGGGAGTTCCTTTGCCAGGGTATAGGTCGTTCCGTTCACTGATTCCACACCGATCGAGGTCCGGGCCCTTGGTGACCGTAACCTTAACCCATTGTATTCCAATCGCAACCCGTCGAGCAGATAGGCCGATATCAAAAGCCCGTGGCGGTCGGTGGAAATAAACCCCATTTTTCCTGTTATTTTTATCTCTCCATACTGCCGCTCTGCGTAGTCCGGTGATGAAATGATGTAGTCGGTTCCTCCTTCCACGAATACTTTAACCACCATCGCGCCGCTGTTTAAGTCATGATGAGCCAATTCCGCGTGTGTTATGGGACAACAACCATCCGCATACGGTACAATCACCGAGGCAAAATCACTTCGAGCGCCTTCAATCACCTGTTTTTCCGCAAGCAGGTGCTGCACGCTGGGCGCATTTATTTCATTGCCGTCGCAACTGCGCCACCCTGGTGCATCACCGATAATGATACGGTCGGAGGGGTTTAGCAACATGAGATCCATATGAACGCCATCGCATGTCCATGTTACCCTGTCGTCCGACAATCCAGCGGCCTCAACGGACCCTTTAACCCATCTCGACCAGTCTTCCGGTAGGTTTTCGGCTGAAGTCCATCGGTTTCGATCCCCGGATCCCGGTGTGTTCATTTCACCATTGCAATGGAACCCGAAATGGTGGGTCCTGCCACCGGTGACTCTGAACAAATCTACGGCATAAAATCGCCCGCCCGACAGACGGATTAAGGCGCAGGTGCGGCGGTACAAGTCGCACTGTTTATACGCATCAGCCGAGGCCTGTATGACTTCGATGCCGGGCCCTCGTCCGAACAATTCCAGAGTGGCTTGACATGACTCAAGGTTCTGGCTCTTGCCGTCTACGGTCACGACATTATGAGATAATGTGTGCCTGGTCCATGCACCACGCGGGTCATCCCAGATATAACCCCGGTCCGAGGCGAGTTCTTTATTGAATGCCAGAAAAATGATGCCCAGGGTATCACGGTGTCGATGACTGCTGAAACCGTATCCATTGAGATAAAATGCGGTATGTCCAGGGCAGTTGCCTCCCCGCAGAACACCCACGTGCCAGCCCGGATACCATTCCGTACGAACCGGCAGCGGCGAAGTAGCATGGGATTTTAAATTCGGATCCCTGTGCCAGAGTGCGTATTCATCGCCGGCATCAGCCAGCGGCATTTCGAGCGTCTGCTCGAGCAATCCGGCATAACCGATATCGTACTTGGCCGTCAGTACCTCCGCGTGAATAGTTTGCAGGCCACTCCCTGCATGGGTGTCGCCGATGACGGGATACCTGCGATTTGGATCGAGTAGGCGAATCTGACCCTCAAGGGCCGATCGGTACAACGGGGTATTGAGGTACGGATCATAATCTTCGAGCCTGTTCCCTTCATGTGGCTGGTATCCGGGGGGATCGGTATATCCGTAAACCAGTTCGGGGATGTCTCTGACCAGGTTCAAAAACATATCCGAATAAGAGGGAGACTCCGTGCCGAAACCGTCAAAATGGAAACCTTTATCGAGGATCGCCTTGAACCCTTCAATGGCACGTCGTACACTCTGAGGGCGATCGAACAGGCGACCGACAACCGCACTCAACGATCGGGCGTGGCCGGCCTTGTTATTGATTTCATTCCAGTGTTCACAGTCCTCGCACGCGGCCAGGAGCAGGTCGTCCCGGATCCGACAGTCCATCTCGGACGTAATGGTTTTTGTTCCGTCTTCATAGGTTGCTTCACGAACGAGATCATAGCTCAGCGCCGCCTGCAGAACGATACCGGCATCAGATCCGCTGCAGCCGAACCGCCCTGCCCCCCAGAACCCGTTAAACAAGACCGCGTGATTTTCCATCATATGACGCCCTTCAAAGGCGTTGACGATCCCATCTTTGGGGAACCTGCCCCCGAGAGGATATCTGCCCAGTGAGGGGGGCACTTCTGCCGGAGGACAGTCGGCGTAGGTGCCGTCATAGGAGTGGAACAGCCAGTCCGGATACCGGGTTGCCATAGCGTCCATGATCCAGGCGGCCCTTTCGGCGCAGGCGATGTCACCGGTTAGTGCGTACAATCGGGAGAGCGGTGCTAACTGATCTATGCACCAGCGCCCCTTCTTAGCCCGAAGGATTCCACTCCAGCTTGTATGAACCGGCCACCGTACCCAACGAAAGGCATATCGCCCGGTCCGATCCTCGGGGTGAGATTTTTCTTCGTCGGTCAGGTAAAATGTGAATGTCTGGCCCATACGTCTGGCTGTAATACTGCCGGATTCCGGATAATCTTCATTGGGATATACCGTTTCGCAATACTTACAGGTGAGACGATCGGGGGATCGTACATCCCATTCATAGAGGTTGGACTCGCCCATGGCGGATAATCTACCCACGCATTCCGGACAACTCTGGCCGTATTCGGGCCAGGGGGTCAGGGCCGGCATCATCGACTCGATAAAATCTCTTTTTTTGGAAAGGGTGTAGGAGACGTCTGCAAGCCACCCGTCGACGAGTTCGCGGGCCCAGGGGTGTCGCTTCAGGTTTTGTTTTGCTGTGGAGGAGTCCTGGATCGCCATAATATATTTTCGTCACCAAACCAAACTTCGTATCACAAACCACACGTTGGCGGGGCGTTCCGCCAACCGTCTCATATACCAGGGAAACCATGCGTCGCCGTAACTGATGAGGACGTTCAAGGGGCTGCCGTTTTCTGCCAGTTGCTGCTGGTCCGCCCGGCCTATACCATACAGCATCTGAAATTCGTAAGCGTCGGCAGGGATCTGCCGCTCGTTTATTTCTTTGAGTATTGCTTCCACCATCCTGGGATCATGGGTAGCAAAGGCAGAGCGAGTGCCTGCTGCGAGGGCGTCGGCGTCGAGCAGGCGGCGGGCCAGTTTCAGGTAATTCGCATCCACATCTGATTTGTCGGGCCAGGCGATGTCCGCCGGTTCCGCATAGGCACCTTTGACGAGCCGGATGGCAGGGCCGAGGGGAAGCAACGCTTCGAGATCTCTCTCTGTGCGGAACAAGTATGCCTGCATGGCCAGGCCGACGTTGTCATAAAGAGATAAGAGCCGGCGGTATAAAATCAGAGTTGCGTCCAGGTATTCGCTGCTTTCCATATCTACCCAGACGATGGTACCCATTTCCCGCGCCCGTTTCACCAGGATCTCTATATTCTGATACGCGAGGTCCTCACTGGTGTCCAACCCGAGCTGGGTAGTTTTTACGGAAATCACTGTGTTGGGCGCACGCTCCGAAATCACATCCAGAACTTTCAGATAATGATCCGTCACCTCTTTCGCTTCCAATTCGCCGGCTACGTTTTCCCCAAGCAGCGTGAGAATGCTACCGATGTTTTTCTCGGCCAGTGTCTGAGAAGCTTTCAGGGCCGCGTCTATGGTCTCACCCGGCATCAACGGCCTCACCGCTCGCCGCATGAACCAGGTCTTGGGTAGACGGACACTGAGCCAGTGATTTCGAGATCCCCATAGCAATATCTTTCGTATGATGGCCATAATGGCAACAATATATGATAATCGAGAAAATGGCTCAAGGGTAATAGAAGTGACGGCGACCGTTCGACTGTCGAATGCCAGCTTACTTTTCACCTCCCATTCCTGCGCCGGGATTATACCGCGTCATCGACAATATTGCCCCGCGTTGCCATTGTCGGCCCATTGTTACACCATCGGCAGACTGAACCCACTATATTATTATGGGTGCCGTGACAGGCAGAATTCTGGAACGCTATGGCGTTCCAAACCTTTGAGATCTGTGCGATACTGTGGTAAAATACACGCTTCAGTTTACAAAAATCGGATGTAAAATACAGCGCTCCGCGGTGTTTCAGGCCAAGCAGAGGTTTAATTTCATATACGCGGATCTGTTCCACTTGACAAAGGGGATGATTCCACGCACTATTGTACCGTCTCTAAAGAATAAAACCACTGGGAATTTTGAGGTGTTTTTAAGGAGAAAATATGCGGTATTTATGTGTGTTATTGTTCGTTGCACTGACACCCCTTCCTGCTATCGGGCAGGCATCGTTGCAGAGGGAGTACGATAGGGTGTATGACGCTTGGGATGCCGGCAGATATCCGGATGCCCTGATGGGCTTTCAGAAAATACTTGGCGCCAAGGGAGGTGACGAGTTTCTGGACCGCATTGCCCTGGTCACCGGCGAACTGTACAAAACGATCGAGATCGCCCCCCATGGCAATACGCTAAAGTGGAGTCCGGACGGACGCTTCGTTGCATATTCTACCAAGTCATCGGTAGGCGAGGGGGATCGATTTATCGGTGACTGGAAAACTCAAAAGACCTTCCCGCTCGGGCCCCATATCTCCAGCCTGGTATTTTCACCATCCGGAGACCGTGTTGCACTGTTGGTGACCCTGGATGATGATGAGTTGAAAGCGGCAAAGGCAAAGATGGCCCAATACCGGGCCGCGCGAGATTTTCCCGAATGGCGAAAACAGGCCTCAGTTGTCCAGTCAATCACCGCTGCCAATGCTGTGCTCCAGGTAGTAAACCTCGCCACAAAAGAAAAGATCGGAATAGACCTTCCCGGTCTGAGCAAAACCGATATCGATTACACGTCTGATGGCACCGGGATTTACCTCACCACCGGACCCGCTGACGACGGAAACCAGATATTCCTTGTAGAAAATGGTAGCGATCCCGTTGTCCTGACCGAGGGGCCTGGTCAACGCACCAACGTTACGGTCGTACCGGGAGGGAGATATCTGGTTTATAATACAGGTGAAAATCAGTTCGCCCTCCACGATCTGAATACGAAACAAACCGGTACGTATGACGGTACCGACTTTACGGTTTCGGCCGATGGTTCTACGCTGGCATATCTGCTGCGTTCAGATGGTCAGAACGCTGTCAATGTACTCGCCCTAACCAACGCTTTGCCGCCGCGGACAGTCCAGCGGACCGAATTCCAGGTTGATAATCCGGCACTTTCCCCTGACGGTTCCCAGGTGGTATACCAGATGCGGCCCAGGGAAGATTGGGAGCTGTATATCTCGAACAGCGGGGGTGGGAAGGCCACACGTCTGACCTATGATATCCAGCACGATCTGTTTCCCAGGTTCATAGACAATGATCGGGTGTTAGGCATCATTGGCGAGGGGCGTCACCGCCGCTCCTTCGTTTTTGACGCGGCAACCGGTAAACGAAAAAGGTTGTTCCACAACAACACGATACGCACCGTTGCACCGGAATACGAATGGGCCGTCAGTCCAGATGGCCAGCGGATAGCGATCGTGTCGGAGCGTGACGGTGATACCATCTCCTGGGAACGGGCCTTGTATGTCGTGGATATGTCCCGGAAATTGTCCAGAGACCACATTGGCCAACGCCTTTCCCGTATGCTTGCGGCGGAAAATGCGCTTCGGTCCCGCGGTGAAGAAATGTTTAAGGTTATCGCTGATGATGTTAGAGTCGCCACATCGGAAGTGTCTATAACCCGTCTGTACGACTACGCCAGGCACATGCACAGTTTTGGTACCAAGTATATCGGTGAACCGGGTAATCTATCGGCGATCGATTACCTTAAGGAAAAACTCAATTCATTCGGTTACGAAGTGGAGCTGCAGTGGTTCGAACCGCGGCCGGGCATCGAATCCGCCAACGTAATAGCCACACTTGTGGGCACCGTGGATCCGGACCTGGTATATGCCATCAGCAGCCACTTCGATTCGTCACGACGCGGCCCCGGAGCTGACGATAATTCATCGGGCTCGACCGTCCTCCTGGAAACCGCAAGGGTCCTGGCTGACAGGCCTCAACCGGCCACCATCAAGTTTGCTTTTTTCACCGGTGAGGAAGCCGGTCTTCTGGGAAGCAGGTATTATGTGAAGAAAGCAGTCGAGGAAGAAGTCAAACTGGTGGGCGCTCTGAACAACGACATGGTGGGATGGGCAAACAACCATAAGCTCGATGACACCATCCGGTATTCCAATCAAGGGATACGAGATGTCCAACATGCCGCTGCGATCCAGTTTTCCGATCTCATAACATTTGATGCAAAATATTACAAATCCACCGACGCCCATGCCTATTACGACGCATACGGCGATATCGTCGGCGGGATCGGCTCCTATCCAATTTTGAGCAGTCCACATTATCACCAGTCACACGATGTCCTCGAAATCATCAACCACCGGCTGGTGACTGAAGTTGCTAAGACGACGACTGGTACAATTATGCTGCTTGCTTCGAGTCCATCCCGTTTGACAGGCCTCAAGATCACGAAACGCTCCGGGTCGCAAGCGGAGTTTTCCTGGAACCCCGCTCTGGAGAGCGACGTAACGTCTTATATCGTCTCTTATGGGCGCCAGTCTTCCGCCTATGATAAAATGGATGTGAAAACCTTGACGGTGACCGATCCGAAAGTGTTTCTGACCGATATCGAACCATCCACGACCGTTCATGTCAAGGCGGTCAACGAACGTGGGCTGTCGAGTTGGGATTGGGCAAAAATAACGGTAGATGACCAATAAAAGGGGAAACTATGAGTTTCGGTATCACGAAGACCATTCCTGCCGTGCGTGGTGATCAGGGGTTGGATTGTCTCTACGACGGGAGCCTGTCCGAGTTTGAATTTCACATGGCGGGGAAGCCGAGCAAATTGAACGTTGGTGACTATGTTTACACCATTTACCAGGATCAGTTGCACGGCCGACTGGAAATCAAAGAGCTGATAGCTGGAGCGGTAAACCCAAGTTCCGGTAAACCCAGGACTCTGGTTATGGTCCAATGCCCGGGGGAACGTCTTGAGACACCGATTCCAAGGCAGGGGCACAGGGGTACCCGTTATTATGACGGCGACGGTTGGCCTGGGTAGGGAGGCAATATGCTGTATCGAAGGTTCGGTAACACGGGGTGGGACATTTCGGCGATAGGAATGGGCACATGGAACATCGGGAACCAGTGGGGCGAAATCGATGATGCGACCGCCTGGGCATCCATCCGTTCGTGCTTTGATCATGGCATCAACCTGTTTGACACCGCAGAATCCTACGGTATTCCCAATGGATTATCGGAGGAACGACTGGGAATAGGGCTGGCTGGAATACGGCATCAGGCCTATGTCGTGACCAAAATAGGAAATTGGGGTCAAAGGACAGGACAGGGCGTACCCAAGACTACCGTTGACATGATCCGGCTGTGTGCCCATGCCTGTCTTCACCGGTTGCGTACCGACTGGATCGATGTTCTGTTATGCCATGAAGGAAACATAAAAGACCCCGGTATTTATCTCGAGGCCTTCGAGGTGCTCAAACAGGAAGGGCGGATTCGCAAATTCGGCATATCGACGGACTCCCTCGCGGTTTTAAAGCGATTCAATCAGGATAATACTTGTAGTGTCGTGCAGGTCAATTATTCGCTCTTGAACCGGGCGCCGGAAGCGCAGCTGTTGCCGTATTGCGAAGAAAACGATATAGCGGTCATGGTACGCGGCCCTCTGGCAATGGGACTCCTGTCGGGCAGGTATACGAAAGAGTCACGCTTCACGGACAACATTCGCGCCGCCTGGCACGATGGTGCCGCCGGACAGGAAAGGTTTGAACGTCAGTGTGGGATGGTAGACAAGCTGGGCCGGGATATCCAACCGGGTGAAGAAATGGTAACGACCGCGTTGCGTTTTGTAATCTCCCACCAGACCAATCCGGTGGCCATACCGGGTCCCAAGTCCGTTGCACAGGCTGCCATGAACGCCGCTGCAGGTAACAGCGTTTTATCTGACGAGACATACAACAGTGTGCTCAGGCTGCTAAACTAAAAACGGCTCCGCTCAAAGATGTCTTACGATGCCCAATAGGGTTTTTTGCATCACCCACTGATGAGAAAGCACAGACATAAGTCCTGACCCGGGACCTTTCCGTGGGCGCTGTCCCTGATGTTCTTGAACAGAAACGGCTGGTTCCTTTCAATCCGCTTCTTTATGTGACCGGTCTAACATTCAACACATGAAAGCGGAGCAATTTGTTTTTTCCGCAATGTGCGGTTTGTATGGTAAGGCTATCTGCCCTTGCGTGCTATCGAACCCCTTGAATAAGCTCCTCCTCTGAGGTTCATATTGTTTCGATTGCTTGCCATCATATCAGTCCTTTGTTCCACCACTATCGTCTCGTCCACATCGTCCCAGGAATTCAATTCTCTCGGACGTCGTCTCCCGGACGATGCCGCACCGCTGAATCGCCAGAAAATCAGGCTCTTTGAGATCGATGGCACTTATATGGAATGGTTTAAGACCATTTACAAAAGAAGTCCTGCCACGGATCTGATATCGGAGCCTCTGGTCCGGATGGATAAGAATTATGAGCTAAAGCCCGCAGCCGCCACAGCCTGGGAGGCGGGGCCCGACGGCCGCACCTGGTATTTTCACCTCAGACCTGGTATGCAGTGGAGCGACGGTCGTCCACTGACGGCCCATGACTATGTGTTTACGCTGAAACGGGGTGCGAATCCTGACAACGCCTACGATTTCGAATGGTACTATCGAACTATTAAAAACTGGGCAGCCATAGTCACCAGACAAATGCCATTGGATTCACTTGGTGTTCGGGCCATTGATGATCTCACGCTGGAGGTAAAAACCGAGCAACCGGTGCCCTATCTGCCGTACAATCTGGTGCAGAGCTGGGCCTCGCCAAAGCAGGCTGTAGAGAAATTCGGAGATGAGTGGTCCACAAAGCCTGAATGGTCGGTGTCATCGGGCCCTTTTTATCTGGCAGAATGGAATAAAAACGAACGTATAGTCTTGAACATCAACCCTGATTACGGCGGAGCACAGCCCCCTTACCTGGAACAAGTGATATACCACGTGTACTCACAGGCGGGTCTCCCTCAAATGATGGCGGCGTATGAATCCGGAGAAGTGGACATGATCATGCTTTCCGGACAAGCCGCCCTGGGTAGAGTGAGGAGCGATCAGGTGTTGCGTGACGAACTCCATTCCATGGTGAATTTTATTACCTACTACCTGACGATGGACACCTACAATCCACCGTTTGACGATCTGCGGGTTCGCCAGGCCTTCAGCCATGCCATAGACCGGCAGGCGCTGCTCCGGTCCGCCCTTAAGGATATCGGGGTGGCGGCATACAGCATGCTGGCGCCGGGATTCCCGGGCGCGGCGCCCCAGGCATTCAAGGATGTACAACGCTACGATCCCGAACGGGCCCGGGCTCTTCTGGCGGAAGCGGGTTATCCGGACGGCAAAGGGTTTCCCCAGGTGGATATCTGGCTTCGGACACTCGATGCATTTGCTACGCGAACTCCTGCGGAAGCGATCCAGGCCATGCTGTCAGATGTTCTTAACATCAACGTGGGTGTCCGGGTGATCGAGCGAAAAGTGTTCACTGACGGCTTGAATAATCACACGGTCACACTCGCCCTTGTGCCGTATTCACAGGATTATCCGGACCCCAGCAATCTGTTGGGCCTGTGGCTGTCCGGTGGCCGTCATGCATGGCGAGACGATGCTTTCGAGCGACTGGTGCGACAGGGGAATGAATTCATGGGCGGCCTGGACGAGCGGTTCGCTATCTATCATGCTGCGGAGCAAAGACTCGTGGCGGATGTGGGGGGCGTGTTCATCTGGCATCCGGTGGAACATCGGTTATGGAAATCGTATTTCAAGAGCCCCGATCTGACACCGAATCGAATGGGAGATGAAGTCTGGGGCGGGACTGCGCTAATGACCGGTTATATCGCTAAAGGGTTTATGGCGGATTCACCCCGGCCGTTGTTTGAACGTATCAGAAACTGGTTCTTTGGAGGCGAGTAGTCTCATAACGCTTCTCTCACCGTACCGGCCACATCATCACGGTACACACGGCATTTGATATCATATCAAACTTAGCATTTCTTATGTCGGTCACCGCTTCCAACAATCGGTGATCCCAAATTTTCTGACTGCTGTGAATCAGCGCCTCCGTCCGTACAGAATACCTACCTTTAATCCGACCGCATCTATATTGCCTCCGTCTCATTCTAACCCGACTCAAACAGCCTGCCACTGATTGTATCAGAGAGGAAGTGGAGATTCCAGGCCCGATTAGATATGGGACGGATCAACGCAGAGATTCAGGTCTCTTCAATCGGTGACTCTTTTGGCACGGCAAGGTAAAACCTGGAGATCTCCGCTTTAAATTCCTCTTCATCGTCCCGAATCATCGTATATGAGCCTTCCATGGTTCCCCAATCCGTATCGATGGGGCATAGACTGGCGTACTCATGCACGTCTCCCGGATGTAATTCGGGTTGCTCCCCGATGACCCCTTCGCCTTCTACATCCTGACGATCCCCGTCAGCATTTATGATGATCCAGTGACGGGTCAACAATCTGGCCCACCGATCGCCTTCATTGGATATCTGTATATGATATCCGTAAAAAAACTTATCCTTATCCGGATCGGAATACTCAGGAAGGTATTCCGGTCGCACTTCAATCCGGATCCCTTCGGTGACGGTGACCGATCCTAACAAATTAGACATGATCTTTCCTATCCCTCTCTGTATTTTTCATCGGTTCAACCAAACCTTAAGACAGCGCAGGGCTGAACAGGATACCGACCCGCCCGAGCACCGAAAACAGCCAGGCCATTACCGCAACTGTTCGCCGACGTCACATCATACCTGATCGTAAGGTGGTTCTCCACGATACCCGTTAAAATTTTCTCAAGATCATCGCCCGTAGCGGTTGTCCTGGTCAATTCACCATACCTGCCTGCAATACCGTGTATGTACGAGAGTACGCCCCGCGAATCTGCAGGTGCATCGGGGAGTGTGATGGTGTCGACAGGGATACTGTTGACACTGATATTTACCTGTGAGGGCAATGCATAAGCATCGGTTTGGGGAGAATCCTCTCTTCCGGAAGATAATTCCGCCCAGAATTCCATCGCTGTAATGCTACCCAACTCCATACCGTCCGGTAATTCAATGGAATACTCAAACGTTCCGGATCCCAGTCCGATGACCAGATCTCCGTCCGTTTGTGTACCGCCTATCCAATCGGCTACATTGTAGGATGCGACGTCGTAACGCGCCGCCAAATAATCCTTCCGGAAATCGATGGCCGGGAGGGGGTCATCATAGACTTCTCTGGATATGAAGTTCTGAGCCACAACGGATCCCGCTGCATCCTCAATCCAGATCTGAAGGGTGCACACCTGGTTACTTGCCGGCATTTCCAGAATCAAGCGGTGTACTTTCTCCACACGGTACTGAGTAAACGAAACCGGTGTAGAACCGGACCGGATCCCCTCCTTTTCGTTGCCCCAGGCGTCGAGGGTGTCTATCCGCCAGAACAAACTGGCGCCATTAACGATGCGGGATGAAAAGTGACTGGTGTAGATGTCCGTTTCTAACGTAGCACCTCCCGGGATGGTACCACCGGGCGGCGCATCGATCAATACCGTATCAAGATTGTTGATGATGCGGTAATCATAACCGAACGATTTCACCGTTCGGTCGTAGTTCATGAACCCGTTGTGTTCCCATTCGATATCTTGAAGTTCCGTATAGATATAACCGCAGATTTTCTCATGAAGCCTTAATTCATTGGTAAGAAATTTAAAGCACCAGGAGATATCTTTATCCCCGGCGCCAGCACTGATACCACCATATTCGCTGTTCATCAACGGGGCATCCGATTGCGTGTTACCGCCCGTATAGTTGAATTCGGATCCTGGAAATGTCTTCTCTACTACATTCTGGATGTGATGGGAAGCCTCCCCGTAGTCGTTGATATAAAAATGCCAGCTGTTAATCTGTGTTTCTATGTGATCGTAGAGGCATGGGGAGTTGTCTTCGATCAGTCGAGAATGATCCAGGGAGCGGGCCAGGCGGTACATTTCACGGACCCACTCATGCCTGTCCGGTTTCTGCTTGAACGCTTCACCACCAAGGCCCCATGTTTCATTAAAACAACACCACGAAAAAATGGAGGGGTGGTTGTAGTCCCTCTCGATCGTGGTCCGGAGGGTGGATTCCCATCGGGCCTGTGCCACCTCACTGTAAGCATCGGACGCGAAATTGGGTATGTCACACATCAGGAGTACGCCAAGACGGTCCGCCCAGTAGAGGAATCGGGGTTCTTCGATTTTTATGTGGAGTCGAAGGAAATTAAACCCGAAACTGCGCGTCCGTTTCAGATCTTCCTGAATCGCTTCGTCAGAAGGGAAGGTGTAGACACCCCAGGGATTGAATGACTGGTTCAGAGCGCCGAGAAGATAAGCGGGTTTATCATTCAGGAAGATGTAATTAGTCGTGGTGCCCGGAAGTGGCGCTATGGAGATCTTTCGCATGCCGAAGTAGGTGCCGACCCGGTCAACGAGTGTGTCAGCCGTGAGGAGCTCCACCGAAACTTCATATAAAAACGGTGTGTCCGGTGACCAGAGGAGAGGGTCAGGAATCGATACGTTAAACGTCTCGGCATCACAGGAGGCATCCTGTACAATGGTCTTGCCGTCCGGCGACAGGATGGTGGTCCGGAGCTTACATCCGGGTAATGACTCCGTCCCGGTGGTCGTGGCCGCTATGAGGGCAGAGGAGTCATCGATGTCCGGGGTGATTTTTATGTTGGAAATAAAGGCTTGCGGGCGTGGTTCCAGGAATACGGTCTGCCAGATGCCGCTTGTTCTGGCGTACCAGTCTATCTGCTTGCCGCCCGGTAAGGCCCTGTGGTCGTTGGGATCGTAGACACGCACGATGATTTCCGTCCGCTCACCCGGGCAACAGGCTTCCGTAATATCGAATTCGAACGGCGCATATCCGCCTTCGTGCTCTCCCATAAACCGTCCGTTGACCCAGGCCCGTGTCTGCCAGTCCACCGCACAAAAATGCAGGATACTCCGTTGCCCGTACCAGTGATTGGGCAAAGTTACGGTCGTCCGGTACCAGCCGATTTCTTGACGAGTTTGCTCTCTATAGTTGGACGCATCTACGTCATCCGGATTGAGAAACGCCTGCTTGCTGAACCAGTTATCGTTGGACGCCAGATGGCCATCGTCCCAGGCGAGATGGGCCTCCCACGGAAACGGCACCTGGATAGATCCGGAGAACGGTCTGGTGCCGTTGTACCACGCTTCTTTTTCGCCCACGTCATGAGGGTCGAATTCGAAAGACCACCGTCCGTTTAAATTCCGCCAGTCGATACCATCGGTATTCCCCCGCTGGAAGTCAGGGCGTGGGTATTCAGGCCTGGGCGTTGATGTGCGGCTCGTATCTATGTCTGGTTCGCTCCAGGGATTTGACATCTGCGGTTGCCTTTAGAAACTGATATAAATAGGATTTGTGAATTGTAATTATAGGCGGGCATCTGAGATATGTAAAGCAAAATCATCCGGGGACTTACCGCCCTGCCATGGTGATTGTCATCGTCAAAAACAGCTTGACTTACAGAGGCTTAGCTTCTTTCTTATTTTGTTTTTCTATAGCGTGACCTCCATCACTGACATCGACGCAGCCGGACCGTTAATTATATGAAACAGAGGAGTGTTCCATGACAGGCAGCGGGCTTGAAGGGGTTGTTGCGGCTGAAACAGGGATCTGTTATATCGACGGTAAGGAAGGGCGGATGATATACCGTGGATTTGATATCCACGATCTGGCGCAGCATGCGACATTCGAAGAAACCGCCTACCTGCTATGGTATGGCTCGTTACCGACCCGCCCACAGCTGGATTGCTTGAACGAAGAGATGGCCTCTGCCCGTAAATTACCCGGGAGGGTGATATCGATTTTGAGGACGTTCGCAGCGGACGCCTCGCCGATGGATGCCTTGCGTACCGCGGTGTCTGTCCTCGGGACCTATGATCCAGAGAGCAGTGACCGTTCACCGGAGGCCAATATACGTAAAAGTATTCGGCTGACCGCCCAGATGGCCACGGTAACCGCGGCCTGTTACCGCCTTAAAACCGGCAGGAAACTCATCAATCCGAATCCGAGACTGGGACATGCCGCTAATTTTCTTTATATGCTCACCGGGGAGCGACCGCCTCAAAACCACGCCCGTGCATTCGACGTTGCGCTGATTCTCCATGCTGATCATGAACTGAACGCATCCACGTTTTCGGCGAGAGTAACAGCCGCCACGCTGTCGGACCTGCATTCCGCGGTTACATCCGCGATCGGCACTCTAAAAGGACCATTGCACGGCGGCGCCAACCAGGACGTGATGAACCTGCTGCTTCAAATTGGTGAATTGGATACGGCTGCGGATGCGGTGCGTACAATGCTCGCGAACAAGGAAAAAGTACCGGGTTTCGGACATCGTGTATACAAGACAGAGGATCCGAGAGCGACGCATCTCAGGCGATTGTCAAAAGAACTTGGCGAGGATGCCAGCGAGATCAAGTGGTACGACATGTCACGTATTATCGAGCAGACTGTGATGGACGAGAAAAACATCGCTTCCAATGTTGATTTCTATTCGGCGACGGTGTACAACGCTATGAAAATCCCAATAGAATTGTATACCCCTATTTTCGCCTGCAGCCGAATTTCCGGATGGACGGCACATCTGCTCGAGCAGTATGCAGACAATCGGTTGATCCGTCCCGCCGGTTCCTATATCGGTAAAACTGACCTTACCTACATCCCCTTATGCGACCGAAAATAACCATGTCAATAAACTTCTGGATCAAGTCGCTCGCCTGCTGTTTGCTGTTGATGACGAGTTCGGCCATGGCTGCCAACGTGGTAACCATCGGTCAGGGATCCGGATTTTCAGGTCAAACGGCCACCATAACGGTCAGCATGGATAACGATGAAGAGATCGCCGGCCTTGAGTTTACCGTCGGGAATTTAACGGGCGACCTCACGGTCACCGGTATTACATTGGCCCCACGCCTTTCCGGCTTCCAAACTCCCAGCTTCAACCATGTAGACTCCCTGGGCGTGCTGAAAATCATAACCTTCAGGTTCGGCGGAGGGATAGGCCCGGGATCCGGACCTATCCTCACACTGGAATGCGACATTGCACCGGGTACGATACCCGGTGATTACGACCTTATTATGGAACAGGCCGTCCTGGCGACTCCAGGGGCGCAGACTGCGGATGTGACAAGTATCGACGGCTCATTTACGGTTCTCCCCCGAATAACCATCGCAGATTATCCCGAAGGGCAGGTTTCTGATCAAATCGGCGGCGGTGCCGAGACGCGGATTCTGAGCCGGTTTCAGCTCACGGTAGCAGAGGAAAGCGCCTACGTCACATTCCTGTCTTTTTCGCTTTCGGATGTAGCAGGGATTTCACACGAAAACTTTCTTGATCTTTCTCTCATCGAGGACACCAACGGCAACGGCCAGGTGGATTCAGATGAAACAGGAACAGTCGGTGGATCCGGCAGCGCAACCGTAAACGGGACGGAAGGCATCCTGTCTTTTACGACACCGTTCCCGGTTGCCGTCGGAACGCATCGTTATATTCTACAGAGCGTAGTCGATCTCCCGTCCAATGCCGAGCTGACGGTGGATCTCCTGCCGGCGGATATTGCAGCATACGGTGACAGCAGCGGAGTCATCGTTTCGAGTGGGACCCTTTCCCCGGCGTTCCATGAAGCAGGTGGGGTCGTCCTGTCAGATCATGAATCGGGACAGATACCGGATCAGATAAACGAGGTCGGTCTATATGAAAACATCACCTTGTTTCGCTTTGCTGTAACCGGCGTTAATGATGTATCCCGCATCACAGATCTGGAATTCGATCTTATACTGGACGGTCTTGCCTTACAGGACCTGTATAATGTTGCGCTTTACGAAGATACCGATGACGACGGACTCCCGGATGGCGACCCGGTGGCGGACAACCCGGTTCTGACCGGTCAGAAAATCACATTCGAAACAATTGACCTCGCCGTCACGGACGGTATCTCCCAATCATTCATCCTCCAGGGAACCGTAAACATGCATCAGATCGGTGATAAGATGGAGGTATCGCCGGTACCGTCGGGGAATTATGCCACGGATGGTAACGGCAACGGCGTGTCGGTCACGGGTGGCACATCAGATGCGCTCCAGGTTGTTTCCGGCGTTGTAATAGAAGAGTCTTCTCAAAATCGGTTCACCAATCAGATTGCTTCCGACGGAATTCTGAACGATGTTAACCTGTTACAATTCACGGTGACATCTCGCGGAGAAATCGGTATTGTAACGGACCTCGCGTTTTCACTCATACTGGGTGGTTTGACTGACGAGGACCTGTCCAATATAGAGCTATTCGAAGACATAGACGGGGACGGCCTTCCGGATGGAGAACCGCTTTCATCAACCGGTTTGTCGTCACCCGCACTCGTACCGATCGGTACGGGAATTGTATTCACTGGCTTATCGCTGGAGGTACCGCAGGATGCCGTCCGAACGTTTATCGTCCAGATGACAGTGGATACCGGCACATCCTTCGTACGCTTAACGATAGGGCTGGAACCTGCGGGTGTTGCTGCGGAAGGTTGGGAAGGGAATCCTTTGCCGGTTGGTGGAACAGCCATTACCGCATCGCATCGCAAAGTGATATTTACGGCAGCCGACACCGATGACGGACAGGTGATGAACCGATTCGACGGGGTCGCTTCTGCACCCGATATACCACTATACCGCCTAAACCTGAATGCTGCAGGGGACAGCCTGATAGTCACTGGTTTACAGTTTGACATATCGATGGATCAGATTACGCACGAGTCGCTTTCAGCGGTGCAGTTATTTACAGATGCCGACGGGGATGGCTCACCCGACGGTACGCCGCACAACGCAGAACTTTCAATTGGTTCAGGCAACATCATCCTCTCGAATCTGTCTGTACCTGTGAATGGTTCCCGGTCGCTTATTCTTACCGGCACGGTCGCGCTGGAACACGTCGGTGATATCCTGACGATCGACCTCGATCCCGGTAACATAACCGCGGAGATAATTGCCGATGAGATGTCCGGACTCCTTCTGGTACCAACCGGGGAAATATCCTCTGTAACCCATGAGGCGACCGGTTTTCCCGGTGATGTGACGTTCGATTTGAAGCTTAATGTAAGAGATGTCGTCAAAGAAGTGGGGGTAATACTCGGTACGTTAGAAATGGATGGACCGTTAGCCCTGTTCGATCTCACAGGTGGAGGCATGGTCAATGTGGCGGACGTAGTATCCATCATACAAAAAATCTTGGACTTTGATTATCCGACACGTCCGGCAGTATTAGATCAACCGATCGTGATATCTCTGGATAAGGAAGGAGCCGTGGGGATCGATTCAGCGTATGGCATCGCTGGCGTTCAGCTTATTTTGTTGATGCGTGGCGGCACTTGGGATGGTATCGCTTTGGAACACGCAATGGAGGGATTTCAGGTCGGTGATGCCGGGGATGAAGAAATAAAGACGGTCTTATATTACAGTATGGAAGGAAACCACCTCCCGGCGGGATCGT
>CAYYIS010000037.1:0-47919 GCA_964470965.1 uncultured Gemmatimonadota bacterium | reverse complement strand
GCGGTACGCGAGCTGGGTTTAGAACGTCGTGAGACAGTTCGGTCCCTATCCGTCGCGGGCGTAGGACATTTGAGAGGCTCTGCTCCTAGTATGAGAAGACCGGAGTGGACGAACCTCTAGTATACCAGTTGTGGCGCCAGCCGCATCGCTGGGTAGCTATGTTCGGACGGGATAACCACTGAAAGCATCTAAGTGGGAAGCCCTCCTCAAGACGAGATGTCCCGGGCATATGCCCCTAAAGGCTCCTTGGAGATTACAAGGTCGATAGGCCAGAGGTGTAAGTGGTGTGAGCCATTCAGCCGACTGGTACTAATCAGCCGTGAGGCTTGACCAGCGCTTCAATGAAAATTAGTCCTATCCCGTGCTTCCTTTGTGATTGTCGAACCGCCTTCTTCCGGTGGTGATAGCGGAGGGGCCACACCTCTTCTCATTCCGAACAGAGTCGTTAAGCCCTCTTGCGCCGATGGTACTGCTAGGGTGACCTTGTGGGAGAGTAGGGCGCTGCCGGGAGATCTGATGCCGGAAGGATCGAACTCAAATCGATCCTTCCGGCTTTTTTTATTTACCCAGATATGCCGTATATTTGACGCTTGTATTTCTGTTACACGTACCATGTGAAATCCTTGACAGACCCTATCCCCTATACTACAATACTACATACTCTCAAACAGACCAGCATGTATTATCAATTTGAAAGTAAACGACGGATCGCCGGATAGGTAGAGGGAGGATCGCGCGTGAAGGACTATAGCTTAGAGAAAATACGTAATATCTGCTTGGCAGGACATGGAGGAAGCGGCAAGACATCACTGACTGAAGGCCTACTATTTACCTCCGGAACAATCAACAGGCTGGGGTCCGTAGATTCAGGCAATACAACCTCAGATTACCGTGACGAAGAAATAGAACACGGGATTTCCATGGGTGTTACGCCATTATATTGCGACTGGGATGATCACAGGATTCATCTACTTGATTCACCAGGTTTTACAGACTTTACCGGTGAAGTGAAATGCGCGATGCGCGTTGCCGACGGCGTTGTGGTTACAGTGAGGGCTTTAGAAGGAATCGAAGTGGAGACAGACCGTGCCTGGGAATACGCCGACGAATTCGACCTGCCCAGAATGCTGGTAGTCAACCTGTTGGATAAAGAACACGCGGATTTCTATGATACCCTGGAACGGATACAGGAGCGGTTCGGCAATCAGGCTGTACCAGTGAATATACCGATCGGCGGCAATGAATCATTTAAAGGTGTGGTCGACCTAGTCACCATGAAAGCGTTGATTTATGAAAGCGAGGGTAACGGTAATCCGGACGCCCAGGATATCCCGGACGATGTGGCGGATCAGGCAGCGGAATATCGGGAAAAGCTCATTGAGGTGGCTGCGGAGTCCGACGATGAGTTGTTGGAACGGTATTTTGAAGAGGGTGAACTGACCGATCAACAACTTGAGGATGGTTTAAGAAAAGGAATATGCTCTGGTGCCATCTTTCCCATCCTGTGTACCTCCGCATCCCAGAACATCGGAACTTCGGCCTTGCTGAACACCATTACCCAGTTTATGCCGTCTCCCGCAGACAGACCGGCAACAGTGGCCAAAAAATCCGGTAGCGAAGATGAAATTCCCCTGGCAGCCGACAGCACCGGTCCCTTTGCCGCGCTTGTTTTCAAAACCGTTTCCGAACCGCATATCGGGGAATTGTCGTATTTCCGCGTGTTTTCCGGAGAGGTAAAGGGCGGAGGCGATGTGTATAACAGCACAAAAGAAACCACGGAGCGATTCGGCCAAATTTTTGAGACGCTCGGACGCGAACGCACTGAAATGGGGACCGTGAGAGCCGGTGAGATAGGCGCAGTGGTGAAATTAAAAGATACCCACACCGGCGATACACTCTGTGACAGGCAGATGCAGTTCGGTTTACCGAAGATTTCGTTCGCCGACCCGGTGGCGGAAGTGGCGATCTCGCCGAAAAGTAAGGAGGATGAAGAAAAAATCAGCATGGGACTGTCTAGGCTCCATGAAGAAGATCCTTCATTCGTCAATCGCTACGACCCGGAATTAAAACAACTGATTCTGGCCGGCGCCGGTGAAATGCACCTAGAGACGGTAGTGGAACGCCTGCAACGCCGATTTGGTGTCGAGGTTGATATGATCAAGCCACGGGTGCCGTATCGCGAAACCATACGGGGTACTTCAGAGAAACAGGGGCGTTTCAAGAGACAGTCGGGTGGCCGGGGTCAGTTCGGCGACACTTGGATAAAGATCGAACCTGCGCCTCGTGGAGCCGGCTATGAGTTCGTCAATGCCATCGTGGGCGGTGTGGTGCCGGGCCGGTTTATTCCAGCGGTGGATAAAGGGATTCAGGAAGCTATGGAAGAGGGTGTGGTTGCCGGTTATCAGGTGGTGGACTTCAAAGCGACGCTGTATGACGGATCTTTCCATGCCGTCGATTCTTCGGAAATGGCGTTCAAGATTGCAGCCTCGATGGGTTTTAAAAGCGCTGTTTTAGAAGCCAAACCAGTTTTACTTGAGCCTATATATGAGGCGGAGGTAGTTGTACCGGAAGAATATATGGGCGACGTGATGGGTGACCTTTCCTCACGGCGCGGACGTATCCTTGGGATGGACCAGAAGGGGGCGCTTCAGGTGGTCAAAGCTGAGTTACCGCTGGCCGAATTGTACAAATACTCTACGTCTTTACGATCGATGACGCAGGGGCGTGGTAGCCACAGCCGCAAGTTCCTCCGGTATGATGAAATGCCTCACGAAATCCAGACTAAAGTCGTGGAAGAAGCCGAGGCGCTCAAAGAACAAGATGGGTAGCCTTTCTCCCTGTGTTGGCCAGAGATTCCGACGCTGCACCGGGACAGCCTTACATCATGGAAGGCCAGAGCCATGAAATCATCACAGCCGGAACATGTTGATGCATTTTCGAATGATCGGCGAAGTACGCTACGTCGCGATGACGATCGTGAAGGGAAGGATAGATATCAGCAGGCGATAGAAAGACCGGAGAATGATGAATTGATTACGGTTGGTTCCGTGGATAGATAAAATCCTACATCGTAAAGGGTACACATGGATGCATTGCTGAGTGTTGAGAATATGGCGACTCATTTTTTCACCAGGGCAGGTGTGGTCAAAGCAGTAGACGACATCAGCTTCTCGGTGGCCGAAGGTGAAACGGTCGGTATCGTGGGGGAGAGCGGGTGTGGAAAAAGCGCGACTGTGCTGTCCATCATGCAGTTGATCCCGAATCCTCCGGGGAAGACGGTTAGTGGTAAAATACTGTTTTCCCCGGAGGATGGCGGGCAGCCGCTCGATCTGAGAACGTTGGACGAGACTGAGATGCAGAAGATTCGCGGCAATGATGTGGCCATGGTGTTTCAGGATCCGATGACTTCTTTAAACCCCGTTTTGACGATCGGCTGGCAGCTTAGGGAGCCGCTCCAGATACATATGGGGATGAACAAGAGCGAGGCCCGGGACCGTAGTATTGAATTGATGCACCTGGTAAACATCCCGAGTCCAGAATCGAGGCTGGATGATTATCCACATCAGTTCAGCGGTGGCATGAGGCAGCGCGTGATGATTGCAATGGCCATCGCATGCAACCCCCGACTGCTGATCGCCGACGAACCCACCACCGCTCTGGACGTTACGATTCAGGCCCAAATCCTCGAGCTGATGCAGAAGATACAGTCGGAGCTCAATATGTCGGTTATCATCATTACCCATGACCTCGGCGTAGTCGGCCAGGTGTGCGATCGGGTGATCGTCATGTATGCAGGCCGTATAGTCGAATCGGCGCCCGTGGACGAGCTGTTTGATAATCCCAAACATCCCTATACGCAGGGTTTGCTAAGATCGGTACCGAAACTGGGCGATAACGTAAAAGACCGTATAGAGCCGATAGAGGGGGCTCCACCGAACCTGACGGCTCTGCCGCAGGGCTGTCGCTTTGCGCCCCGATGCACGCAGCGGTTCGCACAGTGCAATGACGAACCTCAACTGAAAGAAGTGGACGCCAGCCATACGTGCTCCTGCTGGCTCTATTGATGTGTGAGGAGGAAACTTTGACGGAACCATTGTTAACCATAAACAATCTCACTAAGCACTTCGAACTGGAACACGCCATGGGGCGTGGCCGTGAGCCGGATATCGTGCGTGCGCTGGACGGCGTTTCGTTTTCTATCGATCCCGGCGAAACGTTTGGCCTGGTCGGCGAGAGCGGATGCGGGAAATCCACCCTTGGATTGACGGTGTTGCAGTTGCATCGTCCCACGTCGGGTCAGGTCATGTTCGAAAATCGGGATCTGGCCGCCCTGTCCGACAATGAACTAAAGCCTGTTCGAAAACGCCTCCAGATGATATTTCAAGATCCTTACGCTTCTCTTGATCCGAGGATGACGGTAGGCGGCATCGTGCAGGAACCGTTAGATATACATCGGGTCGGGACAAAAGATGAACGCCGGGAGCAGGTTATAAAACTGATGAATCTGGTGGGCTTGAATGAGGCGTTTATCGATCGCTATCCTCATGAATTCAGCGGCGGCCAGCGTCAGCGCATCGGTATTGCACGGGCGATAGCACTGCATCCGAAGCTTATAATATGTGATGAACCGGTATCCGCGCTTGATGTGTCCATTCAGGTCCAAGTTTTGAACCTGCTCAACGATCTACAGAAGGAGCTGGGGCTTACGTATCTTTTCATAGCCCATAACCTTGCCGTAGTTGCCCATATCAGTGAGCGCATCGGTGTGATGTACCTCGGGAAACTGATCGAACTAGGGCCCACGGCAGCCGTCACTGAAAATCCCCGCCATCCCTACACACAGAGCCTGTTGTCCGCTGTTCCGGAAATTAACCGACATCGGCGTAAGAAACGTATACAGCTCACGGGCGATGTACCGAGTCCTGTGAATCCGCCCTCGGGCTGCAGGTTCCACACGCGATGCCCGATCGCCAAACCGGACTGCAAAGAACACGAGCCGCAACTGAAAAAGGATGAACAGGGTCACTGGGTATCGTGTCATTACGCGTAGAAGCCACCTTATATGAATTCGAATGCATTGGCTGGAGATGATAGTCCCGCCTACGATGTCGTAACCATCGGCGAATGTATGCTACGGTTTTCGCCGCAGAGTGGTGAAATGCTGGAGCAGGCGGATCAGATGTACGTGGATCCGGCCGGAAGTGAATCCAATATGGCCGCCGCGTTGTCCCGGCTTGGTGTTCGGGTGGCGTGGGTATCGGCGCTGCCCGATACACAGGTTGGGCGTTGGATAACCACCAGGCTTGAAACGCACGGGGTGGATGTGTCACACGTGGTGTGGACAGACGAACGTGTAGGGGTATTCTTTTATGAACCGGGGACGCCGCCGCGCGGCAGCCGCGTGGTCTATGACCGCGCCGATTCAGCCATGAGCCGTCTGATGCCGGAGCAGATCGATTGGCCCGTTGTGACCGATACACGCCTGATGCATCTTTCCGGCATCACACCCGCCCTAAGCGCCTCCTGCCGTGATCTGACGGTGCGAGCCATGACCGAGACAAAACTACGCGGCGGCCGGACTTCCATGGACGTTAACTACCGTGCCAAACTCTGGTCGCCCGAGCAGGCGTCGTCGACATTGAGCCCGATCCTCGAAGAGGTCGACATTCTGATATCTACAGAGGCGGATATTCGCTTGTTGTATAATATCGAAGCGCCTGTCGAAGTGATGATCACGCAGCTTCGGGAACGATTCGATTGCCGAACCGTGGTCGTAACGCTTGCCACGGGCGGTGCTGTCGGATGGTCGGAGGAGACCGGGACATTGCGAACCGGGCCACACCCGGTAGAGCAGGTAGACCGCCTCGGCGCTGGTGACGCCTTCGATGCCGGCCTGCTCTACGGGTTACTGAGAGACGACCTGCAAATGGGGCTTTCCTGTGCCTCGGCGCTCGCTGCGTTATCCTATTCGGAGCAGGGCGACATGACCTGGTCGACAGCGGATGAAGTGATGTCCCTTGCCGCGCAGACTTTAGAATGAGTGATCGCATGGTAATCGATCCAACCGTTCGCGCAACGGTTGGAATTTTGAGTCGCCGAACACCGAATGATCCGAGTCGGTTGTTCGGACTTCCAACGAGCTACTTTTCGGAATGCGCCGAGGCCGCGGATTCCCTGGGTATTCGCGCTGTTGTATTCGAGGCGGACGACGTTGATCCAGTGAATGACACGGTCACGGCCGCGACTTGGAACGAGGGGAGATGGCATGAACGGGTCCAAATGGCAATGCCGGATGTGATCTACGATCGCGGACCAATGTTCGATCCAACCTATACGCCATCCTTAAACCGTGTACGAACCCGTCTGATGGGTGCGGGTATCCCGTTCATTAATCCTTTGGAACTTCTACGATTTGCCTCCGATAAAATGGGATCGCACAGTTATTTAAGCGGATGTGGGATTCCCCTACCGGACACCACATTTGCTGATAATTGTTCGATACAGACTTACCTGGACCGATATGATTATCTGTTTCTGAAACCTGTAAACGGATCCAATGGAGACGGTATTTTAGAGATCGGGCGTGCAGCCCGGAATAAGTTCCTCTTACGGTACAAGCTCAGCAGGTTCTCGGTGCGATCCGTACAACACCTGATACGGGCGGCTTCGTTCCTGACCGGTAATCCCGTCAACTGTGAAAACACCTATCTGATACAGCAGGGTATTTCTCCGGAGCTACCCGGCGCCCGGTGTTCTCACCGATTCGACATACGGGCTATCATGCAGAAGGATGAGCATCGCGAGTGGGACCTTACAGGCATCGTCGCAAGAGTCGGCCAGACGGACGCGCCAACCACCAATCTCAGCACCGGAGCCCGGGCGGAATTAGTGGAACCGGTGCTGGATGCGGTTTACGGTACATCGCAGCGACAGGCGATACTATCATCGATCCGGAACATCTGTCTGAAGGTCTGCCGGGAACTGGAGAAAACCGTCGGTGCGTTCGGTGAATTGGGCATAGATATTATTCCGGATGTAAGTGGACGGCCCAAGGTAATAGAAATCAATGCCAAACCAGGGCGTGCCTCCTTTAAACGGATTGCCCACAGTGAAGATGTACCAGAAGCTGACAGGCAGCGATATCTCGAAATCCGTCAGCGTTCCGTTTCGAGGCCGTTCCGATATGCGTCCACGCTGGTATCCTGCACGGGAGTGGCTTCATAATGGTGCCAGATTATCAGAAAGCCCTTCAGTATCTATATAGCTTTGTGGATTATGAGAAATTACCCGGCGCAGCACCTGAAGCACGCACGCTGGGCCTGATAGAAGGATTATTGGAACGGCTGGATCATCCGGAACAGCGGTGGCCATCGGTACATGTGACCGGTACCAAGGGAAAGGGCTCCACCGCGGTCATGACAGCTTTTATGGTTCAAAAGAGCGGTTGCCGCGTCGGCCTGTACACATCGCCCCATCTGGTCACCTACCGTGAACGTCTTGTCGTGAACGGCCAGAAAATATCGAAAAAAGAATTTTGCAGACTGATAGATAAGGCTCGGCCCGTCCTCGATGGGTTTCTCCGAGATAATGAGACGCCGCCTAGCTTTTTCGATGTTTGGACCGCTTTGGCGTTTTTGTATTTTGCTGAACAGGAGGTCGACCTGGCAGTCGTTGAGGTAGGCCTGGGAGGTCGTCTGGATTCAACCAATGTTCTGATGCCTGAAGCGGCGGTGATTACACCGATCGGCCTGGACCATACCGACCGCCTCGGTACGACGCTGAGCGAGATCGCCGGCGAGAAATCCGGTATCATCAAGCGGGGTGTCCCGACGATCTCTGGCCCCCAGGAACCTGAGGCTCTGGCGGTTATTCAGGAGGTCTGTGCCGCTCTGGACAGCCCACTCACACAGGTGGGTGTAGATCTCCACTACATGATACGCCATACAGACAGAAAGCGGCAGGTGTTCGATGTGGAGAGTCAAACCGATTCGTATCACGACCTGAATATCCCGCTCATGGGTGCCTATCAAGTTACTAACGCCACTACCGCCATCGGTGTGGTCGAGACCTTGAAGCGCGGCGGTCTGCCGATTTCCTCAGAAGCCATTGCCGGGGGATTGAAGGACGCTCTCATACCAGGGCGTTTGCAGGTGATACAGGAAGACCCCTGCATCATTCTCGATGGCGCCCACAATGTACTGTCGGCCCAGACACTCGTGCAGACACTGCAAACACTGTTTTCGGAACGCCGTATTATTGTAATTCTGTCTCTGCAACAGGACAAGGATGTGGCGGGTATCTGTGGCGTATTGTCATCCACTGGGGATGCGTTCATCGTAACACGCCGACAGGTGGTCCGGAAGCGCCAGGCGGAGCCAGAATCGGTTGCGGCGTTACTGAAAGTCTCTGGCAAACCGGTGACGATTACATCCACCGTTCGGGAGGCTTTGGATCTGGCGCAGGCGATATCGGGGCCGGAAGGTGTTATCTGTGTTACCGGTAGTTTTTATCTGGTGGGAGAAACGATAGAGGTCCTTCACAATCTCGTGCCTGAAGAAATGATGAGTCGATAGGTTTCGGGCGAATACGTGAATTCGTCCTGATAAATCAAGGATTGAGATTATGACGAAAATAGTAAAAACATATGGCAGCATAATGGCTGTGTTGTGCCTGATCGGTTTGCCGATTCAGGCGGCGGCGCAAACGGCTCCGGCTATTTCCGATGCGGAACGCCAGCAGGTGTTCCAGCAATTCCTGACGGCGGTTGCGCTGGCCAAAAGCAACCTGGGGGCGTCCTACTATGTGGCGGGAGAATATGACAGCGCCAAAGTTCACCTAATAGATGCCTTGTCCATTGCGCCGGAATTCGCCGCGGCGCATCTTACACTTGGACTGATTCACTATAAGCAGGGCAACGTCGATGATGCGCTGGATGCGTTTCATTCATCTGCCGACGGCGACACCATCGGTCAGAGCCGCATGAAAATTGTAGATCCCGACACGGTGTTCACCTGGGCGAGTGCCCAATTCAAGACCATAGCTCAAGAACCGCCTGGACTGGCGGTATCCCACACTACGCTTGCCATGCTGTATAGCCAGGGTAGATATATGGCGGATGCGGAAAAGCACTACCTGCTCGCCATTGAGCACGACTCGATGCATATAGACGCCTATACCAATCTGGGTAAGTTATATTCCGATACGGAGCGGTTTGATGATGCGAAAAAACTCTACGATAAAGCGCTTGCGCTCCAGGTAGATGATGACACGCGCAGCAAGATATTTCTGAACATCGGGGTATCGCTTATGGGTGCCAACAAAGCTGATGAAGCCATCCAGGCTTGGCGCGATGCGCTCAGGTATAATGCGGATTATTCGGAAGCTTTCATGAATATAGGCGTTGCATTTCAGGCCAAGAATATGCCGGACAGCGCCAGGACTTACTGGGAACGTTCTCTGGAGATGAAACCGGATTTTCTCGGGGCAAGAGTGGTGCTGGCCCGCCTGGCGGTTGAAGAAAATCGTTTAATCGACGCACGTGAACAGTACCATGCGATACTCGATATCGGTGCCAGAGACCCACGTATCTTAGCGGAGCTCGCGTTCGTCTATGAGCGGCAGGAAGATTTCGACCAGGCGATTGCCTTTTATGAAGAGGCGCTCAAATTGTCTCCTGATTCTACCGAACTGGCGTCCAGTATGACGATTATAAGGAACAAGCAGAAAGAATATATTGAGGCGATTCAAGCAAACAAGACCCGGATACGACACATCGTGGTACCGCAGAGAGCGGAGGCGGAGGCGTTGCTGTTGGAACTGAAAAACGGGGCCGACTTTATAGAAATGGCCCGTACAAAATCTACTGACGCAAGCGCGGCCAACGGCGGTGACCTGGGCTTTTTTGGCACAGGTGAAATGATTCCGGCGTTCGACGAGGCGGTGAAGTTTCTGAAGGCTGGTGAAATTACCGGTATTATTCAAACACCGATGGGGTATCATATTATTAAACGGGAAGAATAATAAAAAATGCCACCATCATCGGCGGAGTACCTGCGGGAAGTTGCACACACCAAATTGACGCCCATCGTATTCGCCGGTTAAGTAAACGCCGAATAGCTTTCTCCAACTAGGTAACACGGAATTATCCGGGATATCCGGGTGACTTCTATGTTTGCATTACAAGGGTTAGACTCGGGATCAGACAGACGGAAAATGAATCTGGTGCCGGATGGACTGACGACAGCATACAAGCGTTCCGGGGATCTTTGTAAGTGGAAATTTGCAGGATCACGTAAACCGCTAGACGATTGCGGTGGGCATGGAAACCGTGAAACTTGTGGCGTAGTTGGTTAGTCGGTGATGATTCTTTTGGGAAACCTATAGAAAAGCCCGTTCGAATACGAACGGGCTTTTCTATAACAACTGGGAATACCGTTTAGTTCACGTAGTGCTCTTCTATGGTTTTGGCAAGCTCTACGATTTGCTTGTAGCGTTTGGAGGTCTTGCTGCGTTCGTGCTTCATATAATCTTTGTAGGCGGCCAGCGCTTTCCGGTAATTCTGCTGGGTCTGATATACGATACCGAGGTTGTAATGCCAGTCGGCCTTGTTCGGCACAATTTTAATTGCGGAACTGTAAGCCCGAGCAGCCGCGGTATTCTGGCCTTTTTTCCGGTAGGAATTTCCGAGCGCAGCAAACGCGTCCGCATAACCTTTGTCATGGTCCGTAGCAGATTTCAAAGATTTGATAGCAGCAGTGTGTTGATTCACCTTCTGCTGGGCGAGGCCCATATTGTAGTAGGCTTCTTTATAATCTTCTTTGAGATTCACGGCCTCTTGGAATGATGCAATGGCATCATTATATTTATCGTATTTGTAGTACACTACACCGAGGTTATAGTGCCGGGCCGGATCTTCTGGCATCTCTTCTACCTTGGTCTTTGCCTCGTCGACTGTCTGAGCCTGAACCGCAGAGGCCGCGATACCCCCGACCAGAACAGCCAGGACCATCACCCAGACCACCAAAGAAAAACGTCTCTGGGACATATTACGAATCCTCCAAACTATATGATGAAAACCTGCATAGCAGGAAAAACGACGGAAATATACAAGGCCTGATTGACCTGTAACAGATGCGCTCAATTTTACGCGGTCCGAGCGCTGTGTTGGACCACTTCCTGTGTTGGATAACCAACTGTCACCTTCGTATTGGGCGGGACCGGCGCGGTTAGCCAGACATTAGCGCCGATCACGGAACCCCGACCGATAACGGTTTCTCCGCCCAGAACTGTTGCACCGGAATAAATGACCACGTCATCTTCTATGGTCGGATGCCTTTTCCCCCCTTTTACCAAGCGCCCATCCGCTTCCCGACGGAAACTCAAAGCGCCCAGTGTGACACCCTGATACAATTTCACATTCTGGCCTATGTCGGTCGTCTCCCCGATTACTACGCCGGTACCGTGATCGATAAAAAAGTTCTCCCCGATGTTCGCACCGGGGTGTATGTCTATCCCGGTGAGGCTGTGTGCCCATTCGCACATGATCCGGGGAATCAACGGGGTCTGTCTTTTGTAAAGCTCATGGGCAATACGATAGGTTGCAATCGCAGCGACACAGGGGTAACTCAAAATAATTTCGTCATGATCCATGGCTGCTGGATCACCACCATAGGCGGCATGGACATCGCCCATCAGCACGGCACGCAATCGCGGCATTTCCTCGAGTAGTTCAAGGCATACGCGATCCGAGAACCTCCGGGCCATGTCGGCATCGTAATCCTTATGCCGGAGCGAACGGAAGATTTCTTCCCGAAGCTGAATATAAACAGAGTCAACGGTGCCATCGACGAAAAACGCGATATCCTGCCGCATGATTTGTTGATTACCGGAATATCCAGGGAAACAGAGGGCAATCAGTTTCTGTAAAGTTGTTACAACGTGTTCTCTCGACGGAAGGTTCGCACAGTCGGGATGGTTGCAGCCGCCTAATTCCTCGTAGGATGTAATAATTCTTGAGGCGATGTTGGCGAGCTGCTGGCGTGTTTCCGCCTGAACCCGATCTTTGCCCTGCTGTTTTGAAGACCCTGTAATTTTCGCCATACTGGATCCCTATTCGGAGGCGAGGTCTATTATACCTATTTTTCGAAAGACGTGTAAGTTGATGCTATAAGGTGAAACGCATCACGGCATCTTTGGTTCACATCATTCTTGATTTTGGCATGTATGGACGTTTCGGATGCTGCGGAAAAAAAATTTGAGATACGACCAGACCACAACTGAATTTTGAGTAAACCGAAAATCGGTATTGTGAGGCTGGATATTTCACCCAACAAAAACCATCTGGAAAATTTCCCCCAACATACATGGCTAGGCGGTATAAGTCAAGCTCTTTCTTCGGTATAGAATATCGGTTTTCAAACCGTTGTAAGAGTTCTCCGTGTCGTCAAAAATCAGCCGTTGAATTTCTACTGCCAACTATGTTATTCAATATTTTACACAAATTAAACCCAGTACAGAAAGAAGTTGCTCCCATTCTTTTCCACCTGTATATTGCCGTGAGGTATGTTGTACATTCCGATCATGAAGAGTTACAGCGAAAAACGTTGGTTGAGTTATTTTTATTCCCGCCCGTATTATCGTGAACGTTATGTTGAGGGAGAAACTTCTGTGGCGATGGATCGTTTGAGCGTGCTGGCTGTATGCCTTGCAATCCTGTCGGGATTTTCCGTTTCCGCTGCACAGGATCAAGAACATCCCCTTGAGTTCATGCATGTGGCAGAAGTCAAGCCGGGTATGAAAGGATACGGCCTCTCGGTCTTTGAGGGATCGCGCATAGATACATTCCAGGTCGAGATTCTGGGAACCATGCGGAACCTGTTCTATTCAAAACATGACCTCATTCTGGCCCGGGTGGGAGGGGCTTATGTTGATAAGGCCGGTGTCATCGCAGGTATGAGTGGAAGCCCCATTTTTGTCGACGGCAAGCTGGTCGGGGCACTGGCGTACAGCTTCGGTCAGATGCCCAAGGAACCGATCGCTGGTATTACGCCGATCGCACAGATGCTGGCGATCACGACCGCCGCCGCGGATGTTGTGACCGATCCGGATCGTATGGGAATGATGGTTCCCGGAACAGTACCGGGTGTCCTGGAAACCATGTCGGCCGATTATTCTGCAGCCGGACCGGTTTCTGCTCCGTTTCTGAAACCGATCAGCGTACCGCTGGTGATTTCGGGCTTTGATCCGCAAACGGTCGAGTTTTTTGAGGACGAATTCAGGCAGCGGGGCATGATACCTATTCTCGGCGGTGGCAGCAACGGCGCATTATCTTCTTCTGCCGCCGGTGATGCTTCCGAAGATGCCATGGCCGCCCTCGTTCCAGGCGCCGCAGTGGGCGCGCAGCTTGTCCGGGGTGACATGAACATAGCATCTACCGGAACCGTCACCTACCGTGACGGCGACACCATCCTGGCGTTCGGGCACCCGTTCCTCTGGTCCGGTGCGCTCAACATCCCGATGACCAGGGCGGAGATCATCACGATACTGCCGGATCAGGCGAATTCCACCAAGATGAGTAATGTGACTGAACCGGTGGGTGCTGTCCTGTGGGATCACACGAGTGGCCTGTATGGCCAGATCGGTAAAGAAGCCCGTATGATTCCCATGCGGGTGGATATGAAAGATGGCGACCGGATTAACCAGTCCTATAAATTTGAAGTTATGATGTCTCCCGCCTGGACGCCGATGCTGGTTAATATGACCGTATCCAATACAATTCTGGGTATGGGACGGCTGGGAGGCGAGCGGACCATTCGCCTGGACGGACGTGTGGCCATGCGGGACCATGAGGACATTATCCTTAACGACCTCTTTTCGGGCCAGCTTTCCTTGCCAGCCGTGACTACTGCCATTATGAATGTGCTCAATGTGGTTCTGGACAACCCGTTCGTCACACCCAACATCGAATCTATTACTTTGACCATTCTGTCCACGAACGACCGTCGTGTGGCAGCGATAGAGGGGGTGTGGTTCGATAAAGACGAAGTCGTTCCCGGTGAACCGCTGGAACTGACCGTGTTCCTGCGCCCCTATCGCGGGCAGCCTATCGTGGAGAAGCTTTCGGTTCAGATCCCAACCACCATTACCAAGGACGACGTTATGGTGGTGGTCGGCACGGCGCGTGCGCTGACACAGCAGGAACTCCGTTCCACACCACAACGGTATCGTCCCCGGGAAGTAGATCAGTTGATCAAAATGATCAACCAGCGCCGTATTAATAATAAAGTTTACATTAAACTCTACCAGGCGAACACCGGAGGTATCCTCAAGGGATATGAAATGGCGGCCCTGCCGCCTTCTGTCCTGTCTGTCATGAACTCGGTACGCACCAGTGGGAGTTTTACTCCCATCCGGGAGTTCGTTCTGGCTGCAAGGGAAATACAAACCGACTATGTGATCTCCGGTCAGAGCCGGGGACGACTGAAAGTCAAGCGATAAGAGAAGGCAGCCTGTGACAAAAGTCGTAAGATGGAGAATTTTGGTTCAACTGCTGCTCCTGCTGGCGGTAATGGGCGCCGCCGGGGCTTCGACGCCAATTATCTGGGAACAGACAACCCAGCGAGCATTTCAAAACGGCGATCCTACTAATGTTTCGATCGCCAGCCCTGGGTACCTTCATCTGGCGCCCGCGGTCGAGTCCCTGTACGAATCTTCTGAGCCCCTGCTGTGGTGCCTGGCAACGGATTCCCACGGCAATATATTCGCTGGGAGCGGCAACGATGGAAAGCTGTTCAAGGTAGATGCCTCGGGTCAGGGCACCGTGTTTTTCGATGCGGAGGAACTGGAGATTCATAGCCTGGCGTTGGATGCCTTTGACAACGTATACGCCGCTACCTTCCCCAACGGAAAAATATACAAGATTACCCCGAACGGTCAGTCATCCCCTTTCTTCGACCCCAAAGCATTAACCATGGCAAGTGACCAATCGGAAGCAGACCAATATATCTGGTCTCTGACAATCGATACAGCCGGTAATCTGTATGCTGGAACTGGAGGCAACGGTCGCGTCTACAAGATCGATGCGAACGGACGGGCCAATCTTTTGGCGCAGACCGAAGAAGCCCACATCGTTTCCATGGCCATGGATACAGCCGGCAATCTGATCGCCGGAACAGACCCGAACGGCCGTATCTACCGTATTTCACCATCCGGAGATCTTTCGGTTCTCTATGACTCACCTTACCGGGAGATTCGTACGATACTGACCACGCCTTCCGGTACTATTTATGCAGGGGCGGTCAATGAGCCCCGTGGCCGAAGCAGACGTCCGGCGTCTCCTCCGACACCGCGGACGAATCAGAGCGGTGCGACGCAGCAGGGAGGTGAAGCGGTTCTGGAAGTCACCGCGCCGGTAACCGGTGGCGGGCAGGCCACCACATCGTTCCAGGGCGGACGTTCCAGCGGCGGTGTGGTCTACCGGATCCGTTCGGACGGCATCGTACAGGAGTGGTGGAGCTCCCGCGAAGATGAAAGTTTGTCACTTGCACTTCAAGACGACGGCACCCTGCTGGTGGGTACCGGTCCCCGTGGTATCGTATATGAGGTCAACGGCCGCAGTAAGAGCACCAAACTTGTGCGCCTGAAGGAGTCTCAGGTTACAGCGTTCGGCCTAACCAAGGACAACAGAATCACCATCGCCTCGAGCAATCTCGGTAACGTATTTCAATTGAGCCGTAATCCGGTAAAAGAAGGGTCGTTCGAATCTGAAGTAAAAGATACCGGCGGCACCTCTTCCTGGGGACAGATCAGTTGGGACGGTCAAACACCTCAGGGTACAGGCATTCGACTATATTCACGGTCCGGCAATACGGACTCGCCGGATAAGACCTGGAGCGCATGGGGCGGTCCGTATTCCCGAAATTCCGGTGAGGCAATCAATAGTCCGTCCGGACGGTTTATTCAGTGGAAGGCGGTACTGACCACCAGTAATTCGCAAACGCCTGTGGTCAACAGCGTATCGGTTGCGTATCTCCCGCGAAATGTAGCGCCGACGATCAACGAGGTAACGGTCTTTGAGCCCGGCGTTTACCTCCGTGAGCCCGGCGGTGGCAGAGGAGAGCAGAATGGACAGGATCTGCCGCCGAAAGTTGCAGGACGGATCAGGGGCAGATCTGCAAACGGTCGAGGCCGCCAACCCGCCATGGGAGCGCCTTCATATCGGAAAGGCATACGGACCGTGGTCGTCAATGCGTCAGACAGCAACAATGATAAATTATCGTTCGCGATTTATTTTCGTGGTGAAGGCGAATTAAAGTGGAAGCTACTCAGGGATGATCTCGACCAGCACGTTTATTCCTGGGATTCAGAAACATTACCGGACGGTATGTACACCGTAAAATTGGTTGTGAGTGATGCTCCCTCAAACCCTCCGACCCTCGCGCTGGACGCGGAGAAGGTGAGCGATCCGTTCTTAATCGACAATACATCACCTCTGATTACAAACCTTTCCGCCGCGCGAAGTACCCCGCACCTCACTTTGACGTTTAAGGTAGAAGATGCCGCCAGCCCGATTTATAAGGTAGAATACGCGATAAACGGTGGTAAATGGTGGGTTGTATACCCGGTTGACGGTGTTTCGGACTCCACTACGGAGACGTTTAAGTTGTCATTGAATGATTTGGTGATGGGCGAACATACGATCGCGATCCGGGCGAAAGATGTGTCTAACAATATTGGGACCGCCAAGCAGGTATTTACAATTCCAGATTAGCGTATAGTAGAAAAGAGCAAAAAAGGAGAGCGGAATGTCGGGCCATTCTAAATGGAGTACCATAAAACGAAAAAAGGAAAAGGCGGATTCCGCAAGAGGTAAGGTTTTTACAAAGCTGATCAAAGAAATAACGGTGGCGGCCCGTCACAGTGGTGGGGACCAGGAAACCAATCCACGCCTGCGGACCGCGGTTTTAGCGGCCAAGGTGGATAACATGCCGCAAGATAACATCGATCGTGCGATCAAACGCGGCACCGGGGAACTGGAAGGGGTCACTTATGACGAAGTCACATATGAAGGGTATGGCCCCGGCGGAGTGGCGATGTTAATCGAGGCGCTCACGGATAACAAAAACCGGACGCTTCCCGAGATCCGGCATGCGTTCTCGAAGCACGGAGGGAACATGGGCGATACGGGTTCTGTGGCCTGGATGTTCGCCCAGAAGGGACTGATAGTAATCAACAAAGAGGCCGAGGATGAGGACGAAGTGATGATGGCAGCCTTGGAGGGCGGCGCAGAAGACATTAACGACGAAGACGATACGATTGACATCGTCACTACGCCGTCCGACTTCGAATCGGTGCGCTCCCATCTTGAGAAAAACGGTATCACACCGCTGCGTGCGGAAATAAGTCGTATTCCCCAGTCCACCGTGTCAGTCGAGGGTGCATCCGCCGAGCAGGTCCTGCGCCTTATGGAAGCCCTCGAAGACAACGACGACGTACAGAATGTCTTCGCCAACTTCGACATAGATGAAAAAGTTATGGAAAGCCTGGAAGCCTGACCGCTGGCGCCTTACCCGAAAGGAAGGGGAACTGGCGCCAGTGACTATGTTACTGTCTGTCACCTCTTCCATTCAGCGAAGGACCGGCAATTAGGCCAATGATAATTTTGGGTATCGACCCCGGCAGTGTCGTCACCGGTTACGGTGTGATCGATCATCAGAAACGTCAAATGAAGCTCGTTGAGTGCGGTTGTATAAAGATGAAAGCGGGCAGTCCGCTTCCTGCGCGTTTAAAACGTATCTATGACGGCATATGTGAAGTGCTCGATCGATGTGGGCCTGAGCAGGTTGCCATAGAATCCACTTTCTCCGGTAAAAGCCCCAAATCAGCATTGACATTGGGCCATGCGCGGGGTGTCGCCATGCTGGCCTCGGCTAATGCGGAATTGCCGATATCGGAATATGCGCCCCGGGAAATCAAGCAGTCGGTGGTAGGCACCGGTGCTGCGTCCAAAGAACAGATTCAGTATATGGTTCAGATGCTTCTGAAACTGCCTCGTCCACCCAGACCTGCGGATGCCGCAGATGCGGTCGCTATCGCCATCTGCCATGCCAACAGAACAAAATGGAGGGGCTGATTCGATGATCGCCTTTGTGGAAGGTCAGCTGGTAGAAAAACAACCGACGCATATTATCGTTAACGTGGGTGGTATCGGGATGGAGATGGAAATTCCGCTCTCTAGCTTTCAGGCTCTGGGCCGTCTCAACGGCACGGTGCATGTGTTCACCCATTTAAACGTCCGGGAGGACTCATGGAACCTGTTCGGGTTTGCTACAACCGACGAAAAGAACCTGTTTCGTCAGCTTGTATCGGTATCCGGAATCGGGCCCAAACTGGCGATCACCATCCTGTCAGGAATCTCGGTGGCTGACTTCGCCTCGGCGATTCTGATGGAGGATGTAAAGGCTTTGTCCTCTATCCAGGGGGTTGGAAAGAAGACGGCGGCGCGTCTGGTGATGGAGCTGCGCGAGGCAGTCAACAAGGCCGGTGTCGGTACCGAGACTGAACTGCCGATCGCACCGGCCGGAGGCGATCAGAACGTGACCAATGATGCGGTTATGGGCCTGGTGGCGCTCGGCTATGAACGGGTGGACGCCCGAAGAGCTGTCGCTCAGGTTACGGCGAGTTCGGATGAGGCTTTTACCTCGGAGAGCCTGCTCCGCCGTGTATTGCAGCAGAGAGGACAGTAGTTAGATTATGGCTAAAGAGCGTCCTCTCACGGAACCGGACAACTTTGATGGTGAAGACCTCTCGTCGCAACAGCATGAGGATTCAGAAAACAGCCTGACAGATCCTGATCAGTTCGATGAAGATATGGAACTGGACCAGACGCTCAGGCCGACTGGTTTCGAGGATTTTCCTGGTCAGGATAAGGCGAAAGACGAACTCCAACTGTATGTAGAAGCCGCCAGGCAGCGCGGCGATAGCCTTGACCATGTGCTGCTGCACGGTCCGCCGGGACTGGGTAAGACCACACTTGCAGCAATCCTCTCGAACGAGATGGGCGTGCAGTTCCGCACCAGTTCCGGTCCGGTTCTGGAACGTCCGGCGGATCTTGCCGGGATGCTGACCAACCTGCAACAGGGCGACCTATTTTTCATCGACGAGATCCACCGCCTTAACCATGTGGTGGAAGAACATATGTATTCCGCCATGGAGGATTTCCGGATCGATATCATGGTCGACAAAGGACCTAATGCCCGTTCGATCCCGCTGCCTCTAGACCGATTTACACTGGTGGGCGCCACCACAAGGACTGGTCTGCTGACCGCTCCGCTCCGTGCCCGTTTTCAGATTCAGATTCACCTGGAGTTTTACAAACCGGAAGACCTGTTCCTGATTATAAAACGTGCGGCAGGCATCCTCAATGTGGAAATAGACGATGAAGGCGCCATGGAGATCGCCCGTCGGTCCCGCGGCACGCCTCGTATCGCAAACCGGTATCTGCGCCGTGTCCGGGATTATGCGCAGGTCAGGGGCGATGGACGTATCACGAAAGACATCGCGGGAGCCGCCTTCAACATGTTGGGTGTGGACAGCGCAGGTCTTGATTCCATGAATCGGTCAATCCTGGAAACCATCATCCATAAATACAAGGGTGGACCGGTAGGGGTTAAGACACTATCCGTGGCGGTCGGTGAGGAGCGGGATACCCTGGAAGAAGTATACGAACCTTACCTGGTCTTAGGGGGATTCATCAAGCACACCTCCCGCGGCCGGGTAGTGACCGAGCAGGCTTACGGGCATCTCGGGTTGGAACCCAATTCGAAGCAGGCCAGCCTGTTTAATTAAATCATGGACGGATTTTTCGGTCTCGGCAGAGCGTTGGTGGTTTTGGGGCTCATAATCGTCATAGTGGGTGTGGGCATCATGTTTATAGATAAAATCCCGTTCATCGGACGTCTGCCGGGAGATCTCAGATTTCAGTTGAAAAACGTGACAATCCACGCACCGATCGTGACCTGCCTGGTGCTCAGTGTCGTACTCACAGTTCTGCTCAACCTATTTTTGCGACGGTGACCCTTTCCGATTTTGATTATGATCTCCCGGCAAATCTGATCGCGCAGCGTCCAGTGGTACCTCGGGACGCTGCACGTCTGATGGTCATACATCGCCAGTCAGGCGAAATAGAGCATTGGAAGTTTCGCGACATCACGAGCTACCTTCATGCCGGTGACGCCCTGGCACTCAACCGGACGCAAGTGTTGCCTGCCCGTCTGCTGGGCCGGAAAACTGGTACGGGTGGTCAGGTGGAGGTGGTGCTTATCCGGGAGGTGGCTTCCGGACTTTGGGAGGCGTTGCTGCGCCCGGCTCGGCGGCTCGGGATCGGATCGAAGATGGAATTGGAAGATGGAATGGTTCATGCGGAAGCGGCTGCCGGGCCTGATCCGGATCGGAAATATATCCGTTTTCCTGAAGGCCTCAATGTGATTGAGATGTTACAGCGGGTGGGAAGGCTTCCTTTGCCGCCGTATATTCAAAGATCGGATGATACACAAGACCGTTCAGGATACCAGACAGTATATGCCGACGCCCCAGGAGCCGTGGCGGCACCGACTGCCGGCCTGCATTTCACAGATCAACTGCTTCAGCGCATAAGCGATCAGGGCGTCTCTGTCATCCCTATCTTGTTGCATGTTGGGCCCGGCACGTTTCAGCCAGTCAGGGTGGAACGCATAGAAGACCATAGGATGGAGACTGAATATTATCATATCGATGCGGATGCCGCACGCAGGCTCACTGATGTGCGCCGTACCGGGCGGCTGATAGCGGTCGGAACCACCACGGTACGGACACTAGAAACAGCCGCGATAGAGCAGCCGTCGGATCGGGAAATCGTGATTGAGTCCGGGGAGGGCTGGACATCTAAGTTTATCTTCCCGCCGTACCGGTTTCAAATGGTGGACGGCCTGCTGACGAACTTCCATCTCCCCCGATCCACCCTGTTAATGCTGGTCTGCGCCTTCGCCGGCCGAGAGTTGACTCTTGAGGCGTATGCTCAAGCGGTGCGGCAAGGTTACCGGTTTTACAGCTATGGCGACGCCATGTTAATCGTTTGATCGGACAAATATGGGATCTGTAATCGCCCTGATTCCCGCGGCGGGAAAAGGGCTGCGCATGGGATCGGATATCGAGAAGCCGTACCTGGAAATCGGGGGCCGTCCGATGCTCGGGCACACGCTGGACGCGTTCGACCGATGCAGGGAGGTGGACGGTTATGTACTGGCCGTCGATCCGGGACGGCAGGACGACTGTCAGCGGGTTGTGGACCGATTTGGCTACAATCGTGTTTGGCAAATCGTACCCGGCGGTGCGACCCGGCAGGAGTCGGTCTATCTGGGACTTCAGGCACTGGGGCAGGATGTAGAGATGGTGATCGTTCATGATGCCGCCCGCCCCTGCGTCGATTCGGCTCTGATTACAGCCTCCATAGCGAAATGTCGTACCGAACATGCGGTTCTCGTTGCGGTACCGGTTAAGGATACCGTTAAAGTGGTCGCAAACGGTGTGGTGACGGATACACCGGCCCGAGCTACGCTATGGCTGGCGCAAACACCGCAGACGTTTGACCGATCCCTGCTTCTGCAAGCGCATCAACAGGCCAGATCCGAAGGATACATAGGTACCGATGACGCCGCCCTTGTTGAACGCACCGGGCATTCGGTTCATATACTGTCCGGCGATTACGAGAACATCAAGGTAACCACGCCGGAAGATCTTGTCACGGCAGCGCAGATTCTGTCCCAGAGACAAGTTTCTAAAAAATAAGAGGGGTGCCAATGCCGCTACCGTACGGATATCGCGTCGGTTTCGGGTACGACGTGCATCAACTTGTCAAAGGCCGCGCTTTGATTCTCGGCGGGGTCGATATACCTTTTGAGCGAGGCCTTATTGGTCATTCGGACGCCGATGTACTTGCCCACGCCATAGGCGATGCGTTGTTGGGCGCCGCGGCACTGGGTGATATCGGCCGCCATTTTCCAGATACGGACGAAAAATACCGGGAAGTGGACAGTCTGTGGTTGCTCCAACAGATAGTGATGAGGATTGCGGAAGCAGGTTATGAAATAGGCAATGTGGATGCCACGGTGGTAGCCCAGCGACCAAAGCTGGCGCCTCATATCGATGCCATGCGGCAGCGGCTTTCGGCGGCGCTGGGAATAGACCGAAATGGGGTGTCTGTGAAAGCTACAACGTCCGAACGGCTTGGTTTTATGGGACGGGAAGAGGGCATTGCCGCTCATGCAGTTGTATTGATCGTGACAAATAACGCTTAAAAGTTATTGATTAATTCCTATGAGACTGTAAAATAGTCGGGTATCATATGAATCACATCCATGGGAGACATGGTCGAAAGGTTTGTCATTCGCTCCGATCCCGTGGATTTCTTGAGTGGAGAACCTGATGGGCAGGGTAATTGCAATTGCCAACCAGAAGGGCGGGGTCGGCAAAACGACAACGGCCGTCAACCTAGCATCTTGTCTGGCAGTGGCAGAGCAAAACACGTTACTTATCGACATTGATCCCCAGTCCAATGCGACTAGTGGCTTGGGCCTCCACAACCGTCCGCTGGATATGACGATTTACGAGGTGCTCGTCGAAGAGCGTCCTATCGAAGAAGCGGTACAGAGCACCGATATTCCCTATCTGCACATGGTGCCTGCGCATCACCGTCTTGCTGGTGCCGAGATCGAACTGGTGGGAGCAATGGCGCGTGAGCATAAACTAGAAGGGGCGCTTAGAAATGCGCGGGATGAATACACGTATACGCTGATCGATTGTCCCCCGTCTCTTACGCTTCTCACGCTCAATGCTCTGACGGCCTCGGATTCGGTTTTGATTCCGATTCAATGCGAATATTATGCGTTGGAAGGGCTCGGGCAGCTGCTCAACAACATACGGCTTGTGCAAAAAAACTTGAATCCGAACTTGAAAATTGAGGGTATTCTTCTTACGATGTTTGATGGGCGCCTGAACCTGTCTAGGCAAGTTGAAGCAGAGGCAAAACAGTATTTCCCGGACAAGGTGTACAAAACATCCATATCCAGAAATGTTAGATTGAGTGAAGCGCCAAGTTTCGAGAAACCCATTATCCTTTATGATATTCTTTCGTCCGGTGCGGAAAACTATATGAGCTTGGCCCGGGAGGTGATTCAGAGTGGCGAGGAAGGCCTTGGGGAGAGGTTTACAAGCGCTGATTCCTGATGTGGAGGATGCGGCGAGTGATCAGCAGCAGCGTGTGATTCAGGTAGATATTGAACAAATCACGCCGAATCCATATCAGCCGAGACAGACATTCAATGAGTCAAAACTCGATGAATTGGCTCGGTCCATCGTCGAGAAGGGGATTATCCAGCCAGTGTCGATTCGAACAGTGGAAGGCGGCTTCGAGTTGATTTCAGGCGAACGGCGTTTGAGGGCTGCCAAACAGGCGGGTTTTTCCACCATACCGGCGATCGTAAAATCCATAACCTCGCCGGAAGAGATGATGGAACTGTCTCTGATTGAAAACATTCAGAGAGACGACCTGAACCCAATCCACGAAGCTAAGGCTTATCTCCGACTTCTGGAAGAATGTCAGTTGACACAGGAAGAGATTTCCACGCGCGTCGGTAAGAACCGGTCCACCGTAGCGAATTTGCTTCGACTGCTTCGTCTTCCGGACGAGGTTCAGAAACATGTGCTGGCGGAAGAGATTTCAATGGGACATGCCCGGGCGCTTCTGTCTTTGGAAAATCGAACGGAACAGACCCAGGTCTGCAAACAGATCGTCAAAAAAGGTTTATCGGTTCGAAAAGTCGAGCAACTGGTCAAAGACCGTTTCGACGATGTGCGGGAAACGCCCCGTACCCCTAGGAAGTCGGCGGACCTTCTGGCGGTGGAGGAAATCATGCAGAGGATGCTCGGTACCCGGGTCAATGTCGCGCAGGGGCAGCATAAGGGGAAAATCCAAATTGAGTTCTATTCTACGGATGATTTGAACCGTATTTTAGACCTGTTGAAAATACGCTTATAATTCACAAACGCGGCCAAAAACTAATTGACATTCGTATTCCCTAATGTATTTTATTTCCCTTCGGTTTTTCGGCGATTCGAGTTCAGTTTATGGGGGCGCAAATGGGATTCTGGAAACGACGCAAGACATCCCAGAAACCCCGGGTATCTGTTATCATCGTATCGTCTAACGAATCCGAGGCGCGTGAGCTGCGACTTTCCCGAGTCGGCTACAGGGTGTTTCTGGGTATTTTGGTAGCCGGACTGGTGAGTGTAGGGTTGTTAGCGGTCTTTTCGCCGTATATTGCGCGAGCGATTCTGGCGGAAACTGCAGGGTATCCGTGGCAGGCGCAATTGGAAGAGGCAAATCTGAAGACGCTACAACTCGCGGAAGAGCTGGATAGAGTCAAGAAGATTTCCAAGAGTATTCGCCAGCTGGCGGGTGTCAGTGATTATGAGGCTACCGCCCCGCCGTCTGTAACAGAATATGGCCCCTTTCCAAGTGGCGTTTTGATGGAAGTTGCGACGCCGGTTCTGGGCGGGAACCGTCTGCCTTTCCTTTTGCAGGAACTGTGGGTACAGGTCGACGAAAAGGACCTTGGGGAAAGACAAAAATCGCTGTTCCGGTCCACGCCGTCAACTTGGCCATTGCGCGGCTGGGTGACCAGTGGGTTCCAGAGCGCCAACGATCCCCTTCGGCGACAACACCTCGGCCTGGATATTGCGGCCCGGGAAGGCGCACCGGTGATAGCCACCGGGGACGGCATTGTGATTTTCGCCGATTGGGATCAGGATCTGGGCTGGCTGGTGGTCGTTGAACACGGCTACGGATTCACCACCCGTTACGGTCACAACTCAAGTATACGTGTAGAACGCGGCAACAGAATCCGCCGAGGACAGATTATTGCCCTAGTCGGCAATACGGGGCGGAGCAGTGCGCCTCACCTGCATTATGAAGTGTGGATGAATGGAAGCCCTGTGAATCCTAAGCTTTATCTAACGGATCTTTTACGTTGGGATGACCTCTTAAGTTAGGAAACCAAAGGACTGACTGTGACCATCATCGCCAAAGGATCAGTATTTACCGGATCATTCTCGAGTGAAGGCAATGTTCGCATAGACGGCACGGTGCGGGGTGATATTACGACGACCGACAGCGTGGAGGTGGGAAAAACCGGCATGGTGGTTGGGAGCACGATAAACGCCAAGACCGCGGTAGTCCACGGCCGAGTGGAAGGTCAGCTGATCGCACCCCAACATATTACACTCGGCGGAAAGGCTACTTTGGTCGGCGATTTAAAAACGGGCAGTCTAGTCATAGAAGAGGGGGCAGTCTTTCACGGCACCTCATCAATGATGGACGGCAAGGAAGCCAAGCGCTCCGACGAATAGAAGTAGGCCGAATCTGTTACTAAGATGTTCCGGATAGTCGTGTCTGTGGGGCCGGCTTATGAAACAGGACGTTGAGATTCTCCGGGAAGCTGGCGAACTCAGTATCATCGGTCTGACGTTGGTGGTCGCCACGTCGGTCGGTTATTTTATCGGTCACTGGATAGACGGACACTGGCAACACCTGGCGCCATGGGGTACACTCGGTGGCATACTTCTCGGTGTTGCCGCCGGATTCAGCGAAATGTTCCGCGCGATCCATCGAATTAGTCGTCGCGTGGACAAACGATCCAGCGAGGATGGGAACGCCCATGAACGCGGATCTCGTGACACCTGAAGACGTTTCGACCCGATTTTTTTCGCAGTTCTACCGTTGGGTTTGGATCCTGATGCTGATGGGCACTGTAATGCTATGGGTGAGTGGAAGCATCCTGATAGCCTTGAATTTTGCGGGCGGGGCAGGCCTGAGCGTCATGCTGGCGCGGATCACTCAGACGCTGGTACAACGGTATCTTGTCCCCGGTGAAAAGATACATCAGCAGCGACTTCTGATTTTTTTGCTGATCAAACTGGCAATTCTGGTTGTACTGTGCGGGACGATCATCCTGTCCCCGGTGTTTGATCCGGCCGGTTTCGTGATCGGCGTCGGTATCGTGCCGATTCTAATCGTTGTCTTTGGTGTCAAGACGGCGCTCACGGCTTCTTGATGGGCCCCAGATACGGTTTCTCTAAATTGGGTTTGTAGTGTGTGAAGTGGGCAGAATTCACTGCCGTCAAATTGCAGTTAGGAATGCAGATTGCTCGGAATTCCATTGATTTTCCCCCTGGTCGGTGGTGGTGAACAAGCCCATTACTCCCTGTTGCATGGTCTCTTTCTTCTGAATCCCTTCAAAGAGTTTATTCCTCAGCCTGCCAAGCAACCGGATCTCCTCCTGAATACTGCGGTCGTCTTTCTGTTTATCCTGGGGTTTCTGTTTCTGACGGCCCGTAAGCTTCGTGCCATCCCCGAAAGTACTTCACAGAATATATTAGAAATGGCGCTCGAAGGCCTTACGGATTTTTTCGGCGATATCGTAGGAGAACGCGGGCGAAAGTACATTCCTTTGATCACCACCTTTTTCTTCTATATACTCTTACTCAATTTCATCGGTCTGATTCCAGGATTCCAATCGCCAACGGCAGACTTGAACACAACATTGGGATTTGCCATAATAGGTGTGGTAGCGGTCCAGCTGATCGCAATCAGGGAACTGGGGTTTGGCTCATATTTAAAGCACTTCTGGGGTGAACCCGCCTGGCTGGGTCCGCTGATGTTTCCGCTGCATCTCATCGGCGAATTCGCAAAGGTGGTTTCGCTGGCGTTTCGACTGTACGGAAACATGTTTGGAAAAGAGACGGTAATAGCTGTTCTGATGGGCTTTTCTCCGATTCTGTTGATTGGTCACTTCGAGCTAGCATATGTACCGCTTCAGTTGCCGATGCTTCTCTTCGGCGTGTTCGTCGGTCTGCTTCAGGCCATGGTGTTTTCGGTACTAGTGGCGATCTACATCGCGCAGTTTATAGAGGGGCATGATCACGACGAAGGACACCAATAACACAAAATGGACGTCAGGAAGATGGTGGCAGCTTGACGTCCACTCCCTTAATTATGTCGCCAATAGATAGAGCTTTAGAAAGGAGACCTACATGCTGTACTATATGGGCCTGGCACTAGCGATCGGGATTGGACTTCCGATAGGTGTCATAGGTGCGGGAATCGGTCAGGGTATTGCAACGGCATACGCGGTGCAGGGAGTTTCCCGTCAGCCGGAAGCAGCCGGCCGTATCCAGCTGATGATGATCATCGGTCTGGCGCTGATTGAATCGCTCGTAATTTATTCTCTGGTTATCGCATTCCTCCTGTTGGGTAATCTGCCGTCGTTCGAGCAGATCATGCAGTTAGCACAGGCCGCCAACTAGTTGAATTGAACCGGGAGATCGGAACAACTTAAAACCCATTGTGATCTCTTTTAAATGAGACGAAGGAACCTGACGAGTGGAATCTCTTTTACACAGTCTCGGAATCGATTTAAGTGCGCTCGTACTTCAGGGCATTGGCTTTTTGCTACTGTTTCTGATCCTTAAAAGATATGTATTTGGCCAAGTTTCTGCGGTAATTGAAGCCCGGAAGAAAGAGATACAGGACCGCATGGCCAAGCTGGAAGCGGATCAGAAGGAGCTGGATCAACTACACCAGGAAGTGAAGCAAAAACTGGCGGAAATAGAAATGGAAGCCAGAAGCCGCGTGCAGACTGCGATCGAGGATGCGAACGCCCAACGGGAAAAAATTCTGGGGCAGGCCGCTCAGGAATCGGAGCAGGTGCTGACGAAAGCAAGGCAGGAAATTCAGCGCGAGAAGAATCGGGCCATCATGGAATTGCGCGTTCAGGCGGGCGATCTGGCGATGCAAATCGCAGGACGAGTTCTGGATGCGGAGCTGGATCAATCGCGTCATAAAGAAGTCATCGACGGGTTTATCGATAAATTGCCGTCGTCGAATTAGAAGCGGCGATGTGGAGAAGGTATGGCGCAGAGCACGGATATTCCCTACCGGTATGCAACGGCCTGGCTGGATGCGGCGGATGTAAGCGGGGTACTGCCCCGGATCAGGGAAGAAAAAAAAGTTCTTGAAGGTCTATTGGAGGCATCAGAGGAGTTTGGATCTTTCCTCCAGGACCGGACATTGCCACCGCCGGTCAAACAGGACATAATGAATCGACTGTTTCAGGGGAGAGTGCAGGGAATCACGCTTAATTTTTTACTGCTAACCGTGTCAAAAAAACGAGAACACCTGCTGCCGGAGATTCTGGAAGCCTGCGATGCGTTGCTGGATGAACGAGATGGCATCGTGAATGCTGTCGTGACGAGCGCGGTCGCGCTCACAGCCCACCAGTCGGTATCGCTGCGATCAAAACTGGAATCCTATACGGGCAAGCAAATCCGGATGGGTGCGTCCGTGGATCCCGCTCTGCTCGGAGGGTTTGTGGCAAGCGTAGGCGATACGGTGTTCGACAGCAGTGTACGTGTGCAGATGCAACGCGTTAGGCGGGCGCTGGTCGGTCGATAGAAATTCAGCTTTGATGTATTTCGGAATGGGAGATAGCTATGGCGCTTGACGCATTAGAGGTCCGTGCAGACGAGGTATCGGAACTCCTGAAACAGCAGGTTCTCGGCTTCAAGCAGGAAGTCGACATCTACGAAACCGGCACTATCATCCAAGTGGGGGATGGTATCGCCCGTATTCACGGTCTTTCCAACGTTATGGCCGGCGAGCTTGTTGAACTGCCTAACGATGTCGTCGGTATGGTATTAAACCTTGAAGAGGACAACGTTGGTTGTATTCTTTTCGGCGATGATACCAAGGTGAAAGAAGGCGATTCGGTGCGGCGAACCCAGAGGATAGCCGAATGCGCTGTGGGAGATGGCCTGCTGGGACGCGTGGTGGATCCGCTGGGCCGACCGGTGGACGGCAAAGGTCCGATCGACAACACCGAAACCCGATCGATCGAGCGTAAAGCTCCCGGCGTCATCCAGCGTCAGCCGGTGAGTGAGCCGATGTACACGGGGTTGAAGGTTGTCGACAGTATGTTCGCCATAGGCCGCGGTCAGCGCGAATTGATCATCGGGGATCGGCAGACCGGCAAGACCGCAGTGGCGATCGATACTATCATCAATCAGAAGGGCCAGGATGTAGTCTGTATCTACGTGGCGATCGGTCAGAAAGGTTCAACCATCGCCAAAACGGTCAAAACACTCGAAGATGCGGGTGCCATGGAGTATACCGTCGTCGTTGCAGCTCCGGCCAGTTCGCCCGCGCCCATGCAGTACATGGCCCCCTATGCCGGGGCGGCCATGGGTGAATTTTACCGGGACAACGGTGGCCATGCCTTGGCCGTGTATGATGATCTGTCCAAACATGCCGTCGCCTATCGTCAGCTATCCCTGAACCTGCGGCGTCCGCCGGGGCGCGAAGCGTATCCCGGTGATGTGTTCTACGTCCACTCGCGCCTGCTGGAACGTGCGGCCAAAATGAGCGACGAAGAAGGCGGCGGGTCACTGACTGCGCTTCCAGTGATCGAAACGCAGTTCGGTGATGTTTCGACCTATATCCCTACAAACGTCATCTCGATTACCGACGGACAGATCTATCTTGAATCGAATCTGTTTTATGCAGGCGTGCGACCTGCGGTCAACGTGGGCCTGTCGGTGTCCCGAGTGGGTGGTTCGGCCCAGATACGTGCCATGAAGCACCGTCATGTGGCGGGTCTCCTGAAGATTTCACTTGCCCGATATCGTGAGTTGGAGGCGTTTGCCCGCTTCGGCACGTCCGGTCTGGATCAGGCGACGCAGCGTGAGCTGCACCTTGGCGAACGGCTGGTTGAACTGCTCAAGCAGCAACAGTATGCCCCCCTGCCCGTCGAAAAACAGATCATCTCCATCTATGCGGGTGTCAACGGATATCTCGATGATGTGGAGGTGGATGACACAGAGCGTTTCGAGAAAGAACTGCTCGAGTTTATGGATATGAAGAACCCTGACATCGGCGCTGAGATAAGTGAAAAGAAAAACATGACCGCTGATCTGGAAAAGCGAGTCAAAACGGCCATTGAGGCGTTCAAAGAGACATTTCAGAAGTAAATCAGCACATTGAAAGGGCGTTATGCCGTCATTAAAAGAAATTCGGCGACGGATCAGTGGTACGAAAGACATACAGAAAATCACGCGTGCGATGCAAACGGTGGCGGGTGTGCGTCTGCGTCGCGCTCAGGATCAGCTGCTCGCCGCGCGTCCTTATTCCGACAGATTGAAGGATGTGCTCGGACATGTGTCAGCCCAGACTGAAAGCAACGCGCATCCGCTTCTGGCCAAAAGGGCCGTGAAGGCATCGGTCCTGGTAGTCGTCACGGCAGATCGTGGGTTTTGCGGCAGCTTCAACTCCAATGTGATACGGAAGGCCTTGGAAACATACGGAGAACGGGAACCGTCACCCGGGATAATTTGCATCGGCCGCAAAGGCGCCGAGACTCTTCGGCGTCAGCCCGTAACCATCCTTTCGGATCATCTGAACGTGTTCCAGTCGCTGGAGTATTCCGATGCTGTGGATATCGCGGACGGGTTGATCGATATGTATATCACCGGGCAGATCGACCGGGTTGATGTGCTGTATAACGAATTCAAATCGGCCGGTCAACAGAATCTCTTAATGGAGCAGCTTCTGCCGTTAGTACCGGAGTCGCCAGAGGAGGACCCGTTCTTTACCGGTTATCTTTATGAGCCTTCCCAGGAAGCTCTTCTGAATGATTTACTTTCGCAACATTTCCGGTTCCAGATCTGGCGTGCCCTGCTTGAGTCGAACACGGCTGAAGAAGCTGCCCGGATGCTTGCTATGGACAATGCCACCCGAAACGCGGGTGACCTGATAGACGAATTGACGTTGACGGCCAATAAACTACGGCAGTCGACCATCACATCGGAACTGATGGATATAGTCGGTGGTGCGGAGGCCTTACAGTAACCTTCAAAACCACGTGAACCTTCTGATGGTGAAAGGTAGTGTGATGAGTAATGATACCCAGAACAACGGGATCGTGGCGCAGATAATAGGCGCCGTGGTCGATGTGGAGTTCCCGACCGGACACCTTCCGGAAATTTATAATGCGATAGAAATACACATGGACCGAGGTAGCACAGAGCCCCTGGTGCTTGAAGTCCAGCAGCATCTCGGAGAAAACAAAGTCCGATGTGTGGCCATGGATTCCACAGATGGTCTGGTTCGAGGCACTGAAGTGATCAATACCGGCCAGCCGATTACCGTGCCGGTCGGTCCGAACGTGCTTGGACGGCTCATCAACGTACTGGGAAATCCCATCGACGAACGTGGCGCTATCGAATCTGAGAAGCGTTACCCGATTCATCGGCACGCACCTGATCAGGAAGAGCTGACCACATCAGCGGAGATGTTCGAGACAGGGATCAAGGTGATAGATTTGATCGAACCTTATACCCGTGGAGGTAAGACCGGGCTGTTCGGCGGAGCTGGTGTGGGCAAAACGGTTTTGATCAAGGAATTGATTAACAATATCGCCAGAGAGCACGGAGGCTATTCCGTATTTGCAGGTGTCGGAGAACGGACGCGTGAAGGTAATGATCTCTGGCTCGAAATGGAAGAAGCCAACGTGCTGGACAAAACCTCCCTCGTGTTCGGACAGATGAACGAACCGCCCGGCGTCCGGCTGCGCATCGGCTTGACCGGCGTTACCATGGCCGAATACTTCCGGGATGAGGAAGGGCGCGACGTCCTGCTGTTCATCGATAACATATTCCGGTTTGTGCAGGCCGGTTCGGAAGTGTCCGCACTGCTTGGCCGTATGCCCTCTGCAGTGGGATATCAGCCCACCCTCGGTACGGAGATGGGGGAACTTCAGGAACGTATCACCTCTACACATCGCGGTGCTATCACCTCGGTGCAGGCAATTTACGTGCCCGCTGATGATTACACTGATCCAGCCATCGTAACCGCTTTCCCCCATCTGGATGCGAATACGGCGTTATCTCGGGACCTGTTTGCCCGTGCCATCTATCCCGCCGTGGATCCGCTGGAATCCAACTCCCGACTTTTGGATCCGAACGTGGTGGGAAAGGTCCATTATGGAACGGCCCGTGCCGTCCAGCAGACGTTGCAGCGTTACAAGGATTTGCAGGATATCATTAATATACTGGGCATTGACGAACTTTCTGATGACGATAAACTGATCGTGGCGCGAGCACGCAAAATGGAGCTTTTCCTGACTCAACCGTTCCATACAGCGGAACAGTTCACCGGTATGCCAGGTCGGTTCGTCAAGATCGAGGATACAGTAGAGGGTTTCCGCAAGCTCGTAGACGGTGAATGCGATGAGTTGCCGGAACAGGCTTTCTACCTCGTGGGCACAATCGACGAGGCGTACGATAAAGCGAAAGAGATGGGGTAGTAGGATGGTCGATATGGACGGTAGCAATTTTTCGTTGGTAGTGGTCACACCGGACCGCAAGGTTTTCGAAGGGGACGTACACAGCCTTCAGGCGCCTGGAACGGATGGAGATTTCGAAGTACTGGTGGGCCATGTCCCAATGCTGACTTCCTTGCGTCCAGGTATCTTGACGGTTAGTGCCGCCGGTGGGCGTTCGTCCTATTCGATTAGCGGCGGATTTGTGGAAATCATGCGCCGAAAGGCTTCAGTGCTTGCCGAGTCCATCGAACGATCGGAAGACATCGATCTGGACCGGGCACGTCAGGCGGAAACACGTGCACAGCAACGGCTGGAATCAGAGGATTCGAACGTTGATGCGGCACGCGCACAGGCCGCTCTGGACCGTGCGCAAAACAGGATAAGAACAGCACAGATAACTACTCGTTAGGGTGTAACCGGTCATTCTCTTGTCTCCGTGTTCAATTATCCGTCAAAAGTGCTGGAAACAGAGAGGTAATTATTTCTTGACAAACCTGCAAGAAGCGAGTTATAATGCGTAGATCTAGCTAACAAATAGACAATGTTATTATAAAAATTCCACCAGCAAGATCTTCGGATTGAGGTTTGCAACCGGTCGATAGCCTAGCTGGCGAGCGTCGGCGTATCACCCCTTAGCGGTTACGTTACACCTGTTGAAATAGAATGAACCGATCTCCGGCCGGCTCCTAATCTTAATTCGGTTACACAAGATTATATACTTTACAGGTGACGTGCTTTAATAGTAGTTTGTTAAGAGATATGATTTAGGTAAACCAGGCATATTAGCAGATTTTGAAGCTCCTCAAAACAATATTGAATAATAGAGGGGGAAAACCGTGAAACGTTTATGTCTTTATGTTATTGCCGTCAGCTTTGTAATGGCAGTCTCTGCACGTTCCGCTGAGGCCATTACATACTACGGCAGTAATGGATTACTCCGAGTGTCATCTGCAAATAATGTGTATGAGGGTGCCCTCTGGGGATCATTTAACTTCAGTTTCAATCAGGGGGTCATAAGAGACGGGGAAAGCGACAGTTATTACAATGGCCGCGGCGCTATTAACCTTGTGTACGGACTTCGCAAGTATCTGGAAGTCGGCCTCAGCCAGGTGGCGTATCAGGACAGGCCCATATTTGGCAATCCCGGTCCCGGTCCTTTAAGGATCAGTATAAAAGGCTCAATCCCTAGGTCTCGTCCAACCGCCCTTAATTTTGGTGCTCAGATTATCGGGATGCTGCCTACTGGATGGATAACAAACGCCGAACATGAATCCTATTATTCGGACCAGCCTTCCATCGGGGGAATGCTCGTGGTTTCGTGGGATTCCAATCCGGTTGATATAGGGAGGTCTAAGCGCCTTCATTTCAACATTGGTTACATGTTCCACAATGACAAAAATCTCGGTCAGATCTCTTTGTTTTCAGCAGGGGGAGTCGCCAACGGTTTGTGGTTTTTTGGCGACGAGGATCCGGAGGATGTACAGACAAAGCAAATTTTGTTCGGGGCGGCGCTCGAGGTTCCCTTAACTAGGAGAAACACCGTTTTCGCGGAAATTTCAGGCGAACATTTTGTACAGTTCAATCCCTATATTATTCCGGCCCGTCTCACAATAACTCCCTTTCATTATTACAGGCTCGCACCGGGTGTCAAGACGCAATTGAACGATAGGATCACTTTCCAATCGGGTGTTGAACTCAATATTAACCCTTCGGGTGATTTCAACCTTGAGGGGGCGGACGTATCCATCTATCCCGCGGTTAAATTTTTCGCCAGTATTCAGTACCGTATCCGTGAGGGCTTGGCCCCAGCCTTTCGGCGTGGCCGCAGCATGAGAATTCTCGGCGGGTCTTACTACGGATTCGGACGTCGCGGAACGACAGGGCGCCGTGGTATGGGCCCTGGTGTGATTGAGAATATAGACGAACGAGAGGAATTGCTAGACCAGGTTGAGCGGGATTTACAGGAAATCAGAGAACAGCGGATTGAAGCGCAGCGAGAACTTGAAGAATTGAGACGTGCGGTAGAAGAAGAACCGGATAGGTAATGATAGTGGATCTTTCCGAATATGTGTCGGAAGGGAAAAGAGTTATGGTAATGCAGCTAGAGACATTCAGGAGATACCTGTTAGCATTAGGATTTTTCCTCCTTGTTCCCAACATTTCGTTGGGTCAGGATTTGGATAATGCTCAAAAGGAGCCCGTGAATTCTTTAGCCGGGACCCATCGAGATAGCTTGAGGCTGTATTTCGAGCGGACGCGCCTTGAAGAAAGGATTGCCCGTGAGCGAATCGTCGTTGAGCGTCTTGCCGGACTGACAGATGTGGTGCGTGAAGGGATTAAGAAAGGTGAAAACTGGAGACTGTTGCAGTTGCAGCCGGCGGATCTGCGCAAAATGTTACAGTTGCAGCCGTTGGATCCGACAACACTGTTAAACGATCCGGTGCGTCGTGATATTCGCTTTTTCCAGGCTGAAGAAAGTGTAAACGCGATCCGTGATTCACTGATCGGAGTGATCAGTGAATCAGAGGTGAAGAAGCTTGCGGAAAAAGACTTTACTATCGCTATCGGTTGGTATCTGAAATCTCGATACAGGCTAGCTGAACCTCTGCTGACTGATTTTATCCAGACCTATCCCCGGTCAAATTTCTATGATGAAGCCATGGTGATGTTGGGGAATATTTACCTTTTTTATTCCCGATTTGATGAAGCAGAGAAACTCTTTTCTGAACTTACTACAACTGACTATGAAGGGGCTGACCAAGATATTCGTACCCTGGCCTTTGGAATTCTCCAAGATTTGTACTACCGACAGGAAAAATGGGACGAGGCCACAGCGGTATACCAAGATGCCGCCGATCAGTTCTTTGCAGACATAGAAGGTTTTGACGGGGCCATCTATATCGGTGGAGATAGCTATTACCAGAAGGCGCTATCTATGTCATCGGCCAATACAAATCCCGACGGTTCGCCCGGGCAGATCAGCCAACAGCAAGTCACCCTCTTAGATTCTTCCATTGCCATTTTCAATCAGGTGCCGGAGATCAGCCCAATATTTGTTCTGGCCCAGCAACAGATTGCACAAGCATACATAGAGTCGGGTCGCCTGGAGGATTCCATAGGTCCCCTCTTGGAAGCCGAGCGTGCCCGTCCGCCATTATGGGCGGATGATTCCATATTTGAGTCGATGCTGACAGCGACCGCACGATTGGGACACGTTTATTTTCAGTTAGCCCGGCAGGCGGCAGAAAATGATTCCGTTCTGGACGAAGCATCCCGGTATCTCGATCTGGCTATGGATCAATATGGTAAAGTCCCTCAAGACGCGATGGTTTACGATGAGGTCCTCATAGCACTTTCGTGGGTAGAAATTGAGAGAAATAATACTGAAAGTGCGGTCAGATTGCTAGAGCATTTGCTGGCCGTCCGGCCAGACAGTAAATATTCTTATGAGGCATGGGTTACACTTGGTGACCAGTACAACAAGCTTGGGGAATATGACCGGGCCCATGAAGTATTTTCCCAGCTTGTGGTTACCGAGCGTGCTGTTGCCATGGTAAATGAAAGCGTCCAAGAGTCGGCGGAGATTGATGCCGTGCATCGGGAACTTGACCGACTTGCGAGGCAGGTCGAAACCGAAGGTGATTTGGCGGCATTGGACCGTGTATCCGACCAGCTTGATTCTCTGGCGAAGAGTAAAATGAAAGTTCTTGACGTCCACAGCCGTCTTTTTGAGGCTGATCCAATGGCTGTAGAGTTGATAAATTACGGCCAGATGAAAACGACATTGGCGAGTCTTTCCGGATCGCTTGTTTCCGAAAAGGCAGCTTTGAATGTGGTGGGCACCGGATTGAGCGCCGTGGAACGTGAGGTTTTGTCCGGTATAAGAAACAAAGACGCAGTGGCTAAAATCGGGCAGGACAGTCAGAATGTCAACAAGACCCAAACCATCGCTGCTGCGTTTGAAAGAAGCTTGGAGAAGGACCTGGAAATCCTGAGCAATCTGAAACCTACCGGGTACGATATGTGGTTGAAGGAAGCTTCGTTTGGAAAGGCAAATATCGAATTCACCAAACACCAGATCAACAAAAAGGCGCTCCTTCAACAATACCAGATAGTCGGTAACGTCCTACGTGAGATGGAGCAACTTCCGGAAGGCAGTCCGGTAAAAATTGATACACGGATTGTTTTAGGAGAACTTCAAGCTGAAATACAGGCACTGGAAGACCTCCTGTCCGAGTCCGGACGGAGTCTGGTGGCAGAACTGTCCCGAGTTGTTGCAAGATATCCCGACAATGCAAACATCGAGCCTTTACTGTTTCAGCTGGCGGATGCACAGTATGATCAGACGGAAAACGATTATTTGAAAGCAAATGAGAGATACGCTGCCGCTTTCGAATCTGGGGATGATCCTGGAGAATCGCCCATTGCGGATTATAACACGCCGATCCGGACGCACGAGCGTTTGATCCGGGAGTTTCCTCAGTCTGAATTTGTTGATCAATCATTATTCCAGCTTGGTCACCTACTGAATGAACAGGGCGAACTCGAGCGCTCCAATAGCATGTTCGAACGCTTGGTGAATGAACATCCGGAAAGCCCTCTCGTTGCCGATGCATACCTTAGAATCGGTGATTTTTACTTCGACGCACTGTTCTTGGGCCTTACCAGCCTTGGCGGCGAGGAAATGATGCGCCGGGCGATCAACGCTTATGATCATGTTCTAGATCATCCCAGCAACAAGAATTTCCAGAGTGCACTGTATAAACTCGGTTGGTCGTATTACAACCTTGCCGCACCGGAAGAACGGGATCAGTATTATGACGATTCCATAGAGTATTTTACCTATTTACTGGAAGATTCATTGCAAGTTGCCGAATACAAACACTTTGCCGCACTTGCAGGAATTGAACCGATGGCGTTGGATCCTGGGTACGATTTGACAGGTGAGGCGATCAAGTATTTGGCGATAAATTTCCGTGACCGTGTCGAAACAGGCCGAGAGGATGAGCGTCGCAACTGGGCTTCGGTACCGGCAGCCATGAAGGAATACGTCGAAGGTTTAGGTGTGGATAAGCCCTATGCTAGGTCCCTCATGATGTCGATGGCCGAAGTGTATAAGGAAACCGGTCAGGTGGAAGCTGAAGTCACGGCGTTGGATTCCGTTTTAGCGGTATTCCCCAATGATCCGCAGGCACCACGTATCATGCAGCGAATTATTGATGGTTATGAACGTCTCCAGGATATGGCTATAGTGGACGAGGAAGTCTGGGATCTGGCGGTGCATAACAATGAAAGTCCGGAGGTTTATCTCAACCGAGCCCGGGAACGCCTGTTCCGGGAATATGGCCGCAAGTGGGCGGAAGCCCTTGAAGACACTACGGCCCGACGTGAAGCCTTGGTTCTGGCGGATCAAGCCGGTTGGCGACTGGCCAACTACGTGGCTTCTCTTGCCGAAGACCGTCCGAGCGATCCTACTGCCGGTATCGATAGGGCCGCTCTATACTTCAAAGACTACATGGATGATTTTCCGGAGAGTGAAAACTCCTATACCGCTCGGTGGAACTATTCACAGTACATGTGGCGTTTGGAGCGTTACGACGAGGCATACGAGGAATTCATAAAGGTCAGCCGTGATGAGAGAAGTGACAAATATCAGGAACAGGCGGCTATCAATGCGATTCTGTCCGCGGAAAAAATGTTGGAACTGGAGCGGCAGGAATCTGCTCCTGAACCAACTACCGACGAAGCGGCTGCCCCGCCTGAGGCGCCTTCCGACTCATCCAATAATGCTAACCCTTAACGTGGAAAGATTTATATCCATGTACAACAAGACCCACACCGTCGCAAAAAACACTTGGTACGCCCAGGTCTCCCGATGTTTCCTGGTCCTCGGTTTGTTTCTGGCAGGTGCCGGGTTTCCAAAGACCGGTTACGCACAGACCGATCCTCCTCCAGAGGTTGAGGAATTGCTCAAGGAGCTGGAGAAGATGGAAGCCAAATCCCCCGAGCTTCGAGTGCGCCCGGCATCCGGTAAGGTAATAGAAGCGGAGGTGGAAGAAGCAGCGGTGGCAGAAGAGGAAATAACCAATACCGCCCCTACCGTCGGCTTGATAGACTCAACCGTATTCGACAAATTAACCCCGGCCCAGAGAAGACTTGTCGCCAGCTATGATAATTTTATCGGACTTTTCTCTGAACATGAAAAGGTCCCGGAATTGCTGTACAATACCGGATCAGTATATTTTGAACAGGAGCAATTTCCGACCGCTAGACTCGCCTATGAAAGACTACTGGATAACCATCCGGAAAGTGACTGGTATATCGGTTCTTTATCAAACATTGTAGATAGTTATCGCCGTGAGAAGGATTACGCCAATCTGGAAATCTGGTCAGACCGTCTGCTGAACGATGAACGGGCTCCGGACAGCCTGAAATCTGATGCGGAAAAGTTAGCTATCGGCGCGATTACCAATGACGCCCATGACAATTTTGAAAATGCTAAAGCAAGCGGCGATATTCTGGCAATGCTCGCATCAGCCGAGGAGTATGTACGCGGGGCGCGCACCTATCCGAATTCAGATAACGCGCCTACATCACTCTACAATGCAGGAATTGCGTACAAGCAGGTCGCCGGTAAATACAAAGAGAGTGGTATGACGGCTGAGTCCGCCAATGCTTATGATAAGGCGGCTAAGGTATGGCTGGATTTGGTAGACCAATATGAGATCAGTTTCGCGGATACGGCCATGTGGGAAGCAGCACTCGCTTTCGACGAAGGTGGAGACTACCAGAGCGCGGTGGAAGTATATGCGGATTTCCTGGTACAGTTCCCCCAGTCGGAATTCCGGCTCGATGCGCTCAAGAACAGGATCTTTGACTTTACGGAACTGGAAAATTGGTCCAGTGTAGCCAGTTCGTATGAAGATTACTCCACGGAATTCCCGGAAGATGCGGGTGCCGATCGTTCCTATAAGGTAGCACAAGCTTGGTTGAAGGCTAAAGATTTGGACAGGGCATCGGATGCATTTGATCGGTTTGCTGTAGAAGATCCGAGCAATCAGCTTGTTAAACAGGTCCAGTTTGAGATGGGGACGGCTTTTATTAAGGGTGGTGACCTGGCCAAAGCCAACGAACACTTCGACCGTTTTGCCAAACAAAACCCGGACAATCCGCTTGCCGTCAAGATTCACTACGATATAGCAGAATATCACCTCGAACTTGATCAGTTCGACGAAGCGGAAGCCAAATTCCTGGAGGCTATAACAACGAGTGAAGCTCTCCAAAATCGTGATTTGGACGGAAACAATTTCTTCCGCGGTGAAGCGTACATGCATCTTGCGACCATGCTCCATCCTGATTATGACGCGATAAAACTGGTTCAACCACAGGAAACATTGGACGCGAATTTTGAGCACAAAAAAGAACTTGGAGCGAAATTGCAGGAGTATTACGACGGCGTTATTTTGAGCGGCTCGATCAAAGGGGCGCAAGCGGCTTATCAATTGAGCGAGACTTATGAAGAAATGGCAATGGCATGGCTTCATCAGGAAGCACCACCGATGTCCGATGAAATTTTGAAGCGGCAGGAAGAGCTTAAGGAATTGAATGCGAATGGCATCGGTTTTCTGACGCAGGCCATTGAGCCGCTTGAACTAGTGAACTTGAAACGCGCTGAGGATTATGCGGATATCAGTTTCGACACCACATGGAATGCGACACACGACAGTGTACTCACCACAACACAACTAGACTCTACCGAAAATCAATGGGTGACCAAGGCTAAGACCCGGGTGATAGACCTCCAACTTCATATCGCTGAACTGGTCGCAGAACCCTACACGTATTTCCTGGATCATTTCTATGAAATACCAGTACCTGACGCGCCCAAAAATATCATTGACCAATTGGGTAGAGAATTGGCCGATATCATCGTTCCCAACACATTCTATACGCAAGGCCTGCAGGCAGTAGAGCAACAGATCACCAGCGAGGTGCTGCCCTCATTCCAAGAAGCTGTGGATTATAAAAAACCACAACCAGACGGTTTCGAGCTCACCGGACCTGCTACCGAGCGCGCTCAAGAAGAAGCGATGGAAATAGTTCTGCGACCGATTAGAATGAATGAGGATCGCATTCCAGGCATAGTGAACAGTTTTGATAAAGAGTTCAGGCAATGGGTCCACTTAACGGACAGTCTCATGTACAGTCCAGAAACAATTACCGATACATTTTCTTTCGGTGATCGCTTGTACGCGATTCTCGATGGGCAGATTCTGCCAACCTACAGTGATATGGCACTGGAAATTGCAAGGCAAATGTCCTTGAAGTACGAGAGTGCAATTGAGCAGGCAACCACTATGGGTATCGATCAATCACGAATAGACAGTATGAAAATCCATCTGGTTGAATTTCAACACGACACTGGTCTTCGATTTCATGAACTAGTAAAATATTCGGAGGAGATATCCAACAGATATTTTGATCGTGTCGCCCAGATCGATTCCATCGTGGCCGAAAGTGGGGAAAATGCGGATGCGTATGCCAATGCGGAGGCATCTTTGGTATTAAACGACATGTCGACCAGCCCAGGTGGTTTCGATGATCTTAACTTTAACCTGCGTAATGCGGCTTTGGAATTGTACGAAACAGGTCTAGGTTACGAAGAAATTTATCCCGAAACGGCCGAGGTCGTTGGCAGGATCAACACCAAATTGACCGAATTGGATCCGGATATGTACCCACCGCCAGCGGAGAACTTTTATTTTACTTACGACTCCGATACTTCCTGGCAGTTGAATGCGACGCCCGATCGTACCTTGTCGGAGAATGAGTTCCTGCCTACCGGAGCTAATTGGCTTAATGCACGACAAGGATCCTACCCGGTGTCCATTAATACACTCTCCGGACTCGAACAATCGTCAGCAAGCGCGATCTGGGGTAGCGGACCAGATTCAACGGGAATGGGTGCAGATTCCTTGCTTTATGTGCGGAAAGCGTTCATGATATATGGTATCCCTGATTCCGTTATAGCGGTTATAGCCTCGACTGCTGCCTATGAGATATTTGTCAATGGCTTCAGTGCGGGTAAAACCGAAACGAACGATCCCGGTACACCTCAGACATTTGACTTGACTCCTAATATCATGGGGTCCTCTCAAAACGTGCTGGGGATAATGGTCGAAGGCACGCCTGCCGGTGAAAGTCTCGTGATAGAAATCCGCGGTGTGGATCGCGTACCGCAGACAGCAGAAAACATAGAGGTGGTTCGAGAGTTCTATCGCTTGCCTCCCGACCAACGACGTATGCCAGGCACTGAGGATGCCATGCAGGAGAGTCCCCTACCTGCCGAGCCATCATTAGAAAATCCGGATGAAACCCCAGTGCGGCAGCCATAAAGCACAGACACGGGAGTATAAAAAATGTCAACAAATCGTGTTGTAATCGGAATGTTATTCATGATGTTGAGTATTGTGATTATACCGATCGAACAGGCCCGAGGGCAGGCAGCTGATCAGGATACTACCGGTGCGGCTGTAGAAGATATCGAAGGTGAAGACCGTGAAGTCATTTTCACTGAAGCCATTACGGCAGAGCCGGCCAGACCGCTGATACAGTTTACTCAAAATAGACCGAACGCCAGTTTTTCAGCGGTAAAAGTGGGCCAGTCCACACGGTCTTTTTTCCCCGTGATAAGACTAGGGAGCGAAATGGAGGTCAGTTCACCCATTGTAGATATTTTAATGCTATTTCCAAATGTTCTTCCTCCCCCGCCGAAAGCAGAATGGCAGAATTAAATGGGGATAGGCAATTCCCTGTCACACGTACATTCCCCTGTTAAGCCTGAAGCGCAATGGAGGCCTGATGATTGTGCTAATGGGGCCGAGATAATTGGAGCTCTGAATTATTCCTTGACTAAATCAAAACTTCGATTAATGTATGAATCATTAAGCGATGACGTTATAACCTAGCTATCATGACAAGGATTCGCCACGCCACGCTATTCATTGAATCAAAAGGCACCCGACTACCAGATGTATCTAGGTGCCTGTAATCACAATGCAATTAACAAATGGAGGGTTAGAGCATGCTTCATGAATTTATGGAATTCTTGAGGACATATTCCGAGGGTTATATGCCGACGGAAGAAGGTTTTGCCTTTTTGTGGATTACGGCGACCGCCGGTGTGATCGGTGTCGTTCTCATCTTTGAACGTTGGAACTACCTGATCAAGAGAGCAAGTGTAAATAGTCAGCGGTTTATGCTGGAAATCACGAAACTCATCAGTACCAACAAGATCGATATGGCAATCGAATTGTGTGATTCCGAACCAGACGGTGCTCTGCCACGAGTCTGTAAGAAAGGTTTGCAGCATGCCGGCACGGATCCCCGAATGATTCAGACGGCGGTCGATGAAGCGACCCTTGAAGTGCTCCCGCTCCTGAGCAAGCGAGTCAGCTTCATCGCTATGATCGGTCAGGTGGCCACGTTGCTTGGTCTGCTCGGTACGGTATACGGATTGATTAAATCCTTTAGCGCCTTGGGTTCTCCCAATATCGATCCGGCGCTTAAAGGTGCCATGCTGGCGGGTGGAATTTCAGCGGCATTGCTCTGTACGATGACCGGTCTGATGGTTGCGGTTCCTATGATCGTGGCCAACGCCTCTTTCCGTGAAAAGATCACGGAAATAACCGATGACATCGATGAATATTCGGTGAAATTAATTAACATGTTGGCTGCGCGTACGTCGAACTAGGAGGTTAGCAGGATGGCATTTAAACCTTCAAAAGCACGCACGCACACAGAAGAAGCCGAAGAACTTGATCTGACGCCGTACATGAATTTCGTGATGATTCTCATCCCGGTTATTATGGCATCGTCGGAATACACGAAACTAGCGATGATTCCGATTGATCTACCGTCTTCTGGCGGCGGTGCATCCACGGGTCTGAATGAGGAGGCCGAGGAACCGCCACCCAAGCTATCGTTGGCGGTAGCGATCACTTCTCAGGGATTCACGATTACGTCTGAAAAAGCGCGCCTTCCGATCATCCCCTTAAAGGGAACGGAGTATGATTACGAAGCATTGGGCCAAAAACTTTGGGATCTGAAACAGCAGGTCAGAGGTGAGTTCGAAGACGAAAATGATATCATGATCGCATCGGCGCAGGACATCCAATATGAAGTTATCATAAAGACGATGGATGCGACCAGAGTGTTTATGGAGGACGGGACGATACCACGAAATATGTTTCCCAATGTATCCCTGTCTCCCGGTATTACTTAGGCCATCCCTGTTGATACGAACGATCAGTTCAGCCATCGGCAGGGGAAGGGGGTAGATGAATGGATTTTGTACCGAAACCAGCTAGCGGGAAGAAAAAACATAAGAGCGAGGGAGAAGGAGGCGGCAAGATGGACCTCAATATGACCTCTCTGATCGACATGTTTACTTGCCTGCTTGCCTTCCTGCTAAAATCGTTCTCCGCAGAAGGGGCCCTGGTGACGCCGTCGGAAGGTCTCGAATTGCCCAAGTCCATGGCATCCGACAAAGCGAGGCCGGGGTTGACGGTCGAAATCGGGAGAAACGAAATTGTTATAGAGGGCGTTCACGTGGGGCCAACGGCTGAATTTGCTCAGACGGATTATCAGAAGTTGCTTACCCATCAGATGTTCACGGAATTGGAGAAACGTGCCACCGCGGCTAAAGCGATGGAGCAGTATGGAACTAAGTTCGAAGGTGAAGTTATTATTCAAGGTGATGTCGAAGTACCGTTTTCCGCATTATACCGGGTGATGTATCTATGCGCGAGTAATGATTATGGAAAGATGAGACTGATAGTAACCAGTACGGCGGACTCTTAATCAATTATTCGATGTGTTTGAAGACATGCCCATGAGGGGAGGGATTTTATTTGTCAATCCCAAGATCGCAGATTAAGTTCCCACGTGAGTTTAAAAAATCTGGGATAGAACAGATAGACTGGAAATTGGTGAGTTTCGGTTCAATGGTTTTTGTAATTGCATTCGGAAGTATAGCTTTCTTCGCCAGTCTTCCAGAACCAGAAGAGGATTTGGACCGAATCGCAGAGATGCAGAAGCGCGTTGCACAGATCGCTATGCCGGATACCCCACCTGCGCCTCCTCCGGAAATCGAAACTCCGGAAGAAGAAGTGGAAATAGAGGATGTGCCAGAAGAAATACCGGAAGTTGTAGCGGCAGCACCGGAACCGCGTCAGAGTCGTGCCGAACAGCGCGCGCCCAGCGGTACCGCCCAACCCAGTCGCGCGGAATCCCGTGCCCGGCGTGGACAGGCCAGAGCGGCCGCCGCTCAGGCACTCGCTCAGCAGGGGGTTTGGGCCCAATTATCGACCAAAGGTGGTGGTGGGGAGTCGGTAGCGTTCGGTGGAAATGCGGCAGACTTAGAGTCTAGTCTCGGCCAGGTCGGTGGTGTAAAGCGTGGCGGAACTTCCACGTTTGACGGATCCGGAAGCGGGGCTGGCGTCGGTGAAGGCGCCGTGGTCGGCCCGGCTGGCGGGCGTAGTTCCCGTGGTGGCGGTGGCGATGGGATGGATGTTGGATCCCTTCTGGGTGGTGGTGTAGGTGGTGGTGGTGCGACCAGTCTGGGTGGTGAAGGTGCCGGTCCGGGCGGCGGCGTGGATATCGATGTTAACGCAATAGCAGGTGCTGGTGGTGGCGGTCCTGTCGAGGAAGCCCGTTCTGATGCGGCGGTCCTCCAAGTATTGCGTCAAAACCTGGGACCTGTGAGATTTTGTTACCAACGGGAATTGAAGCTCAATCCTAATCTTCAGGGTAGCATTCAGCTTAAGCTAACCATTGCAGCGAATGGACGTGTCAGCAGAACGGAGGTTGTGAACGACACAGTCGGAAGCAGAAACTTAGTCAGGTGTGTCCAGGGACGTATCCGTTCCTGGCGTTTTAAGCCTGCAAAAAGCAATTCCGTTGTGACGATCACGCTGCCGTTCTCGCCGAATGCGTAAGCATGGCATAAACAATAAAGTAGTTTTCCAAGGCCGGTAATTATTTAATTGATTACCGGCCTTGTTTGTTTAATACGGCATTTTTATGGTCGTGTCTTCTTTTCCGTAGAATACCAATATTAATTAACACTGTCATAAGAGTTATACCGGATATCACACCGCCGAATTGGAATAAACCTGATTTGTATTTCAAATCCACTCTGTGTGAACCTGTAGTGAGTGGAATAGCTCTCATCGTATCATTCGCCCGGTAAATTGTTTGCTCCCGACCATCAACATATGCCTTCCACGCTGGATAAAACACTTCCCCCACTATAAGTAACCCCGGTTCTTTCATATCTACTGTTATCGTCATATTGTTCGGCTCATAATGTACCACTTTTGCCTGTTCAACGACCGGTAAAGGGCTCAGGTCCATATTCAGTGACGGGTTCCTATCGAGTGTCACGGTAGTCTTGTAATCAAAATTCGGATCCGACATTACTTTCGTGACCGCTTCTCGGTCTGGTGCTAGAACGTAATTGCGTACTACGAACGCATGGGGCATCGTGTCGGGGTTGTCGACCAATTCAATTTTACCGCCTTGCGAATCTACCAGTATTCGGTACTTGACGTTCATTAGTTCGTCAGCAAACATGGGTGGGACAGTGTTGGCAAGACGAAGCGGTGATACGTAGCCTTCTAAGGTAAACACGCGATACAGCATTCCTGCATTTCTGCGCACTAATAAATTTGCGCCATCACGTGTACGGGCACGACCGCCGCGTACTCCCTGATCTTTTTCAAGAAAATCAATTAAGGAGGATCGGGAATAATAAAAGGCGGGTCCGTTAGGGCTTGCGTTGAATTCATGACCCGCTATATAAAGATCAAGAAAAATCAATACCGCCGTAGCCATAATGAGAATGGCGTGGCGTAGTTTTTGACGTGCGCAGGTAAATAGGAATCCTATAGAGAGCAACAGAAGTAATGTAAATGGTCCCGCTTGCGTCGCCATGGCAACTTTAGCATTGTGCTGTAATGCCACACCTCCAGCCAGCCAGGCGGTGATGGGTTCCTCTGACACTATATAAATGATGACAGACAAGGTGAAAACACCGCAAATGATTTTTATCAACCGCATCAAGTGGGACCTCGCAACATTATTCAGATGACAGAGGGAGTCTACAGAAACACCAGACAGAATGGCTACCGCAAATCCAGAGAGTATGTTGAGACGGCCGGGACTCCGGAATCGATCAAAACCTGGGATCACGTCAAATACCAGGCGAAAAATGGGCGTTGTATCGCCTAGTGAGAGTATAAAGGTTAAAATCGCCAGAATCCCCATAAACCACGTGATCCGCGTTCGTTTTAGTGTGAACGAAACGCAGACCAATAACAACGGTAAAACACCGATGTACGCATATGTTTCCCAGAAATGTCCATATTCAGTCCGGCCAGGGCCCCAATAATCCCAGTTTGAAGGTTCGGTCCGGCCAAAGAAGTCCGGCATAAACAATGTAATAAGCTCCTGGGGATACAGTGCATAGGTGGTAGCGATGTCATATGTAACATTAGGTCGTAAAGAGTGATCGATGAGTTCAAACAACGGTAACAGATTCACTGCGGCAAGGCAGACACCCGTAATCATGACGACAGTGGACACTGCGGCCAGCCTTAAAAGGGAAAAATGAAATCCGTAACTCCGGAATCGCTCTATCGCGCAGAAGAGGGAATAGAATCCAAGTGTATAAGAAACATACACAAAAATCTGAGGACTCCCAGACAGAATCAAGATTCCGAGAAGGCCACCGGTCACTATGGCATATGAAAAGTTCAGTTGGTCAACCGCCTTCATAAACAACATAAAAACCATAGGAAACCAGGTGATTGAAAAGATTATGCCGGGATGCAACATCTGGTGTACGGTCACGCCGCATAACATGTAAATCAGACCTGCGACAAAAGCCGCACCATGGGACAAGGAAGTATTCCGACAGAAAACATACATGGACACTCCGATCAAATACACATGCGCGATGAGATGGAATTCCACTGCGATGTAACGGAGTATCATGTTGTCGACAAATATCAGTAATAGCCAGTTTAGCGGATAAAGTACGCCCACATCAATCATCGCAAAAAAAGGTATACCACCGAATATGTAAGGATTCCAAAGAGGAAACCTTCCCGCACGCAATTCACTGGCCGTATAACTCGCCATCGGATACCATTGTTCGGGTACATCCTCCCAGAGAAATGCCTGCTGGCTGAGGATAGCCCAGAAAAACACGATTACCGCTGCCAGCAATCCTGTCAAAGCAATCACATCGTATGCCCAAACAGGTAGTGTAAGGTGTGATTTTGGGACTTGCTGACGACGGGACGAACCCGACCTGGAAGCTCGTCCTCTTTTTTTCTGATTGACCATAATGCTAACCGTTATGAGACTGCGGAAGATTTCTTCGGGAGTA
>CAYYIS010000036.1:0-47961 GCA_964470965.1 uncultured Gemmatimonadota bacterium | reverse complement strand
GCGCTGCGCGGGCCCACCTGCATGGCGCCACCGGCATCCAGCCAGATCAGAGAACCGCCACCCGCGCCCACCTCGGCAAGATCGATGGCAGGTACCCGAAGTCGGTATCCGGCGCCCGTCAGAAGCCGGGAGCCGATCATGATGTCACTCCCGACGCTGTAGTCGACCGCACGCGAAAATTGTCCGTCCTCCAGCAGTGACGCTTTGGCGGTTGTCCCCCCCATGTCGAATGTGATAACCCGTTCGAGCGCCAGCCGCCGCGACAGGGCATGCCCTCCCACGACACCACCCGCCGGACCGGATTCAATGATATTGCAGGGACAACGTGCCGCCGCTGCCGCTGTGGTCAGACCGCCGTTCGACTGCATCAACAGCAGCGGCGCCTCAATGCCTGTGATGGACAGTTCACTTTCCAGTCGATGTAAATACCGGGCCAACACCGGCAAAAGATACGCGTTAATCACGGTCGTCGAAGTGCGGTCGTATTCCTTGATCTCCGGCAGCACATCCACCGAAAGACAGTAGTGCACGTCCTTCACCCGATCTGCGATCACCTCACCGATGAGCCGCTCGTGTTCCGGATTGGTAAATGAGTTTATCAAACAAACCGCGATGGCCTCTACGCCCTCTGCCACCAATCGATCCACCACATCCTCTACTTCTTGTCTATCCAGAGGCTGCCCTACCACTCCATGGGCATCCACCCGTTCCTTCACCTCCAGACGCAGGTATCGCGGGACCAGCGGCGGCGGCTTCTCCCATCCGATGTCATAGAGACGCGGCATTCGCAGTGTGCGCAGCTCGAGTACGTCACGGAATCCTCGGGTGGTGATGAGCCCGGTCCTGGCGCCGGCCAGTTCCATGATGGCATTGGATGCCACGGTGGTGCCGTGTAGAACTTCCGCAACATCCGCCGGGGTAATCCCGGTCTGTCGAAATAATTCGGTGATACCTTCCATAATACCACGGCTGTAGTCCTCCACCGTGGACGGCACTTTACGGGTGTGTAGAACGCCATCATCAGCCAGCAACACGATATCGGTGAAGGTACCGCCAATATCGACACCGATGCGGAAGTTATGCCCGTCTGCCATGTCTTTCACTCCCGCCCAACATCGGCTTGCGATTCGTTTCCACGTTTTTCACGTAGCGCGATCCTCAAACGTTCGGTGGCGACATCATCCACCTGCCAGCTGCTCGTGTCAACTACAACGCCGTATTCACCCCGGGCTGCCCGAACGCTGACGAACTCGTTACGCACATCATCCAGCACCGCCTGCGGATCACGCTCCAGCGGATCACCCCAGCCACCGCCACCCGGCCATTCGTGGCGAAACACATCACCACGGCGCAGGGTCATAATCAACTTGCTGTCCAGCGATAAGGGGTCGCTTTCCGGGTTCAGGATGTTGTCGGAGGGCTTACCGGCCCGGCCGCCGTACAGTCCGTAGGCCCGAATCACACGCCTGTCGGAACGGACCTGCAATACCGCTTCTTCTTCAAGCAGCCGAAAGTCTCTCCGGTAGGGCACCCCGCTACGGTACTTCCCGGCACCGGCACGGTCGGTCATGAATTCAAAGACATTCACCTGAAGCGGATTCTCCGCCTCCACGACCTCCACCGACTGGCAGGCCATATTAGCGAACATGTTGGAGTTGCCCTGCACCCCGTCCGCCCACGGCCTTCCTCCCCAGCTGCCGCAGGTGAAATCTACAAAAATGAAGGGTTTTCTCTCAGCCGTATACCCGCCGATGGATACACAGGTATTGCCACCGTCGGAGGCGGCGAACACTCTGTCCGGCAGCATCATGGCGAGCGCGCCGAACAGGCAATCGCCCATGCGAAAGCCGGTCAGACCACGCGCAGCGCAGGCGGCGGGCGGTGTCATGTTGGCGATACAGCCTTCGGGTGCCGTAACCTCGATAGTACGAAACAGGCCCTCGTTGCACGGAATTTCGCCCCCCAGCACCGAACGTATAGCGGCGTAGGAGACCGCCTTAGTGAACGATAGTGTGCAGTTGATAGCACCCTTGACCTGCAACGCCGTGCCACTCCAGTCGACAAACAGCCCATCACCCTTTTTGGATACCGTACATTTAAGCCGTATGGGATTACCACGGTCGATGCCGTCGTCGTCGATCCAGTCCTCGAAGCTGAATGCTCCGTCGGGCAGATGCCGAATGGCTGCACGGGCCATTCGCTCGGCATAGTCAATAACCGCCTGCATATAGTGCTTCGTCACTTCAACACCGTAGTGACCAACCAGTTCCGTGAACTGATTTTCGGCAATTCGGCAGGCGGCAAGTTGCGCCCTGAGGTCCCCGAAGATCTGCACCGGAAGCCTTACATTAGCTTCAATGAGGCGCCACAACGTCTCGTTACGCTCCCCCCGCGCATAGAGCTTCGTGGGAGGGATACGGAGACCTTCCTGGTAAATTTCGGTGGAGTCGGAGGCGTTGGAACCAGGCACCCGGCCACCCACGTCCACGTGGTGACAGACCGTCGCCGCGAACGCCAAGCGCTCCTCATTATAATATATGGGCTTAAAGATAAATACATCCGGCAGGTGCATACCGCCGGCATACGGATCGTTCATAATGAACAAGTCGCCCGGATGGATGTCACCATCGAAGTATTCCAGAACCGACTGCAGAGCGGTAGGCACCGAACCAAGGTGTAGCGGTATGGTCAACCCCTGCCCCACCAGATCACCGTGCCCATCCGTAAAGGCAGTGGAGAAATCCATATTGTCGCGTAACACACCCGAATAGGTCGTGCGGCAGATGGTCACCGCCATCTCATCGGCAATAGAGAACAGGGCGTTTTTGAAAAGCTCGAGGGTGACAGGGTCGGTTCTCACGGCAGTGTTCCTATCATTATGAAATGTTCTGCATTTGAAACAATCAGTATTCCTGATCGGTATACTAAATTATGTCTCTGTTATAGAAAAGTTTTTTCTGTCATTATCTCTTGATAAGAAACGAACCAAGGTGTCGTCCGTTTCAGACTCCGGCATTTTTAGGTTGGTCGTGTGTTCCGATTTTTCATCCCCATTCACTCAACCCGGCCGGAGAGAAAGACACTTCGGTTGGCTCCTATGCCCACTGACTTTTACCAATCCAGGTTTTACTGCCTTCTATTCAAATGCCAACTGCCCGGTAAAACAGATTGCGCTGGACGGTATTTACCATTGATTCACCTATGTATTATCTACATTATACGAATAGGAAAAGTCTTGTTTTTTTGCCGTCTACAATTGAAGGGCGATCGAGCCGGGAGAGATGGGCTGCCCGAGATCGCACCGACTCAACGACCGCCACCTAATTCAAGAGGAGAGACAACTCGTCACAGGGGTTAGTTTTTTCTACACATCCCAAATCACCGATTGCTGCCAAAACATTAACCAATTGAGGCAATCTCAATGCCACTCCTCGATATCACAAAAGTTAGAAGGATTATTGTCGAACTCGACAAATTGAAAGGCATAGAACGCCAGACCCTGGTACTCGGAGGCCAACGCCGCGAAAACGCCGCCGAGCATTCCTGGCATACAGCGGTCTCTCTCCTGCTCCTCATCAAATCTACCGACCTGGACATCGACCTTTTAAAACTTCTGAAGATGGCGCTCATTCACGATATCTGCGAGATCGACCCCGGTGACACCCCCATCTATACTGCCGACCATTCGAATAAATTCAGTCAGGAGTCGGCTTGCATGAAACGTATCTGCAACCTCTACCCAGAATTCCTCGAAGAATTTGAAGAACTCTGGCTTGACTACGAGAAACAGAAGTCACCCGAAAGCAAAATGCTTAAGGTGGCGGATCGAATCCTGCCATTTTTCTTTAATCTGGAAACAAATGGTAGAAAGTGGATGGAGCAGAGCGTATCGCGCAGCCAGGTGATTGCTGTTAACCAGCCGATTCAGGAAGTTATGCCGGAGCTGTATGATTGGATTGTGAAACAAATCGATGATGCTGTCAAAAAAGGCTGGCTGATCAATTCTTAGCGGCTGTAAAGAGTTCCGATTTGAAGACGCCCCGTCCTGTCATTCCGGAACCTCAAAATCCATGTACAACTTTCTCAGTTAGTGGAGACTACATGGAAGAAAGTTTCTTATCTATTGGAGAATGTTGCTCTGGAACAGCTGAATGAACTGGTCACAACGGCAGCCTCACGAGAGGGGCGGCCTATGCCGCAACCGTCACATGGCTCCAGAATATGGTACTGGGATAAGCTCTCATTGGAGATCAGTCCTTGCCGAGAACATGGCGCCAATATCGAGCAGCCTCCATTCCCGCCACGGAGACCGACCGGCTGGCAAGCTTTTTATACCCCCCCCTGTGTGACTTCCCGATACGCTGCCGTCTGATCCAAACCACTTATGCAGGTGACACCCTCGATAGCCAATTCGCGATCATGAGTGATGTGGTATTTGCGCACCGAAGCAAAGGATGACTTGCCGGCGAGGTTTCTAAGAAGCACATCGCCGATGTCTACGACAGCGTATAGTTCCAGCCCCCGGCGACGATACATTCTGCGCCAGGACTCCCAGTTCGCAGGGTCTTTACGGTCCAGACCGTCCGAACAGATCAGATGCGCTTCCGGATACAGGTGGGTCCAACCCAGCTGGGCGATGACAGCCTGTATCCTCGGAATGCTGTGACTGGAGAGAACGCCCAGGGCCCATCGTTGGGAAAGAACCGTCAGATGCGCCTCGGGAAACCTCGGCACGGTACGAATAGAATCCGAATCTATTTGTGCATAAAAATCTTCTTTGGATTCCAGGTGGGCGACAGTCCTCAATCCCATGGTGATTAGCTGTTTCATTTTTTCCTTCCCAATCCAACAAGACAAACACCTGGGAGGGTTCATCTAAGACTCTGACCGCCATGGTGAAAATCGTCAGGTTAAGTCAAAATCACGTCACACTCGGCCGGATTTTTCGTCTATTCACCAAACAATTCGTTCGTGTTAAGTGTTTGAATATGCAGGCTTGTATGTTTAGCGTTTTATGCGGAAAAATCTCAGACAATATCTCCACGGTGGTATCAAAAGTAAAAGGAGGGACAACTGTTCGCACTACAATCCTGGCATCATCTGTTAGTGATTTAACTGCCGTGCAAAACGTTCTATGAAATGATTGGGTTTGCCTGCTGTTCTGCACGGCATTCCAACAGGAGAGTATACACCGTTACAACACCTCCGGAATCTCGATTGAGGGAAACGCAATGGTCTTCCAATGCCTGAAGTCAAAGCCGCAAGATCCGGAATACTCGTTCGATTCCATGACACGACGTCCCATTCCTCTCAATGCGAAGCCCGCGGAACCGGAGCGCCTCTTTTACCTACCAGGAAGTCGAAATCCACTCCCTTTTCCGCCTGCAGAACGTGCTCTACGTACAAACGGCAGTAACCGCTCTCCATGGGGGGGGCTGGCGGCGTCCAGGCTGCGCGGCGTCGGACGAGTTCTTCGTTGGAAACTTCCAGTTCCAACCGGCGTTCCGGGACGTTCAGTTCTATGGTATCTCCGTCCTGCACCAATGCAAGTGCGCCGCCCAGAGCCGCTTCGGGTGCGGCGTGCAGCACGACGGTGCCGAAGGCGGTGCCGCTCATTCGGGCGTCGGAGATACGGACCATATCGCTGATACCTTTTTTCAGGATATGCGGCGGCAGCGGCATATTTCCCACCTCTGCCATCCCGGGATAACCCCGGGGACCACAATTTTTGAGCACCATAACGTTCGATTCATTGATATCAAGGTCAGGATCATCAATTCTGGACTGAAAATCTTCGATGTCTTCAAACACCACCGCCTGACCGCGGTGGACCATCAATTCGGGAGAAGCTGCAGAAGGTTTAATGATCGCCCCGTCCGGACACAGATTGCCGCGCAGCACCGCCAGTCCACCATCCGATGTGATCGGGTTCGACATGGGGCGGATGACTTCCCGGTTGTGACACTCGGCATCAGCGGTGTTTTCTCCCATAGTTTTGCCATTCACGGTAATCGCATCCTTGTGGACAAGATCCGCCATTTCACGGATGACCGCCGGCAGACCGCCGGCATAAAAAAAATCCTCCATCAGGTAGTCCCCTGACGGCATCAGATTGAGGATACACGGAACGTCACGTCCGAGCCGATCCCAGTCATCCAGTGTGAAATCGACACCGAGGCGGCCGGCCAGAGCGAGCAGGTGCACTACCGCGTTTGTGGAGCCTCCGATGGCACCGATGACACGCACCGCGTTTTCAAAGGCTGCGAGAGTCAGGATCTGGGACATGCGCATGTCTTCCCGGACCAGGTCCACGATCCTTTGCCCGGAGCGATGCGCCAGCACGTTACGCCGGGCGTCCATCGCCGGTATGGCCGCATTTCCGGGCAGCGAAATCCCGAGGGCCTCCACAAGGCTTGCCATAGACGAGGCGGTACCCATGGTCATGCAATGCCCCGGGGAACGACTCATTCCTGTTTCCACTTCCATGAATTCACAGACACTCATCTCACCAGAACGTACGGCTTCACTGAACTTCCAGACATCCGTCCCCGATCCAATGTCCTTGCCGCGGAACTTGCCGTTGAGCATGGGGCCGCCCGATACAACGATTGTTGGCAGATCACAACTGGCCGCTCCCATCAACAGGGCAGGTGTAGTCTTGTCGCACCCGGCAAGCAGCACAACCCCGTCGATCGGATTGGCGCGAATCGTTTCCTCCACGTCCATACTCACCAGGTTCCGGAACAACATGGTGGTTGGTCGCATCAACGGTTCGCCCAGAGACATCACCGGGAACTCGACCGGGAATCCGCCGGCCTCATAGACTCCACGTTTCACCCGCTCAGCGATTTCTCTGAAATGTCCGTTACACGGTGTCAGATCTGACCAGGTGTTGCAGATCCCGATAACCGGCCTGCCATCGAACATATGATCAGGATGGCCCTGGTTCTTCATCCAGCTCCTGTGTATAAATCCGGTCTTACCGTCAGGGCGGAACCAGTGTGCACTTCGGAATGAATCATATTTTTCATCTGACATTGTTTCACCTGTTATGAACTCTGTGCCGGAGCATTCTGGCGGTATCCTTTCTCCCTTCTCCTGTGCACACCTATTTTCAGGCCGCGCCAGCCGGCTCTGAGTGTTGGTGGGGAGAGCAGAAAAAGGAGTATGATAAGGCATAGCCGGAGTGGGATGATACGGAAGGTCCCCCGACCTTCGATTTCGAGGACCGCCTGCTCAAAGTCCGGCTCCAAAAGAATGGCGACCGGGGGAATCATGGCCACCAAACCGGTGACGATACTCAACATGCCCCAGAAGCGGCCGGTCTCAGCCGGATCTCCCAATCCGATCCGGCCTGAAATATTCAGTGCCCGTATCCGGACGCCAGTGACGAGATCCTCAAGCAGTCTCGTCAGGCGTTTGAAAAATCCCCGGGTTTTCAGGATCGCCATGATGTAGGAGATGGTCTGCCTTCGGGAGATCTTTTGCACCGGCTCTGGCGCCAAGGGCGCGTCGGGTATAGGGCCTAAAGGTTCCGGCTGGATGATTTTCTGCCTGTCTGACTTTGTTGAAAGACGCACTTTACCGAATAACCAGCCGATCATCACCCAGCCGCGGAAGGTGCCGTACCGCTGTACATGCACCGTTATGTCTACAGGAAAGGTCAGGAGTATGAGCGTAATTGTGAAGCAGATCACTAGCGCGATGACGATATACCACCTCCCTGAATCTCAACTTTCCGCCGCTGTATCTTCTTCAGCGGCTTTGCCGCTCTTGTCCAATCGGCTCAGCACCTGACTCTTGATGAATTCAAAAATTCTATCGGCCGGAGATGGATTCCCGCTTCCCACTGCATTCACAGGCTCCAGGCGTGCGCCGGATTCATCCACGATCAGAAAAGCTACAGGCTCCAGTCCTGCACCACCGCCGCTGCCACTACGCTGCCCATCCTTTGATGTGGCTTTGCCGCCACCGCCGCCGGCGCCGAACCCGAATCCTACTTTTACGATTGGGATGATCTTTGTGTCTCCGGCGGTAATCGGTTCGCCGATAACCGTGTCGGCCTGAACGATCGACTTCAGTTCGGAAAGTGTAGTTTTGACCAACTGCTCGATTTGATCCATGATAGCCTCGCAAGATAATATGATGCCTTGTTTCAAAAGAAAATACTATAATTTACAGAATTAGCAAATAGGGTTTTCATGACCCCGATACCTGATTGACATGATTCGTAAATAACCGTATCATGAAACGTGTGACAATCACCTGTCAGTTTAAATCATTGCGCGGGAGATCTATGGAGCCACGACGTATAGATCCAGAGGACGGGCAGGAATCGGTATGGGACTATCCCAGGCCGCCGCGCACGGAAGACTTCGGCGGCCGCATCCGGGTCGTGTTCAACTGCACGGTAATAGCCGACAGTCATCGCGCCATACGTGTGCTGGAAACGAGTCACCCACCGGTGTTCTATATCCCTATGCAGGATATCCGCATGGAGATGCTCACATCATGCGGCGGTGGTTCCGTATGCGAATGGAAAGGACCCGCCGCCTATTATTCGGTGACTGTAGGCAGTAAAACCGCCGACCGGTCCGCATGGCGGTATCCCGATCCCACGCCTGAATTTGTTCCCATAAAGGACTGCATTGCTTTCTATCCCTCGCTGATGGCTGCCTGTTACGTTGACGACGAGAAAGCAACACCGCAACCTGGTGATTTCTACGGTGGATGGGTTACAAGCCGGGTGGTCGGGCCGTTTAAAGGGGAGCCGGGAACGATGCACTGGTAGACCCAGCCTTTCCTGGGTCCTTTGTGGCACCTTTCACATAGCTTGGAAGTCGCATTTCATTGATGAGGCTGCTAAATAAAGGGTTCACTTGGCCGAGCAATTCAAAAAACGCTCTCCCCAGTACATCGGGTGATTCTCGCCTGCCTGAAAGAGAGGCGCTTGGGGCCGTACCAACAATCCCCGATGTTTTCCGGAGAGTCCTTCGAAACTCCGCACACGGGTTGAAAATTCACGGGGCCTCTTCTCGCCTCTGGAGTTCATAATACCGGTTGCTGACTCGTGCTTCATCCAAACGCTTGCCCTGATTCACGGCTTCCCGTATACGCCGTTCGGCTTCATCTATGGATTCCGCTACTGATATCACTTCGTCCTCTTGTGACTGAGGAATGACCACAACGCCGTCCGCATCACCACGCAGCAGAGCACCGGGACATACCCGCGCCTCCCCAATGTTGACAGGGACGTTGACTCCCTCGACCTGCACCCGGTCCTTACCCGTCCGCATGGAATAGCTCCGGCTGTATATAGGATATCCGAGCTCAAGACAAAGGTGGACATCCCGGCAGGCTCCATCGATAACCGTACCGGCCATATGTTTCTGATGGGCAACAAAGGTAAGAATATCTCCCCAAACGGTAGCGTCCTCCCGCCCTCCATTGTCGAGTACTACTACCGTGCCAGGTTCCAGGTCGTCGATATAATCCCCTACCGTGCCGGGTTCTGCATCTGCGGGACCGTATAAAATGGTAAACGCCCGACCAGCCATTCGGAAGGTATGATCGCGGGGTTTAATGCCCAGACACTGGCCGGCGATGCCCAGTTTGTCCAGGGCATCACTGATGGTTGCCGTGTCCAGTTGAGCAATCCGTTCAATATTGTGCGTTTTATCCATCTATCTCCCCATATCGCTTAAGGTTCCTGCCGGCCATAACGTTCATTCCACTCAGCCGGGAATTGCAAATACGAACACCGTCGGCGTGGGGCGCCCGGCGATGACAGCGATATACTGTTTCTCCTCGATCTGGTAGGTAACGACCCCTCCATCGATTGGTTTGCCTGTGTCGAACCGATAGAGGACCTCTCCCGACAGGGCGTCGAGCGTAACAAAGTCGCCCGTCAGCTCCCCCGTGCATACGATTCCGCCCGCTGTTGTCGCCACAGCAGCGACCATCGGCATAGGGGACCGATGCTGCCACCGCACAGCGCCGCTCGCGGCATCTACGCCAGTGAGCCCTCCCTCCGATGTGCCGGTAGGCAGGTAGAGCATGTCCGTTTCCGGATTGTAACCCGGACCATAGCTTATGGTATGGTGTTCGGGAAGATCAGATGATAGAATCGTGTCGTAGAGACGTTCGCGGGTTTCCCTATCCCGAACCAAGAGTTTACCCGAGGTCGTTGTTGCCACAAGTGGGCGTATTTCGCCGGACACGCGCGTCTGGAATATGGGGCCCTGTAATATACCATTTTCGCTGTCCATATCATCGGACCACATCAATGTGCCCTTTCTGATATCCAGGACAATCAGTGTATTCGATACCGCCGCATATAATTCCTCTTTTTCTAGATCCAGAGAAAACAGGGTTGTCGGTGTCCGGCCAGACGGCACTCCCACTCCATTACTCGCCGTATCCGTTTCAAACCGCCATACAGGATCCCCATTCTTGAGCTGATAGGCAGAGATCCCAACCGATGATCCGACCAGTATTCGATTCTTGTAGAGAAGAGGCGCCATCGTTAAGAACTCACCGGCACCTGGATCAGCAATCCTGCGCGAATAGAGGAGTGAACCGTTGCCGATTCTCAGGGACAGTAGATATCCATCCGCCGTGGTCCGGACCACCCTTCCGCCTTTAATGGCAACGCCCTGGTTTCCGGTCCGATGAACCTGCTGTTTCGGTTCCCAGACGTGTCGCCAGAGCTCCCGGCCCGAAACGGCATCAAAAGCCATTGTGGTATAGGCTGAGGTCACATACATTACGCCTTCGTAAACGATCGGCTCGGAATGCATACCACCCTCACCGCCTATTTCGAAAGTCCCCACCATCTGAAGCCGGCCGGCATTACGCCTGTTGATCCCGGACAGGCTACCATAACGCCGCCCGGTGTAGTCGTGGCTGCCGTACAGCCAGTTTCGCGTTTTGTCGGCTGCTTCTTCCATCTCCCATTGCATCGGGCTGGCGCTGTGGGGAAAGATACCGAATTCCCCGCGGACGAACATGGGGGGAACGGCATCTTTTATCGCGGTAGGCGATGTATATTCGGTGACGGGAATACGACTGAGAATCTCAGGGTCGTCTGTCATCTCCTGGTTTCCGGACGGGTAGGCGTTGTGTTTTAGTATATAAGCCAGGACATCCACCCACCCGGGTTCTGATAGCGTTACCCCTTTGGGTATCATCGTCGTTTTCATGGAGGTGAAAAAATCAAACATAGATCGATCATCCCGTTCCCATTTTGCAAGAAAATGATCTCCGGCAAGGGGGGATTGGGTGCCGTCGAACAGTATCCTGCCATGGCAGCGGGCGCACTCTTTTTCGTATAGTACCCTGCCTCGATCCGCCTGAAATTCCGTGTAGACGGCCGCCCTTTCACGGATTTCTTCCCTTGGTTCATGTACCGTCTGCATCGGAGCGCAGGCGATCAGCATTACGGCGAGTATACCCGGCGCAAGCATCATGTTGGTAAGTTGCAATTTATTCACTTCTTGTAAAATTGGTTAATTATGGACGCTTCAGGCGGTTTTGTAAGCAGAGAAACGACCACCATGGCCGCTGTTGAAACAGAAATGATAGCCACCACCGGCATGACGCCAGTGCCAGCTATCGTATATCCCGGAGTTTGCCATCCCTGGCTGAAAAAATAAAGCCAGAGAATCACCACGCTTGCGATAGCGGCTAACGCCCCCTGTTTGGTACTGCGCTTCCAGAACAACGCGGCAACGACCACCGGAAAGAGGGCGGCAAATCCGGTGAACGACCACACCGCCAAACCAAAAATACTGCGGTTGGAAACAAGCGAAAGAATAAAGGTGGCGGCAAGAATCAGGCAGACAAACAAGCGTCCGTACAGTACCTGCTGCCTGTCGCTCATCTTATCATGAAAGCCGTAATGCCGGACGATATCCTGCGTAAACATGTTGCCGATTGAGAGCACCTGCGAGTCCAGCGAGGACATAATCGCGGCAAACACACCGGCGCCCAACAGACCAGCCAGCATCCCGGGCGCATGGCGGTCAATCATCCGCACCAGAACAGAGTTGGCAGCCGCCCCTTCCAGACCGGGAAAATCTATAGCGGCCAGGATGCCTATCAGCACACTTGGAAGCCACACAATCGTCATACAGATAGGGTAAAACATCAGTGGGTAGCGGAAGGTCCCCATACTCCGGGCGGTGAGCCAGTGGGTAAACATGTGGGGAAACATACCTACCGAAAGAGGAATAAAGGTGTAGGTCAACACGGTAACGGGTTTAATGTGATCTCCTCGAATCAGCAGCTCGGGATGGACGCCCAAGACCGCGGTCATCGATTGCGAAAGGCCGCCCATTTTATCGACGATCACAAAAAATGCTATGGCGCCGAGAATCATGAACACCAGCGTCTGAAAGGTGTTGACCCATGCGGTTCCGCGCATGCCCCCGCAGCATACATACGTAAGCACCACCGCACATACCGCCAGGCTACCGACCCATTGGGGAATCTGGCCCCCCGTAACCTGATTCAGGGTAATTCCTCCCCCCATCACACCGATCAGAAGATATGGAATGAGAAAGGCGATCAGTACCGCAAACAGTACGAGGCCGAGTCCATCGGAACCCCATCTTTTACGGAAGTACTGCACCTGCGTGAGAATGCCATGTCGTTTTCCTATCGACCAGATGCGGGTTCCTACGAAGAAAAATACACAGGGTATAACCAGAGCGGAAGAAGATGCCATCAGTGTGAACACACCGATGCCTTCGTGGTAGGCCTCGCCTGATGCGCCGAGGATGGCGAAGGAAGTCATGTTCGTCCCGAAAAGCGACATCAGGAGCATAAAGGGGCCGATCGTACGGCTCGCTACGAAATAATCCTCACCAGTGCCGCGAAACATCCGGTTACTGGAATAGCCTATCAGCAATACCAGTAACAGATACGCTACGATAATCCCGGTGTTCATACCGTATCCCCATTATCGTCTTCGAGGTGATGAGGCCAGGCAAAAATTACCAGTAGGACCATGAGCACCGCGGCAGCGATATTGTATCCTATGTGGTAGAGCAGTCCGATCGGCAATCCAAATACCAGGCGGGCATCATACCAGAACCAGAGGTCATTATGCAGAAGATAAAATACCAGAAGCGAAAGATAAAGGAGGGGTCTTTTCATTGAAAACTGATGCCTGAAAAACTATTGCAGTCAATAGCTTGATAGATAAATTTACGGTCTTCCATGTGATGACCATCCTAAATGCTATAATATATAATCTTCAAAATCACCGGGATACATGGCGCCGTTGTCGTTACCGATTTCGGTTTGGATCAGGCTGTTCACCTGTGTGCTCAAGCGCATGATATGGGCTTTCGCGCCATCCGGTTGAAATGCCAGATTGTTCATTTCATGAGGATCGGATTCCGTATCATAGAGTTCTATGTCATTATGGGCAACAAGCGTCTCCCAATCCTGCGGCATATGATGTTCCGTGGGGGAAAAATACCGGCCGAACTTGTAACGCCCATCAAAAACGCCGCGTAAGAGACTCCGGGGAAGGTCAGGCTTTGCGGACTCGCCGCGTTCACCGGGTTGAAGGCCGCCAAAGGAAACGAAATTGAATAGGGCACCCCGCCGATCACGTTCTGTTGTCATTGCCGGATCGGAAAGCGTGGCGGACAGGTCAACTCCGGGAAGGTCCGGGTTCAGAACCGCGCGTTCGGCAGCCGACATACCGGTCATGGCAAGTAACGTGGGCACCAGGTCGACTGCGCTTGCCAGGGTGTTTGCAGACCGACCTCCCTGAACATCGGGATGCCGTATAATGAGCGGTACGTTCAGGTTCTCTTTATACAGGGAGGCGCTTTTGCCGCGAAGCCCGTGCGCCCCAGCCATTTCTCCGTGATCCGATGTCATTACGACAATGGTGTTTTCCGCCTGACCTGATGTCTCCAGCGCCTTCAATACACTCATAATGTGCCGATCCACATCGCGAATACAGTTAAAATAATAGTTGCGGTACTTCTTCCAAACTGGTTCCTCAAGCGGCATCTGACCGAAGCTGCGGTTCGATCTGGCACGGGACCGCAGCTGCTGTCCCGGTTTTCTGGAAAGATCATCGTGGAAGCTCTGTGGCAGAGGGAAGTCCCATTCTGAATCATAGAGGGCCGCGCCGGGTTCGGGTTTCACCGATCCGATCAAATTTCGGCGACTCCGGGTTTCCGCCTGAACACCTGTGGCGTCATAAAACATAATATCATGAGGATTGATGAAGTTTACCGCCAGGAACCAAGGTTTACCGTCCGTACCGCCGTCTCCGAAATGCCGAATCAGATTAACGGTGTCCGCGGCTATAACGCCGTCGTTCAGGTGGCCGCCCCAGGTGAGCCCGATATGTTCCCCGTTAAAGCTGTAATCCGAAAAGCCGAACGGCTCGAGGGCCTCTTCGGCATTTGGAAAAATATTCGGGGCATAAGGTAATGTTTGAGCAATGTTGCTGAGATGCCATTTGCCCTTATAAGCGGTGTAATATCCCGTGGCCCGCAACATGGAGCCAATGGTTGGGAAACCTGGTTGCAGCGCCACGGAAGGCGGGCCGTCATACCCTTCGGGCAGACGCTTATAGGTAGCATTGGCATAAACGCCCGTCCGCTGACTGTGCTGTCCCGTGAAGATTACGGCGCGGGACGGACCGCAGGGAGACTGTGTAACGTGGTAGTTTTTGAACCCCACACCCTCCGACAACAGCTTCTCGTGGGCAGGCAGCGGCAGCGCTTCCGGCAGATGAATCCAGCTGGATAGTTGGTCCATGCACATGAAGAGAACGTTGGGCCTGTCACCCGGTGCAGCTCCGGAGGAACGAACATAAGGGGCCGCGGTAACCGCACCCAGTCCAGCCGCAATATATTTTAGAAAAGTTTTTCTGGAAATTCGCGTTCCGGCCACTCTATTCACTCCACATGGTATACGCGCTGAAAACGCACTACAGTTTTAACATCTTCACGGCATTTCCCTGGAAAATCTGATCCCGTTCCTGAGACGTAATGTCCAGCTCTTCAATGATTTTTATGGTCTCACGTATATACATGGATCCCTTTTCAGGGTCGAACGGCGAATCGGAGGCGAACAGTGCATGGTCAACACCGAAAAAGTCCAGGCCGCACCGCGTGGCGGAGGCGGAACCGAACAGTGCGGTGTCGCCATAGAACATTTTAAAATAGTCTATGGGCCGTTTCTTCATGGACTTCAACAGAGCCGGGTAGTCTTTGTCCGATGTACGGGCCCCCAACTGATCCCACCCCGGACCGACTCTTCCTGCCAGATAAGGCACAATGCCCCCCATATGATGGGTAATGATCTTCAAATTCGGAAACCTGTCAAAAAAACCCGTGAACACCATCCGTGCCATGGCAGCGCTCGTCTCATAGGGCCATCCCAGCGTCCACCATATCTCGTATAGGGAACTGGCTTCATCCTGGTAATCCGGAAAATCGGCGCCGCGTATGGGATGCATCAAAATAGGAAGGTCGTATGCCGCCACGCCTTCGAAAATCGACGTGAATTCGGGGCCGTCGAGCGGTTTTCCTGCTGCGTTTGAATAGACTTGGATACCGTTTGCTCCCAGGTCATTTATCGCCCTGTGCATTTCAGCGACCGCCGCATCGGGATTGTTCATGGGTAATGAAGCAATGAAACCCGGAAAGCGATCAGGATACCGGCCTACAAGTTCCGCCATACCGTCGTTACCGGCCTGTGCCAGATCCGGCGCAATGTCCGGACCTGCAAGGACCTCGGTGGGGGGGCCTGCAAGGGAAAGAACCTGTGCATAAGCGCCGAATTCATCCATGATTCTAAACCTGACATCGAGATCAGTAAGGCACGGTATATTACGAACCCGTTTGCCGAGATCTTTGTGTTCAGGTGCGAATTTCATCATTTTTTCAAAGTATGGCTTTGGAAAAAAATGATTGAATATATCTATTTTCATCGATCCCCCGGTATGTAAAATAAAAAGTCATACTCACGAACAAACCCTAACTCTGTCAGCCTGTGGCTACCGCTTCTGCGAATCCACTGACAGTGGCATGGTCTTCAGGGAAGATTTCCCAGAGACGGATCCATTCCTGTGTTTTTTCGTACATTTCCTGCGTGTAAGGTTCGAAAACGATCCGTTCACCAGGACCGAACATACGAGTGTCCATGATGTCGTGGAAACGCTTCGGAAACTGTTTGAGGTAGTAGTGCGTGTACAACTCCGGCCTAAGGTCGATATCCGCCTGAGCGCGCTTCAAGGCACGGTAACATTTGCGGACATCTTCCGGGTCCGTATCACCTGAAATCATAGCGGCGACCATAAAACTCGTATCCAGGACCTTACGAAAGCCCAGTTGCTCGACCAGGTACATCGGTCCGCCGAAAGCGTTAGCAGCGGGAATCTCTCCGTCCACAAGCAGTTCAAGCCGCTGGAACAGCATGCCGCCGAAATGCAGGTTGATTTCCTCCCGTTTGAGGAACGGCTCAAGCGCCTGGATGGTGGAGTAGTGACTACCGGACTGATAGCCTACCGTGATCGGCACATTAGCAAGATCTTCAGGTGTCCTGATATCTGAGTCCGCAGGAACATAGATGCCCGATGGCGTAACAGAGTAGGCTTCGCCCCAAAGCCGGCCGTTGCCGGCCGTTGCAGCCATGTTGACCGTCCAGTGGCAGGCTGAACTGACATCACAGCTTCGGCCGCCGCCTTCAAACGTCTGATACGCTCCGCTTCGCTTATCGGGCGGCACTTCCTCAGCCGATTTGATGCTGGAGACCGCGTGGTCGGCAGTACGGAACTCGTAGTCCAGATCTTCGTCCGAAAAATATCCATTCTCTTCAGCCACCCACTCCGGGAGCCGCATATGAGGTGAAACGATGAATTTGGCCATGTTCTTCTCCTTTATACGCCCTGTATCCTATAGAATTTAATCTGTGGAGACCGGGTCTGTTTTAAATTGTGCTAGTGCCCGCTTTCTTACACGGTTTAAGTGATACACGATCGATTCTCTCGCGCGCTCCGGATTTCCCTGGCTGATTTCATCGACAAGCGTACGAAACCGCTTTAGCACCTGCTTTCCTATCCTGGGTGTAATCCAGGGAAGATAAGACACGTAGAGAACATTCAGGAATGCTTGCATCTGCGCGATAAGCACCCGATTGCGGGAAGTCTCAACGAGGGCAAGATGAAAAGAAAGCGATTGTTTGGTGAACGCCTCCTGATCTTCCAGAAAGGATTCCAACTCATCTAGTATCCCCGTGAGCCGTTTTATATCCTCCGGGCATGCATTTCTAGCTGCCAGTTCAACGGCCTGAGACTCGACGGCCAATTGTGCATCGAACATTTCTTCTTCCGTTACACCGACCAGTTTGAACTGTATGGCCAACGTGTCGGCATATTTGCCCAGGTTGCCCTCGGCAATACGGGCACCGCCGTACAGGCCGGCTTTGATCTCTACGATTCCCATGGCTTCCAGCCGCCCCAGCGCTTCACGAACCGGCAGGCGGCTGACCTGAAACTGCTCGCAGAGGTCTTTTTCCGATCCCAGAAAGGCGCCGGGTTGCAAAGAGCCGTCGAACAAAGCTCCGCGAACCTGCTTGACTATCAGGCTTGAAGCGGATTCGGTCCGAGCCGGTGTCCATCTTGGCTTATTCAAATCATTGGGCTGCATATGCCGTCAGATCCCTATCTTATGTCCAATATGCAAATCCCTGCGCGGTCCCGGTTCCGGCGGCCGACCTGTAGCAAGGAATGTAATCCACCATTTCCATGGACAGTCCCGTTCCTTCCATTGCACCGTTCATCGCTATCCAGTTTTTAATCTCCGAAGATCCCGACTGCAGATAAGAATCGGGAATTTCACCCAGCGTAACCCCATCCTGCGACTTCATGGCGGTGAGGATTTTCTCATCCAGATCCTCGTCGATCACAAAGTGGGATAGACCGCCCGACCCGATGATGGCAACGCGCGCATCATTGTCCCAGGATTCCACCGCCCGCCTGACGGCCTGTCCCAGTTTGTAGCATCGTGCCGGCGGCGGTTGATTGGGAGGAAAAAATGTGTTCAATATGATCGGTACATGGGGAACAACTTCTTCTTTCATGATCTGACCATATACAAACCCCAGGGCATGCGGAACACCTTGGGACCAGGACCGCCCTCCTTGCGGCAGCTCGTTAGACTGCGCCACGTCAAACTCATCGTGCATCAGGCTTTTGATGATATGCACGCCCAGTTCGGGATGGCAAGGGTATGTGGTGTATTCGGAGGGCTTGTGTCCTTCCGCGGCAACGGCGATTCCCGGTGGCATTTTTGCCTTCTGCTCTTCTGTGGGCGGCATGTCATACACGGATTCTCCGCAGAAAACACTGATCGCAGGCATATTTTCTTCTGAGAAGATTTCATGTTGGTCGTTACCCATGATTACAACAGCATCCGGATTCACTTCTTTTAATTTGGCAGACAAAGACTCGATGGCATTGTGGCATCGCTCATTTTTGGATGTCCAGTCTTCAATATTGGCCTGGTCACCTAGTTTTTCGTCCTTACGCAATTCCACCAGCTCATTGAATACATACTTCTCGCCTCTAAACATGAGGGCCGGGTTCTTTTTATCGGCTACCACGCGCTGACCCCACAATTCCGGGGGTGTCGATAATTGCGGTCCGTGGGATGTCCCCATGCCTAACACTATCTTAGCCATAATTAACTCTCCATTTATGGTGTAGAGTGAAACTGCCATGAATTGACAAAATCCAATATTACTTCGCCGTGCTCACACCTCCGTCCGCCAGCGGTCGAAATACCCGGTCACTCTGTTGAGTAACTGGGACATGGTGATGCCGATAAACATGACAATCACAACGCCCACAAACAATAAATCGGTTTCAAACATAGTACCGCCTTCGCCGATCAGGTATCCGATGCCGTCACTCCCGACAAAGAATTCACCGACCACGACGCCGATCAATCCGTGCGCCACGCCCTGTCTGATGCCTGTGACGATAAACGGCACGGTGCAGGGCAACACCACACTACGGAATATCTCCCACTCGGACGCGCAGAATGAACGGGCGGCCTTCAATAACTGGGGGTCCGTCGTTTTCACGCCATGTATGGTGTTAATCAGGACAGGGAAAAACACCGACAGGAATACGATGAATATCTTGGCGCCCAGACCGATTCCGAACCACATGATTATCAGTGGTATGAACGCGATACGCGGTGTCGCGTAGAACCCGTTGATAAAGGGATCCAGCACAAGGCGTGGGATGCGATACCAGCCCAACAGTATGCCCAGGGGAACCGATACCACGGTTGCGAGTGTGAAGCCGCTCAGAAAATTCTTGGCGCTGAAACTCAAGTGGTACGTTAAGTCCCCCTCGGTCCATTCCCCGGCAAATCGTGCTGCGATTGCCGACGGCCCACTGAAAAAGAGGGGATCTATGAAGCCTGCCCACCAGCAGAGCTCCCAGATGATCAACGCGATCAGAACCGAGCTGCCTCCTAAAATCAGCGCACTGTACTGTTCAAAAAAGGATTGCTTCGGTTCGGCCGATACATTAGATGACCGATCTGTTTCCGGAACTTCCGGTTCGCTTCGATTATTCTGTCCGACGGATGACATCGTGTTCAGCCCTATCTAATCAATCAGTACCATACCGGTTCGGCGAACCTCTTCTTCGATTAATTGCCAAATCTGATCGGTAAGCTGGATAAACTCCGAATCTCGCTTTAAACGTAATGACCGCGGCCGTTCAAAAGGCACGGTTATCTCGGCCTTGAGACGGCCCGGCATGATACCGAACACAAATACGCGGTCAGCCAGAAAAACGGCTTCGTCGATCTGATGCGTAATGAACAGGACTGTTTTTCCGGACCGGCGCCAAATTTTAAGCAGCTCATCCTGCATAAACTCCCGGGTCTGAGCGTCCAGAGAAGCAAAAGGCTCATCCATGAGCAGAATGTCCGCATCCGTCGCCAACGCCCGGGCCAGGTTGACACGCTGTTGCATACCTCCGGATAATTCTGAAGGATACTGGTTCTCCGTACCCTTCAGGCCGACCATAGATATAAATTCCTGCGCGCGTGTTCTCATCTCCTCTGCGGTAAATTTTTTGTGTAACTGCATACCGAAAAGAACATTGTCGAACACCGTGCGCCACGGCAGGAGAGAGGCATTCTGAAAGACCATGGCCCGATCCGTGCCCGGTCCTTCCAACATGCGCCCATCTATGGCCAACGATCCTTCTTCACAGGGCAGCAGCCCGGCGACCACATTGAGGAAGGTCGTTTTTCCGCAGCCGCTGGGACCTACGATACATACGAATTCCTGATTGTGGATCGTAAGGCTAACGTCCTCCAGCGCCAAAAGATCCCGCTGTTCTCTCTCGAGCCAGTAGCGTTTCGTCACGCCATCGGCAATCAGTTTCTCACCAGTAACGGACGATTGGTCCGAAGTCATATTTTTACCTGCCATATTGGCCTGCTATAGACTATTAACGTGCGGCAGCTGCCCTGACTTTCTCGAGTTCATCTTTAATCGAAGGACCATAGATCTGCTCAAAAAAGCGTTCCTCTACCAACTTTTCCAGAACATCCACAACCAACATGCTTGAATAATCGAAATCCTTCAACTCAGGCATACGCTCGCTGTTGCGTTCAATGACCGCCTCAATGGCTGCCTGACGGACAAAGGGAATCCGTTCCAACTGACCTATGGTGCGATAATCGTCATATACCTGGCTCAATGTGGCATCATCCTTGACATTGGTGTGGCGTCGCATCGCCTCCATGGAGAAGGACTTGTCCGTATAGAAGCGCTGGGTGGCATCGATGACAGCCTTCATGAAGTTTTCCGCCACTTCCGGTTCGTTATCCAGTACATCACGATTGAACAGATAACCCTGGGCGATCACGACTTCCGGATGATCCGACATATTGACCAGCACCGGATAACCTTCCTCTATTAACCTATAATAGGTAGGGGCGGTCAGCAATGCTGCATCCGCTCCGCCTCTGGTCACGGCCACCATGCGTGTGGCAGCTCCGCCAGAAGGGATCCATTCTATATTTTCCGTACTGATACCTAGCGATTTGAATAGTGCCAGCGTGTAATGGTAAGGTGGATCGCCCACGCGACCGATCGCTATCCTCTTATCGGCAAGTTCTTTAACATCTTTGATGTCTTTGGTCCCGATCAAAACAAAAGTTCCGAGGTTTACCGGACTGCCCACCATAACCAGTCTGTCGCCTTTAGACGCGGCTGCGATTCCTGTATCAAGCCCGATATTTATGGTCAGAACATCTCCGCTGCTGACGCCCGCTATACCCGCTGGATGTCGACTGTATTTCAGTTCCACATCCAGACCGTACTTCTCGAAATATCCACCTTCTACACCAATAAAAAGCGGCCAGGATGCGCCACTTAGAGCTTGGGACGTCACCACATACTTCTCTGATCCTTCGCGCTGGCCGCAAGACATGATCAGAAACATACTGTACAACAGGAGAAACGATTTACCCGTAGGCATGGTGCCGGCCCTGTCTAAATACTCCACGATACATGGCCCTGATGGCTATGGCGTAGTAACAGAATATTAATCCTCGAGGTCAAGTAACCGTTTGACCATCGCAACCGCGTTGGATTTATCATATTGCCGATACACGTTACTGACGATCATGTCGGGACTTCCGGAGTGAAGCCGTTCGTACAACTGCTGACGTCCACCGAAGGAATCGCCTGTTAATTCCCAGGCAAGTTTACATATTTTCTGTCTCGTTCGGGCATCCGTATCTTTGCCTGAATAATACACATCCAGAAAAGGTTTCAGTTCAGGTGCATCGAAGTCGCCGGCCATGGCTGTAAACACAAGCGAACTGGTCCCAACATGCTCGAGAATCTGAACGATCCGCTCGGATGTCTGGCCGATCATCGATCGCAGATGGAGGGTTCTGGCCAGGGCATAATGGCCACCGGGAGACAGGGTGCAATCTATTTCCGCCGCTCGAATGATGGACTCGAACATCTTTTTATAGGTAACCAGTTCTCCCATTTCCAGCGCGATATTCGGGCGTCCCGACATGCCGACCGTTTCAGCCATGAGGTGTCCAACACCAATCATCAATTCCAGGCGAGCCAGTAATTGTAAGGCACTCGCATAGCTCGCCCAGGACATAACCCGTTGACGGAACAACGTATTGGCCGCCTCCGGATCACGGGCCAGGAAGACGCGCTCCCAGGGAACCAGAACATCATCAAATATCACCATGACATCCTGCTCATCAAACCGCGTGGATACCGGATGATCTTCCGGATTCCGATAACGTGTAAACGGTTCACGGCAAATCTGCTTGACGCCCGGGGTAGCTACCGGAATCGCAAACCAGAGAGCGAACTCGGCCTCCCGTTCGTTAAATACCTGGGTCGGCGCGATAACGATTTCGTTGGTCAGCGGTCCCAAGGTTACAAACCGCGCTCCCCGTACTACAATACCGTTATCCCGTTCCTCTACGATCCGCACACATCGGTCGGGATCCTGTTCCGGTCGTTTCGATTTGTCCATGGCGGGATCATGAAGGCCATGCGAGAGGGAAAGGTCATGTTGACGGGCATACCGGAGGTAGTTCTCGATATTCGGACCGAACATGGGGTTGATTTCGGCCAGTTCCGCACGAACGTCGTACATCCCAACGATCATAGCCGCACAGAAATCCGGAAATCGCCCCATCATGCCGTAGCTCTCACGTGCCCATATTTCCGTGTTCCGCCGTCGGGCCAGAAGATCTTCCGGAGACTTGGGAGGCAGATAGGAATAGGATACCCGGAGGCCGTCCTCATCCTCGTATGTCATAGTATCCCGAGTAGCAGGATCATGCTGCAGGTCATAGAGACGTGCTATCTCTTTTGCAACCGAAGCGAAACAAGGATGCGTGGTGACATCCTCAACCTTTTCACCGTTTACCCACACCTCCCGGCCATCCCGAAGGCTTTCCAGGTACCCGGCTCCATCCATCGCGCCTGTGGCGGTGGAAGATAGTGCACGCGCCAAAATAAACTCCTTATTCTATATCCAATTTAAATAGCTTGATCGCATTGCCGGAAAAGATCATTTGTTTTTCCTCATCACTCAACCAATCGAAGCCCTTGATAATTGGGGCGATATCGTCCATACAGCGGCCTGTTTCAGGATTGATCGGAGATCCCACTCCGGGTGCTTCCGCACCGAAAAGACACCGATCCGCACCTACTGTTTCAAACAGTAACCGGAGAGCACCTTCCGAGTAGAGGACCGTATCGAAGTACAATCTACGGATTTTTTCGGAAAATGACGGGCCGCCGCGACGGAGAGAGGAAGATTGAAATCTTCCGATCTGATAAGGTACCGCACCACCACCGTGAGGAACGATGATCTTGAGATCAGGGAAATCGCTGAATACTTTTGAATTAAGAAGGCCGGCCACCGCGATGCTTTCCTCGTTTATAAAGTGTAGGGAGTAAGCGACACGCTCAGACCGTGATCCGGTAGAATGGATGGAGGCCGGCACATCGAGCTCACAGAGCTTCTCATACAGGGGATACCAGTATTTATCTCCCAGCGGGGGTGCCTCCTGCCCACTGTTTTCATAAGGATCGGGATTCAGCAGGCATCCAACAAACCCCAGCTCCTTGACGCATCGTTCCAGCTCCGGCAGAGCATCCTCGATGGGTTCTCCGGCACACTGCGGCAGGCCGGCGACGCCCGCGAATGTTTCCGGGTACATCTCACACTGGCGATGAATGACATTGTTACACGCTTCGATAAACCAGTGCACCAGTTTTGTCGGCCGTTCGCTGTGCATCGTCTGGAACGGTCGCGGAGAAACAAGCTGGCGCGAGGTGCCCAATTCTTTCAGAAGTGGCAAATGGCCCAGATGCGCGATTTCCGGTGTATTCAGAGCGGTACGGATGTCATCGTCCGTTATCTTGAGTCTCCCTTTTCCATGGGCGCCGCGGTGCGCCAGTAAAGCGGCTTTGTAAGCCCAGAGCTGAGGCGGGGCACTCACGTGCGCATGGCAATCGATAATCATGCGATCTCTCCTTTTAACGACCGACCTAAGACCTGTTGATAGGCCGATACATGAAATGAATTTAGTATCGAAATCTAGGTGATATCAGAGGTCCAAAAGCTACGTTGTTTGTATAATTATATAATTGTAATACAGTTTATGTCAATGATAAAGTTTGGTTTTTTTAACGGTTTTTCCCCTCTCGGTCTGTAAGTTATCCCTGTTGAAACGCTTTGCGCTTTTCCTCATAAGCCTCATTCCAATCTCGGTCTCTCGATAGAATCATCTCACCGCCGCGCACTCTCTCATATACCTCCGGATTGTCTACGCCGGTAGGGACGGTGTTATGATCCCGCAGTGCCCTGGCGGCCCCCATCAACCTGCGACGGGTTTGAATGATCATCTGGTCGCTGGATCCGAGCCGTTCGTGGGTACGATCTACGATGGCTCCCATACTTTCGGTGATGGCCTGATCCTGTAGATGGACACCCTGAATCCCACTGTAACTGCCGTCCTTTTGAACTTCGCGATCGATCTTGTAGTCATTGCTCTGATTCGCTGCAAGACGCCAGCGGCCCAGCCAGTCGGGAGTATTCGGCAGGAAATCGAAACCAAGTCCGAGTCCCGCAGTGGGTCGACCCGATGAGGATGTGGGAACAGGCCCACTTCCGGTTTTGCGCTTCCTGGACAGGTTCCAGAACATGGTATGCTCATCATCTATTGGAACCCAGGCGCGGACGATCACATGCCCTTCGATCTTTCCGGCTGGCGGCATGGTCCAGAACGGAAACAGAAACTGGGCAACCCTCCAGTAGTAGGAACCCTCTTCGGCCGGCCGGTAGGCGCCATACATGGTGCCCGAGTCGCTCGCCACCACCTCGTACCGCGGTGCTCGATCCTTAAGGTAGTATTTTGCCGTCGTTCCCTCCACAAAATCCTCAGCCTTAGCGCTTCCCATGTGTAAAAAGCCGAAATGACTGGTATCGATATCGCCTTCGAGAGCCTGCAGCCAGTTGCATTCTCTCATCACAGGCTGTACTACGCGATCTTCTTCGGGGAGCATGCTGGCTTCAAGGGACGGCAGCGGTGGAGGTTTCGCACGCGGTCCCATATACGTCCACACCAACCCGTTTCGTTCTCTGCTGGGATAGGCCCGGGCGGACACTTTGTTCTTGAAATCCGATTCCTGCGCTTCGCTGGGCATGTCAACACACTGGCCGTTAACATCGAACTTCCACCCATGATACACACAACGCAGTCCATCGTCCTCATTCCGGCCGAAAAAAAGAGACGCACACCGATGCGGACAACGATGATCAAGGATCCCTACCTGCCCGTTCGTCGCACGAAACGCTACCAGATTTTCTCCCAACAGCCGCAATCGAATCGGGTCGGAGTCGGCCATCAATTCATCCGATCTGAGCGCCGGTATCCAGTACTCCCGGATCAGATTTCCCATCAGGGATCCCGGACCGGTCTGCGTCAACAGCTCGTTTTCTTCTCTAAGCATCATTGTCCCTTTCTTGTCGATCTACGGTTCAGGAGGAAACGAATTTTCAAGCGGGAAACACGTGTCCTTCAAAAAGCTTACGGGCGGTACGCACAATCGCTGCTCTATGAACAGTAGGCACGCCGTTTTCATCGGACACATGCATCACCACGCTGGTCTCACCGATCGGGTGCTCTACGGAAATCAATTTCTCCTCGCCGTCAGGCAGGTGTGCCAGAGCATGGGCGGGCGATCCCGGCAGCATACAGGCGGTCGCCACACTGACCGCACCCAGAACACCGATTGAGGCGTGACAGACGTGCGGAATAAAAGTGCGCGTGGAAATGGTACCGCCGTCACGCCGGGGCGACACAAGGGTCATCTTGGGTACTGATTTCTCTGCGACATCCCCCAGCCCCATCATCGGCCCGGCCTTGGACCGAATCGACTCCAGTCTATTCTTCAGGCCGGCATCGCCATTGAGTTCGTCCCGGCTTTCGTAACCTGTGATGTTCATATTCGATGCACTTATTACGACTACCGGCATGCCGTTGTCTATACACGTCACTTCCACACCGTCTATGGTATCGACCGGATGGCCAGTGGGCAGCAGGACGCCGCAGGTAGAGCCGGCGGCATCAGGAAAATTCTCCAAAACCGGAGCACCGGTTCCTGGGACCCCGTCGATGCGGGCATCACCATTGTAGGAGACGACACCAGCCGGTGTCTGGATCGTAACCAAAGCAATCTGGTCGCTGTTGACCATATAGACCGAGAGTTCGGTAACCCCATCCTGAGCAGTCACCAAGCCTTTTTCAACCGCGAATTGGCCCACGCCCGCCAGAATATTACCGCAGTTCTGCTTGTCCGTTACGACCGCTTTATCAACAAAGACCTGAAGGAAGAGATAGTCCACATCTGCATTCGGACGGCCGGATGCAGACACCACAGCGACTTTGCTAGTCAACGGGTCGCCACCGCCAATGCCATCGATCTGAAGCGGATCCGGCGATCCCATAACGGAGAGGAGAAGCGCATTCCGCTGCACTTCCTCGGCCGGTAGATCCCGCGCCAGGAAGTAAGCCCCTTTTGACGTGCCCCCGCGCATCCATGTGCAGGGTATCCCCTCAAGCATACACCACCTCTAAACCAATGACAGTCGGCTGAAGACCTTGCAGGCATTACCCTGGAAAATCTGCGCCGTTTCTTCTTCGCTGAGCCCGGTGTAATTGTCTATGTAACGTTTGGTATCATCGAAATAACAACCTGTCTCCGGATCGATACCCCGGACCGCGCCCACCATCTCCGAGCCGAACAGAATATTATCCACCGGCATCACATCGAGCAGCAGGTCTATCCCTGGCTGATGGTACACGCAGGTGTCGAAATAAACGTTGTCCAGCAGCAGCTCCTGTAGAGGCGGCTTGCCCATCATGTCCGCCAGTCCGCGAAAACGACCCCAGTGATACGGCACGGCGCCGCCGCCGTGGGGGATGATGAATTTCAATGTAGGAAAATCCCTGAACAGATCGTCAGCCGTCATCATCTGCATGAACGCCGTGGTGTCTGCGCCAAGGTAATGGGATCCTGTGGAATGAAAACACGGGTTGCAGGCGGCGCTCACGTGGATCATGGCCGGCACATCCAATTCCACCATCTTCTCATAGACAGGGTACCAAAACCGGTCACCGAGGGGCGGATCAGTCCAGTATCCGCCGGACGGGTCGGGGTTCAGGTTGCAGCCGATGAATCCCAAGTCATTGACACAGCGCTCCAGTTCGGCCACGCAATTCGTAGGCGGGACGCCGGGTGTTTGCGGAAGCTGGGCAACGCCGGCAAATTTTTCCGGGTAGAGTTGCACAACCCTGTAGATCATCTCATTACAGTGCTCGGTCCAATACTTGCTGGTCGACTCGTTGCCGATGTGATGGGCCATCCTGCTCGCCCGCGGTGAAAAAATGGTCAGATCGGTGTCCCGTTCGCGCTGCAGCTTCAGCTGCGCGCCCTCAAGGCTTTTTCGGATCTGATCGTCCGTTACGTTAACAGCCCCTTTTGTATGCTGAAACAGCGAATCCACAGCCAGATCGGCTATCTGCTGCTCCCGGTAGTCGATGAGGGGCTGCGGCACGGTTGTGTAATGACCGTGACAATCGATTATCATGCCTGCCTCCTTAATCGAGGTTATCCGGGTGATCCAGATAAATCAGTCCGGCGTCCTCAAGTTTCTCACGCATACCGTAAAGGTCCAGACCGAGTACCCCTTGAGCGAGTTTGGCTCTCTTATCTTCCTCCAGAGACTCCCTCTCCCGTGCCGCCTGAAGAACATCTAACGCATCGTTTCTCGGTACGACCGCCACCCCGTCATCATCCGCGACCACCACATCCCCCGGTGTAACCAGCTGACCGGCGCAGACGACGGGCACGTTGACGCATCCAAGCGTACTCTTCACCGTGCCCTTGGCCGAAACAGCCCGTGACCAGACCGGGAAGTCCATTTTGGTCAGATCCGCCACGTCGCGCACACCGGTGTCCGTCACCAATCCCTTCACGCCGCGTGCCATGGCGGACGTGGCGAGCAGATCCCCGAACATGCCGTCGGTATTGTCTGCTGTGCAGGCGACTATGAGAATATCACCGGGGCGGCACAGTTCAATCGCCACATGCACCATCCAGTTGTCGCCTGGCTGGGTGAGGATGGTCACCGCACTGCCGGCAATGCGGGCGCCTGCGTAGATTGGCCTCATGTAGGGCTTCAGAAGCCCCACACGCCCTTGGGCTTCATGGACGGTGGCCACGCCCAGCCCCCCCAGACCATCTACCACGGAGGCATCGGTCCGCTCAATGTTACGAACGGCTACAGGTTTCATTCAGGATCTCCTTCGGACCAGTATAGTCGGGTCGGGTTATCTATCAGGACTTTTCGGCGCAACTCCGGTGTATGGCAAATGGTCATAATTCTATCAACCAGCAGTCCGTCGTCGGGAATATGGGATTTCATATTGGGATGCGGCCAGTCCGTACCCCACAGCACTCGGTCGGAAAAGCGTTCGAGAAGCTTCCCGGCCACCGGGTCGACATCGGAATAAGGAGGCCCGGTCTTTGACAGTCGCTCCGGGCAACTTATTTTCACCCAGTACGTTTCGTCGTCGCTCATCAGGGTATCGAGCAGTTTAAACGGCCTGGAACCCAGCCCCTGTTCCACGGGCGCCCGCCCCATATGATCGATGACAACCGACGTATCGATGGATCTTAGGAACGGCGCCAGATCTTCCAGATCTTCCGAATCGAAATACACGACGACATGCCAGCCGAACGTTTGAATTTTATCCAGAATGATCCGGTAGAACATCAGCGGTTTGCCGCCTCCCAGACGCTTCACAAAGTTGAACCGCACCGCGCGCACCCCCGCGTCGTGCATGTCCGCCAGTTCCTGCTCGGAAACATCGTCGGAGACCACCGCCACGCCCCGGTAGTCGCTCCCCGCCGCCTTCAACGCATCGAGCATCGCGGTGTTATCGGTACCATGGCAGCTGGCCTGAACGATCACAGCCCGGTCGATGCCGAGAAACCTGTGGCGCTGAAACAGCGTCTCTTTCGGCGCGTCCACCGGTATATAGGTGCTGCCGTCGGCAAACGGAAACTCGTTCCCGGGACCGAAAACATGACAGTGACTGTCGCATGCACCGGCCGGCAGGGCATGATCCGGTTTTTTCGGATTGGGATGAAAGGGCAAATATCCAGGTGTAACTATGGTCTAAACCTCAGCGATGCGTTTTACGGCTGGCTCACACAAGGACCTTCTCCAACCGGTCCAGTGTCTTCATTGCAGGGAGGCACTGCGCCACGGCGGCGTTTGGCTCTCTGCCCTCTTTAATAGCAGACAAAAACTCACGGTCGGCCAGCTCCACTCCGTCCAGCGACACATCAACCTGCGAGACATCCACCGGTTCCTGTTTGCCGTCCACCAGTTCATCATAGCGGGCGATATAGGTGCCGTTGTCGCAGATATAGCGGAAGAACGTACCGAGCGGACCGTCGTTGTTGAAAGACAGGGACTGAGTACAGAGCACATCGGAGGCCGTTTTTAGCCCGATGGTCATATCCATCGCAATCCCCAGCTCCGGGTGGGGCGGCCCCTGGAGCGCGAACACTTTAGAGGGATCCTCCCCGGTTTGATAGGAAAACAGATCGACCGTATGGCAGGCATGATGCCACAGGAGATGGTCCGTCCAGCTGCGCGGCTGCCCAAGGGCATTCATATTGGTACGGCGAAAGAAATACGTTTCCACTACCAGATGTTGAAGCGTAAGCTCTCCGCTTTCAATACGATTGTGCACCCACTGATGGCTGGGATTGAACCGCCGGACATGATCCGCCATTGCCACCAGGCCGGTCTCTTTCTGAACCTCCACGACCCGTTCGGCATCTGCCAGTGAGTCGGCCATGGGGATTTCTATCAGCACATGCTTACCTGCCTGCATCACCTGTACGGCCTGAGCGGCGTGCATGGGCGTGGGTGATGCCAGGATAGCCGCTTCTATGCCCGGTTGAGCCAGCGCTTCATCCAGATCGGTGGTCCAGTACCCGATACCACGTTCTGAGGCCAGTGTTTCGGTGACTTCGGCAACGCCGCCAACGAGTGCCGCCACCTCCGCCCCGTCGATACGAGCGAGAGCATCCAGGTGTTTGCGCGCGAACGCGCCTTCTCCTACCATGCATAGTTTCATTCAGAATTCACCTTTTCAGTTTTCGAGCACCAGAAGACCGTATGCCGTGTTCGAGGCCGGCACATGATAGAAGCGGTAGACCTCGCTAACCTGATCGTTGAGCGCCCCGCGCATGACGAACCACATGATCATTTCGATGCCTTCGGAACCGGATTCCCGAAGGTAGTCGGTATGCGTCAGGTCTTTTACCGAATCCGGGTCGGTCACCAATTTGTTGAGGAAATTCGTGTCGAATTCTCGGTTTATCAAACCTGCACGTTCGCCTTGAAGCTGATGCGAAAGACCGCCGGTGCCGACGATGGCGACTCGCAGATCTTTGGGGTAGGACTCGACCGCTTTACGAATGGCCTTACCCAGTTTATAACAACGACTTGCCTTAGGCTGAGGATATTGAATGACGTTCACACACAACGGGATTACCTGACAGGGCCATGCTTCCGGCTGATCGTATAAAACCGTGAGCGGTACGGTGAGGCCGTGATCCACCGGCATCTCATTGACAATCGTCATATCGAACTCATCCAGAATCAACGACTCGGCGATATGCCAGGCCAAATCTCCGTCACCCTTTACCACCGGCACCTTACGCGGCCCGTATCCCTCATCTGCCGGCTGATATTCGTCTCCGACACCTATGGCAAATGTTGAGATGGTTTCTAAAGAAAAAGCCGATGCATGATCGTTAAAAACGACAATGCAGACATCCGGTTTGGTCTCCGCGATCCACTCGCGTGCAGGTCCAAAGCCGTCGAATAAAGGCTTCCAGTAGGGGTCCTGGGTTTTACCGTGGTCGGAAGCGGCCCCGAGAGATGGTACGTGGGACGTGCCTATGCCGGCAATGATCTTAGCCATGATTTTCCTCCGTTTTGCTTCGATTGCCTTCGATGGACCGACCGCCGTCAACCATCATCTGTATGAACTCCTCTTCGGTCATCGGAGCATCCGACATGGCGGCACCGAGATGCTGCATCGAGAGCCGGTCGAAAGCGGCGATTTTAAAGGTAAAGTAAATATTGCCACCGCAACGCAACAGTCCCAGCCAGTCTCTATCCAGCACCGCGCGGCGTTGTTCGGACGTCATCGGAAAATTATTCAGATACGCTTCCTCATCCGCACGAAACCCCTCGCGGTTTTCGGCCTTGTTCAACGACATACAGAACATATTTAAATGGTACCCTCGGCGATGATGTTTCCCATCCATTACATACGTTCCTGGGATATCATCGTAGTCGGGAGATTCGCTCATGATCTGTTACCTCCGGATGAAGCTGATTGATGATTGAAAGCCCACTTCCTGTCAATACCTTGACTTGGTAAATCAATCGTTATTGTTACGGCATTCGCTAAAGTCTAATCTAACGGCAGGCCCGCATACTGTCGGCACAAAGACTCCATGGCCGACTCTGAAGACGCGATGTAATCGAGCTCCACTTCTTGAGCACGCCGGTCGAAATCCGTCTGGTCGGGAAATCGGTGCAGCAACATCGTCAGCCACCATGAAAAACGCGCTGCATTCCATACGCGCCTCAGTGCCATGTCGGAGTAGCTGTCAAGATATCCCGTGGCGTGGCTCTTATAGAACGCAGTAAATGCCCTGGACAGATAGTACACATCCGAAATCGCAAGATTCAAACCTTTAGCTCCGGTCGGCGGGACGATGTGAGCCGCATCTCCGGCAAGAAATAGGTTGCCGTAGCGCATCGGCTCCGCAACGAAACTGCGAAGTGGCGCGATAGATTTTTCGATGGAAGGGCCCGTTACGATCTGGTCCGCAATCTCGGTTGGATAACGGGCCTTCAGCTCTTCCCAGAAACGGTCATCGGGCCAGGCTTCGAGGTTCGTATCCAGGTCGCACTGAATATAGTATCTGCTGAGCATCGGATTTCGTCTCGACGCCAGAGCAAAGCCCCGTTGATGGTTGGCATATATGAGTTCTTCCAATGGCGGCGTTTCCGATAGGATACCTAGCCATCCGAAGGGGTATATTTTCTCATAGGGCCGCAGTACAGAAGTCGGTATCGATGTACGGCTGACCCCATGGAATCCATCGCAACCGGCGATGTAGTCGCAATCTATCCGATGCTCCTGCTCCTCCTTCCGGTAGGTGAGGTAGGGCGCATTGCTCGTGATGTCGTGCGGTGTGACATCAGCCGCCTCGTCGATGATGATACCGCCCATAGCGTCCCGCGCGCCGTAGAGATCCTCGGTGATCTGCGTCTGGCCGTAGACCATCATGTGCTTTTCGGCGTGTTTCCAGGTGTCGATAAAAAATTGGCCTCCCGCCCAGACGATACCGGAACCGTCGTGCACACGGCCCTCTCGGTCCAACCGTTCCCCGACGCCCGCGCTACGCAGCACTTCCACCGAGCCCCATTCAAGAACACCCGCGCGTATGCGTCCGATTACATAGGCCCTGCTTCGGCGTTCCAGTATTATGCTTTCAATGCCGTCGTTGTGGAGAAGTTGGGACAGTAAAAGACCTGCCGGCCCGCCGCCGATAATACCGACTTGTGTACGCATTTAACCGATCTCATAATTCTTAATAAGGAATTGTTGCCACTCGAAACTCAAGATAGTAGTACATTATACTATGTCAACTTGTTCCGCTAACGCTCGTTGGGCTAGTCCTGTCGTCCCACCACGACGGACGGCAGGCAGGTGTAAGTAGCCTTAATCTGTCCCGTCTGAAGCTCTCTCACCGGGGTCCACTTTTTCATAATCCACACCTGACTTATCTTTGATATAATCCAGTAAACCTTTGGCCTCTTTTGTTTCACGTATGATCTTAGCCACGGGTTTAAAGGCATCTTTCAACACGCCCTTTGCGTTGAATGGACAGACCATAAGGCAGATTTTGCATCCATGCATCTTGAGAAACCAGGGTTCGCACTGGGATGTATCCACATACCATCGTTCCACACCGTTGACCGTCTTCTTCTGTGGTTTAATAGCATCACCGGGACAAAATCGCTCACAGATCCTGCAACTGGTGCAGACTTTATCCATATCAAAATCTCTGGGGCCGTCTACTACGAGAGGCATGTCGGTGGAGACCGCGCCGAGTCGCAGGGAAGATCCATATTTGGGCGAAATCAACGAGCCATGCTTACCCAGTTCCCCAAGCCCGGCCATATAAGCCATTGCGGGCAGAGGAAAATCGCCTCCGTTATGCTGGATCTTCGCTTCATAGCCGTAAGCGCCGATATGATGGCTAAGCCTTACCGCTGTATCATCGAGATTATAGTATACCCTATGCACTTCATCCTGAGATCGCGGTCCGATGTCTACCATCTGATCGTATTTCATGGTCATGCCGAATATGAGAACGCAGGTGTGCTCTTTTTTTCCTGCATCTTGAAATAGGAGATCGCTGTTGTATTCCGCAACTCCGACCACGTCCGCACCGAATTCCCGTGCCAGGTTTTTCATGTCAAGGGTAAGGGCGTTGCGGTCCTCTATTTCCGTACGTTCCGGGTTGACCGGGGCTTCCTCTTGGGTCCAGAGAGCGTTCCGGCGGATAAAAACATGGCGCTGTGCCGCAGGGGGCATACGTTTTCGGAAAGGGGTCTTCTTTTTCGACAACATCCCTTCTCTTCGTCTTCGCGCAGGGTTCTTCACGTGGCTTAAATCCATTTTACCCATGACAACATCTCCTGTGATTATACTTCCTCAATTATGTCCTTGAATTTTTCCCTGACCTTCGCACGCAACGCATCAGACGACCTGGCGACCGGAGGGAAGTCATCGATCCGCGAAAACGGACGGCAGGCGTCCACTATGGCCCGTGAATTAGTGCGGACGCCCTTGGGGAGCAGAGGGTCGAGCGGACCACTCCAGGCATTACGGATGAAATCGATATCTTCAACCGGATCGCACCTGGTACTCATAGCCCACAGGACCTCAAACATATTGACGGGATCGATGTCTTCATCGACCACCACCGTCCACCGTCCTAAATAACTACCCGCCTGGCAGTTCGCGGCGAGCATAGCCGCCTGTTTCGCATGGCCGCCATAAGCCTGTTTTATGGAGATGACGTTGAACATACGCGCACCACCGGGTTCGTGACACCACACGCCCCTTACACCGTTCAAACCCGCCTGCTCGACCTCATCCCAGATCATCCCCGCCTTCATCACACATTTGCAGAATGAGAAGTCGGACGGCGGCTGCATGGGGCTTGCGATCGTCATGATCGGATCGGTGCGGTAGTAGACCCGTTCAATCCGAACCACAGGCTCATCGCTGACCTCACTGGCATAGTAGCCCGTGAATTCTCCAAAGGGGCCTTCCGCCCTGGTTTCTCCCGCATACATGGCGCCTTCCAGAACGATCTCACTGTATGCCGGCATGGGCAGGCCATACAGTTCGCTCTTAATAGTCTCAAACGGTATGCCCCTATGGCCGCCCGCCCATGCAAACTCCGACAGACCGAATTTTATTTCATTTCCTGACGCCAGGAACAACAGGGGATCATGACCTATACTGATGAGCACCGGGCAGGGTTTGCCCTGTTTAAAATACTTTTCACGGATTTGCCGTCCCTGCTTGCCTGGGGACATCCAGAGCCCCACGGTGTTTTTGTCGTGCAGCATCGCTCTGTAGGTGCCGACATTGGTCCAGTCTTCCTCGGGATCGTGCATAATCACCAGATCATCCGTGCCGATATATCTGCCGCCGTCCAGTTCATGCAGAAATGGTACGGGGAATTTGAGCAGGTCTACCTCGTCGTCCCTGTCTATATTTTCGAGGATCGGGCCTTGCTGCACCGCCACGGGCGGTATGGGCGCATAACCTTTCATTCGGTCTCTATAGCATTGCACCACATCCATGGGTGAATCCGGCACCGGAAATCCCAGGGTAATAGCTAGCCGTTTTGAAGAATTGGTCAAGCCGGATACGGTACGCCAGCCCTCCGGAAAACCGGGTATGTCTACGAACTGTATGGCCGGCGGGTTGTCCACCTTTTTATGATAGACTTCTTCTATAAGAGTTCCCATTTCCAGGTCCCAGTGGACACCCGGAATCCGAAGCACCTCACCAACGGCGTCCATGCGATCCAGCAGTTCTCTCAAGTCCCGGTGGGGGGCATCGTATTCATTGTATTTCATGATTGTCAACCTTTGGACTGCCCGGCAGGCGATTCCAGGTCCAGGAGTTTCTCCACCATGGCCACCCCATCGGAAAGATCCATACTCATATACGCCCTCGATACCATCATGGCAGGATCGCCGGAATGCAGCCGTTCATAGAGTTGTTGACGAGATCCGAAACCGTCTCCTGTCAGATCCCATGCCAGTTTGCAGAGCTTGAACCGGTCGATCGGCGATGTGTTTTTGCCTCGCATATATACATCGAGATGCTTCTTGATCTCAGGCTGGTTCCAATCCTGTTCCGTGGGCAGAAAGATCAGTGAACTGGTTCCGATATGTTCCACAAGTTCGATATATCTTTCCGATATCATCGTTACCATGGCCCGTCTCGCGGGTTCTGGTTCCGATCGATACAGACCACCGAAATTCGATGGGGTAGACTGCAGCTCCGAATACAGGAAATTGGACCGTAACAACCGGTAATAGGTACACATCTCTCCCAGCTTCTCCACCACGACCGGCCGTTTTTCCATCCCGGACGTTACCGCGAGCAGATGCGCAACGGATATCAGGATTTTCATACGTGCCTGTGTGAGTGTGGTACCGGCGTAACTGGCCCAGCTCATGGATCCCACGCGAAGGTTGTTCGCAGCTGCAACCTGCCGGTAAAGCAGGACTCGTTCCCACGGAATGAACACGTCATCGAATATAACCAGGGAATCAATTTCATCAAATTGCGAGGAAACCGGATGGTCCATTTTGCCCCTGTTCGCAAAGGATTCACGGGCGATCTGTTTCAATCCGGGGGCGTTGCAGGGCACCGTGAACCAGACGGCGAAATCTTCTTCCCCATCTATAAACCGGTAGGTGGGCATGACGAAAATTTCATTAGAAAACAGCCCGAAGGTGTTGTATCTGGCGCCGCGTACCACGATGCCGTCGTCTCTTTCCTTTACCACCCGCACGCACCGGTCCGGGTCCTGCGAAGGTCGTAGCGACTTGTCCATGAACGGATCGTGCAGGGAATGGGAAATACAGAGATCATTATCGCGGGCGTGATAATAATAGGTTTCCGCATTTTTTCCGAGTGCCGGGTCGAGTTTTAACAATTCATGGCGGAGATCGTAATACCCCACGGCCATGGACGCGCAGAAATCAGGCAGCCTGCCACACATGCCATATACCTCGTCAACCCAGATCTCCGTGTTACGGCGCCGCTTCTGGAGATCCTCCACGGAATGAGGCAGGTAATACGAATAGGAACAGCGAAGTCCATTTTCCGCTTCAAAGGTCATCTGGTCCCGGGTCGCCGACTCATGCTGCATATCATAAATACGGGCTATACTTTCCGCCATTCCCCTTAACTCAGGATGGGTTGTGACGTCTTTGACCCGCTCCCCTTTGTACCATATTTCATTTCGGCCGTCACGCAGGCTTTCCAGATACCTGGCTCCGGTATAAGCGCCCTGTCTATCCCCTGCATACACGGAGGAGGTCGCATCTGTGTTTTCTGGAACGGTCATCTCAACTCTCCTTGTCTTAGCGCAACCGATATAAAGAGTTATAGCCCCAGTATCCCGGATGCATTCCCGCCGAGCATACTATCGATCTCATCATCGTTCAGGTTCAGTGATCGAATATTCCGGATATATTCGGCTACTTTTTTCCCGTCGGTGTCGAAGTTGTAAGGATAATCGGTTCCGAACAGAATTCGGTCCGTCCGAATCGTAGTCAGGGCACACTGCACGGCGTTCATGCCGCCTTCAAATCCTGCCATATCGAAATAGAGGGAATCGAACAATTTTCTGAAATTTTCCCTGTACGGCGGACCGAACGGTGGCGTCCCACCGCAGTCGGTCCAGAATTTCTCACCTCGCACGTCTACATATCGTTCGACGCGTTCGAGGGTGGAAGAAATACCGCCACCGAGGTGCGAAATGACAAACGTCAGGTCTGGGAAGGCGGTTAAGACTCCGCCGAGAATAAGCCTCATAGTGTTCAAAGCTATATCCGCCTCACGGGTGAAAGCTATATTTAAGTTAAAATCAGCGTCATACGCGTCGTATCCGTGGACGTGGCCGCTCACATGGATAAAGATTGGTAGCTTATATTCACTCATTTTTTCATAGAATGGCCAGAGGCGACGGCTGTCCAGCATTTCACCTGCATTCTGGGGACTGATGATCACCCCTTTATAGCCGTATTCGTTTATACCCTGATCAAGAATGTCGAACGCCGATTCATCCAGAGGCAGGCAGGGCGTCAGAAAATAAAACTTGTCCGGATACTGCCGCCTGAGGTCGTGGTAATATTCATTGCACATCCGACACTGGTCGACCGATACCGGTGAGGCAGAGATAACACAGGCATCGATACCGGCACCTGCCATGAATTCGAGGTGTTTTTCTACCTGGTACACTTCTTTCTTGAGGTGGATCGTAACTTTGCCGTCCCGTATTACCACACCTCCCTGGCCCCCTCGTCCTTCATATACTTTTTTGGGAGACATGTGATGTTGCCAGTCGATTATCATTGGAAACCTCGGATTCTCGATGATGGCAGGAGCACGCCATCCGGTTCTGGTGAATAGAGAATTTACTACAGTTTTATCCATTGACTTAAATTATAATACAATTATATATAATTTATTCCTTTTAATCTAACGTCTGTCAATGGGAATTTAAGGATCACGTCTACCGAGCGTGCGGCATGTCTTCAGGAGGACCATATGAACAATAAAGTTTTCAGGGCTTTCCACGAAATGCGGAAGGAGATAAAAGGGCCGGACGGCAAGTTATATTACGGTTGGTGGAACGTTTTTGCCACCTATCCCTGTATCATATTCATTTTTACTACTCCGCTGATGATGCTCAAACTGATTTATCCAGCGGTTGAGGAGTCGCTTCAAATAAGCCGTGCGGACGTGGTAGCCATTTCATCTGTGAAATTTGCTACTTCCGCCATTGTCGCATTCGCGGCCGGTTTCCTCATCGATCGATTGGGCGTTAAGTCCGTGCTGTACCTTTGTGCCATGGTCACAGGCCTTGGACTGGTCTATTTCAACTTCATTGATTCCAAGTGGACTTACTGGGCCGCCGGAATTGCCATGGGTTTTTCCTCGATGCCGCTGCTCATGGCCACAAAGACTTTGGTAGCCCGTTGGTTTAACAGGCGATTGGGGTTGGCCGTGGGGCTGACCATGTCCGCTTCGAGCCTGGCCGGTATCTTTTTTCCCATCCTTTTCGCCTGGATGATTGAAACCCTGGGTTGGCAGGTAGCTACGGCATGGACCAGTACGGGCATCTTCTTCATCGTGATGCCCGTGATTTACTTTGTGGTCAGAGACAATCCATCTCCGGAAGAGATCGCTGCTGAATTTGAAGGCCAGGGTGCCGCCGGCAAGATCGTACGGGGTGGGCTGGTCGAAGCCGAGACCGATGAGAAAGACCCCAGCGTTGGTGAACTCTTCAGAAAACCGACTTTCATGATTATAGGCTTCATGATGATAGCAATCGGGTTTGTCGATCAGGGCTTCACTCAGAATCTGACACCGTTTCTGGTGAATGACCTTGGATTTACCCTCACTAAGGTGGCCGTCACACTTAGCCTGTCTTTCCTCTTCGGACTTAGTTCCAAACTCTTCTTCGGCTGGTTGTTCGATCGATTGTCATTCAAGGGCCTGTCTATCTGTTATGTTATGAATGCCCTGGCCATAATCGCCGCGCTGGGCATCCAGGGTTTTGTGACGCTTCTCATTTTCCAGCTGGCGAGAGGCTTCGCCCACAGCGGTATCCTGCTCGAAACGCCTGTGCTCGCAAAACACGCATTCGGTCCTTTCCATCTCGGTAAGGTAATAGGTACGTTCTCTGCGCTGGCCGGGGTAGGTCTAACGCTGGGTCCTATTGCCGTAGCCAAGCTTTTCGAAATCTACGGTAATTACAATGTGGCGTTCACCCTGTTGACAGCAATTATGGCATTATGCGCCGTCATTATCTATTTTCTTCCGCCCGAGTACCGATTGAGGCAACTTCGCGAACAGAAGGAACGGGAAGAGCAAACCGTGAGGAGCCGGGAATATGCTAACGAAACATCATGAGCTATTGACTCATGTAGGTCCAAATGCGCCCCTGGGCCAGCTGATGCGGCAATACTGGGTACCCGCCCTTCTGTCATCAGAAGTCGAATCTGATGGGCCTGCTGTACGCATCAAATTGCTCGGAGAAGAGCTGATCGCCTTCCGTACAGCCACCGGCAGAGTCGGCCTCTTGGACCATCGCTGCCCTCATCGGTGTGCTTCTCTGTTTTTCGGACGTAACGAGGAAGAAGGCATTCGATGCGTGTATCACGGATGGAAGTTCGACCCGGACGGAAAGTGTGTGGATATGCCAAGCGAGCCGCCTGAGTCTAATTTCAAGGATAAAGTCCACGCTACAGCCTATCCCACGCGGGAACAGGTGGGCATCGTCTGGGCTTATATGGGACCCCGGAAAGATAACCTTCCCGAATTGCCGAACATCGAAGCGCTCGGGTTGCCCGAAGGTGAAATCCATTCCTGGGCGGCACAGAGGGAATGCAGCTGGCTGCAGGGCCTCGAAGGCGACATCGATACCTCCCATTTCGGTTTTCTTCATATCGGCAGCGCCACTGAGGATCAGGCTGCCCCCGGTTCCCCTACCCTGTACGCTATACGAGATAGAGCGCCGCGATATAAAGTCATGGATACGCCGTTCGGTACTACGTACGGCGCATATAGGCCGGGAGACGAAAATAAGAATTACTGGCGCATCGCACATTTCCTTTTCCCGTTCTGGACCATGCCGCCGGGGTCCCCCATGACACGACAGATGATTGCCCGGGCATGGGTACCCATGGATGATGAGCATACCATGTTCTATCACATCTCCCGTGCCGGATCGGGTCCTTCCCGGAACAGAATGGCGGGGCGTAAGATCGCTGGACTGGGAGAAGAAATCGAACGGCTGCCCAACACAACAGACTGGTACGGCCGGTGGCGCCTGGCCTGCAACAGGGACAACGATTACATGATTGACCGCGGCGTGCAGCGGACGCAGAGTTATACAGGCATTCGCGCCGGTCATGTACAGGATCAGATGATAACAGAAAGCATGGGGCCTGTCGCCGACAGGACGGAGGAGAGGCTCGGGTCCAGCGATCAGATGATTATTCAGACGAGAAAGCGGATTCTCCAGGCGCTTAACGCATTTCAATCGGATGAGACACCTCCACCGGGCGCTACCGACCCGGATATCTATAATCTAGTCCGCTCCGGCACGCTGATGTTGCCCGTAGACGCGGATTGGGTCGAAGAAATAGAGAAAGTCCGACGCACATTGCAGGACGAACAGCAATGACCGGCGGTTCCTGACGGGATTTTGAAAGACGGTGGCAACCCCGGCCGAAATCGATCCCCATAGGCGAATGCTTGAATTAATAGCAGTATCGGTCGGTCGAGGGCCATATTTTTCGCCGCGGTTATTATAGAATTTCACGTTGGTTTTTAGCTGTCATTCGCCTCACCGATGGCGATTGGTCCTGTTTCGGACTGAAAACCTACCTCCTTCAAATTCCTTGATGTTTTTCTGCCCCGAATAGCGTTAACCCCTCCTCAAAAATGATGGGATTTCGGCAATCTATTCATGTCCGTATCACTGGGCCACCTAAATACTCGTGCAAGCTGGTACTGTAATGATCGCACTTGTATTTGAATCCACACTGTTTGAAGCACGTTTTAATGCCACTGCGGACAACACTGAACTCCTGCGGAACAAGGGCACAAGTGACCTCGAGATGCAATCGAACACCGTGCATGCCCCTCCCTGGTTTTCGTTAAGACGATATTATATGGGGTGATAAAAAATTTGATAACTGTACTCTTTTTTACGCAATGATTTTTCTATATGGAGGGCAAATATGGGATCTGCGGCAGCCCCCTGGACACCTGAGCGGGCCCATAGCTGGTACCGGGAAGCGGGAAGTATTCGTGGCTGTAACTACCTGCCTCGATCGGCAGTAAACATGACCGAAATGTGGCAGGCGGAAACATTTGATCCCGCGACTATAGACCAGGAATTGGGCTGGGCACAACTGGCGGGGTATAACAGCGTTCGGATCTTCATACAGTATCTGGTGTGGGAAGACGACCCTGAGGGTATGAAAACACGCCTTGATCGGTTTCTGAGCATCGCAGACCGGTACGGGATCAGCACGATGATTATTCTGTTCTGCGACTGCGCTTTCTCCGGCAGAGAGCCGTACCTCGGTCCCCAGGAAGATCCGGTGCCCGGCGTGCATAACGGCCAGTGGGTGCCAAGCCCCGGCTTCGAACGCATGACCAACCCGGACACCTACCCCCATCTAGAACAGTATGTTAAAGATTTAGTGGGACGGTTCGCTGCGGATCCCCGTGTGCTTATCTGGGACCTGTACAATGAACCTGGTAATTCCGAAATGGGCGAAAAGAGCCTGCCGCTGCTCGATGCGGTATTCACCTGGGCCAGAGAAGCGGGCGCGACACAACCTCTGACCACCGGACCATGGATGTGGAACGTGTATAAAGATACCGTCTCCCGGCGGGCGATGGACCTGTCGGACGTCATCTCATTCCACTATTACCAGCCCGCCGACGTCATCGGCGATTACCTGGCGGTCTGCGAAGGCTATGGCCGTCCGGTTCTATGCACGGAATGGCTCCGTCGCCAGCACGGCAACACGTTTGCCTCAATCCTGCCCATTTTTCAGGAACACAAAATCGGATGGTACCACTGGGGTTGGGTGGCTGGCCGTACACAGACGTACCTGTCATGGGAGTCTAAAGCGGGAGATCCGGATCCCGAAATCTGGCAACACGATATGCTTCAACCGGACGGTACGCCTTATGATCCAGTTGAAATAGAGTTGATTAACCCACGTTGACAGGCCAGATAAAAAGGGGCGTCCCCGGCACAGGCACGCGTCCCAACTTCTGGCGGTAAAGATTCCACTAGTCGGCGTCAGCTCCAAACCCTGCGCCGGTCTGCCTGTACTCCGCCCGCGGCGGACTGAAAATATCCACAACGAGGGCACCCACATCACCGGTTCGGATGCCGTGCGACACATTGCCGGGCGTCTGCCAGAAATCGCCGATCTTGACCGGGACTTCGTCGTCTCCCTGGATGCGCACGCACTCTCCTTCCAGCAGAATACCCCACTGCTCTTCTGGATGGCTGTGAACAACACCCTGGGAGTTAGGCTTGATACGTACGAAGGAGAGCATGACATTATCCCCGCAGAAAATCCTGGTGTGCAGGCCCTCGGTCAATTGACGGAAAATACCCTGGGATTCGTCGTTCATATCGAATACCCATTCGGGTGTAGTGGACTGGGACATGGTAATCCTTTCTTTGATTTTTCAACCTTTAGCAATGGCTACTGCGTATCCCGCATCGACGGACTGATCTTCGGATAAGTTCCCCCTCATTCGGATCCATTCCCGTGTTTTGTCGTAGATTGCCCCGATTATACGATCGAATACCATCCGTTCTCCCGGGTCCGAACAGGGGGGATGTCCAAGATGCGCCGCGAACGCTTTGAGAACAGTTTTCCAAAAATAGTGAACCGCTTATTGTGCAGTCCCACGTACTGCTGCGTCCAATCCATGGTACGTCACCTTGCCGCCCCTTTTCAGGAACATGGGCGTAGTGTAGCTGCTCTGACCGACGATGCAGACGAACCCGCGCTTATCGCTGGAGAGACTATCTTGGCCCTGGACTACAGGATTCCTTGGTCCATGTTCCACCCGGTACAGTATTGTGACGCCATCGGCGTGGGCACAGACTTCTCCGTCGTCCGGGATATTATTCCCTACAAACATCGTCCGTCTACCGGGCGGCAGCGGCTCGCACGTCTGCCAGCTCTGTGTTTATGGACGGACCGTAAACTTCTTGGAAGTAACCCTCCTCGGCCAGCTTCTCCAGGATATCCTCGTATAGCATTTTAGAGAAATCGATGTCCTTCATTTCGGGAAGGCGCTCGCTGTTCCGTTCAACGACTGCATCGACGGCTGCCTGGCGGACGAAGGGGACCCGTTCGAGCTTCTCGCCCGCAAAATAATCGTCGTAGACCTTTCCCAGGGTTTCGTCATCCTTGACGCTGGTGTGGCGTCTCATAGCCTCCATGGCGAACGCCCTGTCCGTGTAAAATCGCTGGGTGGCGTCAATAACCGCTTTCATGAAATTTTCAGCCAGTTCCGGCCTGTTTTCCAAAACCTCACGGTTAAAGATATACGCCTGTGCGACAACCACATTCGGATGATCCGCCATGTTAATCAAAATGGGGTAGCCTTCGTCTACCAGCCGGTAATAAGTGGGAGCGGTTAGAAGTGCCGCATCGGCAGCTCCCCTGGTCATAGTAACCATCCGCGTTGCGGCGCCTCCCGACGGTATCCACTCGATCTGGTCGGTACTGATGCCAAGCGCCTTGAATAGAGCCAGTGTATAGTGGTAGGGCGGATCCCCCACGCGACCGATAGCAATCCGCTTGCCGGCCAGATCATCCGCGCTGGCCATGTTTTTCGATCCTATGATAACGAAAGAACCAATGTTGATCGGGCTGCCGGCAAGGACGAGTTTATCACCCTTCGAAGCGGCGGCCAGGGCGGTGTCGAGTCCCATGTTAACCACCAGTACATCCCCGCTGCTTACACCGGCGATTCCTGCCGGATGCCGGCCGAACGTCAGCTCGACATCCAAACCGTACTTCTTAAAATACCCACCCTCCACTCCGATGAAAAGCGGCCAGGACGCCCCGCTGAGCGTCTGCGTAGAAATGACATGCTTCTCGGTTTCAGGCGTCACGGATTCACCGCATGAAAGTACCACCCCCACCAGAACCGTGAATAGGAACGCCATGCGTAAAAGACATCTATTCATAATTATTTATCTCCGAAAATAGGGATTTGCAGATCCAGAAACTACTCTGATTTCTCAATCATGTTGTATTTAGTATAGATCAGATGACATTGGTTATGATGGCATCCAGACCTTGGGAATGGAGGCGTTTGCGCAACTACTGCCGCCTTCATTCAGATACGGCGACCGGCCGCGGTGCATCATCTGGAAGGGTCCGGGTGTCACGGGTTCATGCTTTCTGAAATGCTCCATATTACCGCCCCACGGTTTCGGGCAGAGATACGGCAGGCGGACAAAATATGGATCATTAAATTAAGACTGACCAGTTATTAAATCACGGGGTTCTCAATGTGATAAATAGATCATAATTACACATAATTATACATGGTTATTATAATTTGTGTCAATGAGTAATTTGTCCCGTATGCGGATGATTGATTCCCCTGGCTCAGCCGCCAATTCAGTCTATTTTGCGGTATTGTTACCGGAACAGAGGGTAGCTCTTGTGCGCAATGCAAACAAGGGTATCGACCGTCGGGCGTGTGTCACGAAAATGGGTGGTGCGGCGGCACGGGGCAAGCGCACGATAAAAGACGAAAACTGTCCCGATGCCTGATAAGTCTGCATGGGTCGAATTCTTTGAACCACGTTTTACCCGGGCCAGGAACGCCTCTTAGAATGCAACCTGTGCGCCCAAGAATTGACAGCCGCACCGTGCTGGCAGGTATTCGTTTTTATACGAAGGCTTTATTGCTGCTCGGAGATCTGATTATGGAGTTGGACGGGAGTTGCCCGTTTCCTGATGCGCATATTGAGCAGCTCGACCAAGCACGAAAACGCCATGGCGAAGTATATGTAACCCTTGGGAATGTGCAGATCCAGTCCTTCTCCGATAAGAGCGACGCCGATCAATACCAGGAAACTCAACGCCAGCATCTTGACGGTGGGATGTGAATCGACAAACTCTCCAATGCTACGAGCCGCGACCATCATGACGATTACCGCGATGATGATCGCCAGAATCATGATCGGAATTTGCTGAACCATGCCCACAGCTGTAATAACGGAATCCAGGGAAAACACGATATCTATCAATATTATCTGGACCAGTGTGCCGGCGAACGACGCCATGCCTGCCGAAACGCCTTGCTGCTCCGATTCGAGTACCTCCAGGGCATTGTGGATTTCAAGCGTACTTTTGGCAATCAGAAAGAGACCACCGCCGAGGAGGATGATATCCCGACCAGAAATCTCAACGGCAGACACCTGAAACAGGGGCGCGGTGAATCGCATAATCAGAGTAATCGTTAACAGAAGACCGATGCGGGTCAGCAGCGCTAACGACAGACCGATCAACCGCGCCTGGTTGCGCTGCTGGTCTGGGAGGCGCCCTACCAGGATAGAAATAAAAATGATGTTATCTATACCCAGGACTATTTCCAGGGCGGTCAGTGTTGCCAGCGCCATCCATGCCTGTGGATCGGCCAACCATTCCATAAAAACCTCGTTTTCTTCAGGGGATGTTGAAGGATAGATGCATCTGACGCATTCGCCAGATGCTCAAAGTATATACTGGTTTCGTGATGGTCAAGCGAGCCATCTTTTAAACAAGATTGGTTGAAGGGTTTTCCTTTCAGATGGGATTTGCAGAACTGGTCAGGAGATTGTTGTCCCCTCTTGGAAGCAGGTGAGTAACATTTAAGCGGCCATATTCTTCTCCCATGCTCGCTGAATCACCGGCCCGTTAAGGGATGTCTTCCATCCGGTCCGTTGCAGGGGGTAGGCAACATCCGCTTAATGCTCCGCGATATCGGAAACTGCCGAAACTCCTGTTCCGTATTGTCCGGGCGCCTTCACAGGCAGGGGGGCAATACCAGAGATGAAACCGAAGAAAGGTGGGCATACAAACGGCCTTCCCCGTTAAACGGGGGAAGAAAATGTTAGATCGACCATGGAGTCGATTCCCCCAGGGCAAAACTGTTCTCAGACACTCGATCGGTTAAGACGCCGTCGGTATCGTAGACGGCGTGTATGACGTGAAGAACGGTTAAAGTTGCGTGCTTAAAATAGCGACACACCTTATTTCGGATGTAAAACCTCGCACCCTGAAGTGAGATGGCAGACATTCTGTGCTTGGCGTCATTGGGTTCTAATTGAAAATCATCTGATTTTTAATTTGAAAGAAATTCAATATGCGTATATTTACACAATATGGCGGGCGAAAGCAGGGACTGCGCATTGTTTTTGTGGCGATCAGCTAACGGAAAAATGGCATTCTCTTATGACTTCGGGAAATAGATTCTAGGAAAACTCATGCGGAAGAGTCACGGGATTCCGTTGCACTGACGTAGGAACTCATATTCGTCCAGGGTTCGGTGATAACTCAACTTCCAAAATGGGAGCACCTGCATAAAAGGGACCTCCTGGGGCGACATGAATTTCGTCTGTAAAATCGCTGGCTTGAAACCCTGGGACATCCTGGGTCATGCCGTGTGCGGCAGTAACAGGCATTGGCCACAGGGACCAGCATAAAAGTCTGACGACTGTCACAACCAAACGTTGAAACGCTCTGAATAAAGGGCAGCTCTGTCTTGTGGACGGCATGTATAACGCAATAGCCGGATAAAGGGGCATTCTTCGAGTAAGCCAATGATCAAACTGGGAATGATGGCGCGGGAGACCGCCGATGCAACATTAGAGGACACTATTGGTTTCGCCCATGAATTGAATCTGGACGCCATAGACCTTCATCTGGCCGGCATGTCCCGGAACCCTACGTACCTGCACCATCTCAGATCGCTGTGCCTGCAATATGGACTCACGATCGGTTATGCGGGAAGCGGCAGTTTCGTAGGTCCGGCTCGGGAAGCCGGGGACCGATTGGCGCAGGGTTATCAGGATGTCGATGCCGCGGCGCTGCTGGGCGCCTCTCTTCTGCGGGCGTTCGCCCGGTATAAATGGCCGGACGTGGTCCAAGAGCAGGAAGCGCTGTGGGGTCCGATGATAGAAAGCCTGCGTGCACTATCCGACTATGCGCAGCAGAGAGGCGTGGGTGTTGCGTTACAGAACCATAACAACTGCAGTTTTGCCATGACCGCCCAACAAGTGCTGCGGGCCATTAAAGAAGTGGACCATGAAAACTTCAGTTTTGTCATGGACACGGGTCAGTGGCTCGGCGCTATCGGCTCGGATCCCCGGGGGGAATGGGATCCAGGCGTGGACCTCTACACAGACTATCTGGAGCCCACCGCACCCTACGCCACCCATGTTCGAGCCAAGATATACAAGATCGATGACGGCCATGAAGCATGGCTCGACTACCCGCGTATCCTGCGCATCCTCCGGAAGAACCGGTTTAACGGCACGATCGGCCTGGTCTTTGAACTGGGGAACCGCAACATGTCCGATACGAAAACATGCATACGCCTTGCCGTGAACCACCTGCGTGAGGTGATCGCTGCTTCATATGATAGCTGATACCAGTATGATAATAGATACGCACGTACACGTCTGGAGTGACGATTTCTCACAGTATCCCTTCGCGGAGGGCCGGGCCTTGATCGAAGGCGCTCCGGCGGAACTGCTGCTCGAGAAGATGGCCGACGCTGGTGTAGATCGGGCGGTGATCGTGTAGCCGATCCACTACCGGTACGACAACCGGTATGTGGCGAATTGCCTGAACCG
>CAYYIS010000035.1:0-49350 GCA_964470965.1 uncultured Gemmatimonadota bacterium | reverse complement strand
CTGAACGGATGACGCATTGCCGGGAAGAACAGCCACGGTTGAGGGACCTTGAACAGGACCGAAGTGTGGCATGTTATCTGTATGGATGCTCTCAGGAGAGCGATAGGTAAACATAGGCGGAACGGGATCTGAAAGGGACCCGGCAGCCGATGGAGAAATCTGGTCTGCCGTGCGCAATTCAGTTCGGAAGCTAAATGAATGTCACCAGCGGTCGGAGGCGATAGGTATCCCAATCAAAATTATCATCATATAGCGCCAAAGTTACTCAAGGATAGAAAACCCACCACTTTACAAAGGGAATTCAATTTTAACGATACCTTTCTGTGTTGCTGTACGGACGCCAGCTAAAATCAGGCTCCTCCGTAGACCGACTGGATCATGGCATTGATGTAGCCGAAGCAGTAAGCATAGGATTGATGGGTGCCGTGCGGGTCGTCCGCAGTGTGCGGAACGTGGTCAGGGTCGATCCCGTAACAGTAGCCTGTATCCTTGAGGGCCTTTAAGACGCGATAGAAGTCCATGTCCCCTTCATCGGGCAGAGCTTCACGGAAACTATAGCGTTGGCCGAGCAGATTACGGTAGTGAACCAGAAAAATAGTGTCTCGGCTCCCGAAGTATTCGATGAACGGGAAAATTTCATTGGCCGAGTCTTCGAGCATCTCAGCGATAGAACCAACACAGAAATTCCAGCCGTGATACGGACTGCGCTGGATCTCGATAAAACGCTTCATACCTTCAAAATCGTTGAGGACTTTGTCAACGCCCTTATAGCCGGGAGGCGTTGGCGGATCCTCTTGAGAATTACCCATTCTGACCTTGTATTCCTCCGCCACCGGGATCATGCGTTCCAGCAGGTATTCGATTCGTTCCCAATGCATTTCCGCCGTGACACGGCCCGCGTCGGTCAGTGCGGCCTGTTCCTCCGCCGGAATCTTATCCACGCGGAACGCGGTGTGGTAGTAACCGCCGCGACCTTCTTCCGGTTCGGTACGGTCGATGGGAAGGATGCACGTGTTATACCGCAAGGAATCGATGCCGGCCTCTGCCGCGGTTCGGATCATTTCGCACACCAGATCAATTTCCCGATCGCGCTCCGGGCTTTTGCCGTAATAGATAATGTTCGGCAGGTTCTGATAAATGGGCAACAAACTCATATCCAGAGATATCCCGAAAGCCTCGTGGCGATCCCTTTCCCGCAATAATTCGTCGCGTTTCCACCCGCAGTCAGGATGGAAAGGAAACGTGGCGGCCTTGTGACGCACACCACAGCGCTGCAGAAAGCGCAAATCGGCATCGGCAGACCCGAAGCCCTGTGTACGGACATACATCCGTCCGTCTGTATCGGATGTTCCTGATGTTCCTCCGGCGACAGAAGCTGCCGCCTCGCCGGCAGCGAGACCTTTTTCAAATGGATCAGATTCCTTCATGGGATTCCTTTCATAGCTATAGTGCTGGTGTGGACCGATGATTGAAGGACTTTAATATAACATGGTTTATTTGATTTTTCCTCATTTTTAATGAAAATGTCATCCCCTCCACTCGACAATCCACCAACACCATGATATATTACGCCACGCAATATACCTCGTATCCATTCCAGCCCAACCACCAGGAGGAACTATGTCCGAGAGTACCTGGGTCCCGATCGGTAGTGACCTTGACAGTATTCTGGCGAGCTGTCCCGATCCTTTACGCGCTCTCTCAAAGGCGGAGATACCCGCCATCTTGATCCGACAGGCGTACGACCCGGCACAGTGTGATGGTTTGATACGGAGGTTTATAGATCTGGGTCTGATGCGGGATCCGGATAATGCCGAGGCGGCCGCGAAGGATAACCGGACACGGATCGACATCGGAACCAGTCTGGGGAACAAAGGCAGTGACCAGGACGCGTTCTTCGCTCATGCTAAGGAAACCCGAGCCCTTTTCGAAACGCTGTTCGACGGATTTAAAAATCCGGTAACTATGATGTACGATGCATTGCAGAAGCTCGGCGGTGAAAAAAACATTGTGACCGCATATGAACCAGATGGCAGACAATACGGTCCTGCGGTATTCCGGGTGCATTACGGCGGTCACTCCTACAAACCTCATATTGACCATGTAGTTCTGCGGGAGAAACGGTTCACATACGGGGTGTCGCGTTACCAGCACCAGTTCGCTGGTGTGCTGTGCGTCCAGAACGCTCTCCACGAGGGTCACAGCACTCAGGCAATCCTGCACCGGTGCCTGTGGACGGAGGACGTGCAGCAGCATATCGCGAACGATACGTTCCATGTGCATGCTGCACAGGAACATATCTCAAATTACACTGTCCAGTTGGAGCAGGGCGACATGTATTTCTTCAACACCCGACTTATCCATGAAGTACCGCCCGTAGAAGGCTCTGAGCCGCGGATCGTTCTTGCGACGTTCATCGGTTACGATCCCGATGAGCCTGAAGTATTCGTCTGGTCATAGGGATTGGGAACATTTACCCTTGACAACGTGAAATTACACAACCAATTTATTCGTTAATCCCAGTAGCCTACCATACCATTCCCGAGGTGACTTATGCGTCGTTTCTTTTTAGTTTTTCTGACTCTGATTTTCAGTGTGATCGGGATGTCCTGTGGTGGCGACGCAGGCACCGAAATAGAGGGCACCTGGCGGCTCACAGCCGTTTCGGTAACCACCTCTGAAGGGACGGTCGATATCGACAACCCCGGACTGGGACGCCTGATACTCCGAGATGGGCAGTACAGCCAGGTGTGGATGCAGTCCAACAGGCTCTACAGCGTGCCACCTACCAACCTGGAGAAAATCGACGCGTTCGATTCATTCGATGCCAGTGCCGGTTCCTATGCCTACACGGAGGGACGGCTAACGCTGACTCCCCAGATCGCCCGCGATCCCAGCGGCATCAATGAGTCCACCATTACATCCGTCACCCTAGACGGCAACACGATGCGCCGCACCAGGGAACGGCCCAATACTGAGAACCGCCAGGAGCTGCTTACCTGGACCTCCACCTACACGCGGATACAATGACTGACTATGAAGCTATCGCTTTCAGTGCGCGTGGCGGAAGCACCGTATTCCAAGGAAGAATCGATCCGATCGTTCGATCAGATCGCCGACCTGGCGTGTAACATCGGTTACCATGCGGTCTGCATGCGCGCCTCACAGGCCGGAATACAATCGCCGATACAGGATATAACCAGTGTCCGAAAGGCAATCGAGAAACGTGGGTTGGCGGTATCGATGGTGACCGGGGATTTTCCGATCCCGATTAACAACGACCACGCTCCTGATGCCCTGCGCAATATTACGCCGTATCTGGATCTTGCAGAACTGCTGGACGCGGATCTGATGAGGATCGGCATGAAGAGTGGGCAGGATATCGTCTGGGCTCAGCGCGCCTGCGACGAGGCAAGGGAACGAAACATCCGAATCGCACATCAGTCCCACACCCTCAGCCTGTTTGAAACGGTAGCCGAATCACTGGATGTGTTGAAACGGGTCGCCCGCAACAACTTCGGTCTCATCTATGAACCGGCCAACCTCGATCTTTGCGGTGAGGACTACGGCAATGAAACGCTCAAGGCCTTCGCACCCTACCTGTTCAATGTGTATCTCCAGAATCATGTACGCCGTTCGGACGGAAGCATAACACTGCACACATGGACGCGGGGCGATGTGCCGCATGACCCCATAAAACTGCAGGATCCCGGCGGCATCGACTATGCGCTCATTTTCGAAGGGCTGGCTGAAATAGGGTACGATGGATATGTAACCGTACATCAGGCATTCACCCAGATCATGACCCCGGAAGACGCTGCCCGGGAGAGCTACGATTACCTGACCGGAATCGCAGCGTTCGAGGAGGGTCCATGACGAAAATAGACGAGCATGCCTCCTACGCCGAGACCATCAAACAATACGAGAACTGGGAACTGGACGACATCCTACATCATGTGGACCGCACTAAGTTTCCGGAACGTTACCAGGTACTGGTGAATGAAATCTCCCGGCGGGTCGAAGAACAGAAGACCGTGAGTTCGGGGCAGGAAAACGTACCGACTGGAATTACCGTCGCAAAACATCCGAATACGATCCGCGAACATGTTTGGGACCTGCTGCAGCCTGTTAAGGGAAAGAGGGCTGTCGCCGTCCGGTATACTAACAATCCGTTCCTGTGGACACTTACCGGTGTGCTTGTGATCCTGGCCCTGTGCGAAGTATTGATCATCCTTGCCGCCGACAGCGGAAATATTCGTGTTGGCGCGTCGTTTATTCTCGCGCTCCAGGTTTTAATCATTTTCACGGCATGCCTAAAACGCCCATCCGTTGTTTTTTTCATGAAATTCTGGTCTGGTATTCTGGTATTGTACTCCTTCGTGAATATCAGAGGACTGACCAGCAGTTTCAGCGAAACCGTGTTACAGAACGCCCCGAACGGTGACCTGGCGTTACTGGACCTTTCGGTGGTCATCACAATGAGCACCATCCTGGGCATCGGTATCGTGTCTTTCGCCTTTGCAGAGAAGTGCATTATTCCCTTGTTTAATGATGCCGAAGAGACCCCACAGGAAAATGCGGGAGCAACAAATGAGCACATGCTCGATTGACGCTGATATTGTAGATGGTCTTCGCTGGCGCTGTATCGGCCCTCCCCGTGGTGGCCGCGTCGTAGCTGTGGCAGGCCACCCATCAGAACCAATGACAAGTTACTTTGGGGCGGTCACGGGCGGGGTATGGAAAACAACCGACGGCGGTCAGTACTGGGAGAATATCTCCGACGGATATTTCAACACGGCCGCGGTAGGGGCTCTGGCGGTCTCGCAGTCCGATCCGAATGTGATGTACGCCGGCACCGGAGAGACAAGCGTGCGTATCGATGTGTCGTACGGCGACGGGATTTACAAAACGACCAACGGAGGCAAGACATGGACGCATTCCGGTCTTAAGGATACGTTGCACATCGGAGCAATTCGGATACATCCTGAAAATCCGGACCTGGTGTACGCCGCAGCGTTGGGACATGCGTTTGGGGCTAATGAAGAGCGTGGCGTATACCGCAGTGTTGACGGCGGTGATACCTGGGAAAAGGTCCTGTTCAAGAGCGATCGGGCGGGCGCCATCGATCTGGCTATGGATCAGGCCAACCCACGCATCCTGTACGCATCTATCTGGCAGGTGCATCGGAGCTTCTGGGAGATGTCGAGCGGAGGACCGGACAGCGGGTTCTACCGGTCTGCGGACGGCGGCGATACCTGGGAAGAAATCACGGGAAACAAGGGGTTACCCGATGGTATCAAAGGAAAAATAGGACTGGCGGCATCCCCTGCCAAACCAGGACGTGTTTGGGCTCTTGTCGAAGCAGAGAAGGCTGGCCTGTACCGATCGGACGACGGAGGGGATACCTGGGACCTGGTAACCGACAACGAGGATCTAAGGAACCGACCGTGGTACTACATGCACGTATTCGCGGATCCCCTGGATGCCGAGACGGTATACGTTCTGAACCTGAGTATGTGGAGATCCACTGACGGCGGTAAAGCGTTTACCGAGATCACCACGCCACACGGGGACAATCATGCCCTTTGGATTGACCCCGATAACACAAAGCATCTGGTCCAGGGCAATGACGGCGGCGCCTGTATCTCATTTAACGGCGGGGAGTCCTGGAGCACTATATACAACCAGAAAACCTCTCAATTTTACCGAATCGCCACGGATAACCGGTTCCCTTATCACGTATACGCCACCCAGCAGGACAACTCCAGTATTGCCGTTCCGAGCGCCACGGAAAAGGGTGCGGTCACATGGCAGGACTGCTTTGCCCCGGGTTCCGGCGAGAGCGGTGACATCACGGTTCATCCAGATGATCCGGATATCGTATACATCGGCGCCATCGGCAGCTCACCGGGCGGCGGCGGGGTCCTGCAGCGCTACGACCACGCCACGAGGCAGATCCGTCTTATCAGCGTCTGGCCAGAATCCAACCTGGGCGAAGCTACCAAGGAAGCGAAGTACAGGTTTGCCTGGACGTTTCCGATCGTGATCTCACCGCACGACTCCAACGTTCTTTACGCGGCTGGCAACGTCATCTTCAAGACCACGGACGAGGGGACGAGCTGGCAGGCGATCAGTCCGGACCTGTCCCGTCAGGACACGTCCAAGCTGGGGACCTCCGGCGGTCCAATCACCATAGACGCCAGCGGGGCTGAGCAATTCGCTACGGTCTACACGTTTTCAGAATCCCCGCATACCCCGGGTGAACTCTGGGCCGGTACCGACGACGGGCTGGCGCATATCTCGAGAGACGGTGGACGAACCTGGACGGACATCACACCCACCGATTTACCGGAATGGTCCATGATTTGGACTATCGAATTGTCTCACCACTCACCAGGTAAAGCCTATCTCTCGGCCACAAGGTATAAACTGGACGATTACAATCCATATGTCTACAAGACAGAGGATTTTGGAAAAAGTTGGTGTTTGCTCACAGACTCGTATCCCGAAGGTCAGATCTCCAGAGTGCTCCGCGAGGATCCGTCACGGCCTGGATTGTTATATGTTGGCACCGAAACCGGCATAATGATTTCTCCCGATGACGGCATCAGTTGGCAGCGTTTTGCGTCCAACCTACCCGTTGTACCGGTTTACGACATGACCATAAAAGACGACGACTTGGTCATCGCCACTCACGGCAGGGGATTCTGGATATTGGATGACCTTACACCTTTGCGGGAAGTGCCCGGCGTTTGGCCACAGGCCCACCTGTGCAAGCCCAGGCCAACCTACCGCCGCTGGATCAATTGGACCGGCGACTGGTTTGAAGGTGAAGGGAAGCACTACATGGTTTCATTGGGTGCAAACGTCACCTTCCGGGAGGAGACGACACCGGAAGGTGAGAAAATACGACATGTTCTGGATGGTGGTGAGAACCCGCCTCAAGGGGTCATCATTTATTACTACCTGAAGGTTTGCGACGGCGTGAACGCTCAGACCGATATTTCGCTTACCATTCTCGATACCGACGGCAGGGAAATCCGCACCTACGTTCCGAGACCGGAAAGAGATGAGAACGTCAAGAATCATGAACGCTACATGACGGTGAAAGCAGGACTGAACCGGTTTGTCTGGGATATGCGGCACCCGGGAGCCGTGTCCGTAGCGGATGATAAAGACGCCAATATGACCAAAACCGGCCCCATAGCCACAACCGGCACGTACATGGCTCGATTAAAAGTCGGTGATCAGAACCTGGAGCAATCGTTTGAAATAGTTAAAGATCCGCGTGTCTCTGCCGAGCAGGTTGATTTCGACGCCCAGACCGATCTCCTGATAAAAATCCGGGACCGACTTTCCGAGGTTAACGGCGCCGTCAATCACATCCGGAACGTCAAGAAACAGGTAAATGACTGGCTGGAACGGATTGAAGCCACGAAGGGCCCCAACGCTCAAGGACTCAAAGAAGCCGGCGGCACGCTTAAACAAAAACTGACCGACATCGAGAGAGAGTTGATCCAGACTGAAGGCAAAGCGGGCTTGATGCTTCCCGTGCGCCTAAGCGAAAAACTCACCGAGCTGATCAGCGACGCCGGCAGCGCAGATTTCACCCCGCCCAAACAGGTGCATGACGTCTTCGAGCATCTGTCGGGGCGCGTAGGGATACTGCTGACTGACCTGGATACCGTCGTCTCACAGGATGTCTCTGCATTCAATGAGATGATAATGGAGGAGGGTGTCGGTGCTGTGCAATAAATTTCTTTCTCCAAGCCATCAGCTACGCAGGTCAGAAATGCGTTTCCATTCCGTAGTGACCCCAGTATATCCTGGTATCCAGCCGCAATCACACGGGATTCGGCCGCATTGATGACTTGCCATAACCTATGGCCAAGTCAACCTAGCCCGTCAACATCGATACAGAGAGTGTATCAATTTCTTCTGGTAACAATATGACTCGGTTTGGGCGTAGATTTTTCCTATGAAGGACTTTTGACCATCACAGTCCCCAACCATTCGATAGGGAACGTATCCGGCGACTTCGCACCCAATCTATCAGCAGGCGGTTAAAATGGACCTGGCAGGACTCCTTTCGGCCCTCCCGACCGGAGGCATCGCGACAATCGCGGGTTTCGGATATCAAGATGGAATTCCTGCGAAAGGAGCCGACGCGGGCTGGCCTCTGGGCGTGGTTCGGCGTCCCGATGGCGATCTGATCGTCAATGACTACTGGGGCCACCGTATTTGGCGCATCGATCGGGACGGCATCCTGCACGCATTCTCCGGAGACGGCATTCCGGGACGAGACGGCACCGGCATACCGGCCATCGAAGCACGCCTGAACGAGCCTCACGATCTCAGTCAGGACAGGTACGGCAACCTGTATCTTTCCGAACTCGGCCAACGGAGCAATCTAATCCGCAGGATCGACTATGAGACGGGTATCCTCACCACGGTCGCCGGTTCCGGAAAAGTGGGACGTGGCGGAGATGGTGGACCTGCTCTCGAGGCAGAATTGGACTGCGCCTGCGGAGTAGCTGTGGATGAGGAAGGCCACGTCTATATCTCCAGCGAGTGGTCCAACAACATCCGAAGAGTGGACGCCCATACAGGTATCATCGAGACAGTCTACGGCCATATGGCCCGGCACTATACATCGGAACTGGGAAACAGCCGCCCCATGTCGGGCTCCGGACTGAGCCTGGGAGGATACCATGGAGATGGCGGACTGGCATCCAAAGCGGGATTCTTCCATCCGGAACACCTGGCTTTTGACTCGAAATACAACATGTACGTATGCGACAACTCAAACGACAGGATCCGCAAGATCGATCGTAAGACAGGCATTATCACCACGGTTCTTGGAAATGGTCAACGGGCCTCCAATGGTGACGGCGGTCCTGCGGCCAAGGCGAGCACTTTGATGCCGGATGCAATCTGTCTGGACATCCATGATAACCTGTATGTGGGTGAGAAATATGGATACCGGATCCGAAAAGTGGATGCGGCCACCGGTATCGTGACCACCTTGGTGGGCAATGGTGTACCCGGTTTCGGTGAGGAGGGTCTCCATGGTTCCGATACACACTGCAATTCCTGCGAGGCCGGCATCTATGCGGATCCGGATGGGACAGTCTTCTGGGGTGACTGCTCCGGACGACTGCGCCGGTACGACGGCAAGACCGGTATCGTCACCACAGTCCTGGGCGGTACGGGCGTCGGTGATGGTGAGAGAGCCGTCAACGCGTTTTTCTGCGGACCGGGCGGAATCGATGTGGGGCCGGATCACGGGATATATATAGCGGACACGTGGGGACAGCGCATTCGTCGGATCGACCCGCACACCGGCATCATTGAAACCGTTGCCGGCCAGGGAACGAGAGCTTACGGCGGAGACAACGGCCTGGCGGTTGAGGCCCACCTGGGCAATCCGTACGATGTATCCCTGGATGCCGGTGGCGGTATCGTCATCGCCGACACAAGGCACGGGCATGTACGACGGGTGGATGGGGACGGAATTATCCGGAATGTGGCCGGCGCCGCGTTTATGTGGGATAAAGGCGACGGCGGACCATCGGAGAATGCCAACCTGATCAACGTCACGGCGGTAGCCCACGATCCGCACGGCAACATCTACATAGGCGATTCGGGGGCGGGTAGAATCCGCAGGATCGATGCGAGCAGCGGCATCATCGAAACCGTCGCCGGTACGGGCACACCGGGATATGACGGAGACAAGAGAAGGGCGAAATCGGCGCAGGTCGGATTCATACGGGCTATACGGTTCGATGGGCAGGGAAATCTGTATTTTGCGGATCAGGCCCACCATGTAATTAGAAGAATTGACATTGAGAGCGGTATAATAACAACGATTGCAGGTACTGGAGAGGCCGGGTTTTCCCCGGACGGGGTGAATGCGCAGGCGGCACAGATTTACGAACCGTGCGGACTGGCCATCTCGAACGCCGGACAGATCTACTTTTCAGACACGAGAAACAACCGGGTGCGGCGTATCACGCCCGATGGCAGGCTCGAAACCGTGGCAGGATGCAATGAGCCCGGTGATGCGGCCGATAGCGGACCGGCCACCCTAGCCCGCCTGAACGAGCCGTATGGCCTGTGTTTTTACGCAGATGATATCCTGCTCATCTGCGATCACTGGAACAATAAGATTAGAGCGGTTAAGGTATAGTGTCTAAGCTTGCGCTGACTATTATGGCGGATCGATTCGAGGTCTGTCGCCTTGAGCCGGATGCGCCGCTTCCAGACAATCTCACAGGACTGCCTTTCTGGTCTCTTACCTGTACGGCGGAGGAACTCTCAATTGTGGTGCCCGAGGGTTATGCGCCGGCCGGTTGTCCGACCGAATCAGGGTGGCGGGCATTGAAAGTGGAAGGCCCCCTGGACTTCAGTCTAACCGGGATCCTGGCATCGATTTCCGGTGCGCTGGCGAACGGGGGCATCGGCCTGTTTGTTATCTCCACCTACGACACGGATTATATTTTGGTAAAAGAGGAGGAACTCCGCGCATCCTGCGAGGCGTTACGGGGTGCAGGTTATCATTTCACATAAAGTTAATTATCTATAACGGGAGGAATAAAGATGAGCGCAATCACTGATTTCATCATGAAATCCGGCAAGAACTATGATCTGGGACTGCTAATATTACGAATCGGCTTCGGTATAAACATGGCCCTGTTCCATGGTTGGGCGAAAATATCGGGCGGCCCGGAAAGATGGGAAGGCATCGGCGGTAGCATGGCAAACCTGGGGATCACTTTTTTTCCGACGTTCTGGGGCTTTATGGCCGGATTCTCCGAATTCTTTTGCTCAATATTCATCATGCTGGGCGTCTTTTTCCGGCCAGCCACAACCCTACTGGGTATTACCATGTTCGTAGCGGCGGTCCGGCACTTGAGCCTTCCACCGGAAGCGGCCAACTCCGGCTTCAGCGGGGCGTCCCATGCAATAGAATTCATGACGCTGTGTATCGCACTGTATCTGGCCGGTCCAGGCAAATTCAGCATCATGAAACCATCAGAGGATTGACATCAATCGCCTATGCCAATTGAGACTATCCATGTCGGCGTGATATCTGATACCCACGGCTTAATGAGACCGCAGGCGGTGAAGGCGATGCACGGATCCGACCTGATCATCCACGGCGGCGATGTAGGGGAACCGGAAATTCTCGATACGCTCGAGTCGATCGCCCCGGTTCACACAGTCCGCGGCAATGTGGATTACGAACCATGGACACAGAGATTGCCCAGGACGAAAGTCGTGGAGGCAGGCGATGTGTTGATCTATGTGCTGCACAACCTCTACAATCTGAACATAGATCCCGTTGTTTCAGGTTTCAGAATGGTGGTATACGGCCATTCCCATCGGCCGTCGATCGAAGAAAAACGCAGCGTTATCTTTTTGAATCCGGGCAGCGCCGGTCCCAGACGGTTCTCTCTCCCGGTCTCCGTAGCACGCGTCAAGGTAACCGGGAACGAGATAGAAACCGAGATAATGGAACTGGACGTCTAGACAACTGTGACATCGTTGAGCAGGAATGGCCACCGGAAGGGGTAGCAATGCCGTCAATCTGGTCCGACGATTCAAAAATCCATGTGCACATTAAAAACAACCGCACCGGCGAACTGGTGTTTCGCACCACTTTGGAACGGTATGCGGAGGCGGAGGCGCGGCATCAAGACATCGCTAACCGCGTGGAGGCGTTCATCGACTGGGACCTGGACCGTTTCGACGAATCCATGCAGAAGGCTGAAGTGATGATGACCTGGGAACTGCCCACCGAAAACCTGAGGGAACGGGCACCACATTTGAAGTGGGTGCACATCAGCGGCGCAGGCGTCGAGCATCTGGCCCCGTTCGACTGGGTGCCGCCGGGACTCACGATAACAAACAACGCCGGTATCCATCTGGAAAAAACCATGGACTATGTGGGCATGGCACTTCAGATGCTTAACAACAACATCCCCAAATTCGTCACGGACCAGCGGAATGCAAGGTGGGACCCAATCTACAGCACCCCCATCACCGGAAAAACGGTGGCGGTCATCGGTGTAGGGAAGATGGGCGGCGGCGCGGCACGGATTGCCAGGCAGTTGGGATGTCGCGTAATAGGTGTACGAAGGGATTGCAGGCCTTCCCGGAATGTGGACGAGATGTACGGTCCGGATGGACTCGAAACCGCCCTTGCTCAGGCAGATTTCGTAATCGTCAACACCCCGATGACACCGGAAACAGAGGGCATGCTGGGAAAACATCAGCTGGAGGTCATGAAACCGGATGCCGGCCTCATCAACCTGTCAAGAGCGGGTGTCGTCGACAATGCGGCCCTAGCTGAAATGCTCGATGCGGGCTTACTCTCAGGGGCAATCCTCGACGTGCACGACCCGGAGCCACTCCCCCCTGATTCCCCTTTCTGGAAAACCCGGAACGTGATCCTGACCCCTCACGTCTCATCTGACGACAATGATTCCTACGTACCCTTGACACTCGACCTGCTATTCGAAAACATGCGCCGCTTCGTGGCGGGTAAAGCCCTGAAAAACCGGGTGGATCCGAAACTGGGGTATTGAAGGCATTCCTGTAGTTCATCTTCGCCGTTTCATCTCAGCGAATCAACAATCCGCATTAACAGCTCTTCCTGCATACCGGCCTTGCCGTCGTCATCCCATGGCCCCGGCGTCTGGGTTACGACGAGGTCCAGTGAGGGACAGACGAAGACATGCATGGCTCCGGCACCGGCGGCTGCGAATGCGTCGCGGGGGAGTTGGGACCATAGTTTACCATGGTCGTTGGTCCAAAACGCCAAGCCGTATTTCCAGTTCTTTTCAGGCTCGGAAGCCAAGACATCCGGATTGGTTTTCACGGCTTCTCGGAGATAATCCGCCGGGATCACCTGCCGTTGGTTCCAACGTCCTTCGTTTAACCAGAGCCAGCCGGCACGGGCCATGTCAAGGGAAGTGGCCATAAGGCTGAAACCGTTTCCGAATATTTCTACCCTGGCGCCGGGCGGATGATCGAAGTTGAATCGAATGGAATCCCAGCTTGCACCGATGGGGTCACGTATGCGGGCATCCAAAAAATTGCGGCAACCGGGAAGCCGATCCGGATCGGAACTGTCATAAAGGCCGTATACTTTGGCGATGGAATGGGTAATAATATTAATGCCATAAGTCTGGTAGTGAAACTGCTGCCCAGGGTGCTGATCGGGTTTCATATAACCGGATGTCTGACTCGCCAGTTGTCGGAACGTAATGGCACTGTCCTTTTCAAAGGCGTGGCGTCCCGGCCGTGGCCCCTCGCCTGACGGGATGTTCAGCATCTCCGGAAAATAGTCTGCGACCAACGCATCAAGGCCTGCGATCTTGCCTTCCCGGATAGCAATGCCGAGTAGAGAGGAGATGAAGGATTTGTCGATGGACGCCTGGGAAATCTGTTCGTCTCTCAACAGCCCCTGGCCCCATTCTTCCACAAGATGTCCACCGCGAACGATGCAGACACGCCAGCCGCGGCTCCGGCCTAAATCCTTTAACCATGTGTGTACGCCATCCAGTTCTTCAGCACAGAAACCTGCTTCTTCAGAAGATATTAGGTCCCATTCTGTGCCGGGAAAGGTCCGAATCATTTGTTGTCATCCTTTCGGCAGGCACACCGGCATCGAGGATCAGGGGGGCACAGCCCCCCCCCGGAACCGTGCGGCCGGTACCCAGCACTAAACCAGTTCGACGACCGTCTCGGCACTTCGTTATCTAAAATCGCATGGTATCCCGATCAACTGATCAAGTGCGCCATGTAATCGAGAGGCGGTGTTCACCGCGCCATTTTCAATTGAGGTGACGGTTCAGTCACAGGTATTTCTGCAAACAGGAGGCACGTCCCAGTTCCCGGCCAGAGTCCCCCTATTCAGCCTCGTTACCGAAGCGGCCCCGGTCCCCAGTAGTCCGTGCTCGCAAGACGGCAACCGCTGGATTCCTCGAACGGTCGACAGGGGCACATGCCATAAATTTCATCCAGGCGTGTAATGACATAATCCGGCAGGGGCCCCTGTTCTACTGCCTTAAAGTTCTGCTCGAGTTGTTCAACATTTCGTGGGCCGGTCAGCACGGTGGAAACGCCTTCAACACCCAGTGCCCAGCGTAGACAGAGCACCGGCAGCTCCATCTCGATTTCGTCCACAAGATCGTAGAGTGCCTTCAACTGTTCCCGGCGTTGTTCTGTAAGCCACCGGGCACCGTTGTAAACCTGTTCGTATTTTTTTACCAGCCAGCCCTGCTGTGTGGGGGAGGCAAGAAAGACACCCATGTTACGTTTGTTCGCTACCGGTATCACATGGGTCAGTGCGTCCCGCCAGAGCGGGCTGGAATTGAATGCGGTCAGGACCACGTCGTACCAACCGGTATCACAGAGGCGGGCAAGTTCGTAAACCCCCGTGCCACCGAGACCGGTGTATTTTATCACGCCTTCGTCCTTGAGCTCCTGAAGCAATTCCACAACCGGCCCATGAAACGCAATGTCATCGTCGTACCAGTCGAATTGTCCCGGACGGTCCGGTTCGTGCACCATCATAATGTCGATAACGTCCCGCCTTAGGTTCTTAAGGCACAGATCCACGACGCGTCTCAGCTGGTCTTTGTCTTTTGGATCGAAATCGGTCCACCCCGGCGGCGGGCCCAGTTTCGTGGATACGACACATGGCTCCCCCACTTCCTCCAGCGCCCATCCGAGCGCCTCTTCACTGTCCCCGTAGTCAGCTGATGTATCGGCCAGAGTTATCCCCAGCTCCAGAGCCCGTCTGACCACCGGAAGTGTGCCTTTGAAGCCGTCTTCCCCCCCTGTAACGAACGCCGCTCCCAGAGACATTTCACTGACTTCCAAACCGGTTCGTCCCAGGATCCTTTTATTCATAACGGGATCTTTCCTTTCTTATCGGATTTTGCGTGTCCTGTCGTTGAGATCATAAGAAAATCATTCAGGAATGGAAATACAAGCGGAATAGATATGACGGGGCCACCTTGAGAGGCGGCGCGACTCAAAAGATATTCTGGCTGATACAAACCCCTGTGGTTGACTTTCAGCCGGGCAGCCATTAGATTGCTAGCGTACCACCGTAACCGAGTTGTGTCTGGACACGTAAAATAAAAGTAGAAATCTTGAACCTGAACCATCAAAAAGTCGTCATCGTCGGAGCCGGTATCAATGGGCTGACCTCCGCCAACTACTTGCGGCGTGCCGGGTTTGAAGTAACCCTGCTTGAACGGGCCAATCGTGTGGGCGGTGCCTGTGTATCGGAATCCACGGTCGTGAACGGCGTGGTACAGCACTATGCCCTCGGAGCCTCTGTCCTGGGTCTTATGCAGGATTTTGTTTTCCAACAAACCGGTCTGGCAGCCCGCCTCGAAACGTTTGTCCCCACCCACCCAAAACTGATCCATTTCGAGGGTGATGAATGCCCGACCTGGATCTATCGAGATCCAGGAGAACTGGACAGGGAATTTGCCCGGAAGTGGGGCGAGCAGGGTGACGTGGAGAGCTTTCGCCGGGATGAAGCGCGCGTGATCGCCTATCTGCAAGAAGGATATCGCTCGGCCACTCCGCCGGCCCTTGCAGAAGCAGAGCGAACGCTGGGCAAGGAACTGGTGAAACTTTGGATCACGGGCAGCGCCATCGGTTTATTTGACCACTATTTTACGGCAGAGCGCACCAAGATTTACATGGCAATGACAGTCACGGAGAGCGGCCCCGTATCCCTGCATGAACCATACTCGGCGTTCACCATACCTTTGATGGACTCCGGTTCCATTTTTGACGGCTACTACGGTTTTGTGCGTGGCGGCATCTGGAAAATCACGGAAGAACTCGGGCGTATAAACACCGAAATCGGAGTCGCCACCCACCTGTCCAGTCCGGTACGCCATGTCGACACGGATGGGGGAGCCATTGAATACGAGCAGAACGGCAAAACGTACACTGAGTCGTTCGATCACCTACTACTCGCTACGGACCCAGTCACTGCAGCCCGGATCGTGGGCGAACAGTCGGCAATCGAAGTGACCGAAAATGAACGCAAGCTGGGCAGCAGCGGCAAACTCAACTTGATGTTCCGAAATCCGGTACGTTGGAAACACGGCTCGGATACACCACACTCCGATGCAGCCTTCCGGTTCCTGTTTGCGGTTGACACCCTGGATTCGTTCGAACGGGCCACCATGCGTGTGGTCGACGGCAGTGTGGCCTATGAACCAGGTTATATGCAAGTGTATTGCGAGGGTGCGGCCATGCGTCAGCTGGACCTGCACGAACCGTTCGACCGCCTGGCGGTTTTTTTCAAGAACTTCTCACTTGGGGACGGAGGCGCAGCATTACCTGAGGTCGAAGAAACCGCAAAACAATCGCTTCTAAGGCTGGTCGAGAATCCGGAAGACTGTATATGGAGCCGGCTGCTGACGCCACGGGACCTCCAGGAGACATTTCTTTTTCCAGGGGGCAACCTGGACCACACTATGCTGGTGGATGACCAGACATTTTCCGACCGTGGGTATACGGATGATCACAGCCGGGGATTTTATAATTTCGGCGAGCGATCCAATATTTACCTGTGCGGCGCCGGAGCTTACCCCTGCGGCTCCGTGACCGGGACCCCCGGTTACATGTGTGCACAGCAGATAATACGAACAGCAGAGCCTTCCCACCCCGGATAGACGATCAATCAGGCAATCATGACTGTTGTCCCCTGCTTTCCGGTTCGTGTTTGGAGTTGAATATGAATGCTCATTTGCTTACCGACCGGGAACTCCTGCGATTCATTACGCATGGGTATCATCTCATAAAGCTAAAAGACTTGCCGGAGGTCCATAAGGAAGTCTGCCGACAAACGGCGAGGGCATTCGACCGGGGTAATCCTTTTGACCGGATCTGGAATGCGGCCCCGGCACTGCGGGACGTCTTTGAGCACCCCATCACCCGCGGAGCCCTAGCAAGCCTTCTGGGGCCAGATTATAAGATGTATTCCCATCGGCACTGTCATATCTGTCCCGCCGGTCACGACGGCGGAAAAAGTCACCAGGACGGCACAGAGCGTAATTTCGCCGGATGGCACCGCCCATGGAGACGTCATTTCCGTGCCCGGACGGTCATGGCCATTTATTACCCTCACAAGGTGTCCATCGAAAACGGCCCTACGGCTGTGATCCCGGGATCACAGTACCTCCACGCTCTCACGGTCGAAGACGAGGACCGGGAGGTGCCGGTATGCGGCAAAGCCGGAACCATTGCGCTCGTGCACTTCGATATCTGGCACAGAGCCACCGCGAACATCAGTGACCAGGACAGAGTGATGATGAAGTTTCTTTTTAAGCGGACATCAGAACCGGCTGGTCCTACCTGGCAAGCCGATGCCTCATGCAACCCTGATTTCAGCCCCATCGACCAGCTCCCTTACCTGCCTCTTGTCTGGGAAGACATGTGGCGCTGGCATAAGAACACGCCCTGGACCGTGATGGATTATGACATGAACCTCGCGGATCTGACAAAGCGTCTGTTTGAAGATATGGCATCACAGAACGAGGTTACGGCAGTTAATGCCGCCTATACCCTTGGTTGTCTGGGGCCGACCGGTATTTCAGAACTCATGGACAAATTTTACGATTCTCCACAAACCATCCGGGAACGCATCCCCGTAGCGCTCAGTGCCACAGGCGCAGCGGCCATCCAGCCGTTAACCCGGTCCCTCGATCATGCTGACCCCTGGGTCCGCGCATCCGCAGCCGACACGCTGGGTGATATCGGTATCGCGTCCGAAGCGGCGCTGCCCGCATTACGAAAATCACTACAGGACAAAGATCCCTGGGTCCGCCATAATGCCGCGGAAACGTTGGGCATCTGGGGTCGGGCGGCTATGCCGGCTAAGGATGATTTGATAGGCGTCCTGTCTGACGAAGAACCGTTTGTCCGATTCAATGCATTGACAGCATTGTATAACATGTCGCCGGGGAATCTTCCGTCAATTTCCGGTCTCGAACCGATTTTGCAGGACCCCAATGCCAAAGTCCGTCGCCACGCCAATGAACTAATCGAACCGGCGGCCTGAGCCGCCCATCGCCTATGCAATGCCGACCTTTTTATTTTATTGTCCTGTCTGGTCTACTCCTTACTTCCTGTTCAGGAGGGGATTTCGGTGAACGAACCGATGTGATCGCACCGGATGGATCCGCGGAAATCTCTATAATGGATTTTTCTGATCCTCCATCCCTCGACCCCATGACACCAGGATGGTTCCACAAGACATTCTTCTGGCACGGACCGATGGACATCGAGTTTCTCGAGAAAGACGGTCGGGCAGCAGTCAAGCTCTCTACCGACGATTCTGCGTCCATGCTGATAAGACACGTGGACATCGACCTGGAAGCTTATCCTCTACTATCCTGGCAATGGTTCATCGAACAACCGATAGAAAGCGACACCGATGAACAGACTTCTAACGGTGACGATCATCCGGCCAGGGTCTCCATCATCTTCGAGACGGCATCGGAAGAGCGTCGCGCCATGGAAATCATCTGGGGTAACAGGATGGCCGGCAGGGATTACAAATATATAAATACTTTTCCGCATTACGTCGCCCGGGGTGGTGACCTAAATGTGGGGGTATGGCATGATGAAACCATAAACCTGCTCGATATATACCGCACCATTTGGTCCGACCAGGCGCCCGTAAATATGACCATCATCGGCCTGTCCTGTGATTCGGACGATACGGACACCAGGAGCATCGCTTATTTCGCAGACGTGCACATGAAACAGTCGGAATAACAAGAGTAAACCCCATGTCTGAGGCAAAGCCCAACATCCTGTTCATCATGGACGACCAGCACCGCCACGACTATCTCGGTTCTGCCGGCGCGTCGTTTGTCAATACACCGAACCTGGACCGCTTGGCGCAGGACGGTATCCGATTTCGGCAATGTGTTACGAACTGTCCGGTTTGTGCGCCGTCGCGGATCGCGGTCGCCAGCGGATATCAGCCGGCGCGGATCGGGAGTACCGGAAATGATAGCTATCTGCCTTCCAACGTCACTACCTATTACCAGCGTCTTCGCGATGACGGATACCGTGTCGGCTGCGCCGGCAAGCTGGACCTGGCCAAACCGGACAGGTACAACGGCCGCCACGGCGACCGTCCGCGATTGTATAGTTGGGGATTCACCCACCCCATAGAGATCGAGGGAAAGATGCATGCCGGCATGTCGGATAGGCCGCAAGGACCGTACGGATTCTGGCTCGAGGAACAGGGTTTATATGAGGATTTTAAAAATGACTACGGCGAACGGGCTGGAAAAGGTTGGATACGGAATGCCTCTCATGATTCGGTCCTTCCTACCGAAGCCTTTGCCGATAGCTATATCGGCCAGAGAGCCGTGGAATGGATCGAGCAAATCCCGGATGACTTTCCGTGGCACATGTTCGTTAGTTTCGTCGGTCCCCACGACCCCTACGACCCGCCGGCGGAATACGGAGCGCGGTATCGGAATGTGGACATGCCAGCGGCTATCGAAACCAGCAGCGCCGGCAAGCCGGACTGGATCATCGACAGGCAACTGGACATGTCGTCCGAAGCCATCGCCGAAACTCGGCGCCAGTACTGTGCTTCCACCGAATTGATCGATTATCAGATCGGTCGGATCCTTAAGACGTTGGACAGACTGGGAATTAGGGACAACACCTATATCATCTTTGCCAGTGACCACGGGGAAATGCTCGGGGACCATGGACTGTATACTAAGTCTCTACCCTATGAAGCGTCCGTTAGGGTACCACTCATAGTGGCCGGACCGGGTATCGAAGGCGGTCGCACATCCGATGAGCTGGTGGAGCTCATCGATGTGAATCCCACCATCTGCGCCCTGGGCGGGCTGGAGCCCCAGGAAGGCATCGATGCCCGATCATTTCATGGTGTTCTGACCGGCGAAACTGGCACACACCGTACGGAGGCCGTCAGCGCGATCAGGAACTTCAGGATGATCCGGACGCGGGAACATAAGTTGATTCATCATTACAACGATGCCGTCGAGTTATATGACCTTGCAAACGATCCGGACGAACGGCATAATATTGCAGGTGATCAACCCAGTCTTGTACGTTTGCTAACGCAGCAAATGAACGCAAGGTACCTGTTTGAAGCTTGATGAATCGTTACGTGGTTGGTAAAAAAAGCGATTATCCCAGACTGTGTGCGAGGATAACCGTCAGTTGGGCGTTCTACCGTTTGTACAGGTGTTGCCCGATACCGGGTAACCTGCTGCCGTTGCATAGGTGACATTGCCTGAATTCGATGGATCTCTCACTACCGAGGTATCTTCTTGCAGAGAATCTGCGTATTCACCGGATCCAGTCAGGGAGCGCGCCATGAATATCACGCCGCGGCTCAAGCGCTTGGTCGGGTCCTCGTCGGTCATAAACTGGGGCTGGTGTACGGTGGCGGTGACGTGGGTTTAATGGGCGCGATCGCCGACGCGGTCTTGGCGGAACACGGAGAAGTGTTAGGTGTTATCCCCGATACCTTAATGGAACGGGAGCTGGGACATGCAGGTGTCACAAAACTTTACATCGTAGATTCCATGCACACCAGAAAAGCCCGGATGGCCGAATTGGCAGACGGCTTTGTCGCAATGCCCGGTGGATTCGGAACGATGGAAGAACTATTTGAAGTAATCACCTGGGCACAGCTTGGGATCCATGCGAAGCCGATAGGTCTACTGAACATCCTTGGCTATTACGACCACCTGTTAGATTTTATGAAACATATGACGGATGAGCAGTTCGTGAGAGCGAACCATCATGATATCCTGATGGTTGAGAATGATCCGGGCGTGTTGTTGGAGCGGATGGTTGGAAAACAAAGCCATAGGGGCCCGGCTTCCATAGGAAACACGGACATTTTACACTGATTCTGAGGAGGGGTTTCATGCACCATTACGCATTAAGGCTTTTCTGGCTGATACTCTCAGCAGGGGTACTGATGCCTGACCAATCCGGTGCTCAGTTAGAGAAAACAGGCCTTAAATTCGAAATCTCGTTCCCGGCCGCCATTAGCAGTGAACCACTTACCGGGCGTATGTTTATCGTGATTACAAGAGATGGTTCCAATGAACCTCGCCTCCAGGTTGGGCGGTATGCGCCATTGTTGCTAGGGGTCGATTTCGAGCAGTTGGCACCAGGCAATGTAGTGACGATCGACGGGAACACACTCGGTTGGCCCATAGCGAGCCTCAGGGATTTGCCGAAAGGGGAATATTACGTACAGGCCGTTCTGAACAAATACACAAAATTCGAACGGTCGGACGGTCATACCCTGTGGATGCACAACGACCAGTGGGAAGGGCAGCACTGGAACCGTTCGCCAGGTAATGTCGTGAGCGGTGTGCAGAAGGTTTTTCTGGACCCGGCAACGGGTAAGAACCACCGGTTCAAGGTGACCGAGGTTATTCCTCCGATCGAGGTACCCGGGGACACTGAATGGGTCAAACGGATAAAAATCCAGAGCAAAATTCTCACGGAATTCTGGGGACAACCGATCTACCTGGGCGCTACGCTCCTGCTGCCGCGTGGATACGGCCAGCATCCGGACACGTACTATCCGACTGTCTACGCCCAGGGCCACTTCTCCCTGGGCGCCCCGCTTCGTTTCGGGCGAAACCAGACCTTTTCCAACACGTGGAAGTCCTCCGAGACTTATCCTCGGTTCGTAGCCGTCACACTCCAGCATCCAACCCCCTACTTCGATGATTCCTACGCGGTAAACAGCGCCAATAACGGGCCCTATGGAGATGCGATCCACCAGGAACTGATCCCGGAGATCGAAAAACGGTACCGGGTGATTCCCGAGCCGTACGCCAGAGTCCTTACGGGTGGTTCTACTGGTGGATGGGAGTCGTTCGCGTTACAGGTCTTCTATCCGGATTTTTATGGCGGAACGTGGTCATTTGCCCCTGATCCGATCGATTTTCGAAACGTGGAAGGGATCAACGTGTACGAGGACACCAACGCCTTCTACAAAATCCATGAGTGGTATAAAGCGCCTATAGCCAATACCCGCTTTGCACCTACGGGGGAAGTGAGGCTGACTTCGAAGCAACGCAATATTATGGAGCTGGTTCACGGCACCAAGGGGCGTTCCGGTCAGCAGCTCGACGTCTGGAGTTCCGTATTCGGACCGGTCGGTGAAGATGGCTATTTTAAACCGTTGTTCGACAAACGCACCGGCGCCATGGATTCAACCGTGGCGCAGTTCTGGAAAGAAAATTACGACCTGCGGTATTATCTCGAGAAGAACTGGGCGGAAGTCGGCCCCAGCCTGGTAGGTAAGCTGCATGTTATCTGCGGTCACATGGACAACTTTTATCTGAACGTGGGTGTTTACCATATGGAAACTTTCCTGGAGAGTACCCGTGAACCCTACTACGCCGGCTCAATCACTTACGGCGCCCGAGGCAGCCATGGATACCGCCCTTACAGCACCGAGCAACTTTTGCGCATCATGGCCGACCACATCACCAAAAACGCGCCACCCGGGGCCGACACCGGACAGTGGAAATACTAATGAGCGGATCCCGTCCCAACATACTCATATTCCTATGTGACCAGCTTCGGCGTCAGGCGTTATCGGTTTACGGAGATCCAAACATCTCAACACCGAATATCGATGCCCTGGCGGAGAAAGGCGTACGGTTCACAAACGCCTGTTCCACCTATCCTATCTGTGTGCCGTTCCGGTTCACCATGATTACCGGTGAATATGCCCATACACGAAAAGTGCCGGGTATAGAATACCGTATGTCTCCGGCGGAGCGAACGCTTGCGGACGAGTTCAACGATGCCGGTTACGAGACCATATATGTTGGCAAGTGGCACCTGGACGGTGGTCATGGCCGCCTGGGCTCCGCGGTGCAATGCGGCCGTACGAGGGTCCTACCGACACATCAGGGCCGGTGGGAAAAATGGTTCGGCTTTGAACTGCGGAACGGCCCGTTCGATACCTATTATTTTGAGGATGATGATCCTGAACCGAGACCGGTAGCGGGATATCAGACCGATGGCCTCTGTGATATCGCTATGCGGTACCTCGCAGAAGACAGGGACGCTTCACGGCCATTCTGCACGGTAATCTCCGTAGAACCGCCCCACGATCCGTTCGAAGCCCCCGAAGCCCTACAGGCCGCCTGGGAGGCCCGTGAAATCTCGCTACCGGACAACTTCCTCCCTGAAGATGCGGAACAGAGAGAGCGGTTTATACTGGCTCGAAAACGGTATTACGCCATGGTAGAAAATGTCGATTGGAACGTCGGCAGGATAACCACATTCTTGAAAGAACAGAATCTGGAGGAGAACACCGTGGTGATTTTTCTCTCCGATCACGGGGAGTTAAACGGCTGTCACGGGCTTCGAGGCAAACAATGGCCTTTCGAAGAATCTGTCGGCATCCCACTTATCGTCTACGACCCTGATGCGCAGAGCAGCGGGGTCTCTCTGGATGATCCGGTCGCTACGGAGGATCTTTTTCCTACCACCCTCGGGTTGGCCGGATTAACATCCCGAAACGAATTGCCGGGAACGGACCTGACCGACCTGATACACGGCAGATGCAGCCGATTATCAAGACAGGGAGTGATGCTGGAATTCGTTGCTGAGTTAAGACAGGGGCTGCCGTTTTACGAATGGGTATGGCGGGGATTTCGATCACAACGATACAAATATACCGTCCGCGGAGACAATATGGGGGGAACTCCCTGGCAGTTCTTTGACATTGGACAGGATCCTGGAGAACTGGAGAACCTTATCGGCGATCCGGCGTACAAAGCGGAAATCACTCGGCACCACAGGCTTCTGCTTGACCGTATGAAGGAGACGGAAGATCATTTTGTGCTGTTGCCGGCCTTCGGTTGTGAGGGCTATAATCTTTGGGAATGAGCGGACTCTAACGGCGGGTTTCAGGACAAACGTATGCCGGCTTGAAACTGGATGGACAGACGGAGCGTTGGGCGGTGGGCCATTCGAGTCAGTTGAATACCTTGAGATGGTGCTGTAATTCAGGAAGACTATGTCCCGTTCTGGAGAGCCGGGATTCCCTGCGGTCCTGGATAGAAAATCGGGTGGTATTATAGCTTTCGATTCTTAAGCGCCGGCATCGCCTTCCGTACCTGTCCCAGATAGTCCATATCCAGTTCCGCCGTGATGACCGTTTCTGAATCCTGTGCCTGTGCGATAACCGTTCCCCACGGATCCACTATCATACTTCTACCGTAACAGGTAAACCCGCCTGGCTTAATTCCCGTCTGTCCCGAGGCCAGCATGAACACCTGATTTTCGATAGCCCTGGCCCGTATGAGCGGCTCCCAGTGGTCTTTACCGGTTTTCAGTGCGAAGGCGGCGGGTAGTGCTATGATACTGGCGTTTCGGTCCGCCAGCGCTCTGTACAACTCGGGAAACCTCAGGTCATAACAGACCGTCAGTCCCACGACACCGAACGGCGTATCAGCGGAAACCACCTCTTCACCGAATTCCACGAGGTCGGCCTCATTAAATACCACTTCACCTGGCGCGTCGATTTCGAACAGATGGATTTTGCGGTAATGGGCGATAATCTCACCGTCTGGACCAAGGACCAGGCTGGAGTTATATACTTTTTCACTCCCTTCAATGGTTGAAAAAAAACTGCCGCCCACGAGATAGATGCCGTGGCGTCTGGCAGTTTCCTGCAGCATGTCCGTCGTGGGACCAGGAATGGGTTCAGCATGCGACTTCATCTGTTTCATTTGACCGAAAAACACGAACACTTCCGGAAGCACCACCAGGTCCGCTCCCCGGTCTGCGGCGAGTCCTACCAGAGCTTCTGCCCTTCTTCGATTATCCTGTGGATCGGCCTGGGCGTCCATCTGAACGATTGCGGCGGTGACACTGGCCATGGCAACCTCCCTAAATGTGATATCGGAAACCCACTTGACAGATGTAGCGAAATATGCTATAGATGTCCGGTTTCCGTAAGTTGTCGATCAAAAAAGAAAGTGGGAGTTGATTATGTCAGAAGATTTGGATGCGGATGCAATCCTCGATCGCATTATAAATCGCGATGACCGATACCCCCGTCAGGCGTACTGCTTTCTGATGGATGCCCTCAAGCACACCACCGGCTCCCTGCCGGTAAGGCGCCATGTGACCGGGCAGGAGTTATCGATCGGTGTCCGGGATTATGCCATCGAGCAGTTCGGCATAGCCGTACCACTGATTTTCGAGCAATGGGGGATTTCATCCACCCGAGACTTCGGCGAGATGGTATTCAATATGGTAAACGCCGGGCTAATGCGTAAAACGGATGACGACGACATATCTGATTTTGAAGATGCGTACGACTTTAAGACAGAATTCGAAACCAACTTTAAAATCAAAGTCGAAAAATCCAACCTGTCGAAATAAGCCGAATCAGTCTCCCTCCGGCTTCGGTGGCTCTCCACCGCCACCCGCCTGATTACCTCGATTGTCCGTATTGTCACCGTCACCGGAAGACTTGGGCCTACGGCGATAGGTCCTTGGACGCCGTGAATTACTCCGGCGCCGTCTCTGTGGCCTGGGTTTGTGTTCGGGATCGGGTTCCGCGGTGTCTTCTGCTGCGGATCCTTTCCCCTGACTGTTTTCCCCACTTGGACTCTTTTCTCCTGATGTCCCCTGCGGTTCGGCCTGTTCCTGACGCTTTTCCTCTTCTGGCGTGTCGGACGATGTTTCCGAAGCCTCCGAACTTTCGGCCGATGCTCCCTCTTTTCGTTCCCCTTCGCCACTACGTTTTCTGACCCCTGAGGGTCTCCGCCTACGCCGCCATCTGCGGCGACGTTGTTGTGAATCAGGCCGTTCCCCAGGCGAATCTTCATCTGCCGATGTCACGGCAGCTTCCGCGGCAGCTTCGGCCTCCTGGACGTCTTCAGCTGGCTCCGGTGCAGAATCGGGGATGGGCTGTTCCGATGCAGAGTGTTCATCCATTGTCTCATCAGGGGAATCCATGTGGATCGGCCGTGTGCCAGCAGCGGATCTTTTCTGGATCTTATTCATCACCGCCCTGGGCAGTGCCATTCGGGCGGTCATCAAGGGGTTGCTCCATTGACTAACCTGCAGGTTCCCACTGATGCCTGCAACCAGGTAGGCGGTTTCGAAATCGAGCCCTTTTTCCTTCTCTAGCCATCGCACCATCTCCATGACAGCAAGCTTGCATGCCTGGGTGACCGAAGAAGCAGAAGTGATGGTTATATAGTTTTCCTTAGTCTCTAGGCGTGGCCAAGAAAACCGCCCGCCAGGAAGAATGTCTACCCGTACCGTCACTTCTGCGGCTACCTCTACGCCGGCACCGATCACTTGCCCATCGCCCATACAGGCTTTGACGCATCCCAGTGCCAGCAATCCGCCTTTCACCTGAACCGGTAAAAAGATCCGGCTGCCTACCGTGAGATCCAGTGTGTCCATGTTGCCGCCGTGTCTGCCGGGATATTCGGTTTTGATTTCACCATGTCTAGGTGACACCCCCAGAATACCGACTACCGGCTTAAGGGGCACAGACAGTCCTTCGTTGATAACCACCCGATCTTCCGAGATCTTAGCCTGGTAAACAAACGGTTTCCGTATATCGGAACCCAGAAATCCCACCTTGGGACGAATGACCGATACGCCCTGCTCGGCCACGGCTATATCCTGAATATACACACACAATACGTCACCCGGTTCAGCACCTTCGACCATGATCGGGCCGGTGACTGGATTTTGCTTGTCCGTATCGGTCATGGAATAGGATTCAGCGTCTCCTGTCAGGCGCCCGCCGTAGCAATCCGGGGTTTCTATGATAAGCGTCTCGCTGCGCCCGGCTACCAGAGCGGGCGGCAGCGTGGGACCGAACACGGTTTTTGTGTTGTCAGAGGAAAGGCGTCTTCCCTGATACGGGATCTTTTCACGATCGGACGATTGGTTCAATGGATATAACGCTCCTGTATGGGGTCTTAGCCGGAAATTACGTCGCTATAAGCGAACAGGGAGGGCACACCTCCCGTGTGGAGGAATACGACTGTATCCTCTTTGTTGAAACGGCCGGCTTCTATATGCTGTCTAAGGCCGTCCATAGCCTTGCTGGTGTAAGTAGGATCCAGCAGAATTCCTTCTAAACGCGGGACGCATTTGAAAGTCTCCAGACTAGTGCCCGACGGTTCGCCGAAGTCCGGTTTCGCAAATTCGCTGTAAATCTCGAAATCGGCCGCCGTATATGTTTTGTCAAGTCCAATCAATTTAGCGCACTCATTTGCGACGGGAACCAGTCGTTCCCTGGCGGTATCGTCCTCTTCCACCCAGTAATTAATACCGACCGCCCCCATGGAGGCATTGATTGCATTCAAACCGACGGTCAGGCCGATCAGGGTATACAACCGGGAACTGGTGTAAATCGCCTGTGGCGAAATATTGCGTTCGGAGAGTTGCTCACACAGTTCGAGAGCTGCCTCCACATAAGCCACGGCCCGCAGGGCGGCGTTATCGTCATGCATATCATAGGGTTTGTGTCCATCGATTCTGAGTTGCTCCAGGACTTTGTTCTTCTCCGATTCCACCGTGGTCGGAAAGACATACCGGACCGTAGCGTCCATTAGGTGGTTGATCAGGAGATTGCCCTGGGTCGGGTAGCTGTGCTGATCCCGGGCGATTACCACCACTGCCTTGAGACCCAGTTCCGCCGCCGCCGTTGCTGTATGCCGGGCGATGTTAGATTGGGAGTCTCCAGCGCAAACCAGATAATCATGCCCTTCGGAGATCGCCGGACCCAGTGAGAATGAGAACTGCCGCGCTTCGCATCCACCCAGTGCAGAGCCCGTAAGGTCATCACGCTTCATCAGGATATCGGGGCCGCCGTAGGCATCGGAAAGGCGGGGGCAATCCTTTAGCGGGGTGGGAAGGTATGCCACCGGAGCACGCGGGAACTGCTTTAACGTTAGACGCAGGCAACGTGCCGCATCGGGGTCATACAACATAAAAGGAGGCGTCTCCCTAAAATCCGACAAGAGGTTCAGGATTCCGAAGCATACAAATCAGCAGCGTGCTGCGGTAATCTCATACCGGTTGACGCTGCCCCGTTATTTTCCTCTAATGCCCGAATGCAGAGCCATTGCTACGTGAATCAGGGCCGCCCAGCCGGTAACCGGTTTTCTGATCCACCATAATGCTGTGCCCGTCTCCCTGCCTCCCACGCGCACTGACATTATGGCCCAGCGTCTTTAACGCGTCAAGGACATCAATGGACACGCCCCGGCTTTCGATTCTCAGATTATCCGGGAACCACTGGTGATGAACGCGGGGTGCATCCACTGCTTCCTGGATCGTCATACCATGGTCTACGACGTTCATGATAATCTGCATGGTGGTGTTGATGATGGTCCGCCCCCCCGGTGAACCGACAACCAGGTACAGCTTGCCGTTTTTGGTGACGATCGATGGCGTCATGGAACTGAGCATACGCTTTTCCGGTTCGATCAGGTTCGCCGGCGTCCCAATCTGACCGGTGTCCAGAGTTACTCCGGGTACCTTATTGAAGTCACTCATCTCGTTATTGGTGAGAAACCCGGTGCCTGTGATAACAATGTGTGAACCGTAGCCGCCTTCAAGGGTATAGGTATTGGATACCGCGTTGCCCCACTGATCCACCACCGAGTAGTGCGTGGTTTCGGTGGACTCCTGGGCCATTTTCAGTTCCGGACCGACATCCTCGCTTTCTGTCGCCCTGTAAGGGTTAATCGTGGCACGATGTTTGGCGGCATGATCTTTGGAGGTCAATCGTTGGACCGGGATCTCCACAAAATCCTGATCGCCAAGGTATTTGGCCCTGTCGGCATAAGCACGCCGCATAGATTCCGCCATGAGGTGAAGAGTCTTGGAGGAGTTATGGCCCAACGCTTTAATGTCATAACCTTCTAAAATATTGAGCATCATAGTCATGGTGATACCACCCGAACTCGGTGGCGGCATCGAGATGATTTCGTACGCACCACGGTAGGTTCCGCGGATCGGTTCACGGATGATAGCTCTGTACGCAGTCAAATCTTTACGATCTATCATGCCCCCGTTGGCCATCATGTCCTTTTCGATCAACTCGGCGGTCTTGCCGGCATAGAACCCATCGTGACCGTTTTTGGCGATTCGCTTAAACGTCTCCGCAAGGTCTTTTTGTACCCATAGGTCTCCAACCTGCCAGTCCTTGCCGTCCGCACGAAGCATGGCCTTCTTGCTCGCGGGAATCTGGTTAAAGATCACGGCTCGTCCATTGAGACCACGGGCATAGCGATCGGTCAGGACATGACCCTTTTCAGCCAGATCGATCGCAGGCTGGATAACCTCTCTGATACTCATTGTGCCGTATTTTTCGATAGCCACCATCATCCCTGCCACCGTTCCTGGAACACCGATAGCCAGATGATGATTGCGATAGTTAAACGGATGTACCGGTGCGCCTGTGCGGTAGTCGGGGATGCTGATATTCTCATTCCGGGTCATTTCTCCGTTTTCATCCAAATACATTTTTGCATGGGCCTTGATCGGCGCTTTTTCTCGATAATCGATGGCCACAGCCTCACCATTGGCCAGGCGCACAATCATGAAACCACCACCACCGATATTACCTGCGGAAGGATGGGTCACTGCCAGCGCAAATCCTACCGCCACAGCAGCGTCTACGGCGTTACCGCCCTTTTTGAGGATTTCCGCGCCCACCTTGGTGGCTAACGGTTCCGTCGCCGTCACCAAACCTTTCTCGGCGACAATCGGCGGTTTGGAAGCGGCCCATGCCTGAAGCGGGGCGAGAAATACCGAAAGCATTATCATCAGGCTGATACCAAAAACAGGCCGCAGAACGTATTTCATATTCAGAGCGTATTTCATAATGATCGTTATTCCTTTTAGTATTGGATAATGAATTCAAGCTTGTCGGATTATTATAGCATCCGATAAAGATACGTCAAGGAAAACCTGCATGATGGGAGGGATTAGCGATCGTCTAAAAGACCCTTGAATACTCCCTGAACGCCCCGCTTGCATATGAAAGCCTCACGAAATCTCTAGTTGATATAAACAGGCCGATATCGTATATTGAGAATTCCCGATGTCATGCTTCACATTTCAGTGTATCAAGGAAGGGTACATGAGAAAAAATTACCGACTGATGATCCCCGGACCAATAGAAGTGGAGCCGGAAGTTCTCGCTAGGATGAGCGATCCGTTGACAGCCCATTACGGTGATCGCTGGGTTGAAATATTCAATGAAACGGTAGAAAACATTAAGCAGATCATGGGGACTGTCGGGGACGTGGTGCTCCTCGTCGGATCCGGACACACCGCCAACGATACGGTCATCAATAGCCTGTTCACAGAAGGAGATCGAGTCCTGGTGTTCGACAATGGCATCTTCGGCAGCAGGCTGGTTGACATCGCCCGGGGATTTAGATTGAAGGTGACCCATGTAAAAAAACCGTGGGGTGTGGCGTTCTGCGCCGCAGATGTGGAGGCTGCGATAGCGGATCATAGCGACCTTAAGGCGCTGCTCCTCGTCCACGGAGAAACCTCCACCGGTGTTGCCAATCCGATTCGTGAAATTTCAGAAGCAGCGAAAGCGCATGGCCTGATGGTTGTAGCCGACACCATCGCCTCGCTCGGTGGAGAGCCGTACAGAATGGACGAGTGGGGCATCGACGTGACAACCTGCGCCTCCCAGAAGGCACTGGAAGCACCGGCGGGATTGGGTATCATCGGCCTGAACGACCGTGCCTGGACAGCGGTGGACGCAAAAATGGATAAACGGGGATGGATGGGCGACCTGAACGTATGGCGACATCATATGACAACACTAGCCGAATTCCACCCCCACCCCGGGACGATGCCGGTCAATACGGTCAACGCGCTGCGGGAAAGCACTCGCCTGATCCTCGAGGAGGGGCTGGACGCCCGGTGGGAGCGGCACGCCCGTATCGCCCGAATCGTGCGAGAGGGCGCCCGAAGCATGGGGCTGAATGTGCTGGCAGATGATGAAACTGCCAGCAGGAATCTAACGGTCATCCTCTCAGAAGGAAGGTTTGTCCCGGCGGAACTCTCCGCTTATATGAAAGAAACATACGGTATGCACATCGGACTTGGCCTGTGGGAGTGGGCGGAGAAGGCGGTTCGCATCGGCCATATGGGGCCCAATGCGAATCTGGAAGCCATGGTGCCGTTCCTGGTAGGTACGGAACAGTTCTTACGAAAAACCGGCATTGGTGTGACACGCGGCAGTTGCCTGGCGGGGCTGGATTAGTTGGGTCCTCGCGGCCATGCTTACACCTTATGGTTTTCTCAGGAATAAACCGTGTCAATCCTCTGTGCGAGCAGGGGTCTCCGTCTGAATAGTTATAGAATTCAGGTAGTTCCCGCCACCGCAGCTTGGATGACGCCAAAGAATGATAATGATAAGGAGGGCAGTTTTGTGATTTATGAAGAACGTATATATAAAATCGTACCGGGAAGGATGCCGGATATCATGGCCCGGTTTACGAACCATGCGCTTCCTCTGTTCGAGAAGCATGGGATTAAACTGGTCGGATTCTGGCAGACCGCCATTGGGCCGAGTTCGAACGAACTTGTTTATGTTGTCGCCTACGATGACCTCGGCCATCGTGAAAAAGCTTGGAACGCGTTTATGAACGATCAGGCATGGATCGAAGCCAAGGCAAAGAGCGAGCAGAATGGGATGCTCGTGGCTGACGTGGCCAACCGGATCTTGACACCAACAGCGTTCTCTCCATTACAATAGACGAGGCATTGAACCCTATGGACCGGTTCACACTCGCACAGGATATTGTCCGCAAGGCAGGACGTTTCATTGTTACGCATCACTCCCGCTCCGGCGTCGTGAAGGACGAGGGGGCCCGAGAGCTGGTCACAGAAGCCGACCGGCAGACGGAACGAATGATACGCAAGGCTGTCCTGACGGCGTTTCCCGATGATGGATTTCTGGGCGAGGAATACGGCCTGGTTCCGGATTCCACCGGGTATACCTGGGTCGTGGACCCGATCGATGGCACAACCAATTTCACACATCATATACCCGAATTCTGTGTCTCCATCGCTGTTTTGTATCAGGGCATGCCGGTAATAGGAATAGTCTATGAACCGAATCGCGATATCTGCTATGAAGCAGCGCTCGGGAAAGGGGCTCGGTGCAACGGTATTCGTTTGGAGACAAGGCGACGCCCATTGTCATCTGAAACATTGTTCGGGTTTTCGTCCCGGTTCATCGGCGCCCCTCCGGACCATGTCTTGCGCATTCTGGAATACTGTGATGAATACCGGAATTTGGGGTCGGCGGCACTACATCTATGTTACGTCGCCGGAGGATTGCTCGATGGTGCGTTTGCCGATTCCACCAAGCTATGGGACATCGCTGCCGCCGGTCTGATCGTTACGGAGGCCGGTGGATCGGTTATGAATTTTGACTCCTCATCTTTGTTTCCGCTATCCCAAAATATGACCGACTACAAAAATTCCTTTCTACCCGTCGTGGCAACCAGCGGCGGCCTGGCGCCTGACAGGATTTGTCATTTGTTCAACCATGCCAGCCAGGCGTGACAGCCCCGGCACAGAAACAACGCCTACAAAATAAAACGAGCATCGTTTTTTTGCATTTGCCATAGCGGCCGGGACCGGCCACCCATGTAGAACCGGTAGTTTGGTATTCCTTCCACAGGATCTTGTTAGTGTGGAACGACTCTCGGTTGCGGACTGCTAAACGGAGCTAACCGGTGCCCCCCAAAAGACGAGAACTGGAATCTTATAGGTGGCGTTAAAGAAATGGCCAAAAGATCGTTGACATTCATATCTGTTCCGCATCTATTTACCTTACAAATCTCAAAGGAAAACTTCGATTTTCTACAATGATTTCTTCGGAGACGATCCATGAGGGATGAACTGCACGCTCTCAACGTCCTGTTTACTGAATTTTACTACTGGATGTGCGTCGTACTGATGTTTCTGATTCACGTCGGATTCTGTCTGTACGAAGTAGGCGTGTCCCGCAGAAAGAATATGATGCATACGCTCATGAAAAATGCGATGCTGATGCCGCTCATTACGGTGACGTTCTACTTCTTCGGATGGTGGATCTATTTCGCCTTCCAAAATGGACCGGGTATCACCGGCGGCCTGATCGCCGCCCCCTGGGCACAGCCCTGGAGCGAGCTGATGGGTACGCACCTGGGCGGCACACCGCAAAACGGGGCGCTGAGTGCCGGGGATGCAGAGACCTGGGCCAGGCTCAACGGTGTATTCTGGGCAGCGTTCCTACTGTTTTCTTGGACGACCGGTTCGGTCATCTCAGGGGCTGTCATTGAACGCATCCGCTCCAGCGCGTTCTGGATATTCGCGGTTCTCGTGGGTTCGGTGACATGGATTCTGGATGCGGCCTGGGGATGGTCTGCGGACGGATGGATGGTACGGATCCTCGGGTACCACGACGCCTATGCCTCCGGCGTGGTGCACGGCATCAGCGGCGGTTCGGCGCTGGCGATACTGTATCATCTCGGCCCCCGAATCGGGCGGTTCAGGAAGGACGGAACACCGCGGAATTTTCAACCCCACAACACCTGGCTCGTCATTATCGGTCTGTTGCTGATCTATACCGGTTTCTGGGGTTTCTACGCGGCCTGCAACGTGCCCATCTGGGATATCGATCCGGCCGCTGACCGCACATTTTTCTCGGCCACGACGATCTACCTGACTCCCACCACCCTGAGCGCCATGACGTTCAATTTTCTCATGTCATTGGCAGGCGGACTTATCGCCGGGTACTTCATCTCGAAAGGCGATCCATACTGGACGTTCTCCTGCGGTCTGGGCGGACTGATCACCGCCTCGGCCGGCAACGACCTTTACCATCCGCTTCAGGCGAATCTGGTAGGCGCACTGGGGGCGATTTTCATTTACAAGCTCCATCACTGGGTCGAACGCCGCTTTAACATCGACGATGCCGTGGGCGCCGTGGCGGTGCATGGCTATTCCGGGTTCATCGGTGTGGTCCTGGCCGGCTTCCTCCTGTGGGGATATCCAAGCTCTCCGAATCCGGAATATGCGTCCATAACACCATGGGGACAAACTGCCGGCGCGCTCATCATGTGTTTCTTTCTCGGCTTTCTGCCCTGCTTTCTGCTGGGCCTCCTGCTGAAGAAATTCGATCTGCTCCGCATCCCCCGGACGGTCGAACTGGCCGGCATGGACCATGCCCTTGTAGTGGCCGACGATGAAGCACTGGGAGAGATTGTTTCTGAAGAGCTACGTGTCACGGAGAATCTGGATCAGGAGGACAGGTCATGAGATCGGGATTGATTGAGTCATGGAACGGCAATCCGGCGGACGTCGGACCGATGTATCCCCTCGTAGGCTACGAAATCCCCATGCTCGTGGTGTGCCTTATTCTGTGGGTTCTGTATACCGTCTGGCAATTTCGCCGCGAGTCACGACAATACACTGAGGAGGCGACATATCTGAGTGAAGAGGACCGGCTGGTAAATATTCTTCGAAAACAGAGAAAGGATCAGGAACGTTCATGACCCCCAACCCGCTAAAACAGAAGATCAAAAACGGTGAACTGGTCCTCGGATCGGTTGCCCCCGCATTCACACCCCACGCCGTTTCGACGGTTTGCAATGCGGACATCGACTTTCTTTGGATGGATATTGAACATTCACCTTACGGCGCGGAAGCACTGGATATCGTGCCCATACTCGCCCGGCAACGGGGAGTAGCACCGATGGTCCGGGTGGCTTGGAACGATCCGGCGCACATAAAAAAGGCGTTCGATGCCGGCGCAGTCGCGGTGATGGTGCCACAGGTCGACACGCCGGAGCAGGCCGCTCAGGCGGTATCTTATACCTATTATGCGCCGAAGGGTAAGCGGGGGGTGTCCCCTTTGTGGCCCTTGGTCGCCGGGGAAGATTTTAACGAAACCATCAAAATGGCGAACGACGAGGTGGTACTCGTGTTACAGCTCGAGAGCCTGGAAGCCTACAATCATATCGACGAAATAAAGAAGATCCCCGGCATCGATGTACTGTTCGTCGGGCCGCTAGACCTCTCCGCTTCGGTAGGGCGTATCACCGAAACGGGGTCGACCGAGGTGCAGGAAATTATGCAAGATGTGCCCAAGCGGTTGGAAGGGACCGGCATCGCGGCCGGCACCACACTCGGTGCTCTTGACGAAATCCAGGAGAAAATAAGTTGGGGCTACCGGTATATGAATGTCGGCAGCCCGCTCGCATACGGCGTTCAGGTGTTGCAGGACCACCTAAATACACTACGGGACAAGCGCTGAAGCAGGGAGTAAGCTATGATCGCGCAGGCTACGATCGACCACTATAACGAACATGGCTGGGTGGTCGTAGAAGGGGTGTTCACGCCGAAAGAAGCGGAACGGGTCGCAGAAATTTCGCTGGTGGTGAGCGAAAATGAAGAAATGCGTGAAGATCAGGGACAATCGTACAAGCTTGACGTATCGGAAGACGGCCTTACCGCGCCGCGCAAAATCGATCAACCGTTTCTAAAGCATCCAGCGTTCCAGTCGTTCGTGCTGGATGTGCGTCTGGAAAAGATATTGACGGTGTTGCTCGGTGACCGGCCGCTGCTCAAAGGCGACCAGGTCTTCATGAAGCCGCCCCACTTCGGCTCCGCCAAGCCGTACCACCAGGATAATTTTTATTTTCAATGCCACCCCGGTGGCCATGTCATTACCGCTTGGATCGCACTCGATGATGTGAATGAAGAAAATGGTTGCCTGAGGTACATCAGCGGATCCCAGAAGGAGGGCATCGTCCCTCACCGGGCGGTACCGGGACAATCTTATGACCTGACACCCGAGCCGGAATGTATCGATCTGGAACGGGAATCTCTCGCACCGGTGCGTAAAGGAGGCGTGGTGTTCCACCATTGCGAAACACTGCACACCTCCCATCGGAACACATCGGACCGCTGGCGCCGTGGCTACGCCACCCACTGGGTGACAGCGGATGTGACGACCGGGACGGATGCCCTGGAGCGGGCGTATTTTAATCAGCCGGAATATGAGAAGATCCTATTGGAAGCGAAAGCATCACGGTTAACCTCCGACGATATGGTGTAACACTCTACCTGCCGTTAACAGTGCAGCTCTAAATGATTTCCCGGTGACAGGAATGACCGTACGGATGCCACCGGGCCGGACTACAACCATCAGCAAGACCTTAATATAACCTGTTTGGAACAGACACTGAATTCCTCCCATATTCAAATCTCTTCCTTCTTGACATCCTCCTATCCATTTCATATGTTTGCGAAACGGTTGCCGGGGCACTTAACCTGACTTACAGGACATGTTCATGCCCAGAGTTTCCTGATGCCCACTTCAGGGCCCGGATATGATACTATCGGCAGCCATGGTGACCTGCGCCGGGGAGAATCGAGTGGAGTGCTTGCCGTTTTGGGTGACTGTCTCCGCTCTACCAGAAAGGCCAAGTGTGGTTACAGACTCGGCAGGAGCCCTGTCTGCAGGCCATTTACATCCTTTTCGCCCATCGGCTGACAATTAACCCTGTTACAAATCACTTTATGACCCATTATGCAGAAATTTTAGATCTGGATGCGTTCAAACTCGTCAGGGAAACGCTGGCAGGGCGCATCGTCACCACCTCCGGCGGGTACGATCCAATCCATCCCGGCCATGCAGCCTGTCTGGTGGAATCGAAGAAGTATGGAGATATCCTGGTGGCGATCGTAAACGGGGATTCCTTCTTAAGAGAGAAGAAGGGCAGGCCGTTTATGGATCTGATGACCCGCTCCCGGATAGTTTCCTGCATCCGGGGAGTGGACTATGTGATTCCGTTCGAAATAGAAGGAGATTCCTCCGTTGTCGAGGCCATCCGGCACATTCGCCCACATGTCTTTACCAAGGGTGGCGACCGGACCGACCACACCAACATCAGCGAATGGGGTATATGCCAGGAACTGGGTGTGGAGATTATCACCGGTGTAGGTCCTAAAAAGGAATGGAGCAGTTCCGACTTTCTGAAGGAATGGGGGGAATACTGCATCGCCGAAAGCGGGGATAGTCAATCCAACACCGGGAACAACTGCACCAACGCGTGATCGACTCCTCCTGACAAAAGCCCCTCTTCATGCGCCTCGTTTTTTCCGAAAGAAACGGGGTCGAAATAAACACCGCGTGTCAAAACTCACAGGCGGTATCCGTAAAACAGCCAGGCTCCGTTCTTAAATCTCCTTTTTTACAATTTGCCGTGCCCGTGGCGCCGTCCACGAATCCGGTTTCCAGATGCTCGGGCATCTGGAAACCGAGACATTTCGCAACGTGCCGGATTCCCCTGTTAATACTGATCCAGTGCCCCCTTACGCGCGTCGAAGTCAGGAAAGTGCGCCCACGTGCGGCCTTGGGCAGTCATCACGTCGCGAATCAAAGCACGGCGACGCAAGCTGGCCAGGTTTTCGATGACCATAGTTTCCGGGGAGAACCGGTCCAGGATGTTTCGACGCAGAGAATCAGCAACAACGCTATAAGTCTCATCATTGGCCAAGTTATGCCATTCTCCGGGATCCGACTCGAGGTCGAACAACTGCGGTTCACAGCCGTGGATATAGTTGTACTTGTACCGCCCCTGCCTTGCCATGATGCAGGGCATCCCCACCGCTTCGTGTGCCTGAGAGAATATCAGGCGATCCGGCTCGTCCGTTTCGAGCAGCGGCAGCAAGCTGCCGCCATCGTAGGGCAGGCGGTCGTCGACACCGCCAAGGTCGCAGAAGGTGGGCAAGATATCGAGGAGGGAAACCGCCGTATTCACGCTGTTGCCGGCTTTCCAACCGCCCGGGAACCGGATTATTAACGGCACACGGCAGGACCATTCGTAGAAACACCGCTTCTGCACCATCTCCTTTTCACACAGCATATCGCCGTGGTCGCTGGCAAAGATCACGACGGTATTCTCCGCCAGACCGGTCGCCCGTAACGTATCGAGAAGTTCACCGACTTTGCGATCCATGTAGGTGACGAGTCCGTAGTACGCTCGGCGCAGGCGGTACAGACTGACCGGATCCCGGAGATCGTAGCGATGGACACCGTGGTAGGCATTCAGATTTCGATCCATCATGGAATATGTTTCTGCCAGGTTGTCCGGGAAATCAGGAATCGCGATCTCGGCGCCATCGTACATATCCCAGTATTCCCGAGGAGGCCAGAACGGCTCGTGAGGGTGGTGGTAGGAGGCACACAGCAGAAACGGGTCGTCCGACCGTCCTCTGGCCCGGGACCGCAGGTATTCAATCGCCCGGAAGTGGGTTTCCTCATCGTAACTTAGCGCGTTGTGCCACTCATCTATCGTCACACCGTCCCCGGTGTATCCCTTCGCATTGTAGGAGGGACGATGAGCCATGACGGATTCACAATCCTGTCCGTTAGTCTCTTTGATGGCGATCCACTCCGGTTTGACCCAGTTGAAATCTGAAGAATAGATATCGGTCGTCAAGCGCTTGCGAAAACCGTGCTGCTGTTCCGGGCCGACGAAGTGCATCTTACCGGAAAGCACTGTATCATACCCGGCGTTGGCCAGATAATGTGCGAACGTGGGCTGATCGGCCCGCAAAAGCGCACCGTTATCCCACGCGCCGATTTCAGACGCGTGCCGACCGGTCATTATGCAGGCGCGACCGGGAGAGCAGAGAGGAAATGGGGTGTAGGCACTGTTGAACCGGACACCCTCCGTAGCGAGGCGTTCCAGATGGGGTGTCTGCACCACCGGATGGCCATAGACACCGGTGAGTGCCGCGACCATCTGATCGGAAACGATAAATAGTATGTTGGGTCGGTCAGCCATAGTTCCCCCAAATCATTGCATAAACACGTGTAGGAATTTAAAGGCGCAGTCCCTGAAATGCGCTAAATAAAGAAAGATGCCTAAGCGTTGCATGGGCATCAGGCACAAGGGTTGCCGCCAATGATGATCAGAGACCGTTTGAACTGAAGGCTCACGGACGCACGGACTGTGGTCGAAGCTGCGTCAGCCCGAGATGGCCTGGCCCTAGAACCGGATCGGGAAAGCCCCCCCCGGCTTGATTTTAGATGGGGATTGCGCTGTTCTTCCAACCACAGAAAGCGGCACTTCCCCCGGTAGTTGATGGCACAAGATCTAAAAGGAATGTGATCGGCTGGCCTGAATCACTGATTCTTCGGTCCGCGCGCGGAGATCAGCACAGCAGCACCCTGGCTTCCACCGGTCTCCTCGTGACACTGTCCACGATGCACATAGGCTCTGTCGCCTACATTCAAAGTCACTTCTTCTCCTGCTTTCAGCTCTGTACCGCCCATCCCCGATTCGACGCCCCGCCTCCAGAATCGAGGGCTATTTCTGCCGTCAATTATTGGTCCCTTGATCTTCAATGTGTATTCCCCGTAAAGAACCAGTGCATACTGGTCATCATGGATATGGAACTCATGTACAAAATCCGGTTTGTAGCAAAAGCCAGTCATCTTCTCGTAGCCGTCTTGCTGGTGGTCCCGCCGGAAGCGTTCAATGTCTTCAATCACATCCATAGGATGCGGCACGGGCACAACACCTGTTCTATCGGATGCTGTTGTCATAGTTTCTCCTAAGTGGTCCTAGGGTTTACCCACTGCAGCCGTTCTGATCCTGACCCGAAAGAATCCGGTAACGACCTCCGGGTCGGGTAGGAAACTGTATCACGCCATCGATAATTTTCATTTCTCCACAGTGATCGCCGGATGCCTTTCTGTTCACCGGGAACACATCCATGCGATTGATCTGGAATACAACCGAAGAAGGCGTCGTCCACACCAGTGTTCCCATACGTCCGTTGCCGATAGGCATCCCCTCAACAGGACGGGCAACCGGTTCCTCAAATACAAGATCCGGATGAAAAAGAGTTGGTATTTGCTGATGCATAAAATGGTGAGACATTATCGTATCGTGCGTCCCGCTTTCATACCCTTGGCCCAGATCCGGGGAAAGCAGGGGCCGGCGAACAGGTCGCCGGTGCGCTTGTCGGGACCGAGCAGATCGAGGTTCTGGTGATAACGCCCCGCTTCATTGACGGCACAGTCCGCCGGCATCATGTGCACGATGAAGCAGAGGCGCGGCTCGTTTGTCAGATTCGGTCCCGAACCGTGGAACGTGAACGCATGGTGAAAACTGACCTGACCCGCTTTCAGGATGCAGGGCTCGTCGGCCCAGGACTGGTCCTCACGGCGGAACCGATCCGCCAGTTCTTCCAGGTTTTTTTCTCCGAAGGTGTTGGCGCTTTCACTCAGGCCCCACTGGTGTGAGCCTACAATGGTCCGCATACCGCCATTCTCCGGCCCCGTGTCCTGCAGAGCCACCCAGGCGGTAACAAAGTTGTGGGTGCTGGCGCATTGCCAATGAGCGTAATCCTGGTGCCACCCGACGTTTCCAGCCTTTTCATCGCGACCGTCGGGACCGACACCGGGTTTGTAGATAACCTGATCGTGCCAGAGCCGTACCTCATCGGTATTCGTTAATTGTGCCCCTATGAACCCCAGCCGGGGGTCGAGCACCGCCTCGCGCATACGCCTGTTGACCCACCAGGCGTTGTTGACCTGGATAACACGAGGATTGTGTGGATCCAGATCTTCCGGTCCGCTACCGAGCCAATACCGGCAACCGGGTTCCCTGCGCCCCGAACACACATCCTTAACTGCTTTACGCAGTTCGGCGATCTCTTCATCGGAGTAGAGCACCGGACTGATCCAGTTGCCGCGCTCGCGATAAATCGCGAGGTCGTTTTCTGTCAATTGCATCAAGGGAGGCCCTTCCGGTAAGGTGGTGTTGGATACGCTCGACAAAATAATGGGACGAACACGCCGTGGCAGGCCTCTATGGCATAGGGGCCCTCTGGCGCAGTAGTCTAGGAATAAAAGTCCAAAATGGCACCGGCCGATTAATCCCGGCTATTTTTTACCGTTCCCCAAACCAGCGAGGCCGTCGCCGTATATTTGGATCTCCCGGCGGAACGCGGCCTGGGATACCCATCGGGTGTTGTAGGCCTTTTGGTAATCACGGATGTCCGGGGAGACGGGGTAATGTTCATCAGCGCCATAGGGATAATCGGACATCCCGTGGAACGGGAGCGGTGCGATGGTTGCTGCGGTGGCGGTGTTAAGATCGCCTTCTTTGAGCCATCCGTCGGTGTGTAGGACGTAGTCCCTGGCCCACCCTTCGGGCAGATCAGGAAGTGCGGAGGCATCGAAGGTCAGGGTGACTTCTTCGCCGGAGCTGAAGATGACATACCGGTTGTCCGTAGACTGGAACAGGGAGGTTACATCACCGTATCGGGTACGGTACCCCTCAAACGGCAGCCACTGTGGTGCGGTGCTGACAACACTGTAATCACGCAGAAACGGGCCGTTCGATGTCACTCGGTATTCCCGGGAATAGCCACGGTAGTGCAAATCCGCCCGATCCGGTGTTAGGCGGGTGATGGTCTGCGGCATATCGGCCGGTTCGTCCACCGTAAAGAACGCCTCGCTCCAGTACAATTCGAGGTTGGTAGTGATACGGACCCGATAGTCGTCCGTCAGGAATTTACCGGTCAGGTCAATACCGATGGTCTTGTGTTCGCCGGATGGGAACCCGGTATAGCCGATAACCGTCTGCCAGATACCGTTTTTATCCGGCACTTCGAGATACGGCGGAATGACCTTCGTATCAGGTATCTGGGACAACGCCAGGTTTGAACTTGGTTCGAGCGGCATTATCCAGCCGCAGAGGTACAACATTATATCCGATGTGGACGAGAGGTCACCCAGATCGAGGGTGATGGCGTGTGTTTCCGCATTGCCCTGGTATGTACCCTGTGAATAGTCGCCTGCATACAGGGAATCTCGCGCCGTGAGATGAGGCAATACGTCACGCCCGCGGTGATCGGTGGCTGACCGGGGTAACAGGCTGTTCGTGGCCGTCAACAGTTCGAACGAGGGATAGGGAGGTGGAACATAGATTTCGTTAACGAATATTTCCGTACTCTCTGGATGGTCTACAACAAGAAGCTGCGCCGTATCCATGTATACGGCATCCCACAACTCTTCTACAACGTTAATTGTGAATTTCCCGTCTACGGCCCTGAGTTGGTCGCCACGGATTTTTACGTAATCAGCCGCCGCATCGGGATAGGCCGGAACACCGGTCTCGGTTAATGCACCGATGGCGCTCCTCGTCATCAAATGGGTAACGAATACATACTTCTCACCGTCCCAGGTGTAAAGGGACGGACAGGAGCCCTTGAGCCGCTGTTCCTCCACGATACGTGTGCTGGTTTCCGGGGTGATCCGGTTCTGAGGAACCCCGTTGGGCCAGATCACACGCATTACATCCGCCTGGTCATAGCTGCCAAGACCCAGGTGGGTTACCGGGGTGGTAACGAGGCGGCTCTGATAGTGTGTTTCCGTATTAAGTTCTATGGTAGCACCGACTCCGTAGAAGTTGTTCTTACCGCTGCCCCGTAACGCAGCGTTGAGCTCTACAAGGAGCCATCGGTTCATATTGCCGCCGTCGTTACGCAGCACTCTCATATGAGAGTCGATCCAGGCCAGATCAATATCCCCGTCCCCGTCCAGGTCACCCGTATCCAGTATACCGCTTGACGCTATTTGCGGCATCAATGCTGTGGCGTTCCCAAACCGGCTTTCTCCAAGATTACGTATCAGCCACAGTCCTGACCGCTCGATGCCGCCAGTACCAGAAACAACAAGATCTGTAAAACCGTCGTTGTCAAAATCGAGGACCGCACCGTCCGATACCACGATTGAACTGAGCGCATCCGATAAGGTCATGGGTGTGTTCCGACGGTCAAAGAAGCTTCCCTGCTGGTTAAACAGGAGTGTCGGAGTTTGTCCGAGCAACAACAAATCCGGGGCACCGTCGTTATTGAAGTCCCCCGGTAGCACCTGCTGAATCCCGTGCATATCCTGAATGCCCATCCGGTCCGTCCAGTCGATAAATCGACCCTGCCGGACGTTCCTGAACAACCGGATCGAACTTTCCGAGATAACAAGGAACACGTCAAGGGCACCGTCGAGATCAAAGTCTGCAATGGCCATGCGTTGACCGAAATTGAGCATGTCTTCGATTGACTCCACGCTCAGAATATCGGTGAACTCGCCTTGTATGGGATTGCCGCCGTGATAATTGGCAACCACGTCCGACTGTTCCTGTTTACTCGGACGGGGCGCTGTCGTTCTGATGCTGTCCGCGTGGGATTTGACCGAGATACCGGTAGATTCCGTTGCCTCTTCAAACACTCCGTCGTTCACATTTCGATAAAATCGGAAGTCAGCGCCTTCGGCCAGCAGGAGATCCAGATCGCCGTCGTGATCGATATCTGAAAATTGTGCATCGACGGGAATACCGTCGGGACGGTCAGAAAACGATGAGTTACGAATCGCTGAAAAAACGCCATCGTCGTTTCGGTACAAGGCATCCCGACCGGTCCGGTTGAGATAGAGATCCGGGTCCCCATCGTTGTCTATATCTGCAAACGCACAGCGACGGACTCGGCTGATGGAAGCCAGACCGACCGCACGGGTCACATCCACCATTCCAGATGTTTCATTCGCGTGTAGATGAATTCCAGCGGCATCTACCCACGCGATGTCTAACCGGCCATCCAGATTAAAATCAACAAGAATAAGGTCTCGTACGTCACCCATATGAATCACCGGTTGCTCAGGAAACGCCTCTTCCGTCACCTCTGAATATCTCATTTCAATCAACGATTCCGCCACAGTGTGAGCGAGGTCGACCGGTGCGGTTTTAAACCTTGAAAGGGGCGGATGCTGCTGGGAAGGGTCCCCTAGGGCGTCGCGTGACTGGCGGTAGGTGGGATCCACCTTGAGCAGGTTACCAAGGATACCGGCATTACGTCGTGCGGCCTGTTCATCTTCAGCTTTGAGCGCAGACAGAGTGGTCGCGAGGTACGCCCGGATGTTTTCTTCAGGAACGATCAGCAGCGTATCGACAGCGTTGTAGGTATCGAGTGCCTCTTTCGATTGCCCCAGGCGTATTTGGGCTTCACCAAGCTCTGCGAGGACCGCGAGGTTGTCCGGAGATGTTTCTATGATCCGTGATAGCTGAGTTACTGTTTCCGTGACGGGCGGATCCGTTCTACGTACTCTCTGTAACAGCTTGAGATACTTGTACCTGACGGCAATCTCGCCAGGATACATCTCCAACACCTCTTCGAGGACCGCCATCGCCCGATCGACCTCTCCTTCCGCCTCATAGACGTCCGCCTCGATGGCCCGCACTACAGGATCGGCTGCGTCCAGGTGCAACGCCCTGTCTACAGCGGTCCGTGCAACCTCAGGGTCTTGGCGTTTCAGGTGCGCCGCGGCCAGGTTGGCGTTTCCCAGTGGATCCTCAGGAATCAGACGGGCGACCGTTTCAAATGCCTCGACTGCACTGTCGTAATCGTTGCGGTACATGTAGGCGAGACCGAGGTTTTTGTGCGATATGGCCTCTACCCAGGTAGCCCGGTCAGGGGGTGTGGCAGTGCAGGAAAGAAGGATGCACAGCAGAAGAATCAGGGACATTGAAGAATGGCAAATTATTGCAATCAAGTTGTTTATGTAATGTTTCATGATATAGTTGTGGTGGATCAGGCGTCACCGTGTTTGTTCTTGATGAGCAGTGCACTGGTCTGGGTGAGCGGATCGATCTGTTTTACGGCAAGAGAAACCCGATTGTCCGGATCCAACGCATTCCAGTAGGATGACAAGACATCTTCCGGCGCTCCTTCACAGGGCAGCGGCAGCGGATCGCCCCTGTAGGAGGGCAGGGGCTGGCCGTCACCCATGTACGTGGTCAGGCAGACCCCGGCGCCGGGGGGCGGCGGGGTTGGACGAAACGTGGTTCCATCCGTGTGTTCAGGGTCGAATATATTGGCTTTCAGGATATTGAGCGTGATCTCGGGAAGATCACGCCTCAGATCCAGCATCCCGCTGATGCGCGGTGTATAATTGGGCGGGTCGGGTTCTCGTTCCCTGGTGGCCAGTGCCTCATCGAACGTTTTACTTTGTTTCAGGAATTCCGAAATTGTGGCGGTCTGATCTCCGTTGGTAACGACGTAAATGCCACAGCGCTCGACCATGGGCTCATAGATTATCAGGCTTGGGTCCTCCACGAGACCGGGGTCTACCGCTTCTGTCCTGAGCACATCGTTCTCTGCCACGAACCGGCGATTCCGACTGTGCTCGCTACGCCCCATGATCCAGTAAATCAGCAGCCAGGTGCGGTCATTGGATGAACGTCCGACAACAAGCCCTCTACCGGGATACGGGTTGTTGACGATGTGCCGTCGGAAATTCTCTTCCATCAACACCATGTAACCTGCCTCATTTTCGATAAAATCCAATAAAATATCAAACACTCCCAACGACTCAGCCAATATAGACTCCGTACCTTATGGTGTCAACGCTATTCGGCGAACCGTAAAGGTCATTGATCCTTACTTATTTTATGGATTTTATCAAGCTGTTTTCATACATTCCCTCGGATTGTGCAAGGTGTCTCTCCAATGGATCAATGAACCCATAACGTGGAGTCCTCCATGAACGCTCCCCCTACCTCTTTCGTTCGTGTCACCGTTTCGGATTTGCATAGCCTGATTACCGGCATCCTAGGGCAACTAGGTGTACCAGCCCAAGATGCCGGTATCATAGGGGACCTGATGGTGGACACGGATCTGCGCGGCGTTTTCAGCCACGGCAGCCAGCCACTGGCCGGCTATTCCCGTGGTTATCAAAACGGGTATGTGAATCCAAAACCGGATGTCCGCATTCTCAAAGAAACACCAGTTTCCGTGCTTGTAGACGGTGACGGTGGGCTCGGGCACCTGGCGGCGCACAAAGCCACGGAGCTGGCTATCGAAAAGGCAAGAAACATAGGGCTCTGCATGGCCGTAAGCCGCAACCACGCTCACTTCGGCAGCGCCGGAAAATACACCCGGATGGCTGTAAAGGAGGGTTTGATCGGATTCAGCGTATCCGGGCTGTGTGCCCGCTTGCCCTCAGACCGGAACACCAGTTCGTGGGCGCATCACCCTCTCGACAACTGTCCTTTGAGCTTCGGATTTCCTGCAAAAGAGGGCTACCCGGTAATCGCAGACATGTGCTCCAGCGTTATGGATGAATGGGACGTAACCTCGGCGCGATTCCAATCCATCTTCACCCAGATGCCTGCAGCGGTGTTTAGGAGTTTCGGTCTGAGGGCCGCCACCAATTTCCTCTCAGCAGGACTCGGCGGCATGATGCTGCCCGGCTACCGTGAAGGTGAGCGAAGATGGGCCAACGCTTATTACGGCGCGTTCTGCTGGGTTCTCGACCCGGAGGTGTTTGTGGACGGAGAGGCGTTCGAAGAGGAGATTGACCGAACAACAGACACTATAGCAAACTTGCGTCCATTGCCTGGATTCAAGAAGGCCGAACTTCCAGGAGGACCGGAATGGGAACGGGAGAAGGAATACCGTCGCGAGGGCATTCCGATCGGGGAAGGACATCGGACGGGACTGGAAAAGGCAGCGGCGGAGCTGGGGGTTCATGTGCCTTGGTAAACCCGGTTCTTGAGGTGGACCGGATTACTGAGGACACTGCCTCGATGTTCGCGTATTATGTACCGCTGATCCTGGCGCATTTCGGCTATGAACCGAGGCCTGAGGCAACATCCCCGATCGACCGGACCAAAGAAGGTAACCGCAGGCCCTGGTTGAAAAAATCCTACCGGCAATGTACCGGCCCGTTATGTTGAAGGGCCGTGCGCCCCGGTGGACCGGAAGTCGGGTACTTCAGTGCGGGATGGCTCCGGTGTCGGGCGCCTAGGCGCTTTTCATTATTTGCGGTTGCAAAAGCGGGCGCGATGATGTATTTAACACGCAGGCCCGTAGAGCGGAATAATTGAAATAAACGAAGTTGTCTCGGCTGTAATATGTCAATCACGGAGGGCTTATGCAGGTAGATCTCAGCGGAAAGGTGGCACTCATTACCGGGTCATCGCGGGGCATCGGCAGGGGATGTGCGCTCGAGATGGCGAGGGCCGGGGCTTCGGTGGCGGTAAATTATCATTCTCATGGAGCCGAGGCGGAAACGGTCGCCGACGATGTTCGGGCAATGGGGCAGGAGGCTGTTGCGATCGGCGCGGATGTGGCCTCCCGGGAGGCGGTCGACCGGATGATCGCAGAAACGATCGATGTTCTCGGGCGGCTCGATATTATCGTGTGTAATGCGTATTATTCGAAACGTGAACCGTTTCTGGGAACGTCCATCGATGGGATGAAACGTACACTTGATGTATCTCTCTGGGGCGCATTCCATACGGCCCAGGCAGGCGCCCGGGAGATGGTGAAGCAGGGGACCGGTGGTAGTATGCTCTTCATCAGTTCCGTGATGTCGTTCATGCCGTTTGCCGGTTCCCTGGCCTACAGCACTGCCAAGGCCGGCATGAACCACATGGCTTCCATTATAGCCACGGAATTGCTCGAACATCGTATCCGTGTTAACGTGATCGAACCGGGCTGGACAGACACGCCGGGTGAGCGCCAATACAGCACCGAAGAACAGATTGAAGAAGGCGGTAAACGACTGCCCTGGGGGCGGTTGGGCTCGATGGAAGATCTGGGAAAAGCCGCCACATTCCTCTGTTCCGATGCAGCAGATTACATCACGGGCGCGTCGCTTCGTGTGGACGGGGGATTCTGGCTGCAGGAGCCGAAGGTGAGTTCCGATTGAACACCGGGGCGGTTCATGCGGAGGATAGGACCTCCCCACAACCCATAGCGCTGCGGACGGCACTGATAGGCCTTGCCTTTTCAGTGGTGGTGAGCTTCTGGGGGCAATACGCCTCGGCGCAGACCAGTTACAACTACATCACGTTTCCCCAGATGCCGTTGTGCCTGATCCTCCCGTATCTGCTATTCATCCTCATCCCCAATCTGCTGCTGCGCCTGAAATCACACGCTTCCGCCCTCTCCACTTCTGAGTTGATTGTTGTCTTCTGTATGGGCCTGATCGCGGCCATGGTACCGGACTGGGGCATGGTGCGATACTTAGTGAGCTTGATCATCGCCCCCAACTATTACGCCAGTCCCGAAAACCAGTGGGCGGAACGTTTTTTCGAATACCTGCCGGCTTGGCTGGTCCTGCCCAACGACCGGCAGGAAGTCACTTATTTCTTTGCCGGTCTTCCTTCCGGGGGCGCTATCCCCTGGCGTGTCTGGGTGACACCGTTGTTCTGGTGGTTCTCCGCCCTGGGAACGATTCTATTCGTGGGCGCCTGCCTGGTGGTCATCATGCGCCGGCAATGGGTGGAACACGAGCGGTTGCGGTTTCCCATGGGTGAGGTCATCCTCAGACTGGTCGAATCAGAGGACGGATCTTCACGCATACCAAAATTATACAGGAATCGGGCCTTCCACACCGGTTTCATCATCACGTTCGCCATAATGATCTGGAACTGCATATCATACTGGGAAGTGATCCCACGTATCCCTATTCCGAATCCGCCCATGGCGATGGTCCTGGATCCGGCGTTTCCGCCCATCAATCTAAGGCTGGTGCCATACGTGCTCTGTTTCGCGTTTTTCGTGAATGTTGAGATCCTGTTCAGTGTCTGGATCTTTCAACTGGTAGGCATCCTTCAGACCGGCATACTGAACCGCTTGGGAGTGGTATCTCCCGCTACCACCATTGTACCCGGCGGCCTGGTGTCCATTCAGTTTTCAGGTGGGCTGATTATGTTCGTGCTGTGGGGACTGTGGATGGCACGCGCCCACCTGAAAACGGTCTGGCAGCATGCGCTGGGTAAGGCTACCGACCTGCGCGACGAAGACGAGCTATTCTCCTACCGAACCGCCGTATTCGGCTTCATCGCCGGATGGCTGTTCTTGATCTGCTGGCTCCACGCCATTGGATTTACGCTCCCGATTGCAGTTCTGTTCCTGACGCTGCTTTTCATATTCTATCTGGGCATCGCCCGGGTTCTGGCCGAAGCCGGACTGATTAATCTGGACCTACCAATCAATGCCCATGCGTTCACCATCGGCATCGTCGGTTCCGTGAACATGACCGGGCCAACCCTCACCGGCATGGGACTCACTAACGCGTTCGCCCGCAACTGGCGAACGTTTACAATGGTGGGACTTTCCCATGTGGCCTGGTTCCGGGAATACATGTGGCCCAATCGGAAACAACTG